>NZ_CP043875.1:0-600000 GCF_032878975.1 Methanoplanus sp. FWC-SCC4
ATGATTAATACATTTGAGGTAAATGAGACAAACAAGATGATCGAGCAGGAAAAACTGGATGTCAGGACTATTACTCTTGGCATCAGCCTTCTTGACTGCTGTGATTCCGACCTTGATACCTTAAACCAAAACATATACGATAAAATCACCCGTGTAGCAAAGGATCTCGTTTCCACCGGCAGGGAAATTGAGATTGAATATGGTATTCCAATTGTAAACAAACGCATCTCGGTAACCCCGATTGCACTTGTCGGAGGGCGTGCATGCAGGTCTCCGGAGGATTTTGTAACGATTGCAAAAACCCTCGATAAGGCCGCCAAAGATACGGGGGTTAATTTCCTCGGGGGCTACTCAGCACTCGTTTCAAAAGGGATGACGCCGACTGATGAAAACCTCATCCGTTCAATCCCGATGGCTCTCTCCTCTACGGAGAGGGTTTGCAGCTCTGTAAATATCGGCTCAACAAAAACCGGAATCAACATGGATGCTGTAAAACTGATGGGCGAGATTGTTAAGGAAACTGCAGAGGCAACAAAGGAAGACAGCTCTTTGGGATGTGCAAAACTGGTTGTCTTTTGCAATGCCCCTGATGACAATCCGTTCATGGCCGGAGCCTTTCATGGCGTGACTGAAGGAGATGCTGTAATAAATGTGGGTGTCAGCGGTCCGGGTGTTGTAAAGCATGCACTTGAGGGAGTACGTGGTGAGAACTTTGAGGTTCTCTGCGAGACAGTCAAAAAAACGGCTTTCAAGGTAACCCGTGTGGGGCAGCTTGTGGCCCAGGAGGCTTCGGAGAGGCTGGGTGTGCCTTTTGGCATTGTTGATCTCTCTTTGGCACCTACACCTTCGGTCGGTGACAGTGTTGCGGAAATTTTAGAGGAGATGGGTCTTGAGTCAGTGGGTGCTCCCGGAACAACCGCTGCCCTTGCACTTTTAAATGATCAGGTGAAAAAGGGCGGAGTTATGGCAAGTTCTTTTGTTGGCGGACTCAGTGGTGCCTTTATCCCGGTCAGTGAAGATCAGGGCATGATCGATGCCGTAAACCGCGGGGCACTTACAATTGAAAAACTTGAGGCAATGACCTGCGTATGTTCTGTCGGTCTTGATATGATAGCAATCCCCGGAAACACCCCTGCCACGACAATCTCAGGCATCATCGCTGATGAGGCCGCAATCGGAATGATAAACCAGAAGACTACCGCAGTCCGTCTGATTCCGGTGATCGGGAAGGATGTCGGCGATACTGTGGAGTTCGGGGGCCTTTTGGGCTATGCACCCGTTCAGCAGGTAAACAAATTTTCCTGTGAGGATTTCGTAAACCGTGGCGGCAGAATCCCTGCACCGATTCACAGTTTTAAGAACTGAACTAAACGGGGAGTATTCCTGCCACCCCCTGCCGTCTTTTTTTTTAAATTCTCATTCCGCTATTTTTTAGGAGTATTATGTCCTTAAAGGAGGGAATATCAGTATAAATTAATAAGAAGGATCACACATATCCGGATAAACCCAAAATTCTAAAGGGGTACAGGACTCCGCCACCTGAAAATCCAGAATAACAGATAACTGAAGTGAATGGCGATTATATTTCTGAAAAAAAGGTTTTTTTAATTATCAAGAATCATCTTTTCGAGTTCAAGCGGCATGACATACTCTCCGTCACGGTAAGCACGCATGTTTCCTCCTGAAATCTCGTCGATTAAAACGATCTCGTCTCCGATCCTGCCAAATTCAAACTTGATGTCATAGAGTTCGGTATTCTTCTTCGCAAGTTCGTCCTTCATGATGGTTGCAATCTGCTGGGTTAATGCTTTGACCTTATCGTATTCATTAGGGGTCATAATGCCGAGATTCCCGAGTGCATCCTTTGTAATCGGAGGGTCCTCACGGTCATCGTCCTTTAATGTCGTCTCGACAAAAGCGGGCAGTGGTGCGGCTTCTTCCACATAATCGCCGTAACGTCTGTAAAAACTCCCGACTGCACGGAAACGGCAGATTACTTCCAGGCCGGCTCCGAAAGTCTTTGCAGGCCTGACAGTCATAGTGACGTTGTCGACATCAGCATCGATATAATGAGTGGGGATTCCCTTTTGGTTTAATATTTCAAAGAAATATTTTGTCAGCCTGATACAGGCACGACCTGCACCTTCCATAGTAAGCCCGACAGTATTCATGCCGGGGTCAAAGACGCCGTCGGCCCCTGTACAGTCATCCTTGAATTTAAGCAGATAATTTCCATCATCAAGTGCGTAGACGTTCTTTGTCTTGCCTGTATAGACAAGTTTCATGGACTCTGTTGAACTCATAGTGTTCCTCACTTTTGAAATCTAGATATTGTTTGGCGTAGAGAATTTAAAATAGATGTTGTCATGTCAGGATTGAAATTTTGATAGTTGATTATTTCAGATAATTATTGGAGATTCTTTTCTGCATTTATCCGGACAGAATTTCTTATTTTTTGGATATACAGTCCCTGTTTTCTCAACAATATATAGCGTCATTTTTTCCTTTGGAACAAAAAAAGAATTATAATTTTATATTTATTTGTTATTTCCAGAGTTTTGTCATGAGGAAGTTTCTATCCCGATATATTCATACAGTGCTTTTGGTCCGGGCTCTCTTCCGAGGAAGTTTTTAAGAAGCACATTTCCGTCCTCCATGTTGCCCTTTTCGAGAATCTCATTCCTGAATTTCATCCCGAGTGTCCGGTTTGTCATCCCGTTCTCTTTGAATTCATCAACAATGTTTAGTGCATAGACCTTTGACCAGAGATAGCCGTAGTATCCTGCATCATATCCCCCCATAAGATGACCAAATGAGGCCTGATCATGAATTCCATCAGGAAGTTTAAGTCCGGTAGTATCCTCATAAGTTTCGTACCAGACAGCGGTTGTGTTTACAGGACTGTCAAGGCTGCTGAAATACATATCCTCAAGAGAGCGGGCCAGCAGACGGCTATAGTAATATCCGTTTCCGGCATTTCTTGAAGATATTGCTTTTTCAATGATTTCGTCAGGCATCTTTTCTGAAGGGTTTTTGTAATGGGCGGAGACAGATTTTAAAATTTCAGGGTCCCATGCCCATTCCTCAAGTGCCTGTGAAGGTGTTTCCACAAAATCCATCTCTACATTAAAACCTGACATTGTACCGTACGGGGCTTTTGTCAGGAGAAAGTGCATTGCATGGCCGGTCTCATGGAAGAGATTATACATTTGGGGGATTGTCAGAAGAGAAGGCCTGTCGCCCTCAGGTTTGTCAAAATTCCCGATAATAGCACATACAGGCGTATTATATGTGCCATTTACCATTCTTCCGGTGATAAGCCGGGATGCACAGAAATGACCGTATTTTCCTTCACGCGGATACAGATCAAGATAAAGGTATCCGATTGTTGCACCGTCTGTCTGATCTTCAACTTTATACAGTCTTACATCGGGATGCCATACCTGTGCATCCTCAACTTCAGTAAAATCTACTCCAAACAGGCTGCCGCAGATATTGAAGATTCCGTTAAGAACACTGTCAAGGGGGAGGTATTCCTTTAGCTCTTCTTCATCATAGCCGTAGAGCTCTTTTTTGTTTATCATCTCAAGATAGGAAATATCCCAGGGGCGGACTTCTGTTGCAGACGCATCAGTTCTTTGTTTAATCAACAAAAGAGCGTCTGTCTCATCTTTGGTCTTCTCCTTTAAAGGCTCTTTTAAGGATGTTAAAAATTCCATGACATTTGAGGAGTTTACTGCCATCCTTTTGTCAATCTTATAGTCAGCCCATGTCGGATATCCAAGCTCCTTTGCAATTTTTTCCCTCAGGACAATTGCTTCCTCAAGAAGAGCCGTGTTTGCCTCACCCTGTATGTTGAATTTTGCCTCATACATCCTCCTCCTTGTTTCGCTGTTTTCGGCATACTTCATTATGGCATTATAATCGGGGGATTTCATTGTAACAATGTAATCACTTTTTGGAGTCTTTGAGAAGGAATTAAGGGAGGACTCAGGCACACCCCTCAAATCATCAGGTGAGAATTGAATTGTTGTGTTATCGTTGTTCAGATTGGCTGAAAACTGTGATTCAAGAGCACTCAGCTCCTGTTTCATCTCACGAACCTTTAAGAGACGCTCATCAGGAAGGTTTAACCCGTTATGCTCAAATTCTCTTATAATCACATCATAAAGGCGTGATTCCTGAGGATTCCTGGGATTAACACTCTTAAGTGCATTGTACAGGTCGCGGCGGGTGTAAACGTCAGCATCGAATGTATAATATGATTCCGCGGATTTCATACCTTCTTCTGCTATCTTTGCATCAGGGTAGACATTTCCCATCGCGATAAGCGGTATGACTGAATCGGAATAGTCATTCATTATACTGTCAAATGCAATGACAGTATTTTCAAAGTTCCGTTTTTCAGGAGCAATGTCTGTAATCGCATTTAAAGAGGCATTGGCAGTCTGTTCTGCACTTTCCCTCAGTTGTGTTATTTCACCATATGAGTAATGTGTCTGTATGGGACTGTCCGGGCCGGGAACGAAAACATCTGTGGATTCATCCTGCCTTGTGTTCTGAAGGCATCCGGCTGTCATGAGAAAGATGACGGTCAGGACAATTATACACGAAAAACTGTAATGACAAATTTTGTAATCACTGCTCTGCATGGAAAATCAGTAATCTTCTAATTTCTGTCTTAAGAGTTATAAAGACGTACGATTAAGTAACCAGACTCTGATACGGCCGTTCCTGAGATGAAATGCCGCCCGGATATGAAAAAGAGCGGGAGTCTGTTTCTGCGGTGAACCGTTTTTTGTGATCCAAAGTATTATGCATTTTCAGTATCCCGTAGGGAGTTATGCGAACGAATGTAACTGAAGATACCAAAACCGGTTCTGCCACCGGCAAAGGAACAGACAGGCCGCTCGTGGACCAGCTACTCGAGGGAAACGTGGCTTTCAGGGAGAATGAGTTCAAAGAAAATCCGGTGCGATACCGGGAACTCGCCCTGGCACAGAGTCCGGGTGTCCTCTGGATAGGGTGTTCCGATTCGCGGGCCGCTCCGGAACGGATTACCAGTGCACCGCCGGGTGAACTGTTTGTAACAAGGAATGTCGGGAATATTGTGCCTGCCCATGACTGGAGTCTTTCCGCTGTTCTTGAATACTCGATAAATCACCTTGAAGTGAAAGAGATAATTGTCGCAGGCCATTCCAACTGCGGTGCTGTAAAGGCGCTGGATAAGGATCTTCAGGACCCTTACATCACGCTCTGGCTCAATGATGCCCGTGAGGCAAAGGCCCGGGTCGATGCCAGGATGCCAAAGGCGGTTACTCCCGAGGATCAAAAGGAGCGTACCCGCGAGATAGAGCTTGAAAATGTCAGGCTCCAGGTTGAGCACCTGATGAGTTACCCTTCAGTCCGGCAGGCTGTTGACGAGGGGAGAATAGAGGTGCATGGTCTGTACTATAATCTGGAAACAGGCACACTGTCAAGGGTGGTGTGAATGTATTTTACCCCCGGTATGTGACGCCGGGACCGGAGGGAGGGGTGAATCTGAGGTTTTGTTATAGATCAGATTTCATTTTGAATCACCGGCAGTTTTGACTGCGGCAATCAGGGCGTTGATCCTGCCCTGGTCCCTGACGTCATTTCTGTCGAAGAGAAACTCCCCTTTGACCCTGACCCCTTTTGCAGTAAGAGCTTTTGTGAGTTCCGGCAGGGTATCTCCTGCCTGTCCTCCGCAGGTGGCGAACAAAACGGCGGTTTTTCCATCACATCCCTTTAGTGCTTCAACAGCCGCATTTATCGCAGGCGTTGCCCGAAACGCCCAGACCGGAGTGCCGATAACGAGAATGTCCGAGTCGGATACATCAATTGATTCCTGTTCAATTTTGTCGCACTCTCCTCTTCTTGCCCGGAAGCATCCGAGTGTGTATGCTGTTATCTTTGAATAGGGCTCTTTGGTTTTAACTTCGACAAGTTCGCCCCCTGTTTCGTCCTGTATCTTCTCTGCTATACCACAGGTGATCCCGGTGTATGAATAAAAAATGATTGAGGGTTTCATGTTTTTCTCTTCTTCTGGCAAACAATAAAAAGCATTGTTTTCATTCTTTCCTCTGCATCGGTGTCACCCGGATCAATCTCAATAGCCCTTTTGTATGCCGCAAGAGCCTCTTTTAATTGTGAGAGGAGGTCATGGGCATTCCCTTTTTTAACCCATTCTTCTGCCTGTTCCAATGGTGTTTTCATTATTTTCCTCTCTGCTTTTCCTCAGCCGTTTTGTTTTATCTTTCAGACTTTTTTAAAAACCGGGGACACACTGTCACACACCTGCTGCACGGCATCGTTGCAAATCGGGCAAAAGAAGGTGCGACGGGGGCGGCTAACCTTAGAAGCAGACGGCGTTTTAGAACCCATTTTGCAGGCGGAACAAACACGGGAGGAACAAAGCGGCGGATTGTGACACAACTGAATGCATCCACCCCGTCGGGACCAAAGACTTTTCCCGGGCAGTTTTTGATGCATAGCCCGCAGCCGGTGCAGAGTGTTTCAACAGGCCCTGCGGGTTCTTCTGGTATATGACGGTATTTGGGAATATGGCGGCCGGTAACAACGCCGCTTAAAAACACCCCCGGTCCGTATGGTTTTGTTATTAAAAGTGAGCTTTTTCCTCTCTCACCAAGGCCTGCCGTTTCTGCGATCTGTTTTAGCCGGATAAGCCCCCTGACTTTTCCGTCTGTGATGGTAAGTGGCAGGTAGAGCGGAATTGGTTTTGCAGCGATGCCGCTCTTGTTAAGGAGGGAAGACAGCCTTTTTGCTGTCCTGTCGAGAGATTCGGCTATTAAAAGCATCCTTTTGGTCTTTTCTTTTGGCGGCAGATCATAGAGAGAAGCCGGAACTTCCTTTGCAAACACAATGACACTGCCGGCCCCCCGGAGAAATTCCTCTGCATATTCCCGGTCGGGATTTTGAATATCTTCGATACCAACCTCGCCGAAAAGCAGAATTTCCTCACTTTTAAAAAATTCATCAATATCCGGGCCGGTCATCTGTAATTCTTTTATGGGGAGGTTTTCGTATAAAGGGATTGGGTGGTGGTTGTAATCAGGCTGAATGTGACCGGAACATTAGAAAATATCCGGGCATTTTGATATATTCAGAATCCTGATATACAGGGTGGCATTTATCGATTCTTACAATAAATTCAGGATACCGATGAGCAGCACGCTGCCAGTTCCCTGCTGAATTCCCTGGGTTTAAGTCACCCAAATGAGCATCCTTTGCTGTGCTATAAAAAAGAGGGGTGAAGATCAGTTCTCTTCGCGGTTAAGACGGACAATGAAGGCCATTGAATTGTTACCGTCCTGAAGGTGCCGGAGTTCAATCTCATTTTGGTTGATGAATTCGCCGAATGTGTAGCCATCATCGTTTTCGACAATGAAGATCTCCCCTGCAGTGGAGATGACGCCAGACAGATTTTCGGAATACTCGTTATTATCCCAGCGTGTATAAACCTTGGAACCGAAAAAGGCAGGTCCTTTTTGTGCAGTGATGGTGTAGGTTGTATTACTTTCGCGGAATCCTGCGGTTGTGGTGTATCCGGTCGTTGTTCCTGTCCAGACGCCGACAATATCTGTAACCTGCGGCGTTGAAGCGGCCACTTCCGGCTGGCTCTGTGTGCAGCCGGCGGTTATGAGAAACAGGCCGAGAATAAGCATTGAGATTAATGAAACTGACGTTATTTTCATGATAATATTTGGATTTTTCTTATCGATAAACTATATCATTTGATAATATTTTTCGCAAAAATTAAAATGATTTTTTAGTTATTATGCATTTTTCCGTTCCGAATCTTGTTTCCCCGGTTTCCATATATTTTTAATTCGAACATTCGTATATTATCTATATCAAAAGGGTGATGAAATGGACAAAAATGTATACCTGTATGTATGCCCGAATCTTGCTGACTGGGAACCGTCACTTGCTATAGCGATGATATCAAATCTCAATACCGATATACCGAAAAAAAGAGGCTACAATATCATCACATTCGGGCTTACCAAAGAGCCGGTTACTACTTCCGGAGGAATAACTATCCTTCCCGATAAAGATGTTGATAGCGTCGATCTCAGCGAAGCGGCGATGGTCATTCTTCCCGGGTCATCGCAATACGAACACGATGATCCTGCCCGGCTGGTTCCGCTCATCCAAGACTGCATCCTGAATAATATCCCAGTGGCAGCAATATGCGGGGCTACATTATTTCTTGCAAACCATGGATTTCTCGATACTGTCCGGCACACCAGCTGCGGCCCTGAGTGGCTCAAACAGCATGCCCCTGGTTATCAGGGCAGACACCTGTATTTGCAGGCGCCAAGTGTAAGCGATGGTGGAATCATCACGGCAAACCCGCTGGGTTTTGTCGATTTTGCCTATAATATAATGCAAACGCTGGATGCGTTCCCGCCGGAGTTTCTGGAGTTGTGGTACGCTTCTGTTAAAAACGGCTATCTGGATGTTGATCAGTTTTAGGTAGAGAGGCCGAAACCTCCTTTGCAAACACGATAAAACTGCAGGCTGAATAGTGAACTGTAATTTTGTTAAAAATTAAACAAAATTATAGAATTCCTCTCTCTTTTAGTTCAAAAAAGCAGCGTGCACATGCTTTGACGTCGGCATTTGCATCATGGGCACCGGCAAATGATTCGCCGAATAACTTTTGATGCAGTTCAATAAGTTTCGGCTGTTTATACCCGCCGTTGCTTTTCGGGAGTGCACAAAAATCCTTGACAGATTTTGGTTTCATTGTGCATATTGGCTCTTTATCCCGGATTTCATTTTTCAGGCCATAACGGTTTAACTCGGCTGTTACAACCGGATAATCAAATGCAAAGTTATGGGCAACCAGACATTCTGATTTTTTGGCTTCGGCATTAAACGCACTAAACACTTCGCTGCCGGGCAGTCCTTCCCGGAGTGCTCTTTCTTTTGTGATTCCGTGAACTCTCACAGTCTGCCAGGGAATATCAAAATCCTCTGGATACACGATTTCATTATAAGAGCTCATCTCCTCCCCGTGCTTTGAATATCGTGAGAAGGCAATCTGAACAACTCTTGGCTGGATCACCTCATTGTTTAACGGATCACGGCTGCGTCTTGGGAACCCGTTTGTTTCGACATCGAAGAAGAGATACATTGTGATTAATTTTTAGGGTTGTTGGATATGTAGGTTTTTGGGTTGAAATGGAGGATAAATTATAGATGGGATGAATTTGGAAAGATATATTAGTTGATTTTTTCTTCTTTTTTGATTAATTCCGTCTCTAAAATCTTAAAACTTAAATCATATAGAGATTCGGCTAATTCTTTATTTATTTGCAAACCATTATGAACAAATTTGTTTCTTTTTTTGTTGCACTTACTTAACTTTTCATATTCCTCATCAGAAATACTTCCATAAAGATTTAAAAATTCGATTTTGATATCGCTTGACCACCTGTCAGGATCTTTAAATTTTCCTTTTCGCTCAGTTGACATATTTTTCTGATTTATGATTTCCTCAAATCTATTTTTTATATACTGTTCGACAATCAACCAGCTATATAGATAGGATTGAGAATATTCTTTATTGTGCAAATGTGTGTAACTCTCAATAAGTGATAACAGAGAATTTGAAAGATTTTGATTATCAAGAGCCTTTTCAAAATCCTGAATAATTTCGTACATCTTTTCTAAAGAAATTCCTTTTTTTCTTTGTCCCTGAAAATTTGTGGGTGTGAAGCGTTTCGTATGTGAAATATGCCACTTTAGTCCTCCCAAGGGCTGACCAAGAACTTCACGATCTTCATATATTTTTGAATGAATTATTTCTGTATTCCTAACTGAAAGCACAGGAAATCCTTTAATAAGAGATATTGCGAAAATAAGGTTTAATTTTTTTATTGTCTCCGCTTCTGAAGTGCATTGTAGGATTACAAGGCCGTATTTATCAAAATAACCTTTTTTTCTCCCAAAAGAAAATTCATGCTCATACATAGGATATTTCCAGGTATTTGGCCCATATAATTTCTCTTCAAAGGATTGTTCAAATGAGTCACCTATGTATAATCCCGGATAATAATATGCCCCTGCGAAACGGGTAAATCCTTTGTTTTTTATCTCATGAACCGGTAAAGTTTCTCCATTTTTCTCTATGTTTCTTCTCCGAATAGCCTCTTGTCTGGCCGATTCAATTGAGTCTAAAAGAAGTAATTTTGGTTTGTTTAATGATGCAAGATTTCCATTTATTATACTGTACCAATCCTCATTTCCAAAAATTGATCCACTGTATTGGCCTTTTTTTATATTGAATTGTTGAACTGTTTCTGAGCTTGTTCAATAAATCATAAAAGGGGTTCACAAAAAGATCTGAATATTTGTTTTCCTGATTTCCTGCATCAAAGTCCAGTTCGATAAAGAAAGAATCGTTTTCTGATTTTTTGTATCTGGCTTTTCTTTTCCATCTGGGTTCATCCATGATCTTGATAACCTCGGATTCAAGCTCATAACCCTGATAAGGCCCGTTAATTATTACTTCCTGATCTTTCCTTTCCGGATCATGAAATATCACAACAAGTTGAAATTCGGTGGGATTAGATACCCAAAAAATTTCTATCTGGCAGGGAGCTAATAAAGAAAGAGATTTTTGTATACAGGATTGTTCTAGAGGATCAAGAGAATCATATTCCTTCCTGAACATGTGGATAGTTTCTTTGCACCATTTTTCAAGTTCATTAACTTTCTGTTCTTTTGATTTATCCGTTATTTCCATATCCACTTATCATTCCCCATATTATTAGTTGAATATAAGAGACAAAATAGGAAATGGTTTGTGCCATATAGTAAATTAAGTTTTATTTTATTTTGAATGATTTATGCTTCTAAAATATCCACAATGAGGATATTTTAAAGATAGTATTTCTAAATCTCTAAAATTATCAAATTCTATTTTAGAATTATCTGATGAATTGGGGTAAAGTGATAAACTTAAATTTTTAGACTTTTAAAAATTATTTTTTTACTAAATTTTGTAATATTTATATAATTAATCAAAAAAGTGATAGTAGAATATATATTGGAATTTTGGTATAAGTTATATTGATTGAGGAGAATTATCATAATCATATTAAGTTGAATTTATATTATATGTCTCTAATACAAAGAAATAAAGCCCAAAGATCACCAACAAAAAATTTTACTATCTGATGTTTATGAGAGAGAGATCCCACGAAAAAGGAAAAAATTACCAGAAAAAAGTAAAAAAATGGTTATATGGGCGCCCATTTTTAGGATATGAATCTGATGTATTTGGAGATGCATATGATGTGTCTAATTATGCAACCTGCATTGGGGAAATGGGGTATGATATTTCTATGTGCCTTAAAAAAAATGAAGAAGCCAAAAAAATCCTGTACATAGAATGTAAGTATCGTGATGAACTTTCGGGTAGCATAAATACTGATTTTCATGGATTTTTGCTAAATTCATATAATGCATTTTCAAGTGCAAAAAGTGATCAAGCTGATGCAGCCCAATTCTGTTTTATTAGTAATATTCCTCCAACAAAGTTGCATCAATTTTTTAAGGACTCTCAAAGTTACACCATTGAACAATTTAAGAAAAAAGGCATTGAATTTGATGAACAAAAATTCCGTAGATTTGTTGATCGAATTCATGTATTAATATTGTCTAAAACAATATTGGGGTTAGAATAATGGGATTAAATATTAGAAGAGTTGATTTTTCAGACTGGATAATTCAGACAATTCCAAAAAAGGAACGTCAGATCTTAGTTGATCTTATTAGCCAAAATATCGAAGGTTATTATTCTGGAAAATTTCCTTATGATGGGGATGATGAATATCCACGAATAGGTAGTTATGGTTCTTACAATATTTTTAGAACATGCCTGCAGATTTTAACTGGTGAGTCTATGGAGATAGATTCAGATTATATGGATGAATATGATATCTGGGCAGTCAATTACTTCAAGGAAAATCTCAATATAAAACCAGTTAAGATTCCATACGTCAATCATATCCTTAGAACAGGAGATTGTGATACTATATTACTTCCAATATTATTCGATGAACCATTTGAATATAATGACTATTTTTTCGGGAGTTCTTATGGATATATAATAGTATTGGAACATCTTGAAAAATTACTAAATTTTAATTTATCCGAGCCTGAGGAATTAAGCGAATCTAATCCGTTGATAACATCAAAAAATATTGCGAAGATTATATACAAATTTTTAAAAGAGAAACCTGATGTTTCAGTTGAATTCTGTTAAAGTATTATTTCTTTTAAGCATTTCCCCAACAACCCTCAAAAGCTCCTTTGCATCCTTCTCCTTCTGCGAAAACGAATGCTCCTTCAGGTACCCCGAAAGCCTCTCAAAAGTCTCAACGGAAATCAGACCTTCGGCTTTGGCAGTCTTTAAAACTTTTCTGTAAGTCCTATTTGGGTAATAAATCCCCGATGCAGTCTTAATTAAAACATCCCGCTCTTTTTTTGAGATAACACCTGCAAAAACGGCACTCTCAAGATTAATCCTGATGTCAACAAGTGCATCAGACACAGCCTCGTCTGTGAACGGATCACAGGCAAGTGCAACCTCATCGTCTGACTCGATAACTCCGTCCCTGAACATCTCAAAGACTCTCCCAACACCTGTCATCCCGAACGGCTCAAGCTCACAGGCACGAAGGGCACCCATCGAAGACGAGCCGTATACCTTTATTCCTGACTTTAAAAGCTTTAAAATCTCGCGGTGGCCGACAGAACAGTCCTGAAAAAAAAGTCCGTCGATGATGCAGACAACTTTTGGCTTATCCAAAACTGCCTTTTCAAGATCGCCTCTTTTTACAGGCGGACGGAATTCTGCAACAGAGGGGGAAAGAATCTCCTCTGCCTCATCTCTTCTCAGACTTGGCCCTAAGTACACGATTACGTCTGGCACTTCTGCATCTCTCCCCTGCACGTTCATTGTCCATCGCAAACGTCTCAAGTCCGGGGACTGTGACACGGACAACAGGCACGGATACATCCGGCATTGTCAGATCGTTTACGATAATCCTGTCAAGGCCGGACTTTTGGAGTTTCTCAGAAACATAATTAATGTCTTTTAGGAAATCATCGGAGACGAACTCATCAAACTCTGAAAAGTCCTTTGAGTCGGCTTTGTCAAACCACTTTTTGTTAAGCCTCTTTGTCCTCTCGTATCCGATCTGTTTCCTAAAGTCCGCCTCTGTCGTATCCTCCCTTGCACCGTGAATCTGTGTTGCCCTGCTCTGTGCAACCTCGGTAATCGCCCGCATTGCCGCAATAACCGGTGAAACATGTGTTCCCATTCCGATGCAGAGAAGCGAGGGGTCTTTAAGCCTGACATCATCCGCAACGGCGGCAACTGTTGGAATGCCGTTGTCGCTTGTGATATCCCTTAAAATCAGCTCAACCTCGTTCTCCGAAAACGCATCAATCATGGAGTTAAGCTGATCGTTCCCGATGTTTTCAATAACAGGCCCGGCATACCCGGAAGCCTCCACAAGTGACCAGGCATCACGTTCAACAACCTCGCAGAGTCCGTGAAAAGTCGCCTCCTCAACAGTATTGCCCGAAGCTATCCCGTTTGTGCTTGTCCTGAAAAACCTGGCAGTCCCGTGCGGAACCGGGTGGAAAACAGCGTGTGCCGGGACATAGACCTCCTCCTCATTAACAATGTCAAAGCCCCTGTGCCAGGGAATTTTGGTATCGGGATCAACACCGTTTGGAAGAATAAGATCAGAAGGGTTCACCGCCTCCGCCTCTCCGAGCTCGGAGAACCTGCCCGTTATCAGTTCCCTCTCATTAATCTCGGCAGAATATCTCTCGATACCCTCCATAATGGCAGACACCCTTGCCGCTGTCGGCGTCGCACCTTTTCCGTTGTAAACCGATATTGCACCATCAGCCGCTCCCGGACGGATGCAGGAGAACACCGGAATATTGAGCCTGTCAAGACCTGTGATGTCTGCAACCCTTGTGATACCGCAGCTTCTTGCAACCGGTGACACTATCTCAAGTGTCTCCTCGGGTGATTTTGTTCTGTGGGTCTCTTTAGTATAGTTTTTTTTGCAGTTCTGAAGTCTTATGCATGCCAGTGTTCTTTCCCTCCCTCAGATATGTCTTTCTTCCAGATTGGTACATAATGTTTTATCTCTTCAAGGATATAGCGGCAACCATCAAATGCCTCCGGTCTGTGTCCCGCTCCGACAACGATAACTAAAATTGTGTCTTCTACTTTTAAAAGTCCGTTTCTGTGAATGATGTCGACAGAATTCAGTGAAAACTTTTCCGTTGCGGCCTTTGCAATATTTTCCATATCAGATATTGCAACCTCATCGAACGACTCAAATTCTATCGCCTCCATACCGTCGTCCCTGACAGTGCCGACAAATATTACAATTCCACCTGTTCTCGGGTCCTTTGCATCCTTCAAAAGCTGTGCAACATCAATATCCTCTCTTGTTATCGCAATAATTCCCATATTATTATCCTCCTGATACCGGCGGGTACAGGACAATACCGTCACCGTCTTTTATTATTATTTTGTCTGCCTCATCAGGGTCGACTCTTTTTTTATTGTGCATTAAAAGGACACTGTCAAGGAATTCCCCGTCATCGTCAAAAAGTATCTCAAAACCGCCTTTGGTTTCATCGCAGAGTTTTTTAAGGGCATCTTTAAGATAGACTTCACTGCTCTCTTCGAATTCAATTGTTCTGTGGCTTCCGAATGTTTCCCTGAATCTTGCAAATATTGTAATTTCTGTTTTAATCATTGGAGATCACCGTTAATATTATCAGATTTTTGAGCATGCGGGACATTTTTCATCCCTTAAAAGATGCATCTCGTCAATGGAGGAGGCCCTTCCGTCCCAGATGAGAAGTCTTCCGGCCATCGTTGCGCCGTTTCCGGTAAGAATTCTCACAGCCTCGTTTGCCTGCATTGTTCCGATAACTCCGGCAGTAGTCCCGACTATCGGAAACTTTTCTTTCGGCGGGATGTTTGGGAATATGCATTCAAGACAGGGGGTGTGCCCCGGAATAATTGTGGTTGCCTGCCCGTCCCATCCTGATACGGCACCATGAATCAGGGGTATGTTTTTCTCTATCGCCGCACGGTTCAGGACATGTCTTGTCTTAAAGTTGTCAAGACAGTCGATAATCAGATCACACCCAATGGTTAATCCAAGGATATTATCTTTTGACAGCGGCTCGGTGACTGTCATAATTTTCACATCGTCATTGAGCCTTTCAAGTGTTTCCCTGGCAGAATCGGTTTTATTACTGTTTATATCGGTTTTTGTATGAAGAAACTGTCTGTTCAGGTTTGAGAGTGAGACTGTGTCGCAGTCTGCGATGACAAGTCTTTTAATACCTGCAATTGCGAGGTAGACAGCCACCGGGCTTCCGAGTCCTCCGGCGCCTGCAATGAAGACCTTTGCCTCAGAAAGTCTTTTTTGTCCCTTTTCACCAAAAAGCATTATCTGTCTGTCATACCTGTCACTGAATTTCATACCGGTTCATCCTATATCTTTATGATGAATAAATTTATTCCCTTTTTTTATCCTGCTTTTTTATCCGGCAGAACAATTTTTATGTCTTCTGGTTTTATGTCTCTAACACAAAACTGGTATATCATATTTGATAAATTAATATTCACGATTGTGATTAGATATAGGTTGTGATAAAATGAATACGCCGTGCCAGCAGATAGTCTGGGAATTATTGCCTGCAATTCGTGCCTCTGTTGCAGTTGAACTGGTAAAAAGAGGCATCCCGCAGAAAAAAGCGGCAGAAATGCTTGAGATTGCACCCTCGGCAGTATCACAGTATGTCTCCGGAAAAAGAGGATGCAGGGTGGAGTTTTTAGGCGATGCAAAAGAGCTTGTCTCAAAACTTGTTGATGATATAATAGCAGACTCCGCCGGTGACATCTCTAAGAGAATGTGTGAGATATGCATGGCTTCAAGAGGGGTTGAAGGGAGCTGCGCCGGGGATTCGTGCTCTGACTAAAATAAATCAAAAGATAATTTAATTTTAAACACAGGTGTTCTCTTTTGTCATCCTTAAAAAACCGTCTTGAAAGGCTGAAATCCTTTATAATTGATAAACAGAGTCTTCTGGTGTCATATTCCGGAGGAGTTGACAGCACCCTTCTGGCGGTTGTTGCGCATGAGGTTTTAGGGGATAAGATGTCATGTGCGATTATTAAGAGTCCTCTTATGCCAAAAGCTGAGTTTTCAGATGCCCTCCTGGTTATAAATGATCTGAATATTCCCTGTAATGTTCTAAACTCCGGAATTCTCGCAGATTACGATTTTATAAAAAACCAAAAAGACCGTTGCTATGTCTGCAAGAAGAAAAACTCAAAACTTCTATTTAATGAGGCCAAAAGGCAGGGGCTGACATCTGTTGCAGATGGCACAAACTTTTCCGATACAAAAGTATTCCGTCCCGGGTTTCAGGCAGGAAAGGAAGCCGGTATTGCTCATCCCTTTGTGGATGCGGAGATCACAAAAGATGATGTCAGGGAACTTGCCCGTCAATATAATCTTAAAAATGCAGAAAAACCATCCGCCTCATGCCTTGTAACAAGGTTTTCCTACGGCAGCGTAATCTCTCCGGAGATGCTTTCTGCGGTTGAAGAAGCTGAGGATTTTATCAAATCCTTTGGCTGCGGACAGGTCAGGGTAAGATGCCACGGATATATTGCACGAATAGAGGTGGACCCGGGCGACATGGGCATAATTCTAGAAAAAAGAGAGGAAATTTCAGAAAATCTGAAAAAATCAGGTTTTTTGTATGCAACACTCGATCTGGACGGATTTGTAAGCGGAAGTATGGACAGGGAGATTTAATCTCTGTCCGCGTTATACCCCCGGCACTACCGGTCTGAACATTATCACCCTCCATTCCTGCCCGTATTTTGATACAGTATCCCAGTAGGCCTGCTTTTTTACCTGTGTCTGACCTGCCTGTGACGAATCATAAAACGTGTAGGTTCCGTAACCGCTCTTTTGTGAGGATATCTTTCTGCCCATATTCTGGAGGTTTGGGTATTTTTTAAACAAATCGTCAGTAAAAAGATTTTTTCCGACCTGATTCTTGTCACTGTCATAGAGGATGCAGCCGTCTGTCTGCATTACCGTGATGCTGACACCCTTCTCCTTTTCAAGAGGTGTGACTATCTCTGAGAGGAATTCGTCCGGGTTTGCCATTGCAAGAACACTTCCTGCATATTCTCCCCTGCCTGTCATCACAGGCTGGGCAAATTCAACTCCGGTGAATCCCTCCTGTGCAGTAAATGCATCGGTTAAGAGCGGCTTTTTTTCCGAGATTATCGTTTTTGCTGGCTCAAAGCCCCCTATGTCAAGGCCTACGGATGATTCATATTCTTCCGGGACAGCGTATTCAATAATCCCGTCTGCTGAAAGCATGGCGTAGGATACTGCCCACTTTGTTGAATTATATGTCTGATAAAGAATATTTTCAGTGTTTTCACCTGAAATATCCTCTGAAATTTCGCCGGCAGCGCTCATTGCCCTTTTATCTATATCATCAAGGACTGCCCGGACTTCGCTGCAGATTTGGGTGAGTTCACCCGGAATCCGGGTTTCCCCCTGACTTTTGTTATCATCTCCGGGGATCAGACAGGTTAGTATCACAAGCACTGTAAAAGTGATTATCAGAATCACAAACAGTGCGGGAAAGATCTTTTTTGTCGGGTGCTCCATTAAAAAATAATTGTCATGAGTGTTTTTTAGCTTATGCAAATGTCCCGCGTGAAATTAAAATAATGATATATTATTGCGTGTCAAAAATAAATTAAATTTTGTTGCTTTTTTGGCAATCACTAAATATTTATCTTTTCATTCCAAAATAGGACAGACACCTTTATAAAAAACACACGTTATGCACATCAAAATGGAATTGCCTCTATATATGCCTTATCAATCGATCATGTTTTTTAGTATGGGTAATAAAAAACTATTTACTATGTCTGGTCGACTTAGAGAACTTGGATTAATGGTTTTAATATTGTTAATCATCATGCCGGCATCTGTTATGGGTGCAGATATAATTGTAGGCAATCAGCCTTCCGATGATTACAATGCACTGGATGTCGCTTTGCAGAATGCAAACTCCGGTGATGTAATCTATCTGAATACAACATCTGACAATGAGATCATAAACTCAACAATGACACCCGGAAATGTGACGCTCTTTGACAAGGATGTCAGAATAGATGTTTGTTATAGCACAACATCTGTCACGACACCGTGGATTAGAATGAACAATACAATAGCATTCTCTGATGCAAAGGTTAATTTCAGCACCCATGTCGGCGGGCAGGTTCTGAATTTTTGGTATGATCCGGATTTTGCAGCCGGATTTAAGAATAATTCAATGGTGATGGTGCTTGGAAATGTTGATTTCAACACAGATACCACAGTTGGGAATACCGGTTCTTTAAAGCTTAATTTAACAGGCTGGTCAGGAACTGCTTTGAATATCACCGGCTCAAATAATAATTTTAATCTTCACACCCCCGGATATGAGGAGAAGGATGAGATACTTGGTACCAGCAGCATTGCCTTAAATATGTCTGGAAGCAACAACAATTTTACAATCGGAAAAACTTTAACCATAAATTCTACCGGTATTGGTGTAAATCTGGTTGGAACAAATAATTTCCTGACTTTTAATTCAGATAAGATTACTGCCCCGTCAGGGAAAGTATATCTAGCCCCCGCGGCAACCGGAAACCTTGTAACTGATTATATGACTGGTCTGAGTGTTCCCGAATTTTCAATGTATAACGGAACAGCATACAGCAGCTCAAACAAAATCGGGTACTTTTACAACAGCACATGGTCTGTAAATGGCGGTAACATGAATCCGACAATAAATGTAAGAAATCTTCCTTATTTCGGTAATGTTTCCGTAAAAGCTGTATTCGACAATGTCACAGGCAACAGCAATGATTTTGTTTTGAACACTTCAACTGTTGTTAATTCAGCGGGTATTGCAAGTGGTATCCTGTTTAACGACACCGCTTCTGTTGTTTTTGCAAATATGAACAGTGAAGTTCCGGTGAAGTACACGCTTGGTGGAAATACTATCCACATAGACCTGGTAAGTACCGATTATGTAAATGAATATGATGTTGGTTCAGTCAATATAGTAAATTTCAACCCTTACAATTCAATTACAAACCTGAACATAAACGGTTCATACTCATCAAACTGGACTGAATACACAGACTTTAGTGCTGTTCAGCCTTCAATTGTAGTCGATAACGGTTCGGTTGACCATAAACTCCTTGGAAACCTGACATTTGCTGAAAACATAAACCTGCTTGATACAACAACAATATCAGAGCTTGATAATCTTGGAACCGGTATTGTGGTTACAAACAGCTCCATATATCTGAATTCAGCCCTGACAGCGTTTAACAAAAAAGCAGTTCTCACAATGTACCCTGCATTTGCATTTAGTGCTGTAAGTGATCTTGTTTTAAGCGTGACACCGGACGGCGGTTCCAAAACAACACTCTGGGATGGAATTAGTTTTAATTCACAGGGTTATCTGACAAGTGATACTATTTCCGTAAACACAACTGCCAATTCAACAACCATATGGACAAACCACTTCAGCAACTATGAATTTTCAAAGTACGTGGCTCCGGTAACACCAACACCGACTCCTGCACCAACAGCAGCCCCTGTTACATCCGGTGGTGGCGGAGGTAACCCCAACATTGGTTCAGGTGTTGCAGAAAAAATAGATGAGGGTGAAACCGCAGGATTCAGTGTTGACAGCACTGCAATATACGAAGTCACTGCAACTGTAAATGAATATGTTCCAAAGATGATGGTGACAGTTGAGAAGAGAGCTCTTCCGCGTGGAATTAACAAGCTTCCTCTTGATGTCTATGAACATGATCAGGTGACAGTATACTGGGCTGATGAAACCGACATCTCAAAGGGCACACTTGAGTTCAGGGTCTCAAAGGACTGGCTCAAAAAGAACGGATATTCATCCGGTGACATTGTAATGTTCAGATACAATGAGGAAGATTTGGTATGGGAAGGCCTCCCTACTGAATACATCGGTGAGAGTGGCAGCAGTTACCTCTACCGTGCAACAACACCAGGATTCTCATATTTCGCAATAGCAGCCGAAAAAGGCTCTACAATGGTATCTGATGAAAAATCAATAAAGACCATCAGTGTTGTGGCAGAGGCCGAGGGTGCTGACCAGACTCCCACACCTGTCATGACAGAAGATGTGGCAAAGACACAGGCTGAAACAGCAAAGAGTCCTGTTGGACTCGCTCCCATTGCAGCACTGCTGTTTGCAGGACTCCTGATAGCAATCAGAAGAAAATAAAAAAGTTGCGGTACAGCAACCACCAAATATCTTTTTTGATATGTTTTTTAGTAATTTATTGCATTCATACTGATTTCCTGTAAAAAGAAAAGCAAAAGCTCTCTTTTCCTGACTGCAAGGGTTTATTATTCATATTTACCATATAATCTAAAAAAAGGGAGTGATAATATGGCTTTTAATAAAAAATCTGCCCTGTGTTTTGCATTCTGTTTATTGTCCCTCGTGCTTTTTGCAGTACCTGCATCAGCGGCGATAAACAACATACACAAGGGGGACACTGTATTTGTCGGAGAAGAAAACCTGATCCTTGATGATGATGTGTTTTACAGTTCAGGTGGTGTTTTGGACACACAGCTTGCATACTACAAGAACACTCCGGCAACATCTGCACCTGATTATGTAATGACTCCTTCTAAGGAGAGTTTTTTCCTCTCATCATCGGAGTTTAAGGACAGAACCGGAGGATGGTATTCATATCCGAACGGATCATCCGCAGGTCACATTGCATTCTACGTTCAGTACCCCTACCTTCAGTTAAAACTCTGGGCATACCGTACCGGTGGAAACAGCTTTGACATAACAGAGGGAAAAATCGTTTCCGGTGAAGCACTTGACTTCAGGATTGATTCAAATCTTTATCCGCTCTTCTCACGGACAGGTGTTCTGCCGTCAGATGATGGTGTTGACATATATGTAGAGACGGAGGACGGTGCAACATACACAGCCCTTTACGACTGCTCCGGAAACAGTGTTTCGATAACAGACATCCACGTTGCAAACAGCGCCTTCTTTGTCCCTGACGGAAGCGTCACATGTGTCTGGGACACCGGAAATTCCGCATATAAGACCGGAAGCTACACAATATGGGCTGAATGCAATGTAAACGGTATGAAGGACAATCTTGGCTCAATATCGGGTGTAACGGTAACTGATCCGATAGGAACAGTTCAGAAGACTGAAGAGGTAACGGTCGGGTTCACACCTGCTCCGGAAGATACACCGGCACCGACTGCCTCTCCCGAAGTCACAACAACCCCTCAAAAGACAAAAACACCGACAATTCCGCCGGTAACGGATACACCTGCCCCTGTTAAGACGACAATGCCGGAAACAGTAAAGCCAACAGCAGAAAAGCCGCAGACTGAAAAACTGCCTCAGACTCCTGTATCTGGAGTTGTAATAATCTCAGCAGTTATCGGTTCATTTATGCTGGCGGTCCTGATCCGCAGAAACGAGTGAAATCTAAAAAAATTAAAATTTAATATCTTCTTTTTAAGACAGCCATCGCACAGATTCCTGCTGCAAGAATTGTGAATACAGAAAGTGGGGAGTCCTGTTTGCCTGTCTCTTTTTTGATCTGGTTTTCAGCATATTTTTTGTTTGCCCATGCACGGCTGTCCTTCGGGCTTATCTCTATTGCCTTTTCTGATGCCTCAAGCTCTTCTTCATATCTTCCGAGTTCCCCTAAAGCCGTTCCCTTATTCAGCCATGCCTCAAGGTATTCAGGATTTATCTCAATTGCTTTTTCGGATGCAGAAAGACTCTCCTCATATCTTTCAAGTGCGATGAGTGCTGTTCCCATATTCACCCATCCGTCTGCCTGATCAGGTCTTATTGAGGTTGCCTTTTCCGCCGCTTTAAGTGCTCCCTCATAATCGCCGGTGGCGATCATGATACCTGACTTTGTTGTGAGTGCAAGCGTGAAGTTTTCATCAGCGGCGATGGCCTGATCAATTAAAAGAAGTGCCTCGTCAAATCTCCCCTCGTTTGCAAGGTCTGTTGCCTGGTTGTAAAGTGCTATTTTGTTTGTCCCTTCATTTGTCATCGTCATGTTCTCTTCCGCCAAAACTGGTGTTGCAAAGAGTGCTGACAATGTAAAAATCAGGAAGAGGGTCGTTATCATAAAATTTTTCATAAATATCTCCTGTGATTTTTTTGATATTGTAATTTTTTTCGGTATTATTCTGTATGTGATTTTAATCAGAAAAAAGATATTGTGGTTTTTCGGTTTGGTTTTATAGTCTGCTGATTGCTGACAGCTTATTTTTTAGGTTTTATGTCGATGCCGTACTTTTCGGCATTTCTGTCTGCTATTGCCTGAATCTTGGCGATCTCTGCCTCGTTTGGCTGGGGTTTGAAGAGGTGGCGGAATCTCTTCTGGGATTTTAAGTAGTCCTCTACAGGGACACGCTTTACCTTTCTTGATTTGACGATTTCGCCGTCCACCATCTCAAAGTTTGCCCACAGACCGCAGTCGAGAGCCATCTTTCCAATCTCCATGGTTTTTGCGCCGTCAAATCCCCATCCGGTGCAGCACGGTGTGTGAACCTGGATGTAGCACGGACCCTCTGTGTTTATTGCACGGGTAACCTTGTCCATTAAGTCCTTTGGGGTTGCAATCGATGTGGTTGCAACGTAAGGTGATCCGTGTGCCGCAAGAATTGCCGGGAGATCTTTTTTGGGTCTCTGGTTTCCTGTCGAATACTTTCCGGCAGGGCTTGTTGTTGTGCTTGCATCGTACGGTGTTGCACCTGAACGCTGGATACCTGTGTTCATGTATGCCTCATTGTCGTAGCAGATGTATGTTATATCATGGCCTCTTTCAAAAGCACCGCTGATACAGAGAATGCCTATATCGAATGTTGCACCGTCTCCTGCGATAACAACAACCTTTTCGTCCCTGCCCTGTCTTTTGATGGATGCCTCGACACCTGATGCAACTGCTGCTGCATTCTGGAAGAGTGAGTGTATCCACGGTGTCTTCCATGCAGTCTCGGGGTATGGTGTTGAGAAAACTTCCATACATCCGGTTGATGCGACAATAATTGTGTTCTCGCCGGTTGCACGGGTGATCAGGCGTGCTGCAAGTGCAGGACCGCATCCTCCACATGCACGGTGTCCGGGTTCGAAAAATTCGCATGTTTTTTCATCGCATGACATATCAGAGCACCTCCTCACGAAGTCCAAAGAAGCAGTCGTTTCTGCCTTCTCTGGCCCAGTCAACAAGCTGTTTAATATCTTTTTTGCGGATGTCACGACCTCCGAGACCGCCGACATAGGAGTATACCGGAATTCCGGATTTGTAGACCGCATCCTTTACTTCAAGGCCGACTGCACCGAGCATTCTTGAACCGATGTTTATGTTCTTTTCAAGAACTGCAACCTGTGAAACGCCTTTTAGGGCCTCTTTGATCTCTTCTGCCGGGAATGGTCTGAACGAACGGATCTTCAAAAGTCCGACCTTCTCTCCTGCATCCCTCATTTCGTCTATTGCGTCTTTTATTGTTCCGCATATGGAACCGAGTGCAACAATTGCAGTGTCTGCATCCTCAAGTCTGTAACCTTCAACAAGACCTGAATAGTCGCGACCGAACATCTCGCCGAACTCTTTTCCGGTTTCCCTTATTGCGTCCTTTGCCCTTGTCATTGCGGCGTTGATCTCATAGCGGAATTCCTGGTAATAATCCGGTGTAGCATACATACCAAACGACATCGGCTTTTTTGCATCGAGACGCTGGTACGGGTTGAATGCCGGAAGGTACGCATCTATCTCTTCCTGTGTCGGAATGTCGACAGGTTCGAATGTGTGCGAGAGAATGAATCCGTCAAAACATACAAATGCCGGGAGAAGAATGTCATGTCTTTCGGCAACCTTGTATGCAAGGAAGTGAAGATCTGTCGCTTCCTGAGCATCCTCTGCGTAGAACTGCATCCATCCGGAGTCACGAAGGAATAATGAATCCTGCTGATCATTCCAGATATTCAAAGGTGCTCCGAGTGCACGGTTTGCGATTGTCATAATGATTGGCTGACGCATACCTGCCGCATTGAATACGACCTCGGCCATGAATGCAAGACCCTGTGAGGTTGTTGCGGAGTAAACCCTTGATCCTGCGGCTGATGCACCTATGCAGGATGAGAGTGCGGAAAACTCACTTTCCACACAGATGTACTCGCCATCGAGGTCGCCGTCTGCAACCATTTCAGCAAGGCGTTCTACAATGTGTGTCTGTGGTGTTATCGGATAGGCTGATACCACTTCAGGTCTGCAAAGCCTTACCGCCTCTGCGACTGCGTGTGATCCTTCCATTATCTGAAGCATTTATTTCTCCTCCTGTTTCATTTCAATAGCATCCTTTGGGCATTCGTTTGCGCAAAGTCCGCATCCCTTGCAGAAATCATAATCAACTTTCGGATATCCTTCCTCATCCTCTTCGATGCAGACTTCCGGGCAGATCATGATGCATGTTCCGCACTTGTTGCATTTCTCAAGATCAAACTCAGGTTTGAAGACACGCCATGAACCTGTTTTATTGTCGCGTGCCTTTCCCGGTGCTGCTGCACATCCTACATTGAGAGCCATGTTTATGCTGACCCTCCTTTGACAATTTCATATGCCTTTTTGGCAGCGGCGATATTCTTTTCGGCAAGAGGGAGCGGGAATCTCTCTTTTAATGCCTCTTCTATCGCAGCCATTTCTATTTCGCCTGTTGCGGCTGCAAAGGCACCCATGAGGGTTGTATTCTCAATCGGCAGTCCAAGCACTTCGAGAGCGATTGAGGTTGCGTCTATTTTTATAATTTTTACGCCCTCGGGAAGACCTGCCTCAAGATCTTTTTCCGTATTTATTATTGCAATTCCGCCTTCTTTGAGACCGCTGAATACATCCACGTCCTTTATCAGTGTGCTGTCCTGGACAATGATGTAGTCCGGTTCATAAATCTGGCTTCTGAGTCTGATTTTTTTATCGTCAAAGCGTACAAACGCCTGTACAGGTGCTCCCCTTCTCTCTACGCCGAAAGCAGGAAACGCCTGTGAGTAGACCTTGCTCTTGAAAGCCGCCGTAGCAATCAGTTCGGCAGCAGTCACAGAGCCCTGACCGCCTCTTCCATGGATTCTAAGTTCTCTCAAAAAAATCCCCAATTAATTTATCATGATTAATTAATAAGAATTTTTGGTCTGGTCGTAATGTGACTTTTTTTCAAAAAAAGGGCATTATAATCAGATATTCACTTTATCCATATACATCTGGGAGATAATTCAAAAATGGAAAAATATACGGCTGTTAAAATTTAATTCAGGTGAACAAAATTTTGTATGAGTGCAAATCTTACAGAAATGTCCCTTATATTAACTATATTGGTTCAATCAGGGAAACAGGCGGAGCTTTGGGTTTAGGTTTTGCCGGCCTGTGGATTTATGCCCGCAAAGGAAACGCCTTTGGTGCGGCACATGTGTTAGAATTCCCCGTAGTGAACTGAAAATCTCAAATATTTCAATTTAAGGCAATAAATATTGAGTTTCCAATTTTGATCAGAATATATTTATTGAATGATGCATATGAATGCTCTGATGGACATGCATAATGAGAGATGTGATCCCGATGTGGGGAGGACTGCACCTCTGACAAGGAAGGAGGTTCTTTCTCTTGTTCCGAAAGTTACCGGGTGGGAAATTCGGGAGAGTAAACTCCGGAGACTTTACAGAGGCGAAAATTTTGAAGACTGCGTTATATTTCTGGATGATCTGACCGATTTGTGCAATACCCAGTGCCATTATCCTGACATCAGCATTTCAAAGGGGAGGCTGATTGAGGTTTCATGGTATACATATGCAAGCGGCGGACTGACAAGAAATGACTTTATAATGGCATCAAAAATGAACAGCAGTGAAAAATTTAATATTTAGAGGGGGAATGCCCTGTTTATTGCAGAGATTATATTCTCTTTAGGGTAAGCTCCCGTGAGCCTGTGGACCATACGGCCGTTTGCGAAGAAGAGTAGTGTCGGTATTGCAGTTATCTGGAATGATGCTGCAAGACTCTGGTTTTCATCAGTATTGCACTTGCCAAATGCCACTCTTCCCGCATATTCGGATGAGAGTTCCTCAATTACGGGTGCAACACGTCGGCATGGTCCGCACCATTCGGCCCACAGATCGATTACGACAAAAGAATTTTTGGAGATGAAATCATTGAAGTTTATCCCGGTAATTTCAGTTACGCCGGGATTTTTGCTTTTCTGAACCATATTTGAAAGCTCCTCAAGTTTTTTCTCCCTGATTTTTTTTATTTCATCATCGAATGTGTTGTCGGTCATTAATTACCAGATAATGATCTCTTTTACAATTAAGCATTCGATAACCGTTATGGCGGTATAGTATGAAATTCAGAGATAATCTCCTGGTTTGTTTTGATTTCTGCCTTAGATATGGATAATAACTAAATTTTTGAAGTTTATGCAAATCCAATATTAATATCAAAAGTTTAATTAGTGTTCACGTAGACTTGATATAGCACACGAGCGTAGTGGAGCGAGGTGGGGTAGTCAGGAAATCCCGACGGGCTCATAACCCGTAGATCAATGGTTCAAATCCATTCCTCGCTATAAAAAAAGCGGTGTAATTTTCTCTTTTATGAATGTTATCCGAGTAATCTTTTGAATTCTTACAATTTGACTGATCTGATTTTGGTTATTTCACAGTGCTTTGCTGACTCTGATTTTTTATCTGGTAAATTCTTATTAGTGTCTGTTTCCCCGGTAAAAAAGTTTAAAAAAATGGATTTAAAGGTTTATCCGGATTTTGTTATTCCGTCCGGAATCATTCTGATCCTGAATAGAATATTTTTGCAAGCTCCTTTGTGTCTTCCATAGCTTTGTCCGGCAGTTCTGGTATAAAAAGCGCAGGCAAAACGCCTTTCTTTGAATAGCGCTCATTGCCAATGACCACTTCGGCGGATGCACGGATTCCTGAAAATTCTGCAAAAACCTTTGTTTTGCCCTGATTTTCTGCCGTAAACATACCCTCTTTTGAAATGGAAGCGACACTTTCATCCCCAACACTCCAGTTGGGATATACAATTCTGGTAACGCCTTTTGTGTCTGTTGCGGCTGCGACAAACCTGATTACATCACCTTTGATGGCACCCGCACTTCCAGGCACGATAATTATTTTTTCTACCGGGTACTCAGACATCCTCGCTATTGCAACATTTCTTTCTGTATGGATGTCGCTTCCATATCTGTTTTCGACCTTCAGGCTGACGTCATAAACTCCCGGCGTCTCAAATGTGTGAACCGGATTCTGCTCCTCTGAGAAGGTGTTGTCGCCGAAGTACCAGAGCCATGAGTCGGCCTCTCCTGACGAGATGTCGCTGAAGCTGACTACCGGCTTTTCCGGTGTGCTCTTTTCATCATAGCTGTAGACAAAAGCGGCTTTGGGCGCACCCCCAACATCCACCAGATCTGTCTTTGTCCTGGTAACCCCTCCGTAGCTGTTTTTAACAGTAAGGCTTACGGTATATTTTCCGGCACTCTGGTAGATATGCTGCGGGTTTTTGAGAACAGAGCCTGTTCCGTCTCCAAAGTTCCACAACCTTCCCGTGATGATGCCTGATGAGTGATCATAGAATCTGGTTGTAAACGGCATCTCTCCTGTTATCTCATCCTCGCTGAAGTCAGCTAAGGGCAGTGCCCCTGTTGTGATGTATCCGGGAAGTGTCTTTGTCGTGCTTCCGTAGATATTTGAAACTGTAAGCGAGACATTGTATGAGCCGGGGATTTTGTAGATATGGGCAGGGTCGGTTTCCAAAGATGTTTCACCGTCTCCGAAATCCCACTTAAAGTTTGTTAAAACACCTGGTGTTATCGCCGCACCTGATGAGAATTTAACATTCAGAGGGGCAAGCCCGTCCCTTACATCCGCTTCGAAGAATGCTTTTGGTGTATCCGATCCTGATATTTCAAAATATACTATCCTGTAATCATTCCCTGTTTTGTCAGTCCAGACTATGTTTCTCTCCCAAATATCCGGACTTCTCAGGTCGCCTTTTCCCGAATATACGAATGCGGATATTGAAGTTGAGAGATCGTGCAGGATTATATTCTGGTTTTCGCTCTCTGAATCTCCCCAAACAATAAACGGCCCTGATATTTTCGGATTTCCGGGGTTTTTCAAATTTTCGGAAATATTTTTAATTGTGCCTGTGTTCTCATCAAACAGCAAAATGGTGTATGAATCGCCTTCCTTTACTTCCCAGACTGCCCTTCCCGATGAGACCGAAAAATCATTCGGAACAGGGCTGTAAAGGTTTTGTGCGGTTCCGCCCGAAAGCGGCTTTTTATATAGCGTTCCCTTCTCAGTCCAATACAGAAAATCGCCGGAAATTGTTGGTGAATGCTTGTCGCTTGTCCGTGACTCCCTTAAAAGTCCCGTTTTTCCTGTTTTTTGGTCATGCACCATTATGTTTGTATAGCCGCGGTAGCGTCCGTCAAGCCAGACTATTGACTCATCCGAAATAGCCGGAGTTCCCTGATTTGCCGGGTATTGGGAGACATAATTTTTTGTCTTATCCTCAGCGTTGTAAATTATAATTTGTGAGGGCGAGGAGAATGATCTTTTCTCCCCCCATACCACAAGGCTGCCTGAGATATCAGTCAAAAAGGAGGTATATCGTGATGATTCAACAGGATTTATCTCACCGGTCTTCAGTTCGCTGATATACAGGGACTGGCCCTTTTGTTCCTTCTCTGTCCAGATAACATATTTGTCTGAAACAAGAGGATTCCATTTGACGCCCGTGTCGTTTGTTATTTCCCTGAATTCGCCGGATACTGTGTATTCTGCTGCCATAACCGGCATTACGGATAACAGCAAAAAAAGTCCCAGAAGTATTGTTGTGTATAGCAGTGTTCGGGAATTCGGGTTCATTTAAAATTTATTTAATTCGCAACTTATAAAAATGGGTAGTTTTTTTGTTCCTGTAAACCAGGAGCCTTAAATTAAAAGTCTTTAAGATCACTCTGGAAGGTTCCGGCCACATATTCAATGTGCCTTGGGCATCCCTTCTCGCCTTTTATGCAAAGCGGATATTCGCCTGTGATGCACCCGACACAGAGGTCGTCATTTGGAATACCTGTTGCCTTAATTAGTGACTCCAGTGAGACATGATGAAGCGATGTTGCTCCGATCTGTTCACAGACTTCATCGTTTGTTTTTTTGCTTGCAATAAGCTCTTCTCTTGTAGGCATATCAACGCCGAGATAGCACGGCGCCTTAATCGGCGGTGAACCGATTCTCATGTGAACCTCTCTTGCCCCTGCATCCTTAACGATGTCAATTATGCGGCGTGAGGTTGTACCTCTAACAATACTGTCGTCCACCAGCACAACCGACTTACTATTCAGATGCTGTTTTACCGGGTTGAGCTTGATTCTTACTGCATTTTCCCTCGCTTCCTGGTTAGGCATGATAAATGTCCTTCCCATGTAGCGGTTTTTGATAAGACCTTCCCTGTAAGGTATACCTGAGCTCTCGGAATATCCGGTTGCATGGGCAATCCCTGAGTCAGGAACCGGGGATATAATATCCGCATCGACCGGTGCTTCTTGATGAAGTGATTCTCCGATTCTGCGGCGGACGTCATAAACCAGTCTTCCGTCAATTACAGAATCAGCACGGGCAAAGTAGATATATTCAAATATGCAGTGTCCGTGTGATGAGGCCTCTGTAATCTGTGTGCACTTTACACCTTCAGATGAGATGCAGAGCATCTCGCCGGGTTTTACATCCCGGATTAGTTCTCCGTTTAAAGCGTCGATTGCTACTGTTTCAGAACAGACGATGTATCCTTCTCTTGTTTTTCCAATGCAGAGGGGGCGGATTCCAAGAGGATCGCGGAAAGCGTATATTTTGTCATTTATCATTATGACGACAGAATAAGAACCCTCAAGATTTTTCATGCATGAAAGGACTGCGTCCTCCATTTTATCCGTCTTTCTTAGTTCATCCACAATGATATTGCCTATTACTTCGGTATCGGTTGAAGTGCAGAATATTTGTCCCCTGTCTTCGAATTTTTTCCGAAGTTCCGTTGTGTTTGTCAGGTTTCCGTTGTGGGCGACTGAGATTTTTTTGTTTTGAAATGTAAAGTTAAAAGGCTGGATGTTCTCCGGAATTTTAGAGCCTGTGGTTGGGTATCTTACATGCCCTACACCGACATCGCCTTTTAGTTCTTTTAAAATATCTGCATTGAAAATATCGGCTACCAGACCCTGGTCTTTGCACTTATGGAGTCTTTCACCGTCAAAAGTGGTAATTCCCGCACTCTCCTGGCCCCTGTGCTGGAGCGCATAGAGAGCGTAATATAACGGGAATGATACGCCGCCAGCATCGACGATGCCAACGATTCCGCACATGGTTTTAGTGGGTTGGTGTTTTTGATTTCTTGGTTACCCAGTTGTACTTGCGCATCTTTGTGCTCTTTCCAAAGCCGCATGCAGAGCATACCTTGTGGCGCTCATGGAATGATATTCTTCCGCATCTTCTGCACACAATGTGTGTTGTTTTCTGTCTTTTGCCTCTTGATGGCGTTCCTTTACTCATTTTAAGTCACCTGTTATATGTATAAATAAAAAATTATGTCTCTTTGTTTACTCTACTGACGGAGAGATGTAGATAACATTATCTCCACGGACAATGAGAGTGCCGGCTTTTTGTGTGACACCATCTATCTCTTCTTCTGCATTCTCAAGCACAAGGTTCATGTGAACATCGTAACCCTGAAGAATTCCGCGAATTTCTCTTCCTCCCTTGAGGCTTACAATTACGGGCTTCTGGTTAAGTGCCTTATCTAAAATTTCCAACGGTCTTTTTGTCATGAGATTCCCTGGTTTATTCTATGAGGATAGTATAATTGCGAGTGGAACATAAATAAATATAGCGCCACGATGCCGGGGGATCCCGGCAGGTTTTTCAGGAGAAATTATATCTTTGCAACAGTTGATAGGAATGATTAAATGGGTAAACTGAGTGTCAGAAAGCGTTATACTGTTCGTAAATCCAAGCTTTCAAAAATATATGAATCACTCCGTGAACAGATTGGTGATTCAGCGGAACTGTATAAATCAGACCGGGTTGAGATAGTCGAGACAACCGGTGATGCAGTAATTTACCTTGTCGACAAAAAACCGCTTCTGATGGATTTGGATGGAATTGTGTTTCCTACATTACGGGGAGCAATTGCATTTCCTTTTCCTGAAAGAAGGGTCGTTGTGGATTCGGGTGCGATATCATTCATGGCAAAGGGCGCTGATCTCATGCGTCCCGGTATTGTATCACTGACAGATGATATCGAAAAAGATCTTCCCTTTGTGATCGTTGAGGAATCATACAATAAGCCCCTTGCAATAGGAATTGCCTCAATGGACGGTGCTGATATTGAGAGTGCCGAAAAAGGAAAGGTTGCAAAGAATATCCATTATGTCGGAGATGACATATGGAGCCTTGAGATTTAGGTGATTTGCTCTGCTCTCAATGGATACAATTAAATAAAATTCACTCTACAATTTTTCATATGGCTAAGAAGTTCGCATCCCTTTTCAAAAGGAATAACCAACCCGATGAGTCGGACTATATGGAGCTTGATCTGGCTTCAATTGAGACATCGGGCTCAGGTTCCGGTTCACCAGCTTCAATGTACGTAAAAATAGCTACGATAAATGAACTGCGGGACACCCCCCGTATAAAAGATGAGGTTTACAACGGAAATATTGTAATTGTTGATATCGGGCGTCTTAAGATGGATAAAATAACCTATGAGCGTGTCTTAAAGGATCTCCGCGATGTCGCAATGGATGTAAACGGCGATATCGTTGGTCTTGGCGACCAGAAATATGTAATTCTTACACCAATGTCTGTAAAAGTCTCCCGTGATAAGATTGGAGGAGCCTGAAATTGCGGCGTGTAATTGTCGCACCTTGTCCGGTTTGTTCCACTGAAATCCAATATATATACCAGACAGAAAGAATCCCCTATTTTTCCGAAGTTATGCTTGCAAGCGCAATTTGTGAATGCGGTTTTCGTTCTGTGGACACTCTGGTTCTGGGTGACGGGGAGCCTGTTAGATACACTCTTGAGATAAACAGTGCCGAGGATCTTAATTCAAGGGTTATCAGGAGCAGTCAGGGCACAATAGAGATCCCTGAGTTCGGTGTTTTAATCGAGCCCGGGCCAATGTGTGAGGCTTTCATCTCAAATGTTGAGGGAGTCATATTCAGGATAATCAAGGTGCTGGACAACATTCTTCTCTCAGCCGATGAAGAACAGAAAAAAAATACCCTTGCATTAAAGGAGAGACTTCTAAATGCGTGTGAGGGTAAAGAGCCCTTCAGACTCATTATTCAGGATATGGACGGAAACAGCGGGATTGTGAACAAAAAAGCTGTCAAATCCGAACCCATACCATATGATATTGAAGATGAATGTGACGAATAAAGGCTGAAAATAAAAAATTCTTTTTTTTGGGGATGTGTTTTATTGGTTTTTGACCGGATTTTTAAAAAAGATCTCGAAGAAGAGCTTGAAAGATGCAGGGGAGAGGCTGAGAGCCTTTCAAAGGATAATGAAAAACTCCGGTCAAGGCTTGCAAAACGTGAGGAGAAGGCAAAATCAGAGCCCGGCATGATTCAGGAATTAAAAGAGGCTCTCAATCGTGCAGAAAATAAAATTCAGGTTCTCGAACACACAATATCCGAACAGAAAAGCAATAGTGAGATGTCTGCATCCTCCGTTTGTGCCGAAACATTTTATCTCCCGGCAAGGAAGTCGCTTGAGGTTTTATCCCGTCTTTCATCCTTAAAATCCGGGAGTGAAAATCTCCTCTCCTTTTACCTCCCTGCCGGCAGGGCCGTATCATCCATAGAAGGCCTTGACGGTGAAGCGGCAGGTTTCATCGGCGGTGCTGGTGCACAGAATGGAATTGCCGGGTTTTTTGACCTTTCTGATGTTTCACTGTGCAGGATTTTTGCAGTCCTTCCTTTTTCCCCGGAATCTCTCTCAGAGTCCCTCTCCCTTTCATTCAATACCGGCCCTGCCGAAGAGATTGTCGGAAAAAAGATCACTGTCGCGTTTGTACTTGCACACGGAGGGGAGTCGTTTATAGGTGTTTCAAACGAGACGGATCTTTTATACGGACAGCTTGTAAAAAGCAGCGTCAAGGAGAAGCATACCAAGGGAGGCTGGTCTCAGAAGCGTTTTGAGAGGCTTCGTGAGGAAGATATCAGACATCATGCAGAAAAGGCAGGGGAAGCCTTCATGGGGATGATGGACGAGTACAGGGGTATTGTGGATTTGATTGTCATCGGAGGCGACAAGGCACTTGGTGATTTAATTGTTGGAAATCCGCCTGTTCCGAAGATCTACCGCCAGTTTGAGACCAGGCCTGAAAAGCATGCAGGCGAGAAGATAAAAAAAGAGATCTGGTCATGCCGCTTTTATAAACTCAGCTAAAACAGAGAAAACTAAAATACAGAAAAAATATTTTGGTATAATTTTTTTAAAAGGCTTTTTTTAAAAATTTAAGATTATCAGATAATCTCTTTTCCTCTGAGCCAGATGCCTTCTTCCGCTTTGATCTTACCGACCACCTGTGCATCAGGAACGATCTCGAGTAAGCAGTCTGCCTCAATTTCGGGGACTACAAATACATAGCCCATGCCCATGTTGAAGGTGCGGTACATCTCATCTTCGGCAACCTCTCCGACTTCCTCCATCCATTCATATACGGGCTGTGGCTTGTTCGGGTCTGTTATATCGAATCCGAACTTTCCGAGTCTTTTGAGGTTTCTGAGTCCTCCGCCTGTGATGTGGCACATTCCGTGCACCTCACACTGTGCTGTAACTTCGAGAACCTCACTGTAGATTCTTGTAGGTGTTAAAAGTTCATCGCCGAGAGTCTTTCCCCATGGCATCATGTCATCGTATGATGCGTAGGATTCCACAAGTTTTCTTGCAAGTGTGAGTCCGTTTGAGTGGATGCCGCTTGAGGGAACTCCTATAATGACATCTCCTGGCACAATTTTTTCGCCGTTTATGATCCTGTCCTTCTTCTGAACACCAAGGCATGTGCCTGCAAGGTCGAGACCGTTTACAATGCCCTTTAGCGTTGCTGTCTCTCCGCCGATAAGGTTCATGTTGGAAAGCCTTGCACCTTCGTTTAAGCCCTCTCCGATCTGGCGCATTTTGTCGATCTCAACGCCTTCTGTTGCGATGTAGTCAACGAATGCGACAGGCTCCATGTTCATCACGTAGAGATCGTTTACATTCATTGCAATACAGTCGATTCCAAGGGTGGACCAGTTTTCCATCCTGTCTGCCACAAGCATCTTTGTGCCGACACCGTCCACTGCAAGTGCAAGGACATAGTCTCCGAATTCTATGAGTCCTGCAAAGTGTCCTACATCACTGCACATTGAAAAGTCGCCTTTCCTTCTGTATGTGAGCATGTTGACGAGGGTTTTTACTCCCTCTGCCTCAAGGTCTATGTCTACGCCTGCATCACGGTATGTGTGCCCGCCGGTTTTGAAAAATCCAGTCAATTTTCTTCCTCCGAAAGTTCAAATTCATCGTGTAGCACTCTGAGTGCTTTTGGTCCTTCCTCTTCCTTTACAACGAAGGATATGTTTACCTCCGAAGAGCCCTGTGAGATCATCATCAGGTTGACGCCTGCCTTTCCTAGAGCCGTAAAGATTCTTCCGGAAATTCCCGGAGTGCCTGCCATGCCGACGCCCACGACTGCGACTGCGACAACGTCCCTGTCGTATGTGACCTCACGGACATATCCGCCGTGCTTCACATTTGAAAGGGCGTCAATGGAACGCTCAAGGTGTTCATCGACCACTATCACCGATATATTCGCTTCAGACGATCCCTGCGAGATCATCATCACATTTACATCACTCTCGGCAAGTGCTGTAAATATAGCTTTTGCAACCCCCGGTCTTCCGACCATCTGTGCCCCTGTGATGTTTATTAAGGAGACTTTTTCGATGTATGTGATGCCCTTTACAACTCTTGAGTCCTTGTGTTCTGTTGCACGGACACAGCTTCCTCCGGCAGAGGGGTTGAAAGTGTTCTTGACCCTTACCGGAATTCCCTTCTGCATTGCAGGTTCGATTGAACGGGGGTGGAGAACTTCGGCACCGAAGTACGAGAGCTCCATTGCCTCAAGGTATGAGATGTCTGCTATCACCCTTGCATCTTCTATGATGCGGGGGTTGGAGGTCATGATTCCGTCGACATCAGTCCAGATCCAGATCTCATCTGCATCAATACCGGCACCTATGATTGCCGCTGAGTAGTCTGAACCGCTTCTGCCGAGGGTTGTGACTATTCCCTGTTCGGTGCATCCCATGTATCCCATTACAACCGGAATACCGTCCTGCATCTGCGGAACAACTCTTGACTTGATGCGGGGTTCGCTCTCGGGGAGAACATGTGCACAGCCGTGCCTTGCGTTTGTTAAAATTCCCGCCTCGCATCCGTTCATTGGTATTGAGTTGATTCCTGCCTGTCTGAGTGCCGCACTTACGATCTGTGCTGAGAGTCTCTCACCAAATGATATGATATAATCCCTTGAGCGGGGAGTGAGCTCGCGCAGGTTGTGGACTGCTGTCAGAATATTTTTGAGGTTTTCAAGGCGCTTGTCGATCTCTTTCATAACCTCTTCTGATTCGTCTTTTGCAACCGCATCAAGCACTTTTTTGTGTTTTGTGCGTATGGACTGCACAAATGAATCAACCGGCGGTTCGTCAGATGATTTCTCAACTTCCTCTGCAATTGCATGGAGCTGATCTGTTACTCCTGACATTGCGGATACTACAACCGCGATTTCGTTTCCGGATTTATAGTAGTGTTCAAGAATTGACACAACACGCCCGATGCATTTTTCATCGCCGACTGAAGTGCCTCCAAATTTCATTAAAAGCCTCAATTTAGCTCACTCTGCCTCTTAATTATCGTTGCTTATATAATCTGAATTTACTTTGTATTAAGAATATTACGGAAGAAGGGTTTTTTGGTATTCCAAAGTCCGCCAGTCATAGTAACGTACATTGCCATTTATTTATCATATCCGAATGCCTAAACGATTATTGACATGCATACAGACAATGTGGTTGACTGCCACGTTCTTGTTATCGGAAGCGGAGGTGCGGGGGCACGCGCCGCAATTGAGGCCTCTAAGTATGGGCACACCATACTTGTTTCAAGATCGATTACAGGAAAGGGCGGATGCACACCTATGGCGGAAGGCGGGTACAATGCCGTAATAAACAGCGAGGATTCCTGCAATTTACATGAAGGGGACACGCTCAAAGGCGGTGCTTACCTAAATGACCCTGAACTTGTAAAAATTCTCGTTGAAGAGTCGCCTGAGCGTATGAGCGATCTCGTAAACTGGGGCGCGGTTTTTGATGTGACAGCTGAAAGGGAGCTTGCGCAGAGACCGTTTGGGGGACAGAAATTCCCACGCACCTGCTATGCGGGAGACCGCACGGGCCACGAGATGATGATGACTTTAATAGAGCAGCTCAGGGTAAGCGATGTTGAGCTGGTCCAGGAGGTAACAATTATCGATCTTTTAAAAGACGGCGATATTGTTTCAGGTGCAATCGGTCTTGACAGAAGGGGCGGAATGATTGTATTCCGTGCTGATGCGACTGTTGTTGCAACAGGGGGGCTTGGTCAGATTTACGATGTCTGCACAAACTGTGCGACGGGAAACGGGCAGGGCTATGCATTTTCATACCGTGCCGGAGCAGAGCTTATTGATATGGAGATGGTTCAGTTTCACCCGACAGGTGCCGTTTATCCGTATGATGCAAGGGGAAGGCTGATTACAGAGGCTGTAAGAGGCGAAGGAGGGCTTTTGAAAAATTCCAAAGGAGAGCGCTTCATGGAGAAGTATGATCCTGAAAGGATGGAGCTTTCAACCCGTGATGTTGTCGCACGCTCTATTGCCACCGAAATCCTTGAAGGCAAAGGGACAAAAAACGGGGGTGTCTTTCTGGATGTGACGCATCTTTTGCCTGAAGAGATTGAAAAGCGGCTTCCTGTTATGCTTGAGCAGTTTTTGAACTACGGTGTCGATATCAGAAAAGAGCCGATGGAGGTTGCACCAACAGCCCATCATATGATGGGTGGTCTGAGGATTACACCTGACTGTATGACAACAAAGAAAGGACTCTACGCCTGCGGTGAGGTGACAGGAGGTATTCACGGGGCAAACAGGCTCGGTGGCAATTCGCTTGCAGATACCCAGGTATTTGGGAAGCGTGCGGGAGAATCTGCCGGAAAGACCGTGAATCGTGACATAGTCATTGATACAGAGCAGATAAAGGCACAAAGAGAGAGGCTGAAGAGGTTCGCCGAAGGTGATGTGAACCCCGCAGAGATAAGGCATGCACTCAGGAAGGTAATGTGGAAGGGTGCCGGCATCTTCCGTACAAAAGAAGGGCTTCAAAATGCCAAATCAGAGATAGATGCTCTGAGGACTTTAAAACCAAAGGCTGTCACTCCCCAGAACTACGCTGAATGCTGTATTCTTGAGGATATGCTAACGGTTGCGGCAATGGTCGTTGAAAGCGCCCTTATCAGGAAGGAGTCCCGCGGAGCCCATTTAAGAAAGGACGTTCCGACAGAATGGAAACCGGAAAAATCACCGTACGGACATACCTTTCAGTCGCTGAAAGGGTCGGGAGTTGAAAAGAGGGAGGCGGCTTAATGTCTGAAGAAAACAGGACAAAAGAGATCACATTCAATATCTATAGATTTGATCCGTGCAGGAACCTAAAACCCAGGACTGTTGAATACACTGTCCCTGTTCACGAGGGTGCGATGGTTCTTGATGTTTTAAAGGCAGTCCGGGATAAAATCGATCCAACACTTTCAATAAGATACTGCTGCAGTGCAGGGCAGTGCGGGAGCTGTGCCGTCCGTATAAACGGAAGGCCGGGGCTTGCGTGCATGACAGAGGCTGTGTCAGGCATGACGATAGAACCCCTTGATCTTCCCGTAATAAAGGATCTTGTGGTTGATCTGACAACATTTCTCCGTGAGATGCCGGGCCTTGTTCCGTCCGAATGCACCGTTCTTCCTTCCCGCGGGGATGTTGACAAAATTCGGGAATTAAGGGACTGTATCGAGTGTCTCTGCTGTGTATCTGTCTGTCCCGCGATGGACGTTGCCGAGTTTGACGGACCGCTGACTATGAGGCAGGAGATGAGGCTTGCACTTGATCCGAGAAATGCGGATGACAGGCTGAAAGTCTGCGTTGAGGAGGAAGGTCTTTTCAAGTGCACAAGCTGTCAGGCATGTGCCGATGTATGTCCGAAAAAGATAAGCATCCCCGGCAAGGCGATTGAAAAACTCCGTGAACTTGCGGCACATGAGGGTCTGTATCTTAAAAGGCACCGTGAGGTTGCGGAGCTTGTCGAGACTACCGGAAGGAGTGTTGAGCGCAGCGGTGACACCTTTATGGAGCAGGTGCCGGAAATTATCGAGCCATACGGCGAGGTAAAGGCTGAAATCGGCTTTTTTGTTGGCTGTATGTACAACATGAGGGTTGTTCAGACCGCCCTTGATACGATAGAGGTGTTAAAAAGAAACGGCATACGTGTTATCATTCCAAAAAAGCAGGTCTGCTGTGGTTCACCTCTTATCAGAACCGGAAATACAAAAATTGTCCCGGAACTTATGAAAAAGAACATAGAATGCTTCCGCGAGCGTGGCATAAAAACCGTCATGACCATGTGTGCGGGATGCGGTTCGACTCTTAAGAACGATTATATGGATAAACCCTTTGAGGTTCTTGACATCAATGAGGTTTTGCTGAAATACGGTATAGAGGAGCCTGAAAAACTTGACCTGAAGGTAACCTACCATGACCCGTGTCATCTTATTCGCGGTCAGGGTATAAGCGAGGAGCCAAGAAAGCTGATCAGCCTTTTTGCATCCGAATTTATTGAGATGCCAAACAAATGCTGCGGTTCCGGCGGCGGTGTCAGGGCGGGCTATCCCGAAGAGGCGGCTTCACTTGGACGTGAGCGTCACAACGAGATTGTAAAGACAGGCTGTGATGTTGTCGTCACATCGTGTCCGTTTTGTGAATACCACATCCAGTCATGCACGGACAGGCCTGTCCGGAATATTAACTCACTGATTCTTGAAGGATACAGGAAAAAGGATCAGAAGAAAAAGGGAAAATAAGTCCTTAATTTTTTTAAAATTAGATAAAGGGTGAAGAAATTTTTATCTTCACCTTTCAACTCATATTTTTCAGAGTGCAAGTTCTTTTTCTACAGGCTCTGTTCCTGTGATTTCGCCTTTTTCATTGTAAACGGGCTTGTTTACTACTGTTTCCTGTCCGTTTGCCTTGTAGTACAGGTCCCATGCAATTACTTCTGTTCCGTCAGGGAGTACTGCAATTCCGTATTCGCTGCCTTTTGTGTCCTTGACTATTTTGTATTCGTATCCCTGCTCTTCACACCATACAGCTGAGGGGTTTGCCATTCCGGAGATCTGTGATTTTGTGTAATATTCAGGGTTTACTTCAACCGGCTCTTTTCCTGTAATCTCGCCTTTTTCATTGTAAACGGGCTTGTTTACTACTGTTTCCTGTCCGTTTGCCTTGTAGTACAGATCCCATGCAATTACTTCTGTTCCGTCAGGGAGCACTGCAATTCCGTATTCGCTGCCTTTTGTGTCCTTGACTATTTTGTATTCGTATCCCTGCTCGTCGCACCATACAGCTGACGGATTTGCCATTCCGATCATGCCTCCGTGAGTGTATGAGACATCGGATATCTCCATTTCTTCTATCTCAACAGGTGTTCCCCACTGCTGGACTGTCATTGTGTCCTTCTTTTCTGTTGCAGTGAATTTAACTGTCAGGTTGTCTTTTTTGAAATAATCGTCGAGGTTTAGGGGCAGGTACTTTGTGCCGTCATCTGCGATGATTCCGTAGAACCCGCCTTCGAGATCTATGTATGTGACTGTTCCGGTTTTTACGATTTTTTCCGTATCTTCTGTCGGGGTTGCAGGATTTTGATTGTCCTGGCCTGTGCATCCGGCAAACATTGTTGCCATAACTGCTATTGCTATCAGGAAGACCGCAATTGCAAGGGATTTTTTTGCGGTTCCTGTTCTGATTTTTTCTGTCATGCTCCTCACTGAATAATCATATGATATATTTAATTATAAATTCATCCCTGACTTCAAAAAAAATCGAAGTTATAAACGGACTGATCAGATAAATCAGGGTAATATACGGGGTTCAAAAGAATTGGGGATTCATGAAAAAACCATTGAAATAATTTTGGCGCAATCTCAGATGCAAAATGTGGAGATTTTTTATAGTATTTTTTTATAGTAATTTGTAACTGCATCCCGAGCCTGTTTCCCGCACTTTGTTCTTTTGTAAAATCGCGGTTTTGGCGGCGAGGTCTGTGCAGTGTGCCGGAAAAATGCATCCACTGATATTTAGAGAGAGATATTCTGCCGTTTTGTTCAGTCTTTCCTCCGTTTCGTTTAGCAGATGAAATCCGCCAATGACTCCGGTCACTTTGTCTGCTGGGCATACCTGTTTTGCCTTCTCAACGACCGAACATATTCCGTGATGTGAGCATCCGGTGATTATGAAAATTCCGTCTTTGCCTGAATACACAATTGCAGAATCGTCTTTAACCGGGTCGGGTTTCATCCTGTCTCTTTCCCCGTCTGGTATAAAACCTGTCGGCTGTGATGATTCAAAGTCAAACAGGGTTTCTGTTTCGCCGAGGTATGTACTCCTCTCTGTTATTTTAAAGGGGGAATTTGTCAGGATTATGTCTGCAAAATTTTCGACTTCCTCTTTTGAAACCGGCATCCCGATGTTTCCAAACCCTTCAGCCTCAATGGTTCTGAAAATATCGGGGTGTGCAATTAATACCGGCCTTTTTCTCTCTGCACCTGAATTTTCCGCGGCTTCATGATAGTGCATGAGAGCCGGGAGTCCGCCTGTGTGATCAATGTGTGCATGCGAGAGCACTATGTAGTCGGTCATCAGAAGGTTTATGCCGGATTTTTCAGCGTTTTCAATAAAGATGCCGGAGTAACCGGTGTCAAATAAAATCTGTTTGCCGCCGTCTTCGATATGGTATGAGAGGGCAGGTTCTCCTTTGTAATAACTGTCGGTTATTGTGTTGTTATCCACAAGTACTGTAAGCTTCATAAAAATTATACGTAAATTACGGGGATTTTATCAGGCTGTTCCTGACTCGTTGTCCCCGGTGGCTTTAGATTCGTTTTTGGCCGGTGTATTCTCTGTATCAAGTCTTTCCAAAAGGCCCTTTGTTGCATAGATTGATCTGATTATTGCATCGATTTCAGGTGCTGATTTGGCATCCCCTGCATTGAGTTCAACTCCGAGGAACGGTAGTGCCGGCTCACCTATCTTGATTATTGTAATTGATGCCGCTTCCTTTGAATTTGGAGTTCCTGTTTTGACCTCTTCAATAAGTGCCGGAACAGCGTCTTTGCCGATGCATGCCAGTGTGTTGCCTGCCCACTCCCTGACCTCCTCATTTGAGTTTCTGAGAAGTTTTACCACAGGTTCGATTGCCGGTTCTCCGATTTTGCAGAGTGCAACCGCCGCCCACATGGATGCTTCCCTGTCGCCTTTTTCAAAAACTTTTGTAAGCGGTTCTACGGCAGGTTCTCCTGTTTCAATCAGTTTTTCCACCGATTCCTTAATTTTATCCGTATCTTCCGAGAAGAGACTGTTTACAAGTGCATCAGTCTGACTCTCAGAGTTTCCAGCCTGTGTGCATCCTGAAACCAGTATTGCGGCAAAAAAAAGACAGACCGCAATAATTACTGCTCCCTTTGATTTCATCATCATTATAGACTTTTGCAGGTATTAACATAAAATAGGTTCATGATAATTTTGGAGTGGCCGGCCGGCATTTTTAAAAATCCCCATGATTTTTACGGATGTGTATAACTTTCCGGTTACATGTCCGTAACACACGTATAGTGAATATTAATATATAATTCAAAGCAAAAACTGACAGCATTATATCACAAACCATGCTGACATTACTTTACGGTAAATTCAGGGCCGGCAGTTTGTGTAAACGGACTAACATATATGGATTACAGCGGATTATCGGTTGCCGGAAAAAGAGTCTACAATGAAGACTGTTATCTTGCGGTACCTGTGGGAAACGGCATCCTTCTTGCGGTTGCAGACGGCCTGGGCGGGCATGCTGCTGGTGATGTTGCGTCCAAAATGGCTGTTGAAGTCCTTCGGAGAGTCTTTTGCGAAAGCTACCGGGACGGGATGAGTGAAACTGAAAAAACGGCGATTCTCAAATCCGCATTTAAGGAGGCTGACGCCCGTATCATGGATGAGGCAGAAGGTGATCGTCTTGGTATGGGGACGACGCTCGTTGCGGCTTACGTGGAGGACGGTTTTGCAATCGTTGCAAATACTGGCGATTCGCGTTTTTACAAAATGAGCGGTGATCTGCTTGAACAGATAACCGTTGATCATTCGCTTGTGCAGGATCTTGTCAGAAGGGGCCTTGTTGATGCCGGTTCTGCAAGGTTTCACCCGATGAAGCATGTGATCAACCATTCTCTCGGGGGTGATTTTGCAGTGGATGTCTTCTCTGTTCACCTCTCAGAAAACGACAGGATCATGCTTTCAAGCGACGGCCTGCATGATTACCTTGACAGCGGTCTGATTGCAAAATGCCTCAATTCCGGGAAAAGTGCGAATGAATCTGCAAAAAATCTCGTAAAGGCCGCTCTTGATACTTCTGATGACAATATTACAGTAGTTGTAATGATTGTCGGATGAGTTTTAAAAAGATTAACGAATGTATAACCAATTGGAAGTTTTCCGTTTGTCTGAAGCGGAAAACCCGTAAGCAGAAAAATTAAACTTAAAGATTTATGAAAAATCCGGAGATGATATGAATATGAATGAGGATATTAGTGAAAATACGATTGCTATCTCAAGTGATCCAGATTTTTATGAAGATTTGTCTGAATACCTAAACGTTCTCTCAAACTCTACCAGGCTTAGGATACTCAAACTTATTGAGCACCATCCAAAAGAAGTCCGTGAGATTGCAAGGGAGATTGACACGAGTTACGAGAACACAAAAAAACACCTTGACAAGCTTTTAAAGACGGGAATTGTCAAGAAAGAGGCAGGAATGGGGAGGCAGACATCAAAGGGCAGCCTTCCGGTATGGAAGTACTCGATGATCTCCGGCGGAATGGAGAGCATAATCCGAAACTTAAGCATATTCAGCAACATCGATGTAAGAATCGGGGAAGAAGAACTCCGTTCAAAGATCGATGAGGTGAACGGGCTTCTCGCATCGGAGTACGGCTCTGATATACCTGTTATTGTCATCCTCGGCGGTGATGAGGACGGGAAGGCATATCCGCTCAAAAAAGATGAAGTCAGGATCGGACGTGAGGATCTATCGTCCCCTGAATATGCTGCATCAGAGTATGCCATTGTTCTTTCGGCCGGTTATGAGGCGGTAACAAGGGTCTCAAAACCTCACGGCAGGTTTGTCCTTAGAAATGGGCAGTGGTATTATGAAGACTGCAAAAGCACCGGCGGTACGTTTATCAACAACAGGCAGATTCCTCCCGGAAAGGAAGTTCCGGTTAATAACGGGGATATGCTTGATCTGGCACGCGGTGCAAAGGGTGCAAGGTTAATCTTCAATATGACCTGAGGTCTGTACGGAAGTATCCGGCGTTTTGGATAACATTTCTGCCGGATAAATTGTTTGCAGCAGAAAATATCAGGAATATAACATTAAGGCAGGAAACCGGGCTGACAGGTATTTATTATGGGTGAAGGATTCAGGAATTCTCTGAATGAGAATAAAAGACATGTTTCAGGGTTTTTCCCGTTCATTGTACTTTCACTCGTATTATTTTCAATCTTCATACTTCCAGCCGCTGCCGGAGAGATAAGTATTGGAGACAATCATTATCTGACCATAGGTGATGCCCTGAATAGTGCATCCCCCGGGGACACCATTTTTGTAGGCAGCGGCAGTTACGATGGGAATTTTGCAATAAATAAACCCGTCCAGCTTATAGGTATTGATTCAGGCGGGGGAATGCCTCGTATTGATACTATGGCCGGTGTCGCGGGACTGACACTGAACGCCAACAATATAGTTATTGAGGGGTTCAGCATATCCGGGGATTCGGACAGTGCAATTCTGGTAAATTCCAATGATAATCTTATAATAAAAAATGATATTACAAAGACACCTGTAGGAATAACGGTTTATTCGTCATCTGGAACAGTTCTTACACAGAACACTATAAGAGGGCACAGGGTCCGCCTTTACATAGACAAATCCGAAAATATTGAAGTTTATCTGAACAATTTTGAGAACATAATCAATGCCAAGTCGCTTTCGCCGTCTGTCATCTGGTCTACCCGGATGTCTGAATATTATTACGGGGGTATGAATTATACTTCAGGTCTTGGAAACTACTGGAATGATTATGTCGGTATTGATAATGACGGAAACGGGATCGGCGATATCCCTTATGATCCTTATCAGACCTCTGGTCAGAATAATCTGACCTCAAATCAGCTTTTTAGGGACAAAAATTATCTGAATACTATTTCATCGGGAAGTATCTACTGGGATAATATGGTGCTTACAACAGGGTACCTTATTGACAAATATCCCCTGGTCGAGCATAACTCGATGTACATCCCGGTGTTTGATTTTAAAACCGGTGAGATATATTCTCAAAATATAACCGGCGGCTATGCTTTTATAAGGGGTGACATAAATCCGGAGGGTGCGTGGTGGCTTGGACAGTCCCCGTTTGAGATAATATTTGTGATGTTTCTGATCTCAACCGTCTCTGCCGGTCTTCTGGTGCTTGTTGGCGGCACAGGTTCGCTTCATTCAGTAAGACGTACCCGTAAAAGTGAGATATTCTTCTTTACCGCAGGTTATTCCCTGCTTGCCGTGGCGCTTTTGTACGCGGTTATCTCATATGTCTCCTTTCCCTTCCTGTTCTTATCGCAGGATCTCATGATAATTCAGCTCATGTTTGTTTTCATGACGACATATCTTGTGTCTTCCTCGTTATTTCTTGGGATTGGGTTTGCGAAATCAAAGGTTCCTGTTCTTCTTAATGCAATCCACGGATATCTGGCAGTAATCTCCGCCCTGCTTTTCATCTTTATATACATGGCCGGGGGAGCAGGGTTTGATCCTGTAATAATGCTTGTATACCCGTCTGTTCTGATTCTTTCAGGGCTTATACCGTTTGTCTTCAGGCATCTTTTCAGGGACAGTTTCATGGGATGGAAGAAGGACAAAAAGCGGATAATCCGTGACACCACCTGGATTCCCTCACGTGATCCGGATTCAACGCAGGTATTTCCGGGAGAGGAGGATATCATGAACTCTTCGCTTGGAAGTTCGTATTTCCCGGCTTCGTTAAAGGAGAGGTATGATCATGTGGAGTTTGTCGGAAAGGGGGGGATTGCAAGAGTCTTTAAGGCTGTCAGGAGGACTGACGGGCAGATCGTTGCAGTGAAGGTTCCGATAAGCTTTGATGAAACAACAGGCCGTCTTTTTATGAAGGAGATGAGGATATGGGAGGATCTCGATCACCCGAATATAGTGAAGCTTTACTCGGTGAACATTCTTCCTGTGCCTTTTGTCGAGATGGAGTTTGTGAGAAAGTCACTTTCGGATGTTGAGCTTCCTCTTTCAAAAAGGGAAGCGGTTTCCATCATTGAGGGTATTGCCGAGGGACTTTCCTATGCACACTCCCGGCACATAATCCACCGTGACATAAAACCGCAGAATATTCTCATTTCGGATGACGGGACTCCGAGGATTACAGACTGGGGTCTTGGAAAGATTATGGGAGACGGGCATGAGACGACTGTTGTCGGCTTTTCACTGAATTATGCGGCACCAGAGCAGATTGCACCAAAAAAATTTGGAAAGCCGGATGAGAGGACTGATATATACCAGATCGGTGTTTTGTTCTATGAACTTCTTATCGGAATGAGGCCGTTTTTTGGTGTCGGTGTCGGTGAGATGAGTGATGAAATAATGAACAGAATCCCGATGAAGCCTTCAGAGAATAAGCCTGAGGATATCATTTTTGATGACATCATTATGAGGATGCTTGAAAAGGAGCCTTCGATGCGTTACCAGAGTGTTGAGGATATGCTCAGGGATTTAAGGGCACTTGAGGACAAAATCCCTGATGAGAGTCAGGGACATTTCTGAGTTCCTCCCTGATTTTTTTTATTTTTCATAGTCTGATTAATTTAATGTTGTGTATAACCGGCCGGTTACATGTACGAATGAAATGCATTTGTTTCATTTATTATACCCTTTGACAATCTATTATTCAGGGTGGTAAGGAAACCAGGGGGACAAAGAGTTTTCCCATTGGTTTTTCCGATGCGCCATCCCGATTAAGTTTTGAAATACCGGAGGTGATGTGTTAGTATTGAAAGAGAAGGCCATCATTTTAAAAGAAAACCTGAACGAATCTATTCGTTAACAATTTGGTATGATCAAAAATCCAATAGAATTAACAAAAAAGGCAACCAGAAAGCCAAATGCAAAATATATACAACCACAAATGAACGGGATACTCCTCTGATATCCAAAAAAACGGAAAAAATAAAGAAAAGATCGACTCGAAGTTTGCATAAATCCAATATCGACAGGGGTTAATGTTCCCTGATATGAGGAATTGTGCAGGATGTATTTTTTCCGTTTTTGAAATTTTAAAAGAGGAAAGATCAGTCAGAAAATATCTTGTCCAAACCAACCCGACAAACCAAATAAATTTTTTTATCAGGCGTGAATGAAATTTGTCTCCGACGCCTCTGTTTTGAAGCCTGAATTTAAAGGACCTGACTTTTAAGAAAGGTTCTGTTTTTTTTGCATATATGGTCTAACCGGGAGATTAAACCTCATAATCCCGGGTATTCTATTCATATATAACGCCGTGGTCTGAAATTTATATTTAGGGAAGCACGAAACTCTCTGATGTCTGGAAAAGCCAGGGGAGAAAAAAGCAAAAAAAGTTTTTCCCGGGGGCCAACCGGTCCGGCAGATCTTTTCGTAGTCTCCCAAAAAAAATCAGGAGTAAATAATCATGAAACAAATTGAGCTAAAAACGGCAGTAATTATTCACATGATCGCACTTATGGTGCTTTTGGGAACAATAGCAATGGCAGGTGCAGCCTGAATATTAAGACGACAGAATACCTAAACGTATTTGTTCCGCCGGATGTCAGAGGAGAGTTTTCTAAGCAGGAAAAGTTTCCTGACTGTTATGGCGGAATAAATAAAATTTATGCTTATACCGGTTTTTTAGGTTGTCTGTTTAACCGTCCGGTTCAATCACCTAATTGCAGGGATTTGGATCATTTATATCCGGTTTTTGCAAATGATAAAAAATGATTTTCGCCACCGGCTTTATTGTCCGGAGAAAATTTAAGGGAAATTCCATTAATTATGAATACTAAGAGAATCACTGCCGGAGCACTGGCCATATGTATACTGGCCGGAGCTGTACTTGTATCCGGATGCACTTCTGGTGAGCCTGTTGTGGAGACGGGACCTTCTCCGGTGCGGATGAGTGTTGAGGCTGTGCCAGTCCAGGAGAGCATTTTGTCGAGTCCTGAGACTGAACTGATATTTATGGAGGGGATGATCGATGAGATACAGGAGAGGAAAAAGAATGTTACTGTCCTTTTCAAAGTCTATAACGACGCTGTAAATGATTTTAATGCAAACAATACAACCGAATTCAATCTGAAAAAAGACGAGTTTTATTATCTTTGCAATGTGGTTGTGACAGGTGAGATTCCTGAGAGTTCTTCTGTTTAAAGTTTTTATAATAAATTCCTGATTTAAAACATATTCTTTTAAGGAGCCGCCGGATAAAATATGTCTAAAGAGCGGTAGCTGATGACACCTCGGGGTAAATCAGGGGAAAAATTGACAGTATGCCTGCTGATGCGGGGTGGGTGCCTCTCTACATTTTGGGCTTTTGTCGACGATCTGGAGAATATAATGAGCGAATTGAATGAGGTTTTGGGGGTGTATGAATTATGAGTAATAAAAAGGGGATAAATTTTTCAAACAGGTCTAATGATCCTAATTTAGAAGGAAGCAAAAAGGCAGTGGGGAAAAAGGGTTAGGAAACCGTCAAATGTCGCAAAAGCATAGTGATGTATTGTAATAGACAGTCTTTTGTCAGAATATATTATGAGAGGATGTTTGAAAACATCATTTCTCATCAATTTCCAACGCTGTTTTTTGTTCTTTACTGATTAATACAACCTTCTGACCTGAATTTATACCAGGGTCCTTATTACAGTATGCGGCAACAATATTTTCTCCGGCCCAAAATCCTGTTGTGTTTATAGCAGCCGACCATCTGTTGAATCCTGATTTGTTGGTTACAACTTTTGTCATCACTTCTGTTGAAGTTTTTTCAGGCCTGATTTTCATTCCAGAAACAAAGGCATTCCGATAAAAAAGTACCCTGATATCTTCCCCTTCTGCAAGTGTCGTATTTCCTGAAACAATTAACATATCCCCTGCGTAATACTCCTGATTTAATGGATCAATCTCTATTTTAAGAATTTTCGGGAAATCCTGCATTTCATTTTTTATAAACCCTGGACGGGTGCCCCGTTCAGAATCCGGATTCCTAAAAAAGAACAGTTTCTTATTGTTTATCGCCACGATATCACTGCCGTCATATGAAATATCCACACCTGATATTGAATCTTCACAGGAGAAATTGCCTGTCTCATATCCTGTCTTATTTAATAGGATAAATGACTGCCCTGTGGCAATAACGGAATAAGAGCCGTTTTTTGAGAGTGACATTATCTGGGGGGATAATGTATGAACCAGAGGCTGCCGGGAACTCGTATTATATTGCCACTTCGGGTTTCCGTACCGATCATAACAGGAAACCGCTCCTGTTGTTCTAACAACAATATTGTCTCCACTATGCGACAACTCACAGATTACCACATCTGTATCCGGCATTGTCCTGTTCCAAAGTATTTCCCCTTTATTGTCAAGATAATACAGTGTTCTAAATGAATCCCCTGAGATGCAGATGTAATTTCCGTCACCGGATATTTTCATCTCATTTACGTTTGAGAATTCGTGTTCCCATAATACCGAACCGCTTATATTCAGGCAGACAACTGGTCCCTGTTCTGTTGCAGCGATGGTATAAACCCCGTCCTCCGATATGTCAAGTGATGTGACCGGAGATTTGACAGGATGATTCCATAAAAATGATCCGTTTATATCGAAGCACGAGATATTGTCGTGTGATCCAAACACGCTGCGTGAGCCGTTTGATGAAATTGCCGAATGAAAAATAAAAGTCCGTGCCGAATAATTCCATAATGCTTCTCCCGCCTTATTCATAAGGCCGATTTTCTTTGGAGGATTGGATGCCGGAGCAGAACCTGAATCTGAAAATGCAATATAGTTTCCGTTTGATGAAAGTCTTAAACTATTGGTGTAAGAAGTGTCGTATAAAGCCGTTTTGTTCCATAAAACTGCTCCCGTTTCATTTATGAAATATATGCTGCCGTCATATGTTCCTGTAACAATGTTTTTGCCGTCCTCCGAAATTGCCAGATAATTAAGAAAATGGCTGTCGGTGTCCTGAAAACTTGTAATATTTTGATCAGTTCCCGTAAGAGATGATATCCATAACGGGGATAGTGCATGGGCAGGAATAATGATGAATGATGTCATTATCATAAGCAGACCCAAAGCCCGCATGTCATATTTCAATTTCATTTTTCCACCTTTTTTCGTTTTTAAAGACCGGCAGGCAAAACACATGCTGTGATAATGATTTTAATTACAATGCTGGTAATTTAAGTTGGCGAATGGAAGGGATGAAACCGGGATTTATACATAAATATAGATGAGCCGGTCGGGAATATGCCGGAAACTAATAATCTCTGTAAATCTTATTCCTGTGACCTGCCTCGATCACGTGAATAATCATAATGTTGTCCTCAATATTTAGAATAACTCTGTAAATTCCAACGCGGAGTGAGTAAAACGGGGGATTTTTATTGCCTTTCAGTTTTTTTACGTGGATTTTTGGATTTTTTTCAGATGAGAGGGCTTTTAGTTTTTGATATATTTCCACTGCGGTATCCTTTGGAAGCTGTGCAATACTCTTTTTTGCACGGTTAGTAACCAGAACTGTTAAACCATATTATTTAAGATCCAGTTCTTCTGCTACCTCTTCGAGAGTAAAAACCCTGCCTGCCTTAATATCGGCCAGTGATTCCTCTGTTGCCTTTATTGTCGCCTCACTTAACGGTTCATCATCAACTGCCATTTCGACAAGCCGCTTTATTACGTCTTCATAGGATTCCTTTTGATGCACTTTCAGATTTGAAAGAATATCTCTCATGTCAGTGCTAATCCTTATTGACGTTACGCCGGACATATGTGCATATATGCATGCATATGGAGATATAACTATTAGTGCTCTAATTCAGAGGGGCCGGGAACAAAGGAAGCCTTCCGGGATTTGATTTTTAGCAACTGCTCGGGATGGCAAAAATATGTTCGTATATACCAACAATGAATTTATAGCAAAAAATCCTCTTTGTTAAATGCTTAAATAACCCGTTCCCGTCATTTATCTTTACGGTTATACAAATGAAGTGAACCAATTTAACTCATTTATATGTCTCCGGGGTGATGTTATCTCTAAGGGAGGCAAAAACCCTCCAAAAGATCCGGCATCCCCAAAAAATTTCCGGATTTTGGCAAAACATGTCTCCCCCGCATCATTTGAAAAACCATCCCACCTATTCAAAATAAATTTTTTTTAAAATCCCCTGGTTAAGACACATAGTGAATCTTTGCGGTTTAATTATTCAGAGTTTGAGAAAAAAGAAAAATATCAGATTTATTGTTTATCCATCCTATTATCTGAAATATATCCATATGCTGACAAAGCCGCCTTTGCACCCTCTCCGGCCGCAATAATCACCTGCTTTCCCTCAACATCGGTAACATCCCCTGCCGCAAAAACTCCCGGATGGCTTGTTCTTCCGTTTTTGTCTGTTATTATCTCCCCCTTATCGTTAAGTTTGACAAAACCGTCCGTAAATGATGTATTCGCATCGTGCCCGATTGCAAGGAAAAGTCCGTTTGTTTCAAGAACAGTCTCTTCTCCTGTATCCCTGTCGGATATCACTATCGATTCGAGCAGATTCTCACCGACAACCCCCGTGACAACGGAGTTTTTGTAGGTCTTAATATTTTCAATATCTTCATACTGCTTTTTGTAGATCTCATCAGCCCGTATTTTGCTTCTTACAATCAGATAAACCTCCTTTGCAATCGAACTCATCTCAATTGCGGTTGTCAGTGCATAGTTTCCCCCGCCGACTATTGCGATTTTTTTGTCCTTAAAAAGCGGTCCGTCACATGTCGAACATATGCTTATTCCCCGTCCTATGAATCTGTCCTCGCCCTCAACTCCAAGCATCCTTGGTTTGACTCCTGTCGTGATAATCAGGGAATCCCCCGAGAACTCCTGATCAGATTGGGTATAGGCGGTAAACAAACCGTTCTCCTCTTTTAGGGATTTAACGCTGTCAAGCTCGATTCTTATATCCTCCGATCTGATCTGCTCTTCAAACTTCTGCATCAGATCACCGCCTGTTGTGATCCGAAAACCCATGTAATTTTCAATAGCCCACGACTCAAGCGCCTGTCCGCCGATATTTTCTGTTATAATCATCCCTGTGAGCATCTTTCTGGAAGCATACATTGCAGCCGTAAGGCCGGCCGGCCCTCCGCCGATTATAAGCACATCATATTTATCCGGTTCAGGCCTGCTTCCGAAAATCTCCTTCAGCCTTTTTGTATCAAATCCGACAATAATCTCATCATCAACAACAGTCACCGGGACTGAATACTGTCCTGAGATCTTTACCATCTCCTTTGCGGCATCGATGTCCTCCCCAACATCAATGGGTATGTAATCTATACCCTGCCTTTCGAGATAGGCTTTTAAAAGGCGGCAGTACTGACAGGCCCTTGTAGAGTAAACTTTTACTTCAGGCATACTCTCTGCTATGAATTTCAATTATATTAAAATATGACTGCTAAAAAAATGAAAATATATCTTTAAAAATTAAAGTGTCCGTAACTCAAAAACGGACAGACTACCACAGGATCTAAAAAAGATAAAATCGGGAAATTATTCAATTTCCCTGAACATTCTTGCCGGAACACCGCATATCGGACAGGATGCAGGTGCCTCATCAAGCTCAATGTTACCACAGACAGGGCAGAGGAAAACCTTTTTGATCTCCATATCCTTACCCTTTGAAACAGAATCAAGTGCAATCGAGTAACGGCCTGCATGAACCTCTTCCGCTCTCATTGCGTGTGTGAAAACTGTCTCTGCCTCAGACTCGCTCTCTTCCTGTGCCTTTTTGATGAACGAAGGATACATCTTGGTGTATTCGTCGGTTTCCCCTGCAACTGAACCTTTTAAATTCTCCTCAGTTGTCCCGACCTTCTGCATTGCAAAAAGCAGTCTCTTTGCGTGAATTGCCTCTGCCTCCGATGCTGCCTTAAAGAGTTTGGCAACATTCGGGTACCCTTCAGCCGCTGCCTTTTCAGAAAATACAAAGTACTTGCGGTTGGCCTGAGATTCGCCTGCAAAAGCTTCTGCTGCATTATCCATTGTCGTCATAATAACCACTTTTAAACAATATTCAATAATGAAGCTTCTCATATAAATGATTGATCAGGATTGGGGGAAAAATCCCTCAATCCTCCATAGTTGACAGATCGCCAGGGTCGACTCCCATATCCTGTGCCTTTAACACCCTTCTCATGATCTTGCCGCTGCGTGTCTTTGGAAGAGTCTCCATGAAATTGATTTCAGCAGGCATTGATATGGGCCCGAGTGTCATTCTGACGTGATACTTGAGTTCGTTTGCAAGCTTTTCACTGCCTGAATAGCCGTTTCGAAGTATCAAGAATGCCTTTATTAAATTCCCCTTCAGTGGATCGGGCACTCCTATAACAGCCGCCTCTGCAACTGCCTCATGTGCAACAAGTGCTGACTCAACCTCTGCTGTGCCTATGTTGTGTCCGGCAACGATGATGACATCATCAGCCCTTCCGATGATCATTATATAGCCGTCCTTATCTTTGACAGCCATATCCCCGACAGTATAATAACCGTTGATTTCCGACCAGTATTTCTCGTATATCTCTCTGCTGCCCCAGATACCCCTCATCATCGAAGGCCAGGGTGTTTTGATTACAAGACGCCCTGCCGTTTCAGGCGGAACAGGATTTCCCGTTTTGTCAACAACATCAGCGACAACTCCGGGTAGCGGTTTTCCGACAAATCCGGGTTTCATAGGCTCGCCGACAAGTGTGGTTATCATATGCATACCTGTTTCAGTCTGCCACCATGTATCCACAATCGGGAGTTTTTCCTTTCCAATAACCCTGTAAAACCACTCAAACGCTTCCGGATTCAAAGGTTCCCCGACCGATCCGAGTACCCTCAGGCTCTCAAGGTTATACTTGTCAGGCCACTCGCTTCCGAATTTCATAAACATCCTGATTGCTGTCGGAGCGGTGTAAAGGATTGTGACACCAAACTCCTCAACAATCTCCCACCAGACGCCCGGGTCAGGATAGTCAGGGGTGGTTTCGGTGAACAGGATTGTGGCGCCGGCCTGAAGCGGACCGTAGACAACATAACTGTGGCCTGTGATCCACCCGGGATCTGCCGTACACCAGTGAACATCCGACTCTTTTATGTCAAACACATACTTTGTCGAGTAGTATGAACCTAGCATATAGCCTGCACATGTGTGCAGGATTCCTTTCGGAGCGCCGGTTGTTCCGCTTGTGTACAGGATAAAGAGCGGATCCTCCGCATCCATTATTTCAGGATCGCAGTGTGGTTTTTCATCTTTTATCAGCTCGTAGTAGTCAAGCTCCATCTCGGTATACAGCTCGATGTCGGGTTTTGTTCTCCTGTAAACAATAACTCTTTCAACTGACGGTGCGTTTACAATTGCCTCGTCTACAATTGACTTGAGATCAATTCTTTTGCCTCTCCTGATGCTCACGTCTGCTGTTATGACAAGCTTTGATTCGGAATTGACTATTCTCTGATGAAGTGACTCGGCACCAAACCCTGCATAAACAATTGTGTGCACAGCACCGATTCTTGCGCATGCAAGGATGGATATGATGTGTTCGGGTACAAAAGGCATGTAAAAGCAGATGCGGTCACCTTTTTTGATGCCCAGCTTTTTAAGGCCGTTTGCAAACCTCATTACCTCTCTGTACAGCTGACGGTATGTGAAAATACGCTCACTTCCGTCATCCCCCCGCCATATGAGAGCTACCTTGTTTTTTCTGCTGTTGTTTACATGCCTGTCAAGACAGTTGCATGTGATGTTCAGTTTTGCGCCTGAAAACCACTTAGCGTCCGGGTAATTCCACTCAAGGACATTATCCCATTTTTTCTCCCAGTCAAGCTCTTTTGCTATTCCTTCCCAGAATTTTTCCGGGTTTTCAACAGATTCCCTGTATATCTTTTCATAATCCCCCATCCACCTGAAATCCTTGTAGGATTTGTCCGGGGTGTATACCGGGACTTTTGTGATTTTTTTCTCTTCTGACATTTCTGATACCCCCCTTGCTGTCGGGGTTTTGTCATTATTAATCATTATAAATTAAATAGTTGTCGGTCGAAGCATAATTCGGCAATTAACGAATGAGCTGTCGATATCTTAAAATTTCCGCCGATTAAAATAACCAAATCTATAAACAATCAAAGAAAAAATGATTTTTATTATAATTTACTGATGGCCGGTTTACACATGAAAAAGATTACAGAGATCAGGGCTGAAGACCGCCCGCGTGAGAAAATAGGGAGGCTCGGGGTAAAAAATCTGAAGAACCAGGAACTTATTGCGGCAATTATCGGCAGAGGTATTCCGGGCAGGGATGTAAACAGGATTGCATCGGATATTGAAAAAATGCTGGATGACAAAAAAGGATACATTTGTTATGATGATCTGCTCTGTGTAGGGGGTGTCGGTGAGGCAAAAGCTGCGCAGATAGTTGCATCTTTTGAACTTGTCAGAAGATATTTTCCTGAAACGGAGGAGTGCATTAAAATCTCACGCCCTGAAGACGTTCTTCCGCTTGTAAATGATCTTAAATATAAAAAGCAGGAGCATTTTGTCTGCATCTCAGTTAATGGTGCCGGTGAAATGATCGAGAAGAGAACGATTACTGTGGGCATCCTGAATCACAGCCCCGTTCATCCAAGAGAGGTATTTTCCGATGCCATAACAGACCGTGCCGCATCCGTAATTTTTGTTCACAATCATCCTTCAGGCAATCCCGAACCCTCAATGCAGGATATTGAAATTACAAAGAGGCTGAATGAGGCCGGTGAAATACTCGGAATAACAGTTTCTGATCATGTTATTGTGGCAAAAAAGGGTTATGTGAGTCTTAAGGGACGGGGATTTTTTTAAATCATAATAATTCCGGAGATTTACCCCATTTTAAAAATATTTTACAATATCTCACTCATTTTGTCCTGAAGCTTCCATATCCTTTTTAATCAGGCTGCACATCTCGTAACTCTTTTTGTATGCGGCATCCATAATTTCGGGCTTCGTTGTGATATCCGATATTTTGTCCATGTTGTTTTGGAAAACCCCGTCCCAGTACGGGCAGTCTGTAATCTGACAAAATGCCTTTGTGGAGAGTATGACGCCGTCAAAGTCATTTTCAATATCCATTCCCCCGATGGAGATGAGAAGTGTCTTCCGCCATTTTTTCTGTTCTTTGGTAATGAAGGACGCATGCCTGACATATTTCGCCATGAAATAGACCTGAAACCTGTCCATGAATGACTTAAGGGCTCCGGGGATTCCCATAGTCATCACGGGGGTTGCGATTATAAGCCCGTCAATCGATTTAAATCTCTCAATGAATGGGGTAAAATCGTCTTTAATCATGCAGGTCTCATTTTTTTCACAGAAGAAATATTCCATGCAGGGCGAGAACTTCAGTTGTGTTACATCGACCTTTACAACCCTGCATCCCGCATCCTCAGCTCCTTTAATCGCTTGTTCAAGGAGCTTTCCCGTGTTGCCATCCGGAACCGGGCTTCCCATTAGTGCAATTATCTCAGGATTCATGATGTTTATCTATTCATGCTTTTACATAATTTAAATTTAATCCCTCTTTTAAATCAGATTCTTTGAAAAAAAGAAATTCTCAGGTTTTTTTGTTTTCGACAAAAGAAATATATAGATCTGGTCATAATGAAAGGCTAAGGTGAGAAATAATGTCAGAAGCACCACAGAGGGTAAAAGCAGGAGACACGGTCGGGCCGGGAACATACATCTGTGTTGACTGCGGCCTTGAGTACAAAGTCACGGAAACACAGCAGAGCGATTTAAGAAAGTGCCCTGCATGTGCATGTGAGATGTATGACTGTTTCCCGATCACTCATATAAGAGATGATGTAAAGACGCCGGAAGATGCAAAGCATCCTCCAAAGAGATGATAAAATTATCAGGGGGGTAAAGAGTATGGTAAATGTAACTGAGGAAGGCGAGCTTTTCGTCTGTGAAGTTTGCGGAAATGTTGTTGAAGTAAAAGAGGTAGGGGGAGGAGAGCTCTACTGCTGTGGAGAGGCAATGTACCTTCAGGAGAAATGATTATGGGGGGAATGGAAGATCTTGAGAAAAATATCGGTAAGGTTCCGCTGATATTCCGTGAACTTGCTGATATGGATCCGGAAATGCATGATAAGATTCTTGCAATTGACAACATGATCTGGGGTGACGGGGCACTCACCCGTCAGCACAAGAAAATCATTGCAATCGCAATCGCAGCCTCTCTTCGTGACGGGGATGCTGTCTCCGCCCAGATGGCGGGTGCAAAGAATCTTGGAATCAAAAAGGAAGAGATTGAAGAGGGTCTAAAGGTTGCCTTCCTGCTTTCAGGAATGCCTGCATATGTGCAGGGAAGAGCAAAACTTGAGAAACTCTATCAGTAATTTTTTTTGGGGGGGCTGAAGTTTATGTGTATTGATATTGAGCATGAATGTGAATGCTTTTCCATGCCGGTTTTGGGCGAGCCTGCACCTGAATTTGAAGCCGTAACCACTCAGGGGACGATTAAGCTTTCAGATTATCGCGGGAAATGGGTTGTCCTCTTTTCTCATCCTGCCGATTTCACGCCTGTCTGTACAACAGAGTTTATGGCGTTTGCAGGAATTTATGACGAACTTACTAAAATGAATGTGCAGCTTATAGGGCTTTCAATCGACAGTGTTCATTCGCACCTTGCGTGGGTTAGGAATATCCGCGAAAAAACGGGGGTAGATATTCCGTTTCCTGTCATAGCCGATCTGGACATGAATGTTGCATCGCTTTACGGTATGATACATACCGGGCAGAGCAGCACAGCAGCGGTAAGGGCAGTATTTTTTATTGATCCGGAGGGAAAAGTCAGGGCGATGATCTATTACCCGCTCTCAAACGGGAGGTACATGCCGGAGATAATCAGGATTTTAAAGGCGTTTCAGACAAGTGATGAGCACGGTGTTGCAACGCCTGCCAACTGGCAGCCTGGTGACAAAGTGGTTGTACCGCCGCCAAAGACACAGAAGGAAGCTGAGGAAAGGCTTTTTAAAGGATATGACTGCAAGGACTTTTATCTCTGCTTTAAAGAGATCTAGAAAAGTTTTGTTATCAGATCCATTTTTTTAAATTTTCAGAAATTTCGGCCAGGCGTAATTTTTAAAATGCTAAGTAAATTCTTTTATGCGTTGGTTGACAAATAAGCGAATGATATGACAATATCGGTTGTGGGATTTGCAACAAGTCCCCGGAGGCATGGCAATTCCGAGGATCTTCTCGACTATGTTTTAGGTTTCATGGCAAAAGAAGAGGATGTTATAACTGAAAAAATCGCCCTCTCGGAATACGATGTAAAACCGTGCCGGGGTTGCAACTCCTGTGAAAAAAACGGTATATGCGTTATTAAGGATGACGTTGCGGGACTTCTTCAAAAGATAATCGATGCCGATGTTGTAATTCTTTCATCCCCGATATACTGCATGGGGCTTTGTTCGCAGGCAAAAGCCCTTGTTGACAGGACACAGGTGTTTCGATCAAGAAAATATGTCCTGAAAATTCCCGTTGCACCCCCTGAAAGAATCGGAAAGAGGGTTGGTCTTTTCCTCTCAACAGCAGGTCAGGACTGGGACTTTGTCTTTGACGGGTCCATACCTGCGGTAAAATGCTTCTTCCATGTATCTGACATAAAAGACAGGGATATTGAATATCTTATGATAAACAATGTTGATGAAAAGGGTGCAATTCGTGCCCACAAAACCGCAAAGTCCGATGCCGAAGAGATGGCAAAAAAACTAATCCGAAAGGTCCGAAAATTACAGGAATGAACAAAAATGATTAAAGTAACGGGAATATCCGGCAGTCCGAAGAAGTACGGCAACACAGAAAAACTCCTTGACAGTTTTTTGGAAGGTGCAGAGTCGGCAGGTGCCGCGACAGAAAAAATCCTTTTGAAAAAAATGAAATACAGGAGCTGTCAGGGCTGCAATGCCTGTCATAAAACGGGTTATTGTGTAATCACGGATGATCTGACGGAAATTTTTGAAAAGATTATGAATGAGACGGACATTCTCGTTTTGGCATCACCTATATATTCTATGTCAATTACGGCTGAAATGAAGGCTTTTATTGACAGAGGACAGTACCTCTGGGCAAGAAAGTTCATCAAAAAAGATCTTGTCTTTGATGAAGAGCACCTCAAAACTCACAAGGGGGTATTTGTCTCAACAGCAGGTCAGGACATAAAAAATGTGTTTGATGCCGCCCATCCTGTTGTAAGAGCATTTTTCAACGATGCCGGTTTTGAATATTATAAGGATATAAACGTACACGGGATGGACAAATACAAAGGAATTGATGGTCATCCATCAGCCCTGACTTATGCATACGGTGAAGGGAAAAAAATTGTTTCAGAACTTTCAAAATGATATATTAAAACCCGCATGAATATTTTTATCTCATATTTTCAGATTTTTTTTGGAAAAGCTGATATGCTATAAACCTGACATTTCCCAGTATATCTTTGAAAATACCGGCAGGTGATAAATACGGAGAACTACCAGCAGAGAAGAGAAGATCTAATAAACAGACTTAAAGAGTCATTATCTTCTGCAAAAGAAGAGACAGATAAAATACCGCAGATGTCCTTAAAACTGAAATACACAGGAATTATAATAATTCTGGCTTTATTTGTTAATATATTTCTTTTCTTCGGAGACAACTCTGAATACATGCAATACTGGGTAATCAGTGCTTTCATATTTCTGATGGTAAATCCGTTTATCATGATGATCCCGACCGAGAGGAAGGGCGCTCTTCTCTCTAAGAAATCAGATAAAATTGTTGTGAAAAATCTGCTTCTGGAGCTTAAGGTTGATCTTACTGGTGGTATCCGGGCCGTAAACTCAGAGAAGAAGGTTCTCTCCGAGATGGCGTGGAATCTCTTTTTCATCAATTGTCATCCGCTTGCACCCGGCTTTTTCATGCTGTTTTTCATGAATATTTTCTTTGTTGTTCTTGGGTACTTCATGGGCTCGTTTGAGTATAATTCAGCTTTAATTATCGGGATACAGTCGTTTGCGATAATAGTGTTTTACTCCGGCATCATGATGGTAAAGCCGTACTCCAGTGGTTTTTTCTCAGGGATTCTTGGGATACGCATGAAAGTCCGGGAGAAGTACAGCTCAGGACTTGTCTCTGTACTGAAGTATGTGCTGATAATTGCGGTTTTGGCGGCCTTAACCGGGACTCTCCTTGTATTTGCGCTTATTCTTCCGGGTATGACGCTTGGCAGATTCATGACAATTGAGGATGTTGTAAAATTCAGGTTCTTATTGTTTGCAGTGATCTTTGTATCCCAGGTAATATTTGTCAGGTATTTACAGGGAAGATACAGCAGGGAACTGGTCAACGGCTTTTTGTCTTACAAAACAGAAATCCTTGGGGAAGGTCTGTTAAAAGAGGCGGAAAATCTGCCCGAATCTTATGACGGTCCGGTGGATGAGGAAAATGAGTCCTATGAAAAAAGGCTTGATGAACTTGAGAAGGCATCCGTTAAGGTTATGCTCTTAAAAACCGACTATCACCACTTCTTTGGTTATTTCCCTGTATTTTTGATAGTTCCAAATACCGATTTCATTCTTGAAATGGCCAAAAAATACGGCCGGATATAATCCCCGGCCCTCAAATTTTTTTACCATTGCGTCTGGCTGTGTGCTGGTTATATATACCCGGGATGAAAAGAGTTGGGTAAATTATTTCGGGTATTTGGCCCGGGGATAATATTCTAAAATTGAGGGGGGGTGGATTTGAATGGATCCAAAAGAAAAAGAAGGAAAAATTATTTTTTTTATATCAGCGATTTTAATCGCTGTTTTCGGAGTGGCAGCTCCGGTGACTGCGGTAACGGATACGGTGACGGTTGCAGGGGAGATTCTGGAAATATCAGCTGATGATGCTCTTGCAACCGTCAGGGTGACGAATGTATGGAACGGAGAGTCATGGGTCGGTGTTTCGGTAAGGTTCATATCAAGGGAGATGGTGACAGGCCATTACCCGAAATCCTTTTACGGCGGAGAAATATCAGAAGGTGACTTTGTTCATGCAACCTTTACAGGTGATGCGGGAGAGATCGTAGAATGGGTCACGTTTTCAAAAGTCCTTGCACATGGCACCGGGAAGTACATTTCTGATTCATATGGCGATCCGTCATATCTGATATCACGTTTCTCCGGGAATTTCAAAATGAGCTATGAGACATATCCCGACTGCAGCGACTGCAACGCTCAGGTGTGCAGTGCGGTCTCTTCAAACGTAAAAGTGTCTCAGGGGTGGGAAGAGAAGAATTACAATCAGATTTATTCCATGATGCCTGGTGAGAGGCGTGTATTTACAAGCCCGGAAGGCTCGGAACAGGAACTCATGGTAACCTTTGTAAGCGGGCAGGCCGGCCGTGAAAACTGTGCCGGATATGGGGAAACAACAGGTTCACAGCCATTCTCGGACTTTAAAATAAGTGTTATTCAGAAAGGGACCGGTTCTGACATTACTTTTACGCCTACTCCTTCGCCGGAAAAGACAGTCCCTATTAAGACGGAGATTCCTGCAACTCCCACTCAGGAAAGTCCCGGTTTTATCTGGGTGACGACTCTTGCAGCATTATTCTGCATTGCCGCAGTGCTTAAAAAACGTGGGTTATAAGCAAGAATCTGCCCGGGAAAAAGTATAGAGTAAAAAAAACTCGAAAACCCCGGGATGATTATCATCCCTTGGGTTTATTCTTTTATTTATCTCAGAGGATGATACTCAGTATCTCTGAGAGGATTCCACCGTAATCGTAGGATATTAGGAGTATCACAAAGGATGATACAATAAGGGCTGCAAAAACAGCCGGATTCCATGAAAGCACTTTTTTACCGTCCAGCACACTTACAGGAAGCATGTTGAAGAATGCTATCATTGAGTTTACGGAAAGTCCGAATGTACCGGTAAGGAAGAGGTAGAATCCCAGTCCCCCTGAAGAAATACCTCCAAGAGCCGCACCTGCAACGATGAGCAGGAAAAACGGTACGCAGAGTATAAGGTTTACAACAGGCCCCGCTGCTGATATTTTTCCGTCCTCCTCCTTTGTCATCATTCTGCCCTGCTGGCCGTATATGACGGTTGCACCCGGTGCCGCAAACACAACACCGACAAGGGCTGCAAGTGCGACTGCAACAAGAAGCATCTGGTTATCTTTGTGAAATTCAGCCCAGTATCCGAATTTCATAGCACTGAATTTATGAGCAAGTTCATGGAGAAGAAATCCTATGCCGACGGTTACCAGGGATATTGCAAAAAATATGGCGAATGTGACTGGTGTTACACTTCCCCTTGTGAAAACAAGTGTAAATGCGACTGCGATTGCGATCCACCCGATAATGAGATCGTTTCTCTCCCTCGCAGGTATTTTTGATATCACTTTTTCGTACATCTATGTTATATAGATATATTCTATGCTATCTTATGCTTGTTGGACGAACCCTCATTCTTTTCCGTGCATGAAATATTTTCTATAAGTTGCGGTTACAATAAGTTATTCAATGGATCTAAAAGAGGCAAGGGAAGAACTGGCCGCAATAGATAGGGAAATAGTAACGCTCATCAAAAAAAGGAGTGATTTTGCCTCTGTTATCAGGGATGCAAAAAAAGAGTCGGGAACTCCCGTGCGTGATGAAAAACAGCGTATGGGGGTTCTTTTAAGGGCGATGGGATTTGCAGAGGATAGCGGTCTTGATCCTGAAAGAATATGCGAAATTTTTGAAATTCTGATTGAGATGAACGAGGATATGCAGCGAAAACTCTCAAAATAAACCAATCCTGATATTTTTATGCCGGCAGTGCACAAATCAGGAAATTATCGTCGTCAATTTTTGCACCTGAGAGTCTTACACTAAATATCCTACCTGTTTTAGTCTCTATGGTGTATGGTGCCTCAAAAACCGTGCCGGCGGTTCTGAGGGAGACCATAAATTCGTCCCTTTCTCTGCATTTAGTCCAAATCTCTGCGAAAAGTTTCCCTGTAATCTCATCTTTTCCAAGTCCGAACAGATCTGCAAAAGCTTCGTTTACAATCTTTATCAGAAAGCCGGGGTGTGTTATTACGCACATTCCGACAGGGGATTTTAAAAAAACTTCCATGTAGATGTTTTTATCTTTTTTATCCTGTTTGTCACGGAAAAAATCAGGCAGAAATCCTGTCATAAAAGCACCATGAAATTTTGTTTTTTTGAAAATTTGGGAATTTATGATTTCTTTTTGATCATTGTGCCTATGCCGTCATGGGTGAAAAGCTCAATTAGAAGATTGTGATCCTTGTTCCCGTTTATTATGTGGCAGTGGCGGACACCGTTGTCAAGGCATTTAAGGCATGCAGAGAGTTTTGGAATCATACCGCCGACGATTGTTCCGTCCTTAATAAGATTCATTGCCTCGCTGTAATTTAAGCGGTGATAAATTCTTGTTCTCTGTGCATTCATAACGCCGTCAATATCTGACATGTTGATGAATTTGTAAGCATTGAGTGCAATTGCAATGTCACCTGCCGCAGTATCGGCGTTCACATTAAGGCTCAGCCCTTTTCTGTCGATTGCAATCGGAGTAATAACGGGTATATATCCGCTTTCAAGGAGCCTTTCGAGGATTTCCGGGTTTACCTCTTCTATCTCTCCGACATGGCCCAGATCAACCTCTTCCTCTATCTCGTTGACCATGATCTTCTGCATGGCCATCTTTTTTGCAATGAGAAGATTTCCGTCATTTCCGGAAAGACCTACACCGGCTGCCCCGAACTTTGCAATAAGGGAGACGATACCGTCATTTATTTTTCCGACAAGAACCATCTGGGCGATCTCAAGCGTTTCGTTGTCTGTGATGCGGAGACCCCCGACAAATTTCGGCTCCTTGCCCATTGCCTTCATTTTGTTTGTAATCTCAGGCCCTCCGCCGTGAACTATTACAATCTTCATTCCGACATAATGCAGAAGAACAACATCCTGGATTACTGTGTCAAGGACATCCGGATCGACCATTGCATGCCCGCCGAGCTTCACAACAACTGTTTTGCCGTGAAACTTCTGGATATAGGGCATTGCCTCCATTAAGACATCTACTCGGTTCATGTAGTGTACTTCCCGTTGATTTCAACATATTTTTCAGTAAAATCGCAGCCAAATGCGGTTGCTTTTTCACTTCCGCTCTCAAGGGAGAGCTTAAAAATCACTGTTTTGCCCTTCATCAGACTCTTTGCCGCTGCAAGATTTTCAGGATTCACCTTAATGTCAGCAAGGTTTTCTCCCTTTCTTGCCAGAACAACCGTCTCCTCTCCGTTGCTGATTGAAATTGTCATCTCCAGAGGATCGAATGAAACACCCGCACGTCCTGCGGCAGCGATGATCCTTCCCCAGTTTGGATCTTCGCCGTAGACTGCTGTTTTTACAAGTGGAGATCCGACAACCGTTTTTGCAATAATTTCTGCGTCTTCTTCCGTCTTCGTCCCTGTGACCTCAACTTCTATGAATTTGGTTGCACCCTCGCCGTCTTTTGCAATCATCTTTGCAAGGTTTATGCAGACCTCTTCGAGAGCCTCATAAAATTCATCCGGATCAGCTTTGCCCTTCTTTCCTGTTGCTGTTATAAAAACGCAGTCGTTTGTCGATGTGTCACCGTCGACCACCACACGGTTAAAACTTCTCCGAACGGCTTTTTGGAGGAGAGTCTTGAGTTCGTCTGCCGGAATCTCTGCATCAGTGTAGAGGAATCCGAGCATTGTTCCCATATTCGGGGCTATCATACCGCTGCCCTTTGCTATTCCGGCAACTGAAAAACCGGGCTTTTGGACGAGTGCATGCTTCTCGGCAAGGTCTGTTGTCATTATTGCCTTTGCCGCCTGAATCTCGGCATCTTCATCTGATGTGATATTGCCGGAAATTCTCCTGCACTGATCCTCAATAATTCCGGTATCAAGGAATCTTCCGATAACACCTGTGCTTGCAACACCAACTCTTTCAGGGGTTGTTTTGAAGGCTTCGGCAGCAATTTCTGCCATCCGTTCTGTGTCTTTTAGACCCTGTTCGCCTGTATAGACGTTTGCATTCCCTGAGTTTACGATAATTCCGTCGAGAACACCGTTTTCCATCCTCTCTTTCATAAGGATGACAGGTGCTGCCGCGAAAATGTTCTTTGTAAACACCGCAGCTGCCGTGCCGGATGCCTTAATAAGTGCAAGGCCGTATTTCCCCTCCTTTATTCCTGCGGCCTCCACTCCCAAAACTGCACAAATACTCTTCAAATTATTACTCCTGTTCTTCGGGTTTTTCCTCAGTCATGGTGATGCCGCGTACAATATCCTGTCTGGTGACGATTCCGACAAGTCTGTCGTTTCTAATCACGGGAAGACGGGCTATCCCCTCTGCAAGCATGAGTTTTGCCCCGTCCTCAATATCGGCATCGTCCTCGATAGAAACGATATCCGAGCTCATTATATCGGAAATCGGGCTGTCTCCGATGTCTGATAATGCCTTTTTTGTCTTTTCCCAGTTTATGAACTCCCGCACAGGGACTTCTATTACCTCAAGAGGAGAAGGAAGCCAGAGGTCTTCACTTAATTCCCCTACCTCGAGGAGTGAAAGGATATCTGTTTCGGTCACAATTCCTACGACCCTCTCCCCTTCCATCACAGGTATTCCGCCTATTCTGTATTTTCTTAAAATCCCTGCAGCCTCACGCACTTTTGCATTAAGTGTGATTGTCACGGGGTTTGGTGTCATTACATCTTTAATCAGCATAATAAAATTCAGTCCTTTGTTTTTTCAGGGGAATACAGGTCCGAACCTGAGTCCGTCCGTCTCTTCAAATCCGCACATAATATTCATGTTCTGTATTGCCTGTCCGCTTGCGCCCTTTACAAGATTGTCAATTGCAGAGACTGCAACTATCCGTGTTCCCTCGCTCTCCACTCCGATATCGCAGAAATTGCTGCCGCGCACCCCTCCGAGTGACGGGTTTTGCAGGCGCACGAAGAATTCGTTTTTGTATCTGTCCTGATAAAGCTTTTCGACCTCTTCTTGTGTAAGCGGTTCATTTAGCAGTATGTGTGCGGTTGTAAGAATCCCGCGGTTTACAGGGAGCAGATGGGGTGTGAAGTGGCATTTTGCTGACGAACCCAGAAATTTTGCTTCCTGTCTCATCTCGGCAAGATGTCTGTGGCTGGTCCACTTATATGCAGTCAGGTTGTCGGCCACATTTGTGTACTGGTTTGTTTTTGACGGGTTTACTCCCGCACCCGATACCCCTGTTTTGGAGTCATAAATGATTGTGTGTGCGAGTTTTGCAAGCGGCGCTGCCGCAAGGGTCGCCCCTGTCGGGAAGCATCCCGGATTTGCAACAAAGTCCGCACCTTTTATGACTTCCCTGTGCAGTTCCGGGAGACCGTAGGGCGCCTCGAAATAACAGGTGTGTTCCACACCGTACGTGCTCTCGTAAATGTCCTTTGAAAGTCTGTAATCCGCACTGAGATCGACAGTTTTAATCCCCCTCTCTTTGAGCTGACCTGCATATTTCATCGCAGCAGTGTGTGGCACTGCAAGAAATGCAAAATCTGCATCGAGATTTTCGATATCAGGGTTTGTAAATTTAATATCGGTTAAATCCTTGAGATTTCTGTGGACAGAAGAAACCGGTTTTCCCTCTTCACTTCTGGAAGTTGCGCAGGTAACTTCCGCTTTGGAGTGTAAAAGAAGGAGGCGGATGAGATCCCCGCCTGTGAAACCGGACGCTCCGATGATTGCAATATCCATGATGAATAATATTGGATACTGACCGGATTAATTCTTTGCGCCGAAGCGATAGTACAGTCTGTTTGCCAGAGATTCTATCTTTTCCCTGTTTTCAATACCTAAAATAAGATCATCGGGAATGCCTGTCTGCCCGTACTCTGCGCCAAGCCATGCGCCGCAGATGAAGGCTATTGTATCAGTGTTTCCCCCGAGCTGTGATGCGATATAAAGAAGGTCAGGATAATCTCCGTATTTTTGTATCAGGTAGTAAGCCATCGGGAGTGTCTGATAGATGCTTACATCGTTTCCTATGACTGCAAGTGCGGAATCAAGTGAGATATTGTCCTTTGCAAGTCTGATGGCCTCGCCTGTCTTAATTCCCAGTGTTTCATCTTCCAGAAACGCATTTTTTTGTGCATTTGAGAGAGGATCAAAGTCACTGTTTATTGTTGAGAAAATCAGGGATGCAAATGAAACGACGGCTGCATGTGCCCCCGGATGCGTATGTGTGACTGCCGTTGCCTTTACAAGCTCTTCTCTCATTAAGACCGGATCTTTGTAGACGAGGGCAAAAGGGAGACCCAGTGGTATACATCCTGCTGTTGTCGAGTTGCATCCGGAATTTTCCTTTCTGTCTTTTAGGAGATGCCTGCATGCCGTTAATATGGTTCCGTCAGCGAACCTGAATCCGTTTCGGATGTGAAGCTGTTTTAGTGATTCAGCATAAGTTGCGGGAGAAAAGTTTCCACTTGCAAACAGCTCTGATGCAAGCATTACTATCTGTGTATCATCCGTGTATCCGCCGGCAGGCAGTCCTGAATTCGGGTGCCACTTGGGAGGCCTTGTGTATCCGTCTTTGAGCTGTCTCAGGGACGGGGGGGTTGTCTCAAATGGCATCCCCAGTGCATCACCCACAGCCCCTCCGAGCATTGCACCCCTGTACTCGTTCTGCATTGATAAGTTATAGATGTGATAAAGGGATTAAATCTTCGCAATATATTATCAGCGAGATTTGCAAAATCAGGTCTTTTTATGCCATATGCTTATAAATGAATATACAATAAAGAAAATGTAAGCAAATTTTTGTTCTGTTTTCAGGACTTTTTGGGAGGTGCAAAAAAAGTGCTGCACATTTTGATGGTGGATGAAGAACCGGATATTCTTGAAATCGCGGAAATTTTCCTTAAAAAGTATGGTGAATATGATATTGACCGTGCTTATTCGGCAAAAGAGGGTTTGTACAAGCTTCAGGAAGGGGGATATGATGCAATCGTTTCTGATTATGAAATGCCGGAGATGGATGGTCTTACCTTCCTTGGAGAAGTAAGACGTTTAAATCCACTGATTCCTTTTATTATATTTTCTGGAAAAGGAAGAGAGGAGGTCGTAGGAGAGGCATTCCGGAGAGGGGCGGACGGATTTGTGCAGAAAGGAAAAGATCCGAGATCACAGTTTGCAGAGCTGAATCACCAGATAGTGATCGCTTCAGAGCGAAGCCGTGCCGAGAATGAACTTAAAATGAAGGAATATGCAATTGAAAGTTCTTTTAACGGCGTCTTCATGATGGATTCAGATTTAAGGCTCTTTTATGTGAATAAGGCCGCAATTGATTTCTACGGGTATAAATCAAAGGATGAGATGCTTAACAAAAGGATTTCTGCATATTTTGACATGGAAAATTTTGCAGAAATGAACCGGAATGCATGCACTCATCTGTTTGAAAAGGGCTGGTTTTTAGGCGAGGTTAAAGGAAGAAAGAAAGATAGCTCCCTATTTGACATTCAGCTCTCAGCAATCTCGGTAAAAAACGAGATAACAAGTGATGTTTACTACTTTGGATCATTTATTGATATAACAGATAAAAAAATTACTGAGAGAGTTTTGGTTGAATTCATCAGCGAAGCGGCAAAGAGACTCAAAGAGCCTGTCGGATACATTTCTTCCGGTCTGCATGAAGCAGTGGGCCTTATTGAGAAAGAAGGCTCTTCAGAGAAACTAAAGCTTATGCTGTCAGTGCAGATGAAGACGGCAGAACAGGTCCTTGAGAATCTTAATGATTTAAACAGGGTCATAGCGGGAGGGATAGACTCCCTTCCCGAAGAATATAAAGAGTATCTGATAAGGTGAATTTTTGAAAGACATAGAAGAGGTACTTGCCAGTTCTGAATCCGGACGTATTGTTCTTACCACTTCATCCGCCGAAAAGATCGGTGATGTAAACTGTGAACTTGTAAGAAAGATCTCCCTATGCGGATATCGTACAATAGTAATAACTGTAAATAATCCGGCCCCTCTTCTAAAAGATCTCTATAAATCTGAAGGTATTGATATCTCAAAAGTTTTCTTTGTGGATGCTATAACAAAATATGCACTTGGAAGTCTCCCGGGGGATATAGACAACTCAATTTTTGTAAGCAATCCGGGAAACCTTACCGATATAGGTATTGGCATAACTGAAATGCTTAAGGAAAATCCGGGAGAGAAGACCTGTGTCATCCTTGACTCAGTCAATACAATGCTCATTTATCTCCCAACACCCACTCTTACAAAGTTCATTCATTTTTTGTCAAGCAAATTAAGGCTTATGAGGAGTTTCGGGTTTTATATTGCAGTAAAAGAAGGCCTTGATCCTATGCTTTTAATGCAGCTTAAGACATTTTCAGACGAAACGGTTGAAATTTAGTTATACCTTTAATCAGTTCTTAAACAAAGGTTTCCGGAGCTTTACCGACCATTCTAAACCGGGTTTCTGTCCGGGACACCTATGAATATTTTATGTATGATTACCGTATTTTATGGCGTAAGAAAAGAATATATGAGAAATTATCAGGCATCCCGATATCGGTTGAAGCGTACTGACCAAAGCTATCGGGCCTTCTCATTTTCAGCCGAGTTTTATGCTTCATAATAGAGTTAATTTAACCAGTATTGTGATAAATAACGGTAAAATATTTTTTATTTGAAAAAATATATCCTGTTCAAACATCAAATATTATTCAAATGATCTCTGCACTATATGTTGATGACGAGGGGGCACTTTTGGAGATCGGAAAGCTGTTCCTTGAAAGGGGAGGTAATTTTTCTGTTGATACCGCTTCCTCTGCAAAGGACGGGATTGAGCTTCTTGGGAAAAATTCGTATGATGCGGTTATATCTGATTATCAGATGCCTGAAATGGACGGAATTTGCTTTTTAAAGAATGTAAGGGAAAATTTCGGAAACATCCCGTTTATTCTCTTCACGGGAAGGGGGCGTGAGGAGATTGTAATAGAGGCGCTTAACAACGGTGCCGATTTTTATATCCAGAAGGGGGGCAATCCAAAAGCACAGTTTGCAGAGCTAAAAAACTGCCTTTCAAAATCCGTAGGAAAAAAGAGAGCGGAAATGGAGGTTTTAAGAAAAGAGGCAGAGCTCTTTGAGGCAGACAAAAAGATATCTGTTGCAGAAAAAGTGATGCAGAGCAGTTATCAAAAATTAATTGAAAGTGAAAAGGAGATCCGTGAAACAAATCAGCTGATGACGGATCTTGTAAATTTTCTACCTGATGCGACATTTGCAATTGACAGGGAAGAAATCGTTATTGCCTGGAATCTTGCTATGGAATCATTTTCAGGGATACCCCCGGAAGAAATTCTCGGGAAAAAATTATCCGATATTTCACTTCCGTTTTATAGGGATCATCGTCCTCTGCTTGCACAATCCATGCTGAAATCAAAAAATCCTGATGAAGCAGGATATATTTCTGTCTCACGGGAAGGAAACACACTGTTCGCACAGTCAAATATCAGCCTTACAAATAAGCCCGATGCCTATGCAGCTGTTACAGCCTCACTGTTTTACAACACCAATGGAGAAGTGAAAGGCGCAATTGAGTCTATTCGTGATATTACCGAATACAAACTTGGGGAGAGGTCGATCCGTGAAGCAAACAGAAAGTTAAGAGAGGCTGAATCAGAGCTTAAACTTCAGATAGAAAATCTGTCGGCAGGAAAAAAAGCTCTTTTGGAGAGTGAAAAGAAGTACAGAGCCCTTTATGAAAATATGGCGGAAGGCAGTGCTCTGCATGAAATCATTTATGATGATTTTGGAAAACCCGTTGACTATCGTCTTTTGGATGTGAATCCTGCATATGAAAAAATACTTGGTATTTCGCGTGATTATGCATCAGGAAAATCTGCATGTGAGGTTTACGGGGTTTTAAAACCGCCTTTTTTTGATAAATACCTGAATGTGGCCTTAACCGGTGAACCCCTGAAAATGAATGTGTTTTACGAGGTGATGAACAGGTATTTTTCAATATCTGCATTTTCTACCGGAAAAAACAGGTTCGTAACAGTTTTTTCAGATATCACAGATGAGATGAGAACAAAAGAAGCACTTGTACAAAGTGAGGAAAGGTTACGAACACTGATAAATTCAACTCCCGATATCGTCTGTTTCAAGGATGAAAAAGGCAGGTTGATGATCGCAAACGATGCGTATGTCAGGTTTTTTTCTCTTGAAGGAATTGACTACAGGCTTAACACAAACTCCGAGCTTTCACTTTTTGCCCATCCTTTGCTTCAGGAGGCTTTGAAAAACTGTGAGATTTCCGACAATGAAGCCTGGAATTTGGGAAGACTCATAATAAATGAAGAGTCTTTTTTATTGCCGGAAGGGGACAAAAAGATTTTTGAAATGTTAAAGGTTCCCCTGTTTCACGCTGACGGCAGCAGAAAAGGCCTGGTTGTTTTGGGAAGGGATGTAACATACAGAAAAAATGCTGAAGACAAACTGATACATGCAAACCAGAAACTAAAACTTTTAGGGAGTATCACCCGTCACGATATTGTAAACAAAGTGACTGCGATCTTAAGTTATCTTTCATTGATATGTGAAATATCAGAAAATAATAGTACACAGGAATTTACAAAAAAAATAGAATCTCTTGTAGACGAGATTCATGCCGAGGTTTTGTTTGCGAGGGATTATTCCGTGATTGGCAGTGCGGATCCTGTCTGGCAGAATCTTGAAAATATAATGCCTTTCTCTTCTGTTCCAAAAACAGTGAGTTTTAATGCAGATGTTTCTGAGGTAGAGATCTATGCGGATATAATGCTGAAAAAAATATTTGCAAACCTTCTTTCAAATTCGGTTATGCACGGTGGGGGGGTAACGTCAGTTAATGTTTATCTGAAAAGCAACTTCAATAATCTGACAATTATCTGGGAGGATAACGGCTGCGGGATTCCGGACAATATGAAAGAAAAAATCTTTGAACGAAAGGTAGGCAAAAACAATGGTTTTGGGCTGTTCCTGGTGCGTGAGATTCTTTTGCTGACCGGTATTGGTATCTGTGAAACCGGAACTGAAAATGAGGGTGCAAGATTTGTTATTTTAGTACCGCAGGAATGCTGGAGAAAAATTGAAGGTAGCGATTCTGTTTAAAAGCAACTAATAGATTTTCGCAAAACTCCCCGGCAGTCCGGTAAAAATATTGATTTTTAAAAACAGGATTTTTTAAAATTATAAAATATTGTTTTTACTCTTCTTCAGGGTTGAATCTCTCTTTTTTCTCTTTTCGTGAGGTTTTTTCAAAGACTTCCGCTGCTTCTGTATATTTTCCGAGTTTTGTCAGGCAGATCCCTTTTCTGTATGAGGCTGCCGTTTCAGCGCTGTTTATTTCCAGTGCTTTGTCATAAGCTTCTATTGCGGCTTCGTTTTTGCCCACATGTTCAAGTGCAAGTCCTTTTCCATACCATGCGTTTGGATCTTCTGCACCGGATTCGATGGCACGCTCAAATGATTTGCCTGCATCGTTATAATTTCCAAGTGATATGAGCAGCATGCCGCGTGAATTCCAGAGGCCCGGGTTATTGTGATCTGCCTTGATTGCTTCTTCATAGCCGGCAAGTGCTTCTTCGAAATGACCTATGCGTTCTGAAGCGTTTGCCTCGAGAAGCAGTCCGCCTGTGAGTTCGGGTTTTTCGCTGAGGACTTTGGATATGAATTTTATAGCTTTTTCATATCCGCCCATATGCATCTGTGCCACTGCACACTGGAAGAAGCTCTCAATGTCACCTTCTGTGTTTTCAAGAGCCTGACCGTAATGGAAGAGGCCGTCTTTGTATCTGCCGGTGCGCATTAATGATTCGGCCAGAAGCAGACGTGTTGATTTGTCTTCGGGCTCTTTTTCAACAGTGCTCAGATAGCATTCGGAGGCTTCCTTGAAATCACCTGTTCTTGAATGCGAGTCTCCCTTCATTCTGAGTGCGGCGGTGTTTTCAGGCTCGACCTCAAGAATGCTGTCGGCCGCTTCCATTGCGTCTTCATACCTGCCCATAAACATCAGGAGCTTTGTGAGTTTCAGCCATGTGTTGATGTCTTTTGGGTGTTCTTCGAGAATCGCTGCATAATGTCCTGCTGCAAGTTCGAAGCTGCCGGTCTTTTCATAAATTCCGGCAAGCTGAAGTCTTGCCGCAGTATCATCCTCATCTGTTGCAAGGAATTTATTGAAGGCCTCGATTGAATCGTTGTATCTGTCGGTTCTTGAAAGTGAAAATGCAAGTCCGCGTAATGCTGCCGGATTTTCAGGGTCTCTCTCAGTTACTTCTGAGAAGACCTCTGCTGCAGCTTTAAAGTCGCCTGTATGATACATCAGAAGAGCGTGATTCAGGAGTATGCCGTTATCATCAGGCATGAACCCTGCCGCTTTGGTAAATGCCTTTGCTGCCTTTTCACAGTTACCTGACTGCCACAGTGACATTGCGAGATCCCTCCATCCTTCGGGACTCTCCCTGTTTGCCCTTACAAATGTCTCATAGGCTTTTGATGCCTCCTTGTACCTTCCAAGGAGTTTCAGGTCGTTTGCAAGCGGCAGGATTATTCCCTGCCTTTCCGGTTCAAGTTCATATGCGTCCGTGTATGCTGATACAGCAGACTGTAGGTCTCCGGTCTTCTCGAGTATTCCTGCTTTCTGGCATAAGAGCGAGGCGTCCGCAACCCCTGCTGCCTCAAGGTTTTCGATTGCGGATATTGCCTCGTCATACCTTCCAAGCATTTCAAGGGATGTCAGGTACTTCCTCCACGAATTGACATCGCTGCCGCCTTTTTCGATTAAAGGTTCAAGGGTTTCTATTGCAGCTTCATAGTTTCCGGTTGAAAGGAGGATGTCCCCTTTATCGGCCTGGGCTGCCTCGTCATCAGAGAGTTCTGATATTTTGTCAATTGTAACAAGTGCCTCGTCAAAGAGCCCGAGCCGCATCTGTGCTTCAGCACGTTTCTGCCATACGGAGATATTCTGCGGGTCTTCACTCAGGACATGATCAAAGCATTCGGTAGCGCCCGCATGGTCCCCGAGGTGCATAAGTGCATAGCCTTTCTTCTCCCATGCACTGAGGTCTCCGGGGAATATGTGTATGACCTTTGTGAATGAGTCTGCGGCATCCGCAAATTCTCCAAGGTGGTAGAGTGCTTCTGAGCGGTATCTCCATGCATTTATATTGTCAGGGTTGATCTCTGTCAGTTTTGAAAAGCATGCAAATGCATCATTGAAGTTTCCAAGATGAATGAGTGCCTCTCCCTGAAGCTCAAGCATCCTTGTTTCCCTGACATCGATGTTGAGCCTGGCCTCTCTCTCTGTGTTCTGCTTCTCAAAAAGGCTCAGGTCTATATTATTGTTAATCCAGCTTACTCCTCCGCCAAGTCCGTTTTTGGTAACGTGGCCAAAGCTGTTTAGTGCGTCAGAGTACCTTCCGAGATTTGAGAGGCAGACCCCCTTTTGGTACCATGTTGCCGGATTGTCGGGTGTGTATCTTAATATATTGTCAAAGCATGCAACGGCTTTCTCGTACTCCCCAATCTGTACGAGTGACATTCCCATAAGGTGCCATGCCATAATATTTTCAGGATTCCTCTTGACAATCAGTTCAAGGGCATTTGCAGCTTCTGCATATGCTCCAATCCGTAAAAGGTTTGAGGCACGGTTAAAGGCGGCAGTTGTATCCTCAGGTTTTTCTGCAAAAATACCGGAATAGGTCTCTGCCGCTTCAATGTATTTTCCAAGTTTTTCACACACTGCTGCTTTGTGATATAATGCAACATGATCTTTTGGATTTGTTTTTACGGCAATATCATAAAAACCGCGTGCTTCTTCCAGATTGCCGATTCTTTCCAGAGCCTCTCCGGTAAGGATCATTGCCGAAGTGTTTTCGGGTTCTGCTGTCATGACACGGCTGAAGGCATCAAGTGCAAGGGCCCATTCCCCGGTCCTCATTGCAAGAATGCCAAGTCTTTCCCGAATTCTGATATTTCCCTGTTCTATTGTGAGAATTTTCACACAGGTATCTGCAGCTGCCCTGAAATCTCCCAGGTTTTCAAGTGCATCAATTTTTTTGTACCATACATCAATAAGTGAGGAGTCTGCCGAAAGGACTTTCTCAAAACACTGGACTGAACCACTATAGTCTCTTTGGGTGAAGAGTGCATTTCCAAGATCCTGCCATGCCGCAATGTCTTCAGGGTTTGCGGCAACTGCACGTTTAAAAAATCTTTCCGCATCGCTGTATCTTGCTGTATACATCAATGCCTTTCCCATCTGGTAACACAGATGTCCGTTTTCAGGCTCAATTTCGAGGGCTTTTTCGAGATCTTTTATTGCATCTTCGTATCTGCCCTGATCAAAATGGGATGCCGCCTTGTCAATCCACGGGTTTGGATTTTGTCCCTGTCCTATAATTCTGTCAAATATTGCCATATTTTGTGCAGACTCCTAAAAGATATTGTACCAATAAATTGTAACATTGTATTTAAGCACACTTAAATAATGATGTCTGAATTATATCTTAAAATATTTTCTTCAGCAGAAAAGAGTTTATCGGAAAAAACAGTTCAGAATCATGTGATTAGACCGGCAATTCCCATAGCAGTTACTGAAAAATCCACCTGATATGTCACTGTTATATCACTGGCACTTATTTACCGGGCGATTGCTTTGTTGAGATCCGGAGTTCTCTAATGAATATTAATATTCATTGTATGACTGTGTTGTTGTCGTTTAACTGTAAGAGGTGTTATCCGAATTCTCTGTTGCAACACCGGTATTTTCTTTCTGGTAAAGTGTCGTTCGCTTTTTATGGAGCACTCTGAAATCCTTATAAGGAAATGCCGGTAAATCTCATTTATGACCGTGTCATGATGGATGTCTGCCGGATAAAGATTTCAGGTGAGGGGGGGGATTACACCTGTCATCTTGTGGGGGGGTTTCCGGCGTCCATTTGCAATCAGACGATTCGTTTTTTATTGTTTGGAAGACAAGTTGGGAGATCCGTTAAATGATGATGGGGTTTTGGGGGGGATTGATCATGGGGATTAACGAATTTGGTGGGCCAACTTATTTTTACCTGAATATTTAGTGAACCAGTTAAAACTTCCATATTTTGTCTGAATACATATGGTATACATCCACATGCACAAAAGGACTTATCTTTGAAAATATATAAAGTTAAGCTATTGGATAATCCATATGTGATATCTACATTGAATTTATATTCATAAATATTTATGACAAAAGGTTGATATGTTTGCAAATTGTTATTTTTATAATAATATGCCCGGAGATAAAGAAACCGAATTTATCGAGATTCTGAATATTTTAAAGAATAATCCCCGGGGAATGTCTTTAAAGCAAATATCCGCCGCAATAGGGATGAACCGTGTTACTGTTGCCCGTTATCTTGACATCCTCAGGACGTCCGGAAAAATTGATATGGAACCGTATGGTCAGGCCAAAGTTTATTATCTCTCTCATCGGGTTCCTGTTTCCGCGATGCTTGATTATACGCCGGGGCCTGTTGTTGTAATAGGTAATGACAAGCGCATAATTTATGCCAATTCCCCGTTTCAAAAATTTTTTGAAAAAAGTTTTGATGAAATTGAGGGGTTTTGTTTATTTGATGTAATACCTGAGGATGCATTAAGCGATGTTCTTGTATCCGGTATTAACTCCCCCCTCTATGATAAGGGAATGTCTGATGAAGTCTGGATTAAAAAGGATGGTAAGGATTTTTGTTTTCTGATGAAGATGCTTCCGACAGTTTTTGAAAACGGGTATCCCGGGCTGACACTGCTTTTTGAAAATATCACCGGAAAAAAAAGGATTGAGGAGATTGTCCGTATCCAGCGTGATCTGGCATTTAAACTCTCGGCCGCCCGTAGTTATGATGAAGCTCTCCCCATGGCCCTCAGAGTTGGCATTGACATTCTTGACATGGATTCGGGGATTATCTATCTCCTGGATGAAAGGACAGGTGAGTTCACTAATTATTGTTCGGAAGGACTCGGAAAGGAATTTTTATCATTTTTTGATACCCTTGATCAGAATTCTGAATTTTTTGAAGTGATTTCAAACGGTGGCGTGATATATTCACAGGATCCTTTCACGGATTTTCTCTCAGAGAAGAAGATAAGCACTATAAAAAATGAGGGCCTGAAAAATTTTGCCATTGTTCCCATAACCGATGACGGAGCTATTGTCGGAACTTTTCATTTATGTTCACACAGAATCTCCGAAGTCAGGTACAATGAAAGAATGAAGGGATTTGAAACGATGGCGTCCCATGTTGGGAATACAATTTCGAGGATAAGGACACAGGACAAACTCAAAAAAAGTGAGATGCGCTACAGGCTTCTTTTCAATAATGCAAATGACGGAATAATTATTCATGGGATGGAGAATGACAAAATTCCAGGGGTCATTATAGACGTCAACGATAAAGCCTGTGAGAAGCTCGGGTACAGCCGGGATGAACTCCTGAAAATGCGTATTTCTGATATCGATCTTAATTTAAAGATTGAAGAGCAGGCAGAAATTCTTAAAAAATTCAGTCTTGATAGGGAGGTTACCTTTGAGAGTACCCATCAGACAAAAGACGGGCATAAGAAACCTGTTTAGATAAGCTCTCATTTGTTTGAGATTGACGGAAAAGATATGGTTATTTCGATTGTAAGGGACATGGGCTTTAGAAAATAAAATTTTATTTTGTTTTAATATGAAGGAAGAGAAATACACACTGGAAGGAATTCTTGAGCTTTGCGGTGAGATGAAGCATATGGAAGAACTCCTTTTGTATCGGTCAAGGAAGAAAAAAGGTGCATCGGCTGATGAGATCCTAAACGAAGTTGTTAATCCGACTCTTGAGGATTTCATGTTTTATCTCAAATACTATATGACAGATAATATCGACAAGGCAGAACTCAAAAGAATGGTTTCAGGATGGATTGATGCACAGATGAAAAAGAACTAAAAATTAAAATAAATAAAAAACAGGGCAGACCCCTGGTAAAACATCATGCCGCTTTTTTGAGTTTAATTATTATTTTTGTTCCTTTCCTGTTTTCATCGGCAAAGGCGTCTTTTGCAGTGATCTCCCCGCCATAGCTGTTTATTATATGCCAGCAAAGCGGCAGGCCAAGGCCTCTTCCCCTCCTTTTGTCTACTCCCGGCTGGAAACGTGTGAATAGATTATTTTTCCGGTTATCGGGAATTCCCGGTCCGTCATCTCTTATTACTATTTCAGCATCACTGCCGGTATCCTTTGTTTCAATAAAAACAGAAACATTTTCACCGCCGTATTCAACACTGTTTTCCAGAATATACTCAAATGCATCATCAAGGAACTTTCCTGCCATTACACTGAGGTCTGTCTGTTTGTATGTGATATTGTGCCCCTGATTTATTTTTCCCACTGCCCTTTTAACTGATGAATCAAGATCAAAGGGTTCGGACACAATCCCTGATTTGTGAATATCCCTTATCTTTGAGACTTTGCTTATTATGTTGCTGCTCTGTCTGATTCCTGAGAGCATTTTTTCAAAAAACGGTTTGTCAGCTTCACTTGTTGTGGCATCATAGAGAAGTTCGGCATATCCCTGGGCAGCGGTGTTGGCATTGTTTATGTCATGCGTCAGGATGTCAATATAGAGGTTTGCCTCATCATTTGCCTCTTTTAACTGTGCATTCAGTTTCATTATCTCTTTTGAATCCACTATTTTTTTGGTGATGTCCGTTACCGTGAAAACAATCGTATTATTTGGTATTTTTGAGCCTGATATCAGGCAGTAATATTCAGATTCCCCGTTGTTTTTGATCTGTATTTCAAAATTTTCGATTATGCCGTTTTCGTGAATTTTTTCGCAGATCTGCTTCATGTTTCCCTTTTCATTGCATATTTCATAAATATCTGATATGGCCTGTGGGAATCCCCATTCATCAAGCATGTCAGTGAATTTTTTATTTCTTTCAAGGATTTTTCCTGTTTCTTTTTCTATTACAAAGACTCCGCCTTCGGAATAGTTGAATATCCTTTTGTATTTGATTTTTTCAGATTTGAGTCTGGCAGAGATTATTGATACAATAACGGAGAGACTTATGTAAACATAAAACTGCATTGTTGCAGATATTATTCCGTAATAATCAGGGTAAACGATGTCATATATCAGAATTATATAAATGAGGGATATCAGGGTTGAGATTATCACCCCTCTTTTAGGATAGAAAAATGATGCAATAATTACAGGGAAATAGAATAAGTGTGACAACACAACAGTGGTGCTCTCAAACAAAACCTGATATGTTATCTCCATTATTAAAAATAGCAGAATAACTATTGCACCTGCGATATAGGTTTTCAGATTTTCATCTTTTAGACTGGCGGCAAAAGACATTTGAATAAATTATGTAATAATAAATGGAATAATCTTTTCCATGACTTAATTAAATATTTCTTTCAACCGAAAGTTTTCAGGGCAAAAGAAAAGACGGGATTTTAAAAAGCAGCGGGTGAGAAGCCCCACATTTTAACAAATTATTTCCCACCATTTTCCAGATAACCGGCATATTTGAGGAGTACTGAGATTCCGTCGGTAGAGGGATGGACTTCAATGAACCTGTTAAAATCGGCAATACTCGCTCCTTTTTCCATCATGTATGCAATGTACGCCGCGACCGGTGCCGATGAAGGTGCACCGAGGTACATTCCGGTAAGTCTCCCTGTGTCCTTTTCGTATTCGATTAATGATTTTCCCGTGTATCTTTTTGGGACAGACCAAAACGAACCCGGCCCCGATGGTGCGGGAAGACTGACGGCCTTTGAATTATCATTGTTTGTTCTGCAAAAGGAATGCTCATAGTGAAGTTTTACAGACTGCGGGATGAATGAAGGGAGTTTTTCAGGGGTCTGACCGAGGATTGATTTTGCGGCGGATGTTCCCTCCATTCTTGCAACAGGTGTCATAAAAGGTGCTCCTGTAACATCCCCTGCGGCATAAACGCCCTTTACGCTTGTCTCATAGTTTTCGTTTACAAGAATCTCTCCCGATTCTCCCTTTTTAATGCCTTTTATGCAGTCACTGTTTGGTCTCAGACCTGAGGCAATGAGAACGGCATCAGACGGGATTTCCTCTTCTTTTCCGTTCCCCGATATTTTTACTGATTCAACCAGAGTTTCGCCGCAGATTTCCTTTAAAAGTGTGTATTCCCTGATATTGACATCCCCGAGTTCCTTGAATGCGGCAGTCCTCATTAAATCAGGCTTGCCTCTTAAAAGACTGCTGCGGATAACCATTGTGACTTCTGCTCCAAAGGCTGAGAATATTTGTGCATATTCAGAAGCTATTACCCCGCCGCCAATTATTGTGAGTTTTTCAGGGACCTCTTTTAGTGAAAAAATGCTGTGGGGATTGTAAATGCCTTTTAGATGAATACCGGGAATTTCCGGAATTATTGGCCTGGATCCTGTTGTTATCAGTATTTTGTCTGTATCGAGTTTTTCACCGTTTAAAGTGATATTACTGCCGTCTACAAATGCCTCGCCGTTTATTAATTCAACACCTGCATCAATAGTTTCTTTGTCGAGAATTCCCGAAATTACCGACTGTATCTTATTCATTCTGGTCCAGAGACTGTTTAGTGAAACTTCCGGTACTGTGTTGAAAACAGAGAGATTTCTGAGGTTTTTTGAGTCGGTGACTATTCTTGCGGCATCATTCAGCCCGCAGATTACCATACAGCCCTGGTGAAGACACTGTCCGCCAAGTGCCCCTCTTTTTTCAATAAGCCTGACTTTCTCTCCTGCAAGGGCGAGATGTATTGCGCCCATCCTGCCGGACGGGCCTCCTCCTATTACAGTTATCATTTATTACAATGTCCCCGGCTTATAACAGCTCCACACCGTCGTCCATTGGTTCCCTGAGGATTTCACCTGAAAATCCGTCTACTTCCACTATTTTATCTCCGCGAATCTGTATTACCGGAAGATAAACAAGTTCCATCTCAATTGAGATGTTCTCTTTATCCGGGCCCACCTCAATATCCTCATAAAATATGGTGTCACCTTCGGATTTGCTAATACGGACACTTTTCTTAAGTGATTCAAAAAGATTGTCCTTTAATTTATCTTTCAGATCGCTTTTTTTCAGTTTTGGCTGTATTATCTGTGATCCCGCAGGTATTCCCCTTTCCTCTGGTTTTTTATTTTTAAGCTCTTCAGGATCAGTTTCTGTTTTTTCACCGGAAATTGCACTCAAAAGACCGGTATCTTCATAATTGAAGTCAATAATATGACTTTTGAATCTTTTTTCGCCTGTACTTGAGCATTTATACATATAATGCGGGATAAAAACGTGTTTAATCTCGCCCCTTATTCCGGCAATAAGTTTTGCCTCGTCATCATTCATCTGTGAAGGCAGGCATGAAATCTTAGTGAGATTTTCCTGAATATTATTCTGAGGCAGAGTATTTTCAAAAGAAATCTGTGAATTTTTTTGTCCGGCTTCCTGTGTTTCAAAATCCAAAACAAGCTCCTCACCGAGTACGTCTGCAACGGTTGCCTGACCTGAATACTTTGCAAGCTCCATATGCCCCCAGTGTATGCAGTTTTCGCAAACCGGATTTTTCAACATCGTGAACAGAATTTTTTTGCAAAGAACGCTTCCGCTTTCGGTCTGGACTTTGAATTTTGTTCTGTTGAATGATTCAATTTTTTCAGCATTATCTGAACACATTGCAACAATACAGTCATCTCCTTTGTATGCTGTAAGATCAATTGTGTCGTTTCCGTCTTCAACGTCGTATGATGCTGCCCTTAGTATTCCTGCAATTGCATCAACAGCCCTGTCTTTGAACATCTGATTATCCTATAAGTATCTGGATATGAATTATATTTTCTATACATTTTCTATATTGTACGGAAAAAAAGTCGGAAAAATGGTAGTGAGCCTTTATAATATTACAGACTGCCGGGTGATTTTGGAATTCTCACTGGTATAATTGTCTCCCGTGCACCCTGAAATATTTTTTATGGCAGAATTTTTGTGTTATGTGACTCGGTGATGTGGGTGTTTACAAAATGCCAGTGTGACTGGAAGAAATGAATGAAACCATCCGACTCCGAATAAAGTGCTGATGTCATCTTGTCAGGAGAGTTCATCACAACCATGACCTTTTTGTTGTCAATTATATACACGCCTGAAGCCTCACCTTCCATTTCAAGATCAAGGCCCAGAGGGTCTGTGAAGATTGTAACTTCAAAATTTTCCGGTTTTTCTCCTTCCCAGTTGTTGCTGATGATCCTGGTCTTAACCCCTTCCTCAAGATTTTCCAGCGTGCCTAAAATCTCTTTTCTCATGTATTCCCAGTAGGAGAGCATTTTAATCTCTTCCTTTGCATCTGATATTATCTCTATAAGACGTGCTCTTATGTTTTCGTCCCCGAAAATACTCCAGATAAATTCCTGGTTTCCTGTGATTATATTCTTCTTTTCACTGTATATTTTATTCAGGGCTGTTTTTGCAAATTCCGCATTTTTTTCTATTGAACCAAGAAGATTTCCGACAGCATCATGGGGAGGTGTTGCACTGAACCTTTTTGGTGTTGTATTAGAGAGGATAACAAGGCTTTTTTGCATAAGTTTGTCCAGAACAGGATATACTGATGCGCGTGGCACCCCCGAAATTTCATGAAGTTCGGTTGCGGTTGCACTTTCAATCTGAAGAAGCGCGATATAAACAAGTGCTTCGTATTTTGTAAGGCCCAGTGATTTTAAAGCTTCAAGCACTTCTTCTTTGTTTTCTCTTAGAACTCCCATTGGCATATACATATATATACTTCGGGTTGTTAAATGTTGTTACAAAAAAAACAACAACATTGGAATGTTGAAGTTTCTAAAGAGGTATACTAATGAAAATAACTAATATCCTGGTGGCATTTTTTATTTGTGTCACTTTTGCAGCAGTTCCCGCAATGGCCGGAGTAAAATATATTTCAGGTGAACCTGACATCAGTGTTGCAATCTCAGGTACAAATGAATTTGATCCGGGGGATGACGTATCACTAGCAATTATCGTTCAGAACTCCGGTCTGAAAAACTCAAAGATCATTCAGTCATCAGTTGTTGACCGTGATGATCTTCCTGACACCGCAAAGATGGTTGTGGTAACACTTGAATCCGGTGATGCTCCTGTAACGGTCAAAAGTGATCCCCAGATGATTGGTGATATTGCAGGCGGTCTTACAAAGAGTCTCGTGTTCAACCTCAAGGTTGACAAAAATGCGGCACCGGGCGAATACAATCTGGATACAGTTGTGAAATACAAATATCTCTACAACGCAGATCAGATTGGAACCGACTCAATCAGGTATTTTTACAAGGATGTAAATCTTGAGATTGCCCTTCCGTTAAAGATCAACTCGGATCTGGATATTGAAGTTGGTAATGTGGCTGTGGAGTCGATGAATGTCGGAACAGAAGGCTACATCTCAATGGATGTTAAGAACACAGGTTATGAAACCGGTCAGGATTCCGTTGTCAAAATAACCCGTTCTCCCGGAAGTGCGGTAGTGCCGACTGATTCAAGCGTCTTTGTTGGTGAATTTGCTCCTGGTGAGATTAAGAGCGTCACATTCAAGGCGGCAGTTTCAGACAACGGAGAGGCAAAGAACTATCCTGTTCTTGTTTCAGTCGACTATAAGGACTCTGAAGGTGACCAGAAAACCTCTGATTCAGTGACAATTGGTGTTGATGTCGGTGGAAAGGTTGATTTTGAGGCAGTTTCAAAAACAAGTGAGATTCACCCGGGTCAGAAGGGCAAGATAACTATTGAATACAAAAATACAGGTGATGCAACCGCCTACAATGCAGTTGCCCGTATCAGTGCGGTTGATCCGTTCACAAGCAACGACGACACGGCATTTTTAGGCGATCTTGCGCCCGGACAGACTGCAACCGGAGTATATGACGTTTCGGTTGACAGTGAGGCAACGATTAAGACATACGGAATCGACACCGAAATCCGCTACCGTGATGCCCTTGACAACAGTCAGATATCAGACTCGATGAAGGCACAGGTTGAGCTCACACCCCGCTCGGGATTTGAGGTTTTTACAAATCCGATTGTGCTGACAGTCGTTCTTTTTGCGATTATCGGTGCAGGGTATTTTGTATGGTCACGTCGAAAGAATGAGTAATGATGAAATTCTGGGACGGGACGCTTCCAAAACCTGGGCAGCGGACAGTTGAAGATATGAGGTCTGTGCTTGCTGATTTTAATGCATGCGCAGAGAATACCCTTTATTTCATGTACAGAAGCCTTTCCATGAACCCGGGGGACAAAGAATGGCTTTCTGCGCGATGCCTGAGATATGACATAACCGTCATACCCCCCTGTCTTCTTGGGGATGAATATGTCAAGACAAAGGGGCACTATCATCCAAAAGCCCCTGACGGTTTCGGATTTCCCGAATTATACCAGGTAATTTCCGGAGAGGCACATTTTTTGCTTCAAAAAAGGGATCTGTCGGATGTTGTTGTGGTCCGGGCAAAGACAGGCGATGTGGTTTTGGTACCTCCGGGCTACGGACATGTCACAATAAATCCCTCGAATGAGACTCTTGTTATGGCAAACATAGTATCCGACGCTTTTAAAAGTGAATATGAATTCTATGAGCATAACCACGGTGCGGCATACTACGAGCTTTTTGGGAATGTCTTTTTGAAAAATCCAAATTATGGGGATGTTCCAAAAATCCGTTTTGTTGATGCATTTGAAGTTCCCGAACTAAAAATTCTTCACAACCAGTCAATATATGATTTAATCGGTGACGATGAGGTTTTGGAATATCTTAACAATCCGGTTATTCTGGAAAAAATAAATTTCAAAATTTGATTTTTAATTAAAATCAATTTGTGATTTCCAGCCACAAAAATGTGAAAATTTTGTTTTCATCCCGTTTTTTATATGAGGGAATTATTCCTGTTTTAAAAGATTGGGAGGTGCATTTCTTTTATGTGTTGTATTCCTGACTTTCTCAAATATTTTCTCTTCAGTTTCTGATTTTGGCGTCCATCCTGAATTTTCAAGGTTTATCAGGGCATTGTCGATCTCCTCATATGAAAAACCAATCTCTGATTCATCGCTTTGTCCCGGGTAAAGACCTGCAGAAGGTGCCTTTTTAATTATTGATTCAGGAACACCCGTTTCTTTTGAGAGAATGTACACATCCTTTTTGTAGAGGTGCAGGAGCGGCTGGATGTCCGCTGAATCATCGCCGTATTTTGTTGAATATCCTATCATATACTCTGTTTTGTTTGATGTGCCGCACACAAGTGCCGAGAATTTGTTGGCATAATAATAAAGTGCCGTCATCCTTATCCTTGCCATCAGGTTTCCGGTAAGATAGGGGGAGTCCTCATATCCCGGCAGTTGCTTAAATGCATCGATTACCGGATTTATAGGGACAACCTCGTATGAAATGCCAAATTTTTCCGAGAGTTCCATTACGTCCTGTATGTCTTCTTCAGGAGTCACTCCTGACGGGAGCATAAACCCTAACACATTTTCTCCTCCTATTGCACGGGAACATAGTGCTGCCGCAAGAGAGGAGTCTATCCCGCCTGAGAGGCCTATTACAATTTTCTGACGGCCTGATGACCATACCGAATGTCTGATCATCTGCTCTATCTTTTCACATTCACATCCAATGCATTTTATTGTCATTTCTGCTCATCTCCTGAAAGAATCTCAATTAATTTCCTTATAGACCTGATGCTGCCATAGGCAATAACATCATTTTCCTTCAATATCTTATCATCGGCAGACGGCCTTAACAGCGTATTTTCCCTGCCTTCGACTGCAATTATTTTTGCACCTGTTACTCTCTCGCACCAGCCGACGGTGGTTTCCTTTTCCCTGTGGTTGTGCTTTAAAATAACCTTTCTGTTCCCGGGAAGGTCCAGGAGGACGGAAACAATACCGTGAAGAACAATCCCGGCTACAATCTGCCCGCTTGTAGTTGGCAGAAGTGCCACATAATCGGCACCTGCACGATATAGTTTTTCAACATTTGAGGCCCTGTTTGCACGGGCAAGGATATGTATGGTCGGATTGAGGTTTCTTGCAAGAAGTGTTGAGAAAATGTTTGCCTCATCACTGTTTACAGCTGCAATGAACACTTCGGCCTCTTCGATGTGTGCCTCGGTTAAGGCTGATTCATCCTCTGCATTTGATGCAATTGCAAAAGGTTCTGATGATTTCGGGTCTATTACATATGAACGGACTCCCGATTCCTTAAGTTCTTTGTAAACAACCTGGCCCAGATCACCGAATCCTGCAATGACAGCAAGTTTTTCCGGATTTTTCGCAGGGCACGTAAGTTCGTTTTTTATAAGCTCTGATATTGCATCCGCTTTTCCCAACAGGAATATGGTGGTTGAACGCTGTATTTTGATGTTTTCCTTCTCTTTTATGTAAAAATTGTCCTTGTCGATTATAAAAACCGGGTCAACACCATAATTTTCAAAAAGATTCAGCTCATTCAGGGTTTTTCCTATGATTTTACAGTCCGGAGTGACCGGGATATAGACAAATTTGAGCTGGTCCTTCCACCTGTCCTTTTTTTTGATCCCGTCCCTTAAAGAAGCCTGATAAATAATGTCCACTTCCGGCGTTAAGGATGCATGCCTTGCGATTATCTTCCCTGTAAAGTCTTTTGGGGAGAATACATGGTCTGCCCCGGCGTATTTCAGGTATCGTGCGTATGAGAGATCGTCTATTATTGAAGTTATCGAGGCTGTGGTTTTTTTCCTGATTCCAAGGATTATGGTTGCAGATTTCCTCTCGTCCTCACAGATTATGACATCCCTTGCCGAATCTGCATAAACTCCTGTCCATGTGTCGTTTTTTTCGTAATCAGCACTTACAACGAATAAATCCCTTTTGTAATTTTTGTAGTATTTTATTGCCGAGAGTGCATTTTTCGGGTTATCGTCCACCAGAATGATTTTAAGGCCGGATACAAGAAGGCTGTCAATCAGAGACTTTGAGATCTCTGTAAAGCCGATAACAAGGACATGACCCTGTATTTTCCTCGGCACTTTTGAAGGTGCCACCGGCTTTAGCATATCCTGAAGATAAGGCTCAAGAACTGCCGGAATTATCATTAGAAATGTGAATACACCGGTGCACATTATGATAATCGTCAGAATGATCGTAAGCTGGTTCTGTACAGGGAAGAACGTCAGCAGGTCATAACCGACCGTTGTCATGGTCTGAAGTACAAAAAGGGCTGATTCGGCCCATGTGAGTCTTGTTCCTTCCAGAACAGGTATTGAATAATAGAGAAGGATTGTGTAAAAGACCACCTGGAATATAAGGAGCTGAAAATAAAACTGGAGTCTGTCTTTTAGGAAATAGTGCCTTAAGTAACTGATCAGTCCCCTTTTGTTCATCCTACAAAATCTCCCTTAGTATCCTGCATACCTGGCATTCGCCGAATACCGGTTCGCCGCAGACCTGGCATACTTTTGTATTTGTATTCTCCTCCTCTTCTCTTTTAGAGAGTTCCTTTTTGAGATTTAAAAGTGCAAATTTTGTTGCAGGGTGCCTGTAACTGTATCCGTTGAGCATCTCCCTGACATCTGCACGAAGGGCGTTATGGGAGTACGGGCATCCCCTTTCCTCATAATTTTCAACATTTAAGAGTGCATATAATGCGACCTCCCTTTCGGGGAGCTCACAAAAAGGCCTTATCCTTGGAATCATCCCTTCTCTAGGGCTCTGATCATGCAAAAGTCTTGCAGCATCCCCCCTCAGGACGTTCATCATTACAGACTGTGCATCGTCATCCAGATTGAAGCCCATTGCAATCTTTGTCGCCCCAAGCTCCCTTGCAAATTTGTTCAGGATCTGTCGTCTTAAGACACCGCAGTACGAGCAGGAATTTCTGTCACCCTTCTTTTCAACGATTTCATCAAGCGTGATTTTAAAGTTATCCTTAAATGATGTGGTATAACATTTTGCACCGTATTTTTCGGCGATTTTTATTACAACAGAAGGGTCTCTGTAACCCTCTATCCCCTCGTCTATTGTGATCCCGAAGATCTCTATGTCCCTTCTTTCGCCGAAGGCTTTTTTAAGAAAATAAAGAACAGCACTGCTGTCTTTTCCGCCGCTCATTGCAACAGCTATTTTGTCATTGCGGGAGAGCCATTTATTCTGTCTTATTGTTTTTTTTGCCCGTGATTCAAAATCCGCAATAAAGTGCTCTTCACAGAGGTGTCTGCCCGAATACTTCTGAAATAATATTGCTTCCCTGTTGCATTTTGAGCATTTCATGTTATGATCTTACTCACTTATATCATCTTTAACAGATAAAATATGTACAGAATTATGCCGGTTTCCGCAGACGATATAAGATCACTCCACAAGTATGAAATACGCATTTTAAAGGGCATTGAGAGGCTGATGAAGAGATATCAGTGGGTTCCCGAGGATAAACTGCGTGAGGCGGCTGACCTTTCCATGTCAGAACTTAATTACCGCCTCGGCCACCTGATGGCCAAGAATATGGTCAAGAGCAGCACTCTGCCTTACCAGGGCTACCAGCTCGTTTTCAACGGTTACGACACCCTTGCGGTAAATGCCCTTGTAAAGAAGGGGACTGTTCAGGCTCTTGGATGTCTTCTGGGTGTCGGGAAAGAGTCTGCTGTTTATGAGGCCCTCGGAGTCGGTGTGGTGGTTCTTAAATTTCATCGTATCGGGCAGCGGTCGTTTCAGTCTGTCAGGCTGAACCGGAATTATCTGCCTGAGTGGAAACACTTTCCCTGGATATTTGCCTCCAATGAATCTGCCACCAGGGAATTTGAGGCGCTAAAAGAGCTTCACAGGGGAGGAGTTTCTGTACCTGTTCCTGTTGGGATCAACAGAAATGTAGTTGCGATGTCCTTTATTGCAGGCGTCAATCTTAATCAGGCTGTTTTGGAAAATCCCGATGAAGTTCTTGACGAAATCCTTGAAAACATGAGGATTGCATATAGCTTAGGTTACATTCACAATGATCTCTCAGAGTTCAATGTCATGGTGGACAACGAGAGGGTGTGGATCATCGACTGGCCGCAGTGGATTGATCCGTCCCACGAAAACGCAGATGAGATCCTGAAACGTGATCTCTACAATATCGTAAATTATTTTTCAAAGAAATACGGAATATCGTTCACTGTGGAGGAGGCCCTTAAAAGGGTGGTCGGTTGAAGGTATTTGGAATAGATATAATCAGGGGATCAGTTCGTTCAAAGTCAAAAAGACCTGTCTTTGCGTTTGTAAAGCGTGAAGGCGGTGAGCAGGTGTATCAAGGAGAGGTTTCCCTCTTCCGTCTGCAAAGGATAGTTTCTTCAGAAAAACCAGATATTCTTGCGGTTGACAGTATTCAGGAGATCTCAAAAAACCAGCAGGAACTTTTTTTGTTTATGCAGTCGCTTCCGCCAAAGACCAGGCTTGTTCAGGTCACTGGCGGTGAGAAGAAGGACACTTTGGGCGTCGTTGCCGCCCGCTACAATCTGAAATTCAAAAACCGTTTTGACCCGTTTGTCGAGGCCCGGACAATTGCACACGTTGCAGAGCTCGGCGCAGGATGTGAGGTGATTGCGTTTGAAAACTCATGCGATATCATTGTCTCAAGGAGCAGGTCCATTGGGAAAGGCGGGTGGAGCCAGAACAGGTATATCCGGAAAATTCACGGGGCAGTACTTAACAGGGGGAGATATGTTGAGGATGCCTTAAAAGAGAGCGGCCTTCGGTTTGAAAAAACCGAAACGAAGGGTTTTGGAGGAATGAGGCGTGTTCATTTCCATGTCTTTGCTGCAAAAGACGACCTCCCGGTCAGCAATGAATCATATTCGGATGTGCAGATAAGAGTAAGTGCAAAGCGTCTTGACAGGATTCAGTACAAACCGCAGAGCGGGAAAAAGAAGAATCTGATTGTAGGAATTGATCCCGGGACAACAGTAGGCGTTGCGGCGGTTGATCTTGAAGGAAACCTTGTACATCTGAAAAGTTCAAGGCAGATGTCTTTGTCAGACTGGATAGAGGAGATATCATCTGTCGGGAAACCTGTTGTTGTGGCTTCTGATGTATCCCGTATGCCTTCATCGGTTGAAAAAATCCGCCGTGCCTTTAAGGCGGCAGCATATACTCCAAGGGAAGACAGAACGCAGGATGAAAAGGCGGCAGTCTGCATATCATCCGGCTATTCCTTTAACAACGATCATGAGAGGGATTCGCTTGCGGCCGCACTTGAGGCTTACAAACTTTTCAAAAACAAATTCAGGAGTATTGAGAGGCGTGTTCCTCCCGGATATGATATGGACACTGTACGTGCCGGGATAATCAGGGGACTTTCAATAGAACAGATTCTCTCTGAAATATCGCCTTTACAATATCCCGAAAAGAAAGGGGAGCCTGTCGCCGCCGGAGAAGTTTTTGAGGAGAAAACTCCTGACGAATCAAAGGTTCTGAATCTGGAGGGGATGGTCAAAAACCTGAGGCTTTATGTATCGGATTTGGAGACAGGGTTGTCAGAGAGGGACCTTGAAATTGAAAGACTAAATAAGCTGCTTAAATCCGAGAGGTCAGAACGGGCGGAAAAGAGGAAAAAATCCCGGGAGATTTCAAAGCTTGAAGCCGGGATGAAGTCCTTAAAGAAGCATCTTCGAAAGGAGGAGAAGAGGAACAAAAAGCTGGTGATGCAGATCTCGCGTCTTAAGAGGTTTGCAGATCTTCAGATGGACGGTGAATTCATCCCGGTCAAAATCATCCCTGCGTTTACAAGAGAGGGGCTAAGGGCTCTTGAAGATGACCTTGGAGTGTCGGAAGGTGACATTTTGTATGTCAGCAGAACGGAAGGATGGGGCAATGCAGTTGTTTCCATTCTTAATGATGCCCGTGTATCTGCAGTGATTGCAGGCAGTTTTGATAAAAAACTTGAATATACATTTAGGGATCTCAAAATACCGATAATATCAGATCGTGAGATCCCTGTAAAGGTGAGGGGGAGAATCGGTACAATTAAAATGAAGGACCTCAAAAAGGCTCTCTCTTTGTGGGAGTCCCGCCAGGAAACATATGAGACGGAGAAGAAGTTTGAGATGATTGAATCTATTGTGAAGGAATACAGAAGTGAAAGACAGGTGGAGGCGAGAAGACGTGGATGACAGGGAGCTTGTGAAAATGATAGGGGGAATAATCGGCACTGATACCGTTGAGGACGACTGCGCAAAAATTCCCTTTGGTGACGATTATATAATTCTCAGCACTGATATGCTTCACGAAACAACGGATTTCCCGACAGGCATGACAGACTGGCAAATCGGCTGGATGTCTGCCGCTGTAACCATATCCGACATTGCTTCAGACGGTGCCGTGCCTCTCGGTCTTTTGTTAGCCGCAGGTCTTGACAGGCCGGAGAGGCTCAAAGGCATAATGCAGGGTGCAAAGGCATGCTGTGATGAATACGGGGCTTCCCTAATCGGGGGTGACGTGGACGCACATTCCGAGCTTACGATTGTAACAACCGGTATCGGAAGGGTTGAAAAGGAAAATTATACGGGCCGGAAGGGTGCCCTGCCCGGAGATCTGGTCTGCATTGTTGGTGATCCCGGCTATGCACAGGCGGCTCTTGACGGTGATGCGAGGTACAGGGATTACCTCCTTATACCAAAGCCATTTGTTTATGAGGGAAGAGAGCTTTCAAAAGCAGGTGTTTCGTCCATGATGGATGTGTCAGACGGCCTTGCACTTTCGCTTTATGATCTTGCCGATTTAAACGGGGTCGGTTTTGAGATTGACTCAGGCAAACTTCCAAAAACTCTTCCGCAGGACTATGTGCTTTACGGCGGAGGGGATTTTGGTCTGCTTTTCACATGTGAGGAGAGTATTCTCCGGTCACTGGAAGTTGGTGCAACCGTTATCGGGCGTGTGATCTCTGATGCAGGAGTCTTTGTTGACGGAAAAACTGTAGAGAGAAGGGGCTATGTCCATAAATGGGATTAAAATTTCAGGGTGTTTTTGTCTCTAATTTTGATTGTTTAATGTTTAAATAAAAGATAATCCAAGGAACTAATATTATAATGCCTCAAAAATATCTTTTTAAGACCCCCCCGGGTGAGGGTCTTTTTGAATGCACAAAAAGTTTTGAGAAATGTTATCTGGAAGATCCCTTTAATACATTTCTGATTGTCCCGACAAAGCGTCTTGCTGAAAAAATAAAATCTGAGCTTTTAAAATCCGGTTCTGCAATTCTTTCAGATTCTGTTTTGGATCCAAAGGATTTTGCAAAAAATCGGATCATGCAGGATTCTGTTCAAAATCCGAGGATAATATCCGATGAAGATGTAAAAATGCTTCTTTCAAATGTTTTGAGGAAGAATAAGAAGAATGTTGAAGCCCTCTCCCTCTCAGGCGATTTTTCTCTGAGGCTTGTCGCTGATCTGCTGACACTTTTTTCAGTGATTGACGAGCGGTGCGTTGATTTCCCAGGGGTTTTGAAGGATGTTTCCAGTTTAAAAACCCGGGCGCTTGGAAGGATATACACGGACTTTTCAGAGATTATGCGTGAAAAGGGGATGGTTTATCCTGCAAATATTTACAAAAAAGCGTCTGAGGCAAAGAACGGGATGGAAGGCAAAAAAATATTCATATTTGGAATATACGAGCCCCTTCCCTCACTCAGGCAGTTTATCTGCTCTCTTTATGAAGACGGGGCGGATATTCATTATTATCTGCCGTATTGCCAAAATGAGCGTGTTTTCGCAGACGACGGCGGATGGCTATCACCTGACTTAGTCAGCTTTATTGCAGACGGGGAGGAGCCCGGACCTTTTTCCTCTCTATTTGGAGAAAGCATAAAAGAAACCGGAAAAAATGAACCCCTTATTTATCAGAACAGATTTTCAAAAGTTGAAAAGGAGTTTGAGGCAATTGCGCAGGAGATATCGGATCTAATAAAATCAGGTGTAAAACCCTCTGAAATCTGTGTTGCGACTCCTGATCCTGCCGGTGCGACAGGTATTGCTGAGGAGATCTTCCCTGATTTTTGCATCCCGTTCTCATCCTCCGCAACAATTTCACTTTCACGTTCACCGCTTGTTCAGGCTGTAATGCTGATAAACGAGGTTATTGTGAGCAATTTTGGAAGAGAAGAGGTCATCGCGATGTTCTCTTCGGATTATCTCTCTCTTTGCAGTGATCCCTCCCTCATTGACTACATTGCAAAAAAAGCAATGATTGAGGACGGACTTTCATACTGGGGCAGAAATATCGAAAGTCTGATTGCAAGAAACATGGCTTCTCTCTCCCTCCCCGACACTCCTGATTACAGGAAGGAAAGGCTGGAAAAGGAGATTGATGACGCCATAATGGTGAGGGATGCCGTTATGCCTGTTTTGTCGGATCTTGACAATCTGATAAGGGACAATACATATGCCGGTCACCTTGAAAATCTCGGGAAACTCTATCAAAAGTGGAATATTCCTAAAATATCTTCTGATTCCGGTGAATTGTCAGAAAGACGGGACTGGCGTGACCTGAGGCTTTTCTCTGAATTCCTTGACAACCTCAGGTCAACTGCCGGAGAATTTGGTGATGGAAGAATAAATTTTATGGAATTTTCTGCATTTCTATCCTCTGCAACAGCCGGGCTAAGAGTTCCTTCTGTCAGGGATGACACGGCTGTCCAGATTGCCGGTATTCAGGGTCTTCAGAATACAAAATACCGTTTTGTCTTTCTTGCAGGGCTCATCGGCGGGAAAATCCCTGAAATTCCTCCCCTTCTGCCATATCTGAATGAAAAGGAGGATCAGGCGGTCTGGCCGGGGAAGAAACGGGAAAAAATCCGTTGGGAGAGGTTCTATTTTATTTCAGCACTGATATCAGCAAAAGAGAGGCTTTACCTGAGCTGTCATGACATGGAGGCGGGAAAGCCCTGCATTCCCTCACAGTTTTTCCAGGCGGCAGCGGATGCATATTCGCCGGATACGTGGGGGGAAAAAGAGCCCTTCGATTCTTACAGATATTCTCTAAAACAACTGGGGCGGTTCCTGGCAGGTCAGGGGGGTGTGCCTGATACAATCCCCGAAAATGCTGATGTGGTCTCTGTTCTCAATCACATAAATATTGAGAATTATTATAGAAGAGGGCTTTACGATACGGCATATGACGGAAATCTCAGTGGAGAGCAGGTAATTTCCAAAGTGCTTGAAGAGCGTTTCAGTGAGGATTACCCGTATTCACCTACATCACTTGAGGTGTATTCAGACTGCCCTTTTCGTTTTTATTTAAAACATGTTCTGGGCCTGACATCCCCTCCCGAAGTTGATTTTACCCTGTCTTCTTCCGACAGAGGTTCTCTGATTCATGAAAGCCTCTCGTCGTTTTATTCAGGGTGGATGCAAAGCCATCGGAATGCCCCGGGAGAACCGGATCGCGAAGAGGCACTGAACTTCGTGATTTCAATCGCCGAAAAGATGATCGAAAGCTACGGCAAGAGCGGGCCTGCGTGGGATTCCATGGCAAATGAGATCCTCGGTAAAACGGGATACGGAAAAGGAATTCTTGAAAAGTTCATTGAAGAGGAGATCATTCTCTCCAAAACCGAATTTGTCCCTCATCTTTTTGAGGAGGGATTCGGGTTTGAAGGCCTTTTGTCTTCCCTTTCTAAAGAGCCGGTGTCCCTTTCCACATCTGATGGACGAAGCATAAAGATAAGGGGTTTTGTTGACCGTGTTGACGCAACCTCTGACGGCAGGTTTGCGGTAATTGACTACAAAACAGGTAATTACCCGAAACTGGCTGACATAAAATCCGGAAAAGCCCTTCAGCTTCCGCTTTACCAAAAGGCAGTTGAGAAGATATCAGGGATGAGGGGAGTCGGCGGTTTTTACTACAAACTCTCAGGAAGAGAGGTTGTAAGACGTGCAGAGATTTATGATGCAGGCGAGGATGAACTCTTCTCGGTTTTTGGAAAAAGCAGGATTAAGGATGGGGAATTTACTGAAATTATTGATTCCTCCGTTGATTATGCCTGCAATTATGCGGATTCAATAAGGAGGGGAATTTTTACGCCGGCGGATGATGCGGGAGGCTGCTCTGATTACTGTGACTTTAAGTCTGTCTGCCGTTTTTCAGAGTTCAGGCTTCTTGAACAAAATGAAGAGAACACGGAGTGTGATGAGTAAATGCTCACAGACAGACAAAAAGAGGCGTTAAGGGATGACGTGAGTCTTTGTGTGACGGCGGGTGCGGGAACCGGCAAAACACATGTGCTTGTAAGCCGGTATATACATTTAATTGAGAATTCAGGCTGCCGCCCTTCTGATATTCTTGCCCTGACCTTTACCGACAAGGCAGCCTCGGAGATGAAGGAGAGGGCTGAGAAGGAGATCTTTTTAAAGGAGGGTAAATTCTGGGATCAGATAAAGGAAGAGATGATGTGGGCGAACATATCCACCTTTCATTCCTTCTGTTCGGGCGTATTAAGGGAATTTTCACTGGAGGCAGGCCTTGATCCGGGGTATGTAATTCTTGGTGAGAGTGACTCCGAAGAGATAATCGCAGGTGCACTAAAGCGTATCTTTCATGAAAACCCTCCCGTTGCTGTTGGAAAAAATGTATCCGACGCCCTTGATGCCTTCGGGCTTTTTTATCTTGAAAAATACCTGAGAATTCTTTACATCAGAAGAAGATATGCAACAGAGTTCTTCAGGGAACTATCAGAAAATCCAAGGAAGGTTGTCTCTGTATGGCAGGATGTTCTTCTGGAAGAGAAAACGAGAATTGCAAAAGAGTTTAAGGGAAGCGGGCCTCTCTTTTCAGCGGCAAAATCACTCCTCGGACTTGCAGATGCCTATGCAGGTGAGGGTGACAAGGCTACAAAGTATCTCTTTGATGTCCGTGATTCCCTCCGGATGCTTTTTGAGGATGACCCTGAGTCAGTCTGCACGGGACTTTACGGAGTCGCAAACACAAAGGGCGGTTCAGCCAGAATGGGCAAAAAGGAGATATTCGGAGATGACAAAAATCTCCTGATTTCTTCTTATTCGGCGTTAAAGGAATATGCATCCGGTCTTCCCTCTGAAATTCTAAAAGGTGAGATAGGACCGGATCTGCCTGTAACCAAAAGGACTCTGAAGATTCTCTCCTGTCTTGGTGTTGTGTTTGGCTATATGACAGAAATCATTGAGAGAGAAAAGCGAAAGAGAGGCGGGATTGATTTCACCGATATGATCAATCTCACCGACTCCCTCTTTAAAAACCATCCCGATCTGGTAAGCCGTCATTTTAAGGGAAGATACAAATTCATAATGGTCGACGAGTTTCAGGACACCGACCCTGTTCAGGCGGATATTGTCGGAAAACTCTTATCAGATGCCAAAAGGGGCTGTAAAAGCCTGTTCATTGTCGGTGATCCAAAGCAGTCTATATATCTCTTCAGGGATGCGGATGTAACCCAGTTTCGCCGTTCCGGAGACAAAATAACTGAAGAGTTCGGGGGCATAACGGTTGCACTGGATATAAACTTCCGGAGCACAAATGAGGTTCTTTCTTTTGTAAATCTCTTATTTTCAAGACTTCTTGTTGAAACCAAAAGGCCCTGGGATTTTTCATATGAGCCAATATCGGTTTCCGACAAAAGAAAGGATGACAGGGGATCAGTTGAGCTGATTATCTGTCAGTCTGCAAAAAGAGCATCTGAAAGGGCGGTTTTAGAGGCAGAATCTGTCGCAAAAAGAATAAAGGCCGCCGTAACATCCGATCCTCTCTATGTATGGCATGAAAACCCGGATGACAAAAGTCCTCTAAAATGTCAGGCAGGATACGGGGATATCGCGGTTTTACTTGAGAGAAGGAAGAATCTCAAATATCTTGAGCATGCACTCTCACTCTATGACATTCCGTACCGTGTTCATGCCGGTTTTGGCCTTTACACCCGGCAGGAAATAACGGATGTCAGATCAGTCCTCTCCTTTTTAAAAAATCCGGCTGATGACATATCCCTCTACGCCCTCCTGAGATCGCCGTGGTTTGGCTTTTCGGATGCCAGGCTTTTTATGATATCAAAAGGGTCGGGAAAAAATCTATATTCAAAGCTGAAATTATCAGACGATGAGGATGCAAAGGAGGCCTTTTTAAAACTCTCCAAATGGGTTTTGTTTGCCGGCAGAAACACACCCTCTGAGATTTACAGGCATATCATAAATGACTCCTGTATACATGCCGTTTATGCAGGCATTTCAGAGGGAGAGCAGATGATTGCGAACATTGAAAAGCTTGGCGGAATTATTCGTGAAAGGGAGAAGGCAGGATTCTACTCCCTTGACAGGCTTGTAAACGATCTCAATACCGCCTGTGAATCAAACGAAGCGGAGGGAGAGGCTGAGCCTGAGACAGCAGGCGGGGATTCTGTTCTTATTATGACTGTCCACGCTTCAAAGGGGCTTGAGTTTCCGGTTGTATTTGCCCCCGGTCTTACCGATTCCGCACCTCCCGACAATGAGACAATTCTGGTTGACGACAGGCTCGGAGTCGGAATAAAGGTTCCTGATTTTGATACAGGCGATGATTTCATAAATTCGCCTCCGCTTTCACTTCAGAAATATATAAAGAGCCAGAAGCTCCGTGCCGAGTCAAAGAGGCTTTTTTATGTTGCGGCGACAAGGGCACGTGACCATCTGATTATGTCGGGCACACTTCCAAAAGAACTGCCTGCATCGGCTGAGTCCTGTAAAACGAGAATGGACTGGATTATGCACTATCTTTTTGCCGGCCTGAACAAAATCCCCGAAGACGGGATTTACAACGCAGGAGATGAGGGAAAGCCTGTAAATATCAGGGTTATTTCAGCAGAGAGTATGTCAGGTGTGCCACGGAGTCATCAGGGCAGGATTCTGGCAAAACCTGATACTGCCCTTTTGGATTCATGTAAAAAGAGTCCGGTTGAGAAAACCACCCCTTCTGTTTTGCCCCGGGGTGCTTTTTCAGCGACAGAGATTGAGGCTTATGTAAGATCGCCTGAAAGACACAGGAAGCTGTACATTGAGAGAAGGCCGGAAATTGGTCTTTTGCAATACCCTGATAAACCCGACGGCAGAGTTTTGGGGAAGATAAACCACGAGATCTTTTCAGGCAGGACTCCGGAGGAAGTTCTTTTAAAATACGGCGCTGAACCAGACGATGCCGGAAATTATCTTGATATATACAGGAAGTTTCTGGAAAATCCGTTCATGCAGGATGTCACTGAGACCTACTTTGAACTGCCCTTTTCGGTTTTAATCGGGGGATATACATTCAGCGGCTTTATTGACCGCCTTATTCGCAAAAATGACGGCTGGTATGTTATCGATTACAAGACTGGAAATAAGTCTGAGGATGATTCACATGAAATCCAGATGGCTGTGTACAAAAAAGCCGCATCTGAGATTGTAAAAAGTGATGTACAGACCCTGCTTTATTATACACAGACCGGAGAGTTTGAAACACCTGATTATGATTATGAAAAAACCCTTGATTCAATAAAATATGTCTGTGACAAAATTACCGGAGCAGAAATGGTATGAAGAACAGGTTTGAGCTTTGTGATATTCCCTTCAGCCTTGATGAAACACTCTCATGCGGGCAGGTTTTCCGGTGGAAGAAGGTAAATGACTTCTGGGAAGGAGTCTGCCATGGCAGATTCATTAAAGTTTTGCAGAACAAAAAATTCCTTGAATATTCCGGCTGTGATGAGGAATTTTTGAAGTATTACTTTCAGCTCGACCTTGATCTTGATCTTGTACTTGACTCCGTATGCACGGATGAACATATTGAAAAAGCAATAAACGAGAGGTACGGTTTAAGGCTTGTAAGGCAGGAGCCCTGGGAATGCCTTTTGTCCTACATCTGTGCACAGAATGCAAATATTGGCTTTATAAGCAGAATGCTTGAGAACATGTCTGCGATGTGCGGTGAAAAAATCGGGACGGATGAGGGTTCATATTCGTACCCCTCAGCTGAGTCACTCTCACAAAAATGCGTGACTGATATCGGGTGTTGTTCCACCGGATACCGTGCACCATATATCTGTGAAACTTCGTTTGCCGTTATGTCTGATCCAAAATGGTCAAAGAGAATTCAAAATCTCGGATATCCTGATGCAAGGAAGGAGATTATGAAATACAAGGGTGTCGGGCCTAAAGTGGCAGACTGCATTCTTCTTTTTGCTTTTCAAAAATTTGAGTCCTTCCCGGTTGATGTGTGGATCAGGAGGATAATGAACGGGTTTTACGGTATTGGAAATCCGGAAAAACCGATGTCTTCGTCCGAATATGCGTCCATATCGTCTTTTGCAAGGGACCATTTTGGAGAATATGCAGGATATGCTCAGGAATATTTATTTGCAGGGCGTAAATAGGATTTTTTTGCATCCGCAGATATGAATAAATACTCGGCGGCTATAATACCCCGTATCTGTTTTGGGGGGAATGGAAGAATGGCAACGGGGAAGACCGGTTTTATGGGATTTGAAAATCCCGTTTTATCAGGCATGGAGCTTACGGATATTCCGGGGGTTGGCAGAACAATTGCCGCAGATCTCAGGGAGGCAGGATATTCGTCTGTCAGTGATTTAAAGGGAGAGGTTCCCGAGGATATATTTTTCAAAATAAATTATCTGCATAGGGGAAATGTGCACCGCAGTTTTCTTTATGTCTTAAGGAGTGCGGTTTATTATGCAGACAATATTGAGAGCAGATGCCTTGATCCTGAACTTCTGCAATGGTGGAAATGGATGGACGGGTGATTAAAAGATGTTTTGTCTTTTTATCTGGTTTTAGTAAAAACTCTGTTTTTACTTTCACACTGCACGGACAGGGGTTATTATTCACAATTCCCAGATTAAAGTTTAAGTGTCTTTAATAATCATGAAATCTGCAACAGATGAACTGATAAGGATTCCCGGTGTAGGAAATTCAATAGCGGGTGATCTGATAAATCTCGGATTGTTTTCTGTTGAGGACCTCAAAGGGAAAAATCCTGAGGAGATGTATGCCAGGCTCTGTTTTTTAAAGGGGGGACGGGTTGACAGGTGCATGCTGTATGTATTCCGGTGTGCCGTTTACTTTGCAGAAAATGAGGAGAGTATAGACGAAGGCAATTATGATCCAAGACTTTTGTGCTGGTGGAAGTGGAAGGATTAAGGAATAGTGCAATGGCTGATTTTTTCCACCGGAAAGATATAAATTCAGATAAATGTCTATCTTAATTCCGTGAGGAGTGAAAAAATTTGGATAAAATGAATGATTTTATGGCAGCCGCAACTGATGAGGCAAAAAAAGGTTTTTTGGAAGGCGGTATTCCTATCGGTGCAGTGCTGGTAAGGGACGGGAGAATTATTGCAAGGGGGCACAATAAAAGGATTCAGGAAGATGATCCCGTTCTCCATGCCGAGATAGACTGCCTGAGAAATGCGGGAAGGATTGGCAGGTATTCCGATACCGTATTATATTCAACGCTGATGCCCTGCTACCTTTGTGCAGGTGCTGTTGTCCAGTTCAATATCCCGAAAGTTGTTGCCGGAGAATCGGAGAACTTTGTGGGAGCCAGGGATTTTTTAATAAGCCAGGGTGTTTGTGTCATTGATATGGACCTGCCGGAATTAAAGGATATGATGAGGGAATACATAGAGAAAAATCCTGAGATCTGGTATGAGGATATCGGGACACTTTGATGATTTCAGAATGTTAATCCCGTAATTTTGTTTAGAAAAGTTGCTGACAATAATATTTTTCAGCCGGCACTTTTGCAGGGAGTCCGGATATAAACATTTGTAAAACTGTTTTTTAAATCCTGAATTAGGGGTAAAAGAAAAAAAATATTATTTTTATGTTCCGATATCCCAGCTGTTCATGTATAATTTCTGCTCTTCTGTAAGGGCATCAATCGAAACATTGAGGGATTTTAATTTAAGGGATGCCACTGCGACATCGATCTCGTTTGGAACGTCGTAGACTCCGCCGGAAAGGGCAGAACCTTCGTTTTTGATATATTCAGAGCAAAGAGCCTGAAGACCGAATGAAAGATCCATAACCTCTATCGGGTGTCCCATTCCCTTTGGCACTGCGAGGTTTACAAGCCTTCCTTCCGCAAGGACGTTGATCCTCTTTCCATTAATGATATATGTGTCAATACCGTCACGCTGCTCAAAACCTTCCTTGTGGCTCTCAAGCCATTCGATGTCGATCTCAACATTGAAGTGGCCTGCGTTTGAAAGTATTGCACCGTTTTTGAGGTTTTTGAACTGTTTTTCCCCGATGATTGAGGTGTTTCCGGTTGTTGTGACAAAGATGTCTCCGATTTTTGCGGCTTCGTCCATTGTCATTACGTGGTAACCGTCCATGTGTGCCTCAAGTGCCCTTCTTGGATCGATCTCGGTAACAATTACTTTTGCACCAAGGCCGTGTGCCATCTTTGCAAGACCGCGTCCGCAGTATCCGTAGCCTGCGACAACGAACCACTTTCCTCCGATAAGGGAGTTTGTGGTGATCATAACAGCTGAGAGTGCACTCTCGCCTGTGCCGTGAATATTGTCAAAGTGGCGTTTCATCGGAGTGTCGTTTACAGCCAGCACCGGAAACTCAAGTTTCCCTTCCGCTGCCATTGAGCGAAGACGGTGGATTCCTGTTGTGGTCTCCTCACATCCTCCGACGATTGAGTCAAGAAGGTCACGTCTTTCTGTGTGAAGGCGGTGGATTAAATCCATTCCGTCATCTATTGTGACTGTGGGGTTTACGTCAAGGACTTTGTCAATTGCCTCATAGTAGTCCTCGACAGAGCAGGCACGCTTTGCGTAACAATGAACGCCTGAAACATCGTTTAAAGCCTCTGCAACATCGTCCTGTGTTGAAAGCGGGTTGCAGCCTGTTATATATACTTCAGCGCCCCCTGCTGCAAGTGTTTCGACGAGGACTGCTGTTTTTGCCTCAACGTGAAGTGCCATTGCGATTTTTGTGCCTGACAGAGGTTTGTCAGCCTCAAATCTTTTTCTGATTTCGCCAAGTACAGGCATGTACTGCCTTGCCCAGCTCATCTTGAGTGCGCCTGATTTCAAGATATCACCTAAATTAAAACTTCTAATTATATTGTATTCATAAGGTAATAGTTATTTACTGTGATAATACAAAATCTGAGGCAGGACTGGTGAACTGCTTTGAATAACCTTTTTCCAATCGGACTTGGCCTTAAAGAAGAGCTTTGCCGTTATGGGGAGTTTGTGGGGGTCAATTCGTTTGTCGATCCTGATACAGGCAAAATCTGGAGAAAGATGCCTGACGGGCGGCTGGATGAGATTACAAAGGATCCTGAAAAAGTGCTTCTGGCACTTGAACATTACGGGATGAATGTTGAAAAGCGGCGTGAGAGATGCAGGAAGGGCCGTGAGGAGTGGTTTGGGCAGAGATGACCCTTAATCCGTTTCTTCTGGCAAAAATTTTTTCAGACGAAAAATTCCGGGAAATCGTAAAAGCCAGGTCTTTAAAAGTCTTCGGACAGGACTGTACAAAATCCCGGGTGCAGGAGATAATGAGGGAGACTGGATGCGAGATAATATCCGGGTACAAAAAATCTGCCGGGGTGGATGAATTAAAGGATATAAAGGATTTTAGTATATTTGCATCCCGGTGGATTGAAAGCGAATACAGAAAAATTCAGAAATAACAATGTTTTGAAAAAATTACACTGTTTTGTACATTAATCTATAATTTTATCATTGCTGTCATAAACCCTGACGGTTATGAAAATGTCATTGTCCAAAATTTATTAGTATGATATGCCTATATGATACACATCATATGGCACTTACAAAAAGGATCATACCATGCCTTGACATAAAGGACGGAAGAGTTGTCAAAGGCACAAATTTCCTGGGGCTTCGTGATGCAGGAGACCCTGTTGAGCTTGCATCAAGATACAATGAACAGGGTGCGGATGAAGTTGTTTTTCTTGATATCACAGCATCAAGGGAAAACCGCGGGGCACTTATTGACGTAATCGAGCGTGCTGCTGATGAACTGTTTTTGCCGCTCACAGTTGGTGGGGGAGTAAGTTCAATTAATGATATGCAGGCACTTTTACGTGCGGGTGCGGACAAGGTCTCGGTAAATACAAGCGGAATAAAAAATCCGGATCTAATAAGAGAGGGGGCGGAAAAATTCGGGAATCAGTGCATTGTATCAGCAGTTGATGTACGCAGAAACAATCAGTTAACAGACGGGGTGACTCCCGTTGAGATGTCTGACGGCAGCCGGTGCTGGTATGAGGTGGTAATATACGGAGGAACCCGTCCGACCGGAATCGACGCGGTAAAATGGGCAAAAGAGGTTGAAAGTCTTGGTGCGGGTGAGATACTCCTGACATCGATGGAGACTGACGGTGTAAAGCAGGGTTTTGATATACCGATAACATCAAAGATAGCGGCAGAGGTTAATGTGCCAGTCATTGCCTCAGGCGGTGTCGGAACCTTTGAGCACTTCTATGACGGTTTTGTTTACGGAAGGGCTGATGCATGTCTTGCAGCATCTGTTTTCCACTTTGGTGAGATGACGGTTCTGGATGTAAAAAAGTATCTGGCAGATAAGGGTGTGCCTGTAAGAATCTAAATTGGATAAAAAACGGGTATGTGCCTTTTTTAAAATATTATATTTTATGCCGTTTCAATACAATTTTTTTAAATTGCATTCCGTCATCTGCTGATTTATTTTTAAAAATGTGATACTTTTTATGGAAAAACAAGTTCGATAAAGTTGTCTTTTTCCATTGCAATCTTGGCTATTGCAAGGTCCTGGATGCCGAGACCGGTTGAGTCAAATATTGTAATCTCTTCAGGACATTCTCTTCTCTTAGTGCCAAGGACATATTCCCCGAGTGTTCCTGCGATCATATCACGGCTGTACAGCCCTTTTTCAATTGGAACATTGATCTCGCCGGAGTGGATTGCCTGTTCGTAATCATCGATAATCACTGTTGAACGCTTCAGCAGTTCAGGGTCCAGTTCTTCTTTCCCGGGGGCATCCGCACCTATTGCGTTTATGTGTGTTCCTTCCTGCACCCATTCGCTTTTTACAACTGGTGTTCGTGACGGGGTTGTAGTGATTAAAATATCACAGTCGCAGGCTTTTTCCATTGATGCGGTCTGGCAGTCAAAGCGGCTGAACATCCGGCAGAAGTCTTCTGCATGGCTTTCGTTTCTGCTCCATACTTTTATGTTTTCAATATTCTTCTCCTCTGCAATCGCCTCAACCTGTGTTTGTGCCTGTCTCCCGCTTCCGATAAGGCCGAGGGTGACTGATTTCTTAAAGGAGAGATATTTGGATGCGACCGCACCTGCAGCGGCGGTTCTTAAGTCAGTAAGTTTTGTTGCATTTAATATTGCCATCGGAATCCCGGTTTCCACATCAAGTATGGTGGTCAGGGCCATAACGGTAGGAAGGCCGATTTTCGGGTTTTCAGGATGTACGTTTACAATCTTTACGCCTGCTATGTCAAGAGACGGGATATATGCAGGCATAGTCCTGAAATCTCCCTTTTTGAAATCAACGTAAACTTTTGAAGGCATCTGGACGTTTCCCCGGCCGTGTTCGGCAAATGCCTCTTCAATTGTGGCGTTTAATTCTTTTAGATCGATTCCTGACTCCGGATTCGGGTAATATTTCATAAACTGATAATCAACGATTCAGCAAAAAAATTTTTCCATCTAAATTTTATTGAGTACTATATTTACAGCCTGTCTGAAAACCTGGCAAATTATATAAATAATATGTTATGCATTAGTGGTCGTGAGGACTTTAAAATGAGGAAAAATATTCTGACTCTGTTAATATTAATTGCACTGGTTTTTGGTCTGGCAGTATTTTCAGGGTGTACTGAATCACCAAGTAAACCGATTGATTCAACGCCTTATGTGACACAGACTCCTGAAAAAACACCTGAGATTACACTTCCGCCAACACCGACAGAGACAAAGTGGGTGGTTTTCCGTGAGGGTTCGGTTACCCTGAATGCACTTGGTGGGTACCAGAGTTACAGCCCCGGTGCTCATGGTGAGAGATTTACTTCCCTGAAAGTCGAGATAAAGGCAAATTATCCCATAACAGTGATGTTTTTCAACGATGCCGAACTGAAAAACTTTGAAACAAAAATGTCAACAAATGCAGGGGAATATACGCCTCTTGCAAGGTACGATGATGTTAATTTCAAGGTAATAGAGCATTATTCAGATGATCCCCTGAATCTTGTAGTGTGGAATCCGGGTGACAAGCTGGTCACATCTGATGTAAATATCTGGTATGCATCGTGAAGTGATGGATTATTTCTGTGATTTTTTATTTAAATCACAAATATTCCGTTCAGAAGAATTTTTGCTCTTTACCTGACCTCTGTCCTGTTGGCAGTATTTTGGTGTACATTTGTTTGTTTTCAGATGCAAAAATGAAATATTATTCACTTTCTAAATGTTTCAAAAATATTGATAACGCGGGGGGGTGAATGCAGTAGTCAGATTAGAGGAGGACAAAAAGGAGTGCTGATTTCCGATTTGGCAGCAGGCGATCCGGTAATTGTATATCTTATACTGGTTCTGGCCGTTTTTCTGGCGATATTCATGGTGTACATTTTTCCGTTTTTTTTGTACATGGTTACAGGAAGCCATGTCTATGGTAAAAACAGATCAAGGGTTTTGTTTCTTTTGTCCCTTTTTTTGATAATTGTCGTCTACTCCGGGCTATATTATGCGGGAATCCCCTTGTCTCCGCTTGACTTCATCGTAACATATTCATTCGTCTTTGGTGTTGCGGGTCTTGCGCTTATCACCTCATATTCGGTATTTGAAAAGAAATTTTTGAAAAATTATCCTATTGTGCCTTATTTAGTTGCATCACTGTTCTCTGTTGTTTATCTGCTGTTTTTAAGGATAGTTCCGGGCGGGTATCTCCAGCCTTCAAATCCTTATTTTTCATTTGAGATAATCGATGCCGACATATATTTCATGGATATTTTCAACTCAATGAATCAGAATTTTGTCAGCCATTCACTTGCAATTGGGTTATTTTCGTATGTTTTTCTGTATCTTGAGATAATGGTGATATCAGCGGTTGTGTTTGCTGTTATTTCATGGGGCCTAAAAAAGCTGGAATGAGTGATTTAAAATAATCTGCTAAAAAACAGGGGATATCCCTGTTTTTAGGTATTATAAAAATCTTTTTCTTATGTATATTGCAGTTCCTGCAGATATCAGCACAAATAAGCCTGGGAGTGGTGATTTTTGTTCTTTTGTTTCTCCTAGGTTTCCGCTCTTCTCTGAATCAGTTCCTGATATATCGTTATTTTGTTGAGATAATTCATCATCCGTTTCATCGGTTTTTAATGAATCATCATCTGAAATTGTTATTGCAATGTCTGAAAGTGTGTCAGTTGTCGCAGTGAAACAGGCTTTTCCATCTTTAAATTCATTAAATACGGTTTCTGCCAAAACCCAGATGTTTTCATTAAGGACATAGAGTTTAACATCCCCGGAGGATGATTTTTGCTCTTCAATCAGGATTTTTGGAACAGAGAACTTTATAATTCCATCATTAAGTTTGTCTGTTGTTGTATGATATAATTCGATGTCAACAAATGACAGGAGTTTACCCTCAGGCATGATCAATGATGTGGCCGGAATTTTATCTTCTGCTGTAATCATGAGTTCGTTTATGTTTTCTTTTGCCCTGAATGATAATTCGGTAACAGGTGTTTTGCTCATTTTCAGAGTGAATCTGTCGCCCGATTTTATGCTGTCAGTCATTGCTGCGGAAACATCTGAGATACCTCCACTTCCGGTATGTGATGTCACACCTGTGTTGTCTGTGGTGCTCTTTGCAACCGCGACAAGTCCGAACTCACAGAAACCTTCAGGTGAAAATCCTTCAAATTTCATGTCGCCGTTCTCGTCAAATCCTGCAAAGGTTGTTTTAAGGACGCTTAATTCACCTGTGTCGCCGATACGGATGATTTTAACATTTTGTGATCCGCCGACTGAATCCACCCACTCTGCAGGGACGCTGATGAAAACACTTGCCTCTTTGATATCTTCGACGTCATTTATTCCATCAAGGTTTACTTCCATTGAACATGCTACATCCTTTAAGGACAGACCTGTCTGTGATGCCGCGGCAGCGAAGTAATTTCTTGATTTATCGCTCACACTGCTTGTCAGCACTGTTTTGATATTTGCACCTTCAGGAATGTTGTTGAGCTCTGCTTCAATTGAACCCGACAGAAGACTGCCGGTTTCTGAATTAATCATTGTCGGATGTGTTTTCAGTTTAATGGATCTGATGTTCCCTTCCATCATCCCATCTTTCTCGGTTGTGTTCTCTCCGGTTGAAAGGGTAAGGTCGAAAGATTCCCTTCTAAGTGTAACATTCTTTTTATCCTTTGAGACTACTGCACCAGTACCTGTCAGGTTGAGCTGAATGCGGTTTGTACCGTTATTTTTCTTAATTTTTAGTCCGGGAATATTAATATCAATATTTTTGGATTCTTCTCTTACCGGTTTTAGGACATTTATTTCATTTGGAGTTACCGTTGTTGTAATCTGGTCTCCGCCGTCTGCGTCAATCTGAATTATTTCTGTTTCAAAGCCCGTTTTTCCGTCTGAAACAGCTTCAACTTTAATTGTTCCGAGAACTATTTCATCAGGTCCTCCCTGGATTTCGGCCTCAAGATCAACTGCTTTTAGAATGAATTTGTCATCTGTTCTGGTATTCTGATTTAGTGTGGCCCATTTAGGGAATGAAATGTCTTTGATATTTACAACAGAACTGTCAGTTGGTTTTATTGATAATTCATATCCCGAAAGACCCCTTGGTGATCTGCTCATTACAATATCCAGATTTTTGACCTGGCCTTTTTTGAGTGAAACATTACCTGGCATCAGGGAGATTTCAGGTGATTCATAAATTGTGAAAGCTTTAAGACAGACATTTGTATCCGGATAATACTTTGTTAAATCGTCCCATTTCTCTCCGTCATCACTTATGAAACTCTCACCTTTGTTTGCCGATGCCATTGTTGAATATTTTGCAATAGGGCTTTCGACAGCTATCGGGAGTGTGTAAGCCGGTGTTGTAAGCTTTACAACTACTGAGAATTTTTCTCCGGGAGCCAGTATTACTGATTTTGCAAGATCCACTGTATGGTAACCCGGAAGTGCGAAACTGCCTTTCAATGTTGAGACAGGTTCTTTATTTGAAAGAGGTCCGTTTTTGGGGTTATTGTATATGGATACCTCATAATCTGCATCAGGTGACGGAGTATAAAATCCGACGGCTCCGAGTCTGTCTGCGTTTCTTGCTGTGAATACATTTGCAAAGTATGCTGTTTCTGAATTCAGTCCTATTTCCTTTGTCCATCCAAGCGTGTCATACTGATAGATGTCTGTGTAGTATTCGGTATCCTCTCCGGTAAAAACAGCCTTGCATCCCCTGTCTGCATCATAATAGGACTGGTAGAAGTACCCGTCATCTCCCCATTCAGGGCCCCATGAATTTCTGACTATGAAAGCTCCGTCTCCGGGAGGCGTAAATGAGAAATTATCCTTGCTGTAATTATCATCCCATCCGACAATTAAAACCGCATGGCCTCCTCCGATGAGCCAGGGATCGAAATAACTGCAGTGTTCACTGTCATAAAAACCATTTGACCAGTACATTGAGGAGTAAACTCCACCATACTCTTTAACAGCCTGCTTTATTTTGGTGACATCTGATCTGTCTTTTCTCTTTGGAAGGAATTCAACATTTTGTACATGTTTCTGAACTTTGAGATTTTTAGGTGAAATTGCGGAGTATTCCTGATATGGATCGTCTTTTTCAAGAACAGGGCCGCTCCATCTGGAGAGATAAGCTGTAGCCATATAGGCATTTCCACCTTCATCGTGCCCGTAATTGTATCCATGTGTATTTTTGAGATTGTTCTCTGAAAAATCCAGATTTTCACTGGTGAGGAAGAATGATTCGAGTGAACCCATTGCTGCAAAAGCCCAGCATGAACCACAGTCTCCCTGATCTTTTACAGAACCGACACGGTCTTCCAAACGAAGATCAAAGTAACTCTCTGTTGGTATTTCGTTTGAGATGTCCATTGCGCTTACAGAAATTTCCATCGGCCACTGAACTACAACGGGGGAGGGTATTTCTCCTAAAATCTCATTGTGAGGTTCACTCTCGCCGGGCACTGCTGCAAGCATCATTACGGGAGCACCTTTGTCCTGCTGTTCTTCTTCAAAATATTCTACAAATTCCGGATTTAAGGGGGCTTCTGAAACTTCAAGTGCAAAAGCTCCGGGGATTATAAATCCAAGAAACATGCAGGTGAAGAATAATGCACCTGCAATTTTTATGAACTGGTTTGATTTCATATGTTTCTACCTTTTTATGACAAATTTCCCTTTTTAGCAATCCCTGTACATGACAACAATATCGTCAAAGTCGGTTCTTCCGTTACCGTTGTAGTCAAATACGCTCTTTGTCTCCTGTTTCGTGAAATCCCCTATATTTGTGAAATATATGGAAATATCGTCAGTGTTGAGAATTCCGTCACCGTTTAAGTCTTCATACAGACCGTCTGCGTCAGGGTCGGAAGGAATTCTTAAAAAGCCTTCAAAAGGACTCACTGAAATGATTTCAAGTGACTTTGGATTTTGAATGATCTCTGTCTCCTTTCCGGAATCGTCGTGAATAATACTTTTTGAAATTGAAACGTCGGTGCTTCCTGACGAAAGTCCTTTGATGGTTAATTCTGCCAGAATAACATTTTCACATCCTGCTTCGAGAATGCTCTTTGTATCTTTTGCCTTAATTATGGCCGATGCTCCCGGAATTCCCTCTGAACTTACTGTTACAATATCGTCAGGCAGTGAAAATCCGGTAATTTCTGCTTTGTCTGAGTCTGAAAGTAAAATTGTTAATTCATAGTCTGATATTCCCTGTGGCAGATGATCAGCAATAATTGTCAGTTTATTCTCTGCTCCTGCTGCTGTCAGGGGTTTTTCTGTGAAATAGTAAACTTCAGGTGCAACATCGGCAATTCTTATATTGTCTATCCATCCGCAGTCTTCACCTGATGTGCTGTATGCATTCTTCTGGTATGTCCAGCGGAGGGTGTGTTTTCCACTTTCAATTTCAAATTCCTCATCTTTCCAGGAATTATCAGTGCCTGCAATCTCTTTTTTGGTCTCTCCATCAATGGAAAAGGTAAGCCTGTCAGAACTGCTCATTGAATATCCGGATTTTGAGGAGACATTCCATGCAAAAGTGACCTTTTTAGGGCCTGTGACTGTGGTTTCAATCCATGATTTTTCGTAGCGTTTTTTTAGTTCACCGCTTTTTGCACAGCTCTGGTTGACATAATTGTCATTTGTTTCAACAAACCAGTCTGAGTTCCCGCCTGTCACCCACGTATGTTCTGTGGTTTCAAGTGCATCTTCAAAGGTAGGTGTGACCGTAATGAATGCCGGCTTTGTTTTAACCTCGTCAGTGCCGTCTTTTTTAATAATCAGTGTTACATTGTAGGTTCCCGGTTTGTCATAGGTATGTGTCTGTGTTCTTCCGACAGCCGATTCCTTGTCTCCAAAGTCCCATGCCCATAACGAAACATTTCCTGTGGAGTATCCTGTGAAGTTGACCTGAAGCGGAACCTGTCCGAATACGGTGTCGGCTTTCAGATCGGTTTTTTGGGTTTTAACATATGTTACGTTGTCAATCCAGCCTGAGTCACGACCCATGTCACGACCGCTGTCTTTTTTGTATTTCCACATGAGCTCATGTTCTTCAAAATCTATTGCAACGGATTTATGCTCCCATTCCTCTGTTGTGCCGGAGATTTTGTCAGTCTCCTCTCCGTCTATGAGGAAAATTAAATAATCAGAATTTGGCTCAGAGGATGCCATCCAGGAGAAGTCAAGAATACCCGGACCTGTAACTGATGTTTTGATCCATGATTCCTGTGATGCAGCTGTTTCTCCGCTTTTAACCGATGCATTGTTGCATACATACGTGTCAATATCAACATCGAAAGGTGAAATGCCTCCTGTTGTCCATTCAATGCTGGTGTCTGTTGTGTCAGCTGCATCTGAAATGTTCATAAAAGGAAGTATTACTATCTCCTTTGAAATGTGGTCTTCTCCTGCATCATTTGTTACAGCAAGGGTAGTTGTGTATGTTCCCGGTTTTTCAAAATTATGCATCATATTTTGATTATTGTACAATGTCGGACTGTCTCCGAAATTCCAGTTCCAGGCTGTCGGGCATCCGGATGATGTGTCATTGAACCGGATCGATGCAGGGGCCATTGCCCTTGTTGCATTTGAAATGAAATCAGCAACCGGATTTATTGCTCCAAAAGTGAAGGTAACATTGTCAATATGACCACAGTGTCCTTCTTCAAAGACGTAATCATTTGTATATATCCATCTGACTGTGTTTTCCCCGGGCGGAATTTCATAATATTCCGTGTGCCAGTCTTCCCAGTTTTGTTTGCCTTTTATTGACTTTTGGGAGACGTTGTTCAGGAGAAATTCCAGCTGGCCGTCATAGGTGTAACTCGTTGAGTTTATGTTCCAGTCAAATGTCAGAACACCCGGGCCTGTCATTGTGCCCTGAATCCATGATTCTTCATCGGCTGAAGATATCAGTCCGTTTCTTGCGGATGTTTCTCCTTTGCCTGATACATAAAGGTCTGTGAACCATTCCGCATCCCCGCCTGTTGTCCATTCAACATCCGGTGCGTCAACCGCATCTTTGAGTGGTATTGGTTCAAGGACGGTCACTGTTTTTGAAACGGTTGCCTGACCTGTAACCAGGTTGCCTGATTCGTCTTTTTCGGCAATGTTTGTAATGGACAGTTTCACTGTGTATGTGCCGGGCTTTTCATAAATGTGAACAGGATTTTCCTTATTGGAGTGTTCTGACAAATCACCAAAGTCCCAGTCCCATGTTGTCGGGAAACCGTTTGAGGTGTCTTCAAACTCAACAGAAAGGGGTGCAAAACCACGATTCTCTGTGACATTTGTTTCAAAATCAGCAACAGGCTCTCCGCCTCCAAAATTGAATGTGACGTTATCAAGCCATCCTCCGTTTGTTTCTTTGTCGGATGTTTTGGTTGAATATGTCCAGTTTAATTCATGCACACCGTTTGGAATATTGAATGTCTCATGGTGCCAGCCCTTAAACCTGATTTTTTTGTATTTGTCAGTTTCATACTGGTCTGCATTGTCTATGGAAAATTCAAGTTGTCCCATGGGCATTCCCATGACAGTACCGGGTTCTGCATTCCAGTCAAACGTAGCTGTTCCGGGTCCTGTAACTGATGTACTAATCCATGAAATTTCTCCGGATTTTAAAACTCCTCCGCTTCTTGCACAGCTGTTGTTTACGTAAATATCAGAGATTTCATATGACCAGAGGCTGTTTCCGCCTGTTTTCCATTCAAGGCCGTGTGCATCAACTGCATCTTTTAGCTCAATTCCTTTCATTACATCAATATAGTCGGTTTTTGTAACGGTCTCGGATTCTCCGTTTCTTGTTACCGTGAGAGAAACCGTGTATTTCCCCGGATTATTGTAAGTATGTTCGGGGTTTTGGTCAGGTGATTTGTCTCCGTCTCCAAAATCCCACTCCCTTGAGGTGATGTCGCCTGTACTCTCGTCAGTGAATCTGACTGTCAGTGGGGATTCCCCGCATACTTTGTCTGCTGAAAATTCGGTTGCAATTCCCTGGATATATGAAACATTATCGACCCAGCCTGTGCTTAATCCGTCAGATTCGTCACCATTCCAGCTCATTTTGTAGTATTCCCACATGAGTGTGTGCTCTCCGGCGGGAACATCAAATGTTTCGGATGACCAGGTTTCTTCAAGGCCGCAGATCCCTTTTTGCTTGTTTTTGTCAATGTAAAAAGAGAGTTCATCGTTCATCTCATCGCAGGACACATTCCAGTCAAATGAAATTTTTCCCGGACCTTTTACGATTGTTTTAAGCTCGGATGATCCCATGTCCCAGGAATCATATGAGAATGAGCCGCTTTTTGCAGAACTATTCCCTCTTATAAAGAGTTCAGTATCGATTGTCCATCCCAGATCTCCGGCACATGTCCAGGCGAGATCGTTGTTATCCAGTGCGTCACCCAGTGGACTATCTGCCGATACAGGTACTATTATAGTACAGATCATCAGCAGAATGAGAAATATGGGTGATGCCGGATTTCTCTTAATGCACTCTGTAATAACTCTCATAGCAAAATCATCTTTTGAATACATAAGAGTTTAAAAAAGCACTGTCATAAACCAATAAGTAAAATTAATTAAATTGATGTGTTTTTCAAAAAATATTGGGTTGTGGCTATTATTTTTGTTTCAAAATAAATATCTGTTTTACGAGCCTGTTATGATATAATGACATAATGGTATTTAACAGATTAATCCTGACCATTCCAGTTCAAATATAAATCGAATAAATCTCTAAAAATGCTTTAAATCCTTTGATATGCAAATATTTTTGGCATTTTTGAAATGCACCCGGGTTTTGGCCGGAGTTTAGGTTAAGGGCGCAGAATCTGCAAAATAAAAAAAATGAATTTTTATATCCTGTGACTGTAGGACATAGATTGTCAGATCATTCCTTTAAAACCCTTAAATCAAGTTCAAAGCCTGATACCGGCTGATCCATCTCAAAGTTGAGGATAACCTGTGGGTGAATCTCCCCGAATACTCCGGCTTTTTTGCCGTTTACAAGTATATCTGCACGGCGTCCTTCTATGAAGGCAGGATCACAGGATTCAAGGACTGTGTATGAAAGACCTGCCTCCTGCATGAACGCATCAACGGCAGCATATATCTCTGAAAAGTCCGCGTCTGTGTGCATTGAGACTGCGGAAACCTTCTGGAAGGTCTTTTTACCCTCTATTACATCACCGGTTGAGAATAGCCTCTGTGGAAGCTCCCTGTGCTGGTTTATTTTCAGCGTCTCCATTAAGAGCGGGAGTATGTCTGTTCTGAAAACAGTCTGCTCTTCTGATATCGGGTGGAGAACAGGCAGAACATAGTCCGGCACCTCTCTTTGCATGTATTTATACATCACTCTCTCGTTTGAGAGTGTGAAAGGCATCATCTCAAGGTATCCGAGTCCTGAGAGGATGGTTCTGACCATGCCCATGATTTTCTGGTTTGGATGCTCACAGCCGATTGTGAATGTGGAGGGGAGTTCTGCTTTGAGGTTGTCAAATCCGTATGCGATTGCAACGTCTTCAAATACATCCCAGTCGTGCATGATGTCGGCACGGTAGCAGGGGATTTGGACTTTGAGTCTGTCCTCACAGCCGCATTCGGGTTCTGCACCAAAACGCATTTTTGAGAGGTGTTCTGCCATCTCTTCCGCACTGAGATCAAAGCCCAGAAGTCTGTTGCACTCCGACACTGAGACAATCCTTTCCACCGGTGCAAGTGAGGGCATAGGACATCCGTTTACCAAAACGCTCTCAACACTTCCTCCGGCTTCTGCAAGTGCGGCACAGATGATGTTGACGGCAGTCATCACCGCTTTTTCATCTGTTCCAGTGCAGTCAAGAAGCACATTTTTCGTCTCTGTTGTGACCTTTGTAAGCTCACCGTTGATGATTGGAGGGAATGAAAGCACGTTGTCGTCGGCATCGACAATTAACGGATATTTTTCATGTGACTCGACAAGGTGTGCATAGTCCTTACCTTTCGGGTGCTCTTTTAAGATCTCGTCAAGACTGAGTTCGGAATCGAAATCAAGCGGAACAAACTTTCGTGATTTTTCCGATGCAAAGTATTTAAAAGGTGGTTTAATCCTGTCAAGGTCGTGGACACCTATTGCAACCTTTGCCCTGCCTCTTCCGACAGCCCAGTGGAGAGCCTCCTGAAGTCCCATAAGACTCTGGATGGCTTCTTCGGTAAAGGATAGACCTCTGATTACAGCGGAGCCGAGGAATGGTCTTATATCTTTTAAGCCTTTGTCAACCTCGAATTTAATCCCTGAAGGCTTTACGTCGTAGGTTTTAAGTCCAGTCTCGATTCCCAAAAATCCCCTCATTGCTCTGGAGACTCCTTCTGTTGAGAACATGTCCGGCCTGTCCGGGAAGAACTCGACATCAAAGTGATCGTCTTCGTATCGTTCGATGTCGGCCGCTATCATCGGCAGTCTGTCAATAAGGGTATCCCTGTCAACGCCTGTGAGATCCTCGAGATATTTGTATGGAAGTGTGATAATCGGCATTTTTAAATCTCCTCCTTTCTGTTTACCGGACTGTTTCTGATCCAGTCCACATCACTCTTGTATAGCTGGCGGAGGTCTTTTAAGCCCATTTTCAGCATTGCAACACGGGAAACGCCAAGTCCCCATGCAAGAACCGGGTATTTGACACCCCACGGAGCAGTGACTTCCTCTCTGAATATTCCTGCACCGCCGAGCTCTACCCATCCGAGCCCTTCAACGTAGACTTCAGGTTCGACTGAGGGTTCGGTGTACGGGAAGTATGCAGGTCTGAAACGGACGTTTTCAAAGCCCATTCTGTGATAGAATTCTTTTAGGAATCCCATTAAGTGTCTGAATGAGACATCCCTGTCCATCACTATACCCTCAAGCTGTTCAAACTCAGGGGTGTGTGTCGGATCAATCGCTTCGCGGCGGTAAACCCTTCCTATGCAAAACGCCTTTGCCGGCTCGTCTGGGTGATCCTTTAGGTACTGGATGGAAAGCCCTGTTGTGTGAGTCCTTAAGACACACTGCCTTGCCTTTTCCTCCTTCCATTTTCCTCCCCATCCGACAGAAGACGTGTCTCCTCCGAATTCGTGAATGTCCCTTACGGCCTCATAGTTTTCAGGGAGTTTCTCCTCCATGTCAAGGAAGAATGTGTCCTGCATTTCACGTGCTGGATGATCCTGCGGCTGGAAGAGTGCATCGAAGTTCCAAAAAGAGCTCTGGACAATCTCACCGTACATCTCTGTGAAGCCCATCTCCAGAAGAACACTTCTCATCTCATCGATCAACTGCTGGTACGGGTGTTTCTTTCCGGCGTAAATTCTCTTTGGAGGGGTTGTGACATTATATCTCCTGAGTTTGAGATTCTCCCATTCCCCTGTTCTTATCTGTTCGCTTGTAAGGGTGCCGGCTTCCATCCTTAAATCGAGGCCTGTTTCAACCAGAACCTCACCTTCGGTTGTGATTGAGACAAAGTAATCAGTCGTCTCAGTCTCTTCCACAAGCTTTCTTTTAAGGAGTTCGTCAAGTCCCGGGACGCCGGGTTTCAGGTCTTTTAGGGCCTTTTCATCATCTCCTATTGGAGCATCGCTGATTTTCTCAACGATTCCCTCCCTTATTGCAATCCAGCCCTTCTTTCTCAGCCATCCGATTCCAAGCTTTGAGGAGGGGTGTTTCTGGAGCTCTTTCATCGGGATTGCATTCTCAAATGACTCAAAGAGTACTCTCTCCGGCAGACCCTCAGATGCATATTTCTCTCCTTCGCGTGTGAGCCTGTATTCCACAGTCACCTTTTTTTGAAGGTCACAGAGTTTTTTTGACTCAAGAAGGACTGCATGCTGGACGACAGCCTCGGGGGTTGTGTCCATGATGCGTGCGAGGTACACGACATTTGGCCTGTCCATTCTGGTTATGGGTCCGAGTGTTCCTTCTGTTGCATCTTCAAAGAGTTCGATTGCCTTTTTTATCGGTGCAAATGCGATGTTTTTGGTTTCTTCAAGAATTCCGAGGACATCCCTGAGAGGATTTAAGTTTGATTTTCTTAATTCCGCAACACCTTTTGCCGTTTCGCTGATTGGCTTTAAAGCCTCCTGTCTGGCTTTTTCAGCATCCCTGAGCGGTTTTAAAACCGCAAGAAGCTTCTTTTCATTGTATGTCAGATCCGCCACGCTTTACTCCTCCGTCAGATGCACTGTTTCATCCATTTTTTCTTTGAAGTCCTTTAAGAATTCACGTACACGCTCAAAGGTCTGCTTTTTGCATGTTCCGCACATTAGTTCCCCTGCCCTGCATGCCCTGCACATCTCCTTTATTTCCTCATCGTCATCCATCATGTGGAAGAGGTTCAAGAGATATATCGAACATTTGTCAGGGTTTCCGCCAAGCTTTTTCTGCTCTTCAAGCGTCATTCTGCCGCCTGTGAGGGCACTCATTATCTTCTTTTTGACGTCTTTTTCAGAGTCCTGGAACCTGAAGAGGCTGTCAGGGACACTTGATGACATCTTGCCCCCGGTTAGCCCCTGCAAAAATGTGTGATAGGTTGCAGATGGCATGTGGAATCCGTAACCGCCGCATTTTAGCTCGACTTCCCTGATGATGTTTTCAGCTTCATCTTTAAAAACACCCTTTACGTCAATATGCTCTTCATACCTTTTTGTATCGGGGAATGCCGCTTCAACAGCATCCATTGCCGTTTTTGGAGCCTGTTTTGATCTGATGCTGACACCATCAGGTGTTTCGATAATTGTAAACATCCTGAGTTTGTTTGCAACATCACGGGTGAGTCTGATGTGTGGGTCCTGATCAAGACCCACCGGAACGATTGTCGGGGCTGGGCTGTTGGTCGCAGTCTGCGGGTAGAGTATGTCCCCGACCTGTGTTGCGACACTCATTGCATGTGCAAGTGCCGTGTCCTGCGTGAATCCGTAGATTGCTGAAAGCTCTGAGAAATTAATCTTTATTGCGGCTTCAAAGGCGAGATCCTTTAAGGCGTTGTTCTCACTCTGGTAGTATTTGTTGCCGGAGTACCCGAGTGCGTAGAGGCAGTTTAGGTACTCTTTTCCAAATTCCCTGCATTTATCCCATGAGATACCGCGGACTGCATGGGCTTCCCTGTCGGCGATTGAGATAAAACCTGTTCCACCCTGAGAAACGTGCCATGCGACCTCTTTCATGACCATCAGGTGTCCTAAGTGCGGGTGGCCTGACGGCATAAATCCGGTCATTACATAAAACGGTGTTTTGTTCTCTATTGCGCTGACTATTGGTTTGTAATTGCGCTGGCCTACGACAATTCCACGCCTTAAAAATGCAGGCGGGTTTGTCATTTTTTCTACCAGCGGATTTACAGGTTCAATTCCAAATTCTTTGAAAAGCTTATCCGCATCAAGGTTCTGGTTGCTTGACCACGGATTGATTTCGGGCTGCATGGTGATTTCCAACTTATACTTATCTATAATTTTATTCTCGCAAATTCAATGTACTTTATCATATCTTTGCTTACACAGGCAAAAAGCATCTTCTTGCGGACACTGTGTGCCAGACGGACTGATCGTGAGATGACACTCATCGGCATCGTCTTATCTGAGGATAATGCATGAACGAGGAGTTCTGAGTGCTTTTTTGACCCTGAGTAGACTCTGAAGTGATGGCCGAATTTATAGGCCGTTCTTGGTATGTGCCAGAGGTCACGCAGGTGCGCATATGATTTTGATTTAAGCTCAAATTCATGATCGCCGTCTTCGATTTTTTTGTAGTAGTCTTCGGGGGAGATTTTCTCATCGAGTTCAAGGAATCCCTTTCTGATCAGGTAAATCGCCTCTACCGGTGAGAGCATTAGCCGTTCTTTGTCAAATCTTGTTCCAAAAAGTTTCTCTTCAAAGATGCTCTCAGGCGGGATGGATATCAGTACGGATTTCCCAAAGATTTTTCCTGAGATTTTTGGAAGTTCCGGCTCGCATTCTCCCTTTTGGGGATCACTGGTCTTTATTTCATAATAGGTGATCTCGTCTTCATCGTCAGCGACTGCCAGTAGAAACTGTTTTCTCATGTTTCTGGCGGTCTGTGCCTCTTCTGCGAATTTTCCAAAATCGACCAGGTCACGCTCTGAGAGTACTCTCATGAGATACTGTGATCTGCCTGTTCCCGGTTTTTCACCTCTCCTGAAAACCCTGAAGTCATGCGGCCCCGACTGGATGACATACCCTCTTTCACGGATGTCACGGTAGACAAGGAACTTTCGCAGAAAATCGGATTCTTCTGTAAATGCGGCAAAGAGACTCTCAAATGAATGGCCTTTTACCTCTATTTTGTTTCTTCCGAGGAGATAGAGTGCTTCTTCGGGTGACAGCTTCAGCCCGTTTTTATCAGGCCTTCCGTATCCTCCCTGGTCGTAGAGGCTTTTTCCCTCCGCGCCCAAAAGGACCTGTTCTCCGTTGTATTCAGCTTTCACAATAAACCATATTAATTGGTTATTATTGCTTTATGCATATTTTGGATGTTTGAAAAAAGAGGTTTTTTAAGGGGACACCATAATTTTTTGTTTTATTGCGGATTGTTCCGGGCAGGCGGGGTGTTTTTTGTCTTCTCAGTTATTTTTCCAGAATAATCTGCCTGATTTTTTCAATATCCTTTGTTTTTATCAGACCTGATATGTGCCTGCATTTTAAGAGAAATTTTGGTGCCGTGCTTAGAATTTCTGAGATTTCCTGTTCTTTTAATTCATGTGTTGTGTAATACTGCGACTGAATCCTCGTCTTTCTTGCATTTTCAACTGCTTCGATGTCGCTTTCGCTAAAGTAATCGCCGAGGCACTCCCTCATGCATTCTATTGTGCATGTGTGTATCCCGCTTTTAATTCCGGCTTTCATCAGGAGTGCATAGAGTGAATAGTACATGGCATAGTATCCGGTTGAGATTATCCAGTCCGGAGATTCTATTGATTTCATTGTCAGCAGTGCATCCTCGGCTTTTTTAAAGTATGCATCCGTCAGGTTTTCGTTTGGCTCAATGAGCCTGATGCCGTTTTTATTATGTTTGCACCATCTGATTTCGTCCGTCATACAATCACAGCCTCTAAAAAGAATTCAGGGCATTTTAAGAATATATGGTTTTTGTACATCTCTTTTATCAGGGTGTCTTCCTTTGCTGCTCTTGTGAATACTTCTCCCGGGTACTTTTTGACGTTTATTTCAATCCCGAATGTTTTTGAGATTTTGTCGACCTGTGTTTTGTCGAAGTCTCCTGCCGAGAGGAGATCTATGTCTGAGTCAGGGGTTGTTGTTCCTGATGAGTAGCTGCCGAAGAGTGCGAGTGGTCCTTTGAAGAAGGGCATCACTTTGTATATTATTTCGCCTGCAAGCACCTCACTTTCAAAGAATTTAAGCCGTTTGTAGCTTTCTGCGAGGAGAAGGTGGTTTACTGCCGCGTTGGTTTTTTTAAGCCTGAATATTCTGGTCCTGCCCCTTGTCACTGATTCAAGAACGCCTTTCTCCTCAAGCGAGATGAGAATTTTGTGTGCCGTTCCGTGTGATACCGAAATTACCCCCGGGATTTCCCTTGGGTAATAATCCCTGTCGTATCCGTTTGTGTAGAGTGCGAGAATTTGCAGGTGTTTTTCTGTTATGCCACAAAGACAGGACATATGTCTAATATATTAGACAATTGCTGATTAATGTTTTGGAGAGTTTCTGACTATCCGTGATGACTCTTATGTAAATTACTATGAGAAACTGTAAATTTGTGCAAAATAGCCTGCAAAAAATGTTGATTCAATTATTGGTAACCCTTTCCCCGTCTGAAAACCTCGATGACTTTGACTGATTCATCGTGAATGAAATAAATTATCCTGAAATCACCAACTCTTAATCTGTATTTTTTAAGGTTTGTGGCTGTCAGAGGTTTTATGTCAGCTGATGGGCGTGGACTGAAGGGATCTGTTTCAAGTTCCTAAAGCGCTTTTTTTATTCTTTTTTAATCATCTTTTGGCAGACCTGAATACTGCTTTTTAAAAGTCTGTGAAAGAAGAACCTGATAACTCATAGTTCTGCAAGTGGCGTGAATTTCTCATCTTCAAGAATTCTGTTCCAGCGTGCATCCGCTTTTTTCCATCCGGCATCTTCCATCAGGCGCCTTATTATCTGGTCAAATGTTTCACCTTTTTCACCGAATTTCCTCAGGTTCTCCTTTGTATCAGGTGACACGGCTATTGTTGTGGCCATTATAATCAATATATCGAATATATCTGATATAAAAATTTTATAGTAGTGGCACATACCGGGTGTTTGAAGATCTGAAAACAGGCAATATCACAGATATAATAACAGATTTTTTTAATTCTCCCGCCCGGCAAGCTCCCTTAAATGAGCGATATTTCCCCTGTCATCCCTTCTCTCATCAACCGGTGTCTCAAGTATGAAGGGAAGAGAGGAAAGCTTTTGGTGTCTTAGAATCCTTGCCATCCCCTCATCGCCTATCTTTCCGAGGCCAATGTGTTCGTGCCTGTCAAGCCGGCTCCCGCATTCGCCTTTTGTGTCGTTTATGTGAATCACTTTCAGGTTATCAAGACCAATCAGGGTGTCAAAGTCTGACAAGGTTTCTGAGAGCCCTTTTTCGGTTGAAATCTCATACCCTCCGGCAAAGGCGTGGCATGTATCAAAACATGCTCCAAGCCTTTTGCTCTTCCCGATACCGTCCATAATCTCGCCGATGTCCTCCAGAGTTCCGCCGATTGAGTTCTTTGTCCCGGAAGTGTTCTCCAAAAGGATCATAACGCTGCTCTTTTCGGAATCGATTGCGTTTACGACGGCATCAATCGTCCTTTCTATCCCGCCGTCCCTGCCTGTCCCGAGATGGCTTCCAAGATGTGTGACAAGGTAAGGGATCTTCAAAACTCCGCAGCGTTTAATCTCCCGCAGCAGAACATCGCACGACTTTTCATACACATCAGGCTTTGGGGTTGCAAGGTTTGGGAGATAGGGCATATGTGCGACAACCGGTTCAATCCCTGAATTACCAAGCTTTGATATGAATTTTTCAGCCGTCTCATCCTCAATTTCCTTTGCCTTCCATCCCCTCGGGTTTCCGGTAAATATCTGAAAAGTGTCACAACCGGATTTTTTGGCCCTTTCAACCGATCTGTCAAGCGATCCCGCAATTGATACATGAAACCCTGCTTTAACCATTTTTTTTGTTTCCCTGAATTGTATTCTTGTGTATACGGTCTATGGTGATACAATCACTGTCTTCTCTTTCATGTACCGTTCAAGTGCAAAAAGCCCGTTTTCACGTCCCGTTCCGCTTGACTTCTCCCCGCCAAACGGAATTTCCGGCGGGACTTTCAGATGCCTGTTGACCCAGACGATTCCTGCATCAACAGACTCTGCAAAATCTGAGGCGTTTTTGATGCTCTTTGTCCAGACCGAAGCTCCAAGGCCGAACCTTGTTTTGTTTGCCTCAATAACCGCCTCATCCATTCCTGAAACAGTCATGACCGGAAGAACGGGGCCGAATATCTCCTCATTCAAAACCCTGCTGTCCGGGGAAACACCGGTAAGGACTGTTGGCATCAGGAAGTTTCCTGCATCAAAATCCTCACCTGTGGGGATGTATCCGCCGGTTAACACCTCGGCTTTACCCTTGTCAACGGTCTCTGATATAACATCTGTTATACCATCCCTGCCTTCCCTGCTGTGAAGCGGTCCCATCCGTGTTCCCTTTGCCGAACCGTCTCCGATGGTCATCTTCTCCGTCTTTTCCTTCAGTTTAGAGATGAACTCATCCGCAACATCCTCAAAGACATAAAGCCTCTTTACCGCAGTGCACGTCTGTCCGCAGTTGTAAAACCTGCCCGAAACTGCGCCTGACACCGCCAGATCAATATCGGCATCGCTGCACACAACCATCGGATCGCTTCCGCCCAGTTCAAGTGTCATCTTCTTGAAAGTCCCGGCAGCGAGCTTTGACACTTCAATTCCAGTCTCTGCCGATCCTGTGAATGAAACGGCCGATATCTTTTTGTTTCTGACAATTTCCGCTCCTGCCTCCTTTCCGCTGCCGCAGACAATGTTTAAGACGCCCTCCGGCAGTCCTGATTCATTCATAATCTCCGCAAGCCTCATGTTTGTAAGAGGTGTGGAGCTTGCCGGCTTTAAGACAAGTGTGTTGCCGGCGGCAAGGGCGGGGCCCACCTTCCATCCCATGATTATCGCCGGCATATTCCATGGGATTATTGCCCCGCATACTCCGAGAGGCTCTTTTTTCGTAAAGGCATATCCGTAGTCTGATTTGGGAAGGGATGATCCCGAGATTGTGCCTGACACTGACGCATAGAACTCAAGAATGTTTGCAAAACCCTGAATCTCGTTTTTTGCCTCTGCGAGAGGCTTTCCCTGCTCTGAAGTTAAAAGGCGGGCAAGATCATTCTGGCGGGCCCTTACAGCCGCTGCTGATTTGAATAATATTTTCCCCCTCTCAACAGGCTTTTTCATGGCCCAGAGGTCTGACGATAAAAGTGCAGTGTCAACAGCATCTCTTACATCCTCTGCCCTTCCCCTTACAACCTCGCCGACAATACTTCCCGTTGCCGGATTTTTTACAATTATTTTGTCATCTGTCTCCTGCATATGTTCACCCCGGATTTTACTTTTATTCAACCTCATTGTTTATTTTAGCTCTCATTGCTGCTGCTCCCCCTGAAAAATTTCGATCCTGTTCAATTTAAAAAGATATATCGTATTCGTTGACAAATTATCAAAAATACCCAAAAAAGGGATATGCGGGTAGGTTTTTTTTGAAAACCTCCGGAAACCTGTATGAACTTACTGTCAGGTTTCCGGCCGGAATTGTGCCCGCAATCAGGGTTTAGTAATTATTTTTCAGAGGATTGTCAAAATGGCTGACTTAAACAAAGACATCGCAAAAATCATCGCAGAGACATATGACACAAACAAAAGGGTATCCGAAGACGATCCTGAGTTCTGGGGTTCTTTCCTGAACTTTGCAAATCAGGCAACAAAGGAGGGTGCACTGCCCTACAAGATGAAAGAGCTCATAGCACTTGCCGTTGCAATAAACGACCACTGCAAGTTCTGCATAAGTGTGCACCTCAAAGCGGCGGTTGATGCAGGAGCATCAAGAAAGGAGATAATGGAAGCCGCATATGTTGCAGTGCTGATGGGCGGCGGACCATCAATGGCATATTTAAGGTATGTAATTGACGGGTGCGACCAGTTCTGCACTGAATAAAAAAATAAAAAAAAAGTTAAAAATATACCGTACTACCGGTTCTGATTATTTAATCAGACTTCTCTTCTTTTATTATTTCAGTAAGTATATATTCGCCGGTTTCCTTTGTTCCGTAATTTCCGCCGAGATCCTTTGTGCAGACACCCATTGAAACGGATGCCGATATCGCCTTTTCAACCAGGGCTGCATATTCGCAGTATCCGAAATGATCCAGCAGCATTCCGGCACTTCTGATTGCGGCTATCGGGTTTGCAATGTTTTTACCTGCAATATCCGGAGCACTGCCGTGAACAGGCTCAAAAAATGCATGGGCATCTCCGATGTTGGCGCTTGGAAGCATTCCAAGGCCGCCTGTTAAGTATCCGCATGCATCACTAAGTATATCTCCGAATATGTTGGTTGTGACTATAACGTCATAATTGGAGGGCTGCATTAAAACATCAAGCGTCAGTGCGTCGATGAACATCGTCTTGTATTCAAGACCGTAGCTTTTGCATACACCAATGCATGTGTCCCTGAAGAGCACATCGGATTTTAACACGTTTGCTTTGTTGCCGATTACAACCGGTTTTGTGCTCCCTCTTTTAATCGCAAGTTCACACGCCGCCTTTGCAATCCTCTCACTTCCCTTTCTTGTTATAACACGGAGGGTTGTTGATCTCTCCTCACCAATCTCTTCAATTCCTGAATAAAGGCCTTCTGTATTCTCTCTTACAACCATTATGTCAAACCCGTCGCCTTTTACCGGTCTCAGGTTTGCATAAAGATCAAGCTCGTGGCGGATTTTCATGATCACACTTTTGTAGTCAGGATCAGGGGGTGTTGTAATGGCACCGAAAAGAATTGCATCAGCGGATTTGAGCTTTTTTATATCGTCATCAGTGCATGCCGTGCCTGTTTCTTTCCATTTTTCATAGCCGACCTTAACATCAAAGTATTCAGCACCGGGCAGAAAATGCCTTAATATCTTTTCTGCCGGAGGGATGACCTCCTGTCCTATGCCGTCGCCTTTTACTATTGCTATCTTCATCTTTTTTTATACTCCTCTAAGAGTTCAAATATGGAATCTGCTATCTGTTTTGGTGACGATCCCCAGTGAACGACAACGCCGGTGGTGTTGTCGGTTACAAGGCCGCATTTTTCAATCCGGCAGCATCTTGCAATCCAGGGTTCGTTGATAGTCCGGTTTTCCGGTTTTTGCGCCTCATCGGCAGGGCAGATGTTCTCAACAACAAATTCGCCGTCGTAGCATTCCGCCAGAAACTGCCTTGCCGTAAGACACCCTGCTACCGTTTCACCGCCGGAGAGGCGGTCACTGTCAAGCGTGACATCAAAGCCTGATGCCTTGCAGGGATAAACATCTGCCTCGATTTTTTTGATATCCTTTATATGATGCACAAATTCAATCTCAAGCTCTCCGAAAATCCCTGTTTTTTCAAGTGATTTTATGGTCTCCGAGAGGTTCGGCCTTGGGGGCATCACGTCATAGACAAAAACCCGTAAGAGGGAATCAGTATCCGGATCGATAACAAAGGTCATGTGATCGTCTATCCCCGTGAATATTGTGCACTTCTTTTGGGTTGATTCTGCAATCCTTATCAGCTCTGCCCTGTTGTGAAGAACCACCCTTTCAGGATAAAGATATGTTTCATCAGCAGAAGCAAGTGTTTTTACTGATTTTACCTCCCTCAAAAGCCCGGTTCCCGGTTTCTGTTCAATTTCAAGAACCTCATACCCAAAAGGTGTCTCCTTCACAATGTATCTGCTTAAAAAATAGACCCTGTCACCGAGGGGTTTTCCCGATGCAAAGCCCGTCTCCTTGCATTGTTTTGGAAAAATCATTTGTATTTCCTCCAGTAGCCTGCAAGGCCGCCGGAGTCAATTATTCTCTTCATTCTCTCAGACAGCGGGAGTGAAGGGTATCTTCTGCCCGATATTTCAACCCATGATTCGTCAAGGTCAAATGTGACAGGTTCACCGTCAGTGCAGTCAATCTCCCCTGTTTCAAACACCGGAAGTCCGACATTTACCGCATTTCTGAAAAAAATCCTTGCAAAGGAGGGTGCCACAACCGCGAGAACTCCTGCCTCCTTTAGCGCAACAGCCGCCTGTTCACGTGAAGAGCCGCACCCGATGTTTTTTTTGGCAATGATAACTGATCCTTTCAGCCTTTTTGCAATTGAGGGGTCGTAGTCCTCAAAGGCATGCTCAACCCAGACTGATTTGTCGGTTGTCCTGAGGTATCTTCCGGCAATAATCATGTCAGTGTCAACATCGGCACCGATACAGACTGCATGTCCTGTTTTTTTCATGCAAACTCCTCCGGTGATGTAATCTCTCCGCGAACCGCACTTGCGGCAGCGGTTGAAGGCGAACAGAGGTAATATTCGGCCCCCACTCCCATTCTGTTTTTGAAGTTTCTGTTTGCTGTTGAGAGACCTACCTCTCCTTCTCCAAGGACACCCATATGGGCACCAAGACATGGTCCGCAGCCCGGTGTTCCGATTGAGCATCCTGCATCGATTATGTCAGAGAGGACTCCTGTCTTTAGTGCCTGCATTAAAACAGCTCTTGATGCCGGGACAACAATTGTTCTAACAGACACTTTCCTTCCCCTGACAATATCTGCAAACCTTTTAAGATCCTCATATCTTCCGTTTGTGCAGGTGCCAAGGAAGACCTGATCAAGAGGTGTCCCCGAATAACGGGTTACAGGCTCGACCGTATCCACCCTGTGCGGCACTGCCAGAACAGGCTCGAGATCTCCGATATCAATATCGACTGTTTTTTCATAACTGCACTCTTCCGGCTTTGCTGTCTTAATGCTGTGCCCGAATCCTGCAAGATATTCCTTTGTAACGGCGTCGGGATAAAAAAGGCCTGTCTTTGCCCCGGTCTCAATTGCCATGTTGCAAAGAGTAAGTCTGCCGTCCATCGGTACATTCACTGCCCCTTCGCCTGTAAACTCAAGTGCCTTGTATGTCGCACCGTCCATCCCTAGTTTTTTGACATAAGTAAGGGCAAGGTCCTTTGGCTCACAAAACTGCCTGAAATCTCCGTCCAGATTAATTTCAATCGTTTCAGGAACTTTAAACCAGGTTTCGCCCGATGCCCAGATGGCAGCCATATCCGATGCCCCGACGCCGGTTGCAAACGCCCCGAATGCACCAAGTGTGCATGAGTGTGAGTCTGCACCGACAACGACCTCGCCCGGAAGGCACACCCCTTCGCTCATTATCTGGTGGCAGATGCCGTCTCCGATGTCATGAAAACAGAATCCTGCCTGTTTTGAAAATTCCCTGAGCTCGTGCTGGAGATTTGCGGTTGTGGTGTTGTTTGCAGGTGCAATGTGGTCATATATCACCGAAACTTTTTCAGGGCATGCCGGTTTCACATCACCAAGCCCCCTTAATGCAACCAGTGCCTGAATTCCCGTGCCGTCATGTGCAAATGCCCTGTCAACTTTGCAGTCAACAAAGCTTCCTGCACCTCCCTTTAGAATAATCTCTGAAAGCGTGCTCATATTTTATTGCCCTCGGTCTTTTTTGTCTCTTCAATGAGTGACAGGAGAACTTTTGGTGTGATTGAGCACTTGCCTTCGCTGATCTCCTTAATCCTTTGCAGAAGGTGATTTATCTGGTCATCAGAGAGTGAGTAGCCGAGACTGTTTACAATATGCAAAAGACCCTTTCTTCCCGTATGTTTTCCGAGTATGAAGTGCTGCTCTCCGCCGACCATCTCTGGCGGGAAGTATTCATATGTATTTCTGTCCTCTAAAAGAGCCGCTATGTGAATTCCGCTTTCGTGTGCAAATGCATGCTCTCCGACGACTGCCTTTATTTTAGGGACTTTAATGCCTGAATATTTCTCAACCGTCTTTGAGAGATCCATAAGCTTTGTCAGATCATAGCGGTCAACACCGCCTTTCATCCTCAGTGCCACAAGTACCTCCTCAAGGCTTGCATTCCCCGCCCTTTCACCGATTCCGTTCACGGTTGTATGGAGCTGGAATGCCCCCGCCTGTGCTGCGGAGATTGTATTTGCGGTTGCACATCCCATGTCGTTGTGGCAGTGTATGCAGAGGGGATTTTTCAGATCCTTTGTCAGCTCCTGTACAGTGTTGTACATCTCAACAGGTGTCATACACCCGACTGTGTCTGCAAAACTGCTGTACATTGCCCCTCTCATTGCCCCCTGTACATACATCTCCTTTAAAAACGAAATGCTCGTTCTTGAAGCGTCTTCTGATGAAAACCTTACAGAAAGACCGTGATCTGTTGCGTAGTCAACCATCATGAGTGCCTGTTCGAGCATCTCTTCTGCCGTCTTTTTGTATTTTATTTTCAGGTGGAGGTCTGATGTTGCAAAGAATATGCTTACTATATCAACATCACATTCAATTGCCGCATCAACGTCAGATTTTACGCATCTTGCAAGGCAGCATATCCTTGAGTCAAGGGAAAGCCCTACGATGCTTTTAACACTTTTTTTCTCGCTTTCCGATACACTTGGAAATCCTGCCTCTATTACTTCGATTCCGATTTCATTGAGTTTACGGGCAATATCAATCTTCTCATCGCATGTGAACGTAACTCCGGGTGTCTGTTCTCCGTCCCTTAGCGTGACGTCACATATCTCAACATTTAATGGCTTCATGTTCTTCTCCCGGCGGGCATTCGCCTTCGACAACAATTATTTTTAAAAATTCGGTTCCTTCCCTGAGGTATTTTAAAACCTTTTCCGGCGAACCGGCAGGGATTATCAGGGGGTCTGCCCACGAGATATAAGGCATAATATCGGGTGCGTTCTGCATCCCGGTCATCCCCATTTTTTTATTCTTAAGAACTATGCACAAAAGCGGGAGATTTTTCTCCTTTATGTCAATAAGGGCGTTAATGCCTGAATGCAGGAGTGCATAGTCTCCTGTCAGCGCAATTTTTGTGCTCTTTGCAGCGACTGCAGGTGATGATCCAAGTCCGTAGTTTGCAGTTCCAAAACCGTAGGGAGGATTTTTGGAAAGAAGTGAGCATCCTGTGTCACATATCGCTTTTTTTCCGGAACCGGATATCATTGAAAATAGTTCTTTATATGGGCAGTTTTTGCATAGTGTTCTTGAAAATCCCCGTGATTTGAAGGTTTCAGGATTTTTTGTAACTTTAGGCGGTTTGAGATTTTTGTGCTCCTCTGAAAACGGCCTTCCCTTCTCTTCTGAAATCTTTACATATTCGGATTTTTTAGGGGGGGGATAAATCACCGGCGGGTGAGACCATTCAAACATCTCTGCCGTTATGTTGTCTGCAAGATCACACCTGCCCTTCATAGTAAGATCATTTCCGGCAGTGTTTGCAAAAGAGTCCTTCCTGTCAGGGATCTCTCCTGAAACATCAGAGGAGAGAATATCAGGGGTGACTCTTAAGATGGAGACTCTTGAAAATTTCTCTGATGCCTCATATGCAAGTTCGACAGATGATGAGATATCTTTGGTTCCCGGACCTATCACCGGAACCTGTGCAACCTCGGAATAATAACGCGAGTCCTGTCTGTTCTGCGATCCCCTGGGTTCAGTGTCATCGCCTGCAATTATTACAACCCCTGCCTTTAGCCCCTGGACAGTTGCGTTGACAAGGGTGTCAGAGAGTGTGTTCATCCCTGCATTTTTAACGATAACAGCTGATCTTCTGCCTGAGAGTGAGTCCCCGAGTGCGTACTCGAGTGCGACCTTCTCATTTATCGTAAATTCAGCGTTTGTTAGTTCACCAAGGCGTGTCACGGGGTATCCCGGGACTGTGTAACAGGTATCTGACGCTTTTAAAATCGCTTTTGCAAGCATTAATTCAGCTTTCATGAATCCGCCCCCGGCACCATGTCACATCCTGTACAGAGTGTACACATAGTCTTTGCCTCTCTGCATGAGAGTCCTGTTTTTAAAAGTTCGCCTTCAAGGAAATCCGATATTTCAAGAATTCTTTTTGCAGACGGCCTTTTAAGGTCTGATAATTCCCCGGATGGGTTAAGTGGTCTTATGACCGGGATAATCCCTGCCTGTGTGAGTTCTTTAATACACTGCTTCATCTCATCGTCAGTCTCCCCAAGTCCGAGAATGATGTTTGTAAAAACCCTGTTCTTTCCAAAGATGGAGACCGAAGCAGTGAGTGCATCCATAATTTCCTGTCTGTTTAACAGAGGGCACATTTTTGTAAAGAGCTCGTCAGTTGCGGTTTCGAGGTTGAATTTGATTTCCAGGACACCGAGATCCTTTAGCCTTTTGGGTGTTCCCAAAAGCGGATATATCGAAACCCCGATTGGAAGTCTGAATGCACGGAGTTCTTTTATGACTTCAAGAACCCGTGTTTCATCCTCTTTTGGGTTCCCTATGACGCCGCTTGTAATGGATATGCAGTCGATTCTGTCTTTGACGCCTGCAACCATCTTCACAATCTCTTCCGGCGTCTTGATACGGGGCGGCTGGGAAGGCACATTGCAGAATCTGCAGTTGTATATACATCCTTCGCTGACTGTAATATATGCCTGGCGCGGACAGTGGAATCCGGTTTTTTCGATTACTCCGCTGACCTTTGTATCTTTGAATATAAGTTCTGCCCTGCCGTCTCCGAAATGGTGTATCTCAACAGGGCTGTTATCATCAATGGAAAGCCGGACTCTTTTGCCTCCGGCTGAAAAAAAGACTGAGCCCTTTTCCCCGGCACCGGGCCCTGCGTGTGACTGTTCAGAAGCATCTGCCGGCTCTCCAGTAATCCTTGCAGATCCTATCTCCAGAAGGGACGCTTTGAACAGTTTCCATTTCATAGTGAGAGTGCCTCTTTGTATTTTGTGGCAAATGGAATCGCTGCGGCGGCTCCGATAATGCCTCTTCCTTCGATTCTGACATCCAGATGCTTTCTGACAAATTCAAAGTCGTTTAAGGTTACTTCACCGTTTTTAACAAGACGGCCGTAATTCAGGAGTGGTTTTGGATCGAAGCCCCTGAATGCACATAGTCCTGTTTTATCTGATAGTGTGTACTCCCTGACAAGTTTTTCAAAGTCGCTGATGAGTTTTTCAGGCTCTGTTGTTGCGAACTCACATGCAATTGCAACACAGTTTTTTGTCCTGTATGGAACCGGGAAAAGCTGTGTTATTGTGTGTGAGAGGTAGCGGCTGTTTTTGTTTTCAACAGCCTTTGATATATTGTGTGCAAGTGTCCATGTTGCACCGGCCTCGGGTGTGTCGGTGTCATCGACTCCTATTATTACTCTCTCCATTTTGGGAAGCCATATGGTAGAGCCTGCAACTTTTCCGCCTCCACATGGATCTTCGGTGCTTCTTAGCACACCGCCGGCGGATGCCCGGCAAACGCTTGCACCAACACCTCCGCCACCCATTCCAAGGTACGTAACGGCTACTTCAGAGTCAGTAACTAAAACATCGCTGATGCCTGCAGGGAAGTATGAGCCCTGAAGTGCAAGATCCACACAGCCTGTTTTAAGCAGAAAGCGCTGTGTGTTTCCTATTATTCTGACTGATTCAACAAGCGGGCTTTTTTTGTAATGACTGCCTGCCCACATCGCACCTCCGATGCAGTCAAACCTTTCGATAAGTTCTACACGGGAGTTGTCGGCGGATGCGACTGCGAGTATCTCCGGGTAGGAGATGGAGTAGGGGGTTTTAGAGATGTTCTCCATAAAGACCTGCTGCTTCTATTCCTCTGTTAGCCCAAAGGACTGCACCGAGTGCACCGATTCGCCCTTTGCTCTTTGCAGAGTCGATATATTTTATTCCAAGCCTTTCGGCTTCAGCCTCACATTCGGCGACGTTCAAAACCTCGGTCTTGATCTTTTCAAGGTATGGCGACTGTGGAAGTGAGAGCCCTGTCCATACTGCAATTCCGGTATCTTCACTTACAGATCTCTCCTCTATGAATTCCTTTACAAAAGAGAGCAGTTCTTCCACCTTGTCTGGTCTGACTGCAAAGTTAAGTGCTGAGCCGACACAGTTTGTGGTCTTGTTCGGGACTTTAGGATTGAGCTGGATTAAACGCATGTTCAGGTATTCAACACCCTCTATGTTGCATGCCTCCGCACATTTCGATGCAAGTACCCATGTTGCGCCGGATTCCTTTGTGTCTGTGTCATCAATTCCGATTGAGACCTTCACGTATTTTTTGGAATAGATGCGGGTCCTGCATGTTCTTGCACCGCCTGCCTTTAGATCCTCTTCTGATGGGTATTCGGTTTTTACAACGCCCGGTGCCTGTGGCAGACATACTGCAACGCCGACACCTGCACCTGCTATTCCGGCCCAGTCGGTTGCAACCAGATCCCCTTCAACGCATACGCCCTCAAGTGCCTGCCCTCCGATCTCGTCTCCGGCAGCGCCAAAGTTTATCGGATGTTTACCTAGTTTTGCCGACATTGTCATTGAGGCACCCTCTACGCTGATTGATTCAACAGCACCTCCGGCTCTCCTGCGGTTCATTACATCCCATTCAATAGCTCCTCTATGGCAGCAGTGCTCGATAATTTCTGCTTTTTCTGCTGCTTCATCGACTATAACCAAAAATTTTTTGCAAAACATCGGGCCAAAGCGTCCTTTGACCTCTTCGGGAGTTAATGTAATTGTCACTTGTTGTCACCGAAAATTTCGTTAACAGATTTTTCGGCGATATGATATTTAAGAAGATCGATAGTGTGCATACTGATCTTTGGATCTTGTCAGACGATGCTTGGGGAAATGTGGGATTTCAGCCGGTTGAAGGATAAGTATTATAATGCAGGTCTTTGGGACTCCCGGATTTTTCGGATCAACGTGAGGGCCTCTGTACTCGTGTTTCTTTAGGCCATCCATATATTACATCCTCTGAAAATATCTGGCTGTTTTAGGGGCCGATATAACCCAAGGATATTCGTTAAAATTCAATAATTCCGCAGGAAATCAATTATATTATCTTCCCGAAAAATCGGGATCAAAAATTCCTTTAAAGTAAAAAGGGGGCTCATACAGGGCTTTTTATTTCTATGGCCGGTTTTGTTGCCGTAATGGCCTGTGTGAAATACGGATTTATCCGGGGTTTTTTCCGGTCTGCATTTTGTGGATGCTTCCATTAGTTTGGTATTACCAAATCAGGTGCAAATTATGATGCAGGCGGGAATCAGTGCATCATTTTCTAATAAGACAAAAAAAGAAAAATTTTAGAGAATCTCATGGAGGTTGAACTTGTACGGGCCAAGGTTTCCGCCGAAGTTACCTGCAGTGATGAGTTTGATTCCCGGAATCTTTGATGCTGCAACAATTCCTGCTCTTGTTGATTCTTTTATTGCTTCCTCGTCAACACCGTCGATGACTATTTCGTAAACTGCCTGTACACCCTCAGGCACTTTTGTCTCTTCAACTTTGTCGCGGATTGAAGGGCAGTATTTCTCGTTTGTTGTTGCAGGCATGAACTTGTATTTGTTTGAGCCTACCTTTGAACCGGATGCTACTACAGGGAATGAGCACATACATCCCGGAACTTCGTAAATTGCCTCTATTGCTGCTTCTGCTGCCATGAGTGCACAGGGCTGGCTTTCGCCCATGATGAAGAAGTTTCCGCCTGCGATACCTTTTACGATACCAAAGTTTTCTTCTCCGACATATTCTCCGTTCATGATTGGAATTGCCCAGCAGCTTCTTCCGCCAATTTCCTTCTTGTATTCAAATCCGTCGCCGAAGAAGTGAAGTTTTACATCGATTCTCTCTTCTGCGTCAGGCATTCCGTCAAATACTGCTGTTGTAGGCTGTGTAAGTACACATTCTGCAAGGCGCTCTACAACCTGCTCCTTTAATTTCTTCTTTCCGCCTGCAAAGAAGAGGACTGCAACGCCGGGTCTTCCGTCAGGTGTTTCCTCGGAGGAGAGGAACATCTCGATTCCTGCTTCGCAGGGGCAGCCGATTGCTGATGTTGCAAAGCCTGTTGCCTCTGTTGCTGCCTGGTATGCCCACTTCTCGTTGATTGCTGTGATAATTACTCTGCATGACCAGTTTGGAAATGCTTCTGCATATTCATCTTCAATAATTACTCCATTTAATTCCATAGGATATACCTCGTTTATTAACAGTGATATTTCACACTTGCAAGGTAAAATAGTATTTCATTTTTTTCTGAAGATTAAAACAAAAAAACAGAGGGTCATATGCCGTGAAAATTATCTTTTCTCTGTTCTTTACCTGATATATTCCGGATTTTTGAAAAAATACCGGAATTAGGGGAAAACCTGGGGGTTGTGGTTAGCAAAAACTTCACCAGTATATCGGTTCAGGGCTGTTGCACATTATATGCACATTATATAATGTGCATTTTTTTCTTTTTGCATTTTAAATGCATTACCGGTATTATGTGGGTGGCAGTTTGTTTTGCATTGTGGGGGGTGCGGGCACACATGTTATGTTGGGTGTAATCATCCGGATATTTTGTCTTTTGAAATACAATGATATAATTTAAGGAGGGGTTTGTTATATCTCTGTCTAATATTTGTAAATGAGTTAATTTGATTCCAAAAGTTGATCTTATACGGTAAGAGAGATTTGCTTATTTAGTCATTCAATTCATTTATATGGACCTATTTTGAAATCGGGGGAATAAATAATATTTTTTTCAAAAATCCTGCCCGATAAAAAACGATGGTGCTATTTAAACATTATCATTTATTTTTTTCAACGCATTAAAGTTAACGCATCGAGTAAAATTATAAATCTTAACATTATGGCCCTGTTAATTACAAACGCTCATTTTTACTTCTGATTTTGCGATTTAAGGTTACATAACTTCAGAACATTTATCTATTCTTTTTCCCAATTTTTAACAATCGATTAAGATCGATATTTTACGGTGCGTGATAGAATGGCATTTGCAGTTCATGTAAACATTGAACGTTGTACTGGTTGTAACAACTGTGTTGTTGCTTGTCCTGTTGACGCACTTGAGCTTTCAACAGTAGATCCGGTCTCGACAGACAAGATCTATAAAGTGATCAATGGCAAGGCCACAATCCTTGACTTTGACAGAGAGCTCTGTGCAGGATGCGGTATCTGCATCCAGGCATGTCCGTATAATGTTATAAGACTAGAGGGACGCTGGACCAGTTCCGGTGTTCCGGGTCAAGTGTAAATCAAAGAGGAGTGTTATAGATTATGAATACACTTTTTCCAAAATACTCCAAGAGGCAGGAAGGAAACTTTACCATAATGGAGCAGAAGCTTCTAAAGCAGGTAAACAACCTTGAATACTCTGTCGACAACTGTACAGGTTGCGGCATATGTGTAGATTCCTGCCCTGAGGAAGCAATTAGCATCGGCCCAGTCGGTGCTGTTCGCCGTGGAGCTATTCAGTATGGAACAGCAATCCAGGTAGATGAAAAGAAATGTTCATATTGTGGCGTTTGTGTCATAATGTGCCCATTCAACGCTATGCATCTCAAGATTGATGGTGAAGAATGCCTCCCTATAGTAGAGAAGGAAGGATTCCCGTCATATAATATTGTCAAGGAAATTGACGATGAGAAATGTGTACGTTGTACTACCTGTGAGGACGTTTGTCCACGTTCTCCTGACAAAGCAATCATTCGTGAAGTCCCTGATTTTGAGGGTTCAGCAAAGGACGGAATGAAGAAAGCCGAGATCATCGAGGCAAAAATTTCATTTGAATGCAATGACGAAAAGTGCACAGTATGTGGCCTTTGTGGCGCAGTATGTTCAGCACTTGATGTTGTTCGCAAACCATTCTCAGCCGAATCCGGAGATGTTGAGGGTGAAGTCAAATGGAACCAGGAACTCTGTGACGGATGTGGAGTCTGTGCAGATATCTGTCCGTCTGATGCAATCGAAGTCAAGCGTGAGGAAGCGGAACAGAAGAAACTCGGTAAGGTCAGCATCACTGATGACTGTATTACCTGCCGCTGGTGTGCAACAAACTGCCCAACCGAAGCAATTACAGTAGAGAAATTCTTCGAGGGTGAGATTGAGTTCCACGCAGAGAAATGTCCTGGTGGATGTTCAACATGTGCAGACATTTGCCCTGCGAATGCAATATACCTGCCAAGCCCGAAATCCCCTGCTGAAATGCACGGTGAGATTGAGGCAAACATCGCAGTAAACAAAGATCTGTGTATTCTTTGTGGAGTTTGTGTTAACGCATGTCCTGGTGAGGATATCATTGTTCTCAAGCGTACAGGCGTTCGTGTAAATGGAAAGGAAACAGACCTCTTTAACAAGATAAAAGCCAAGCTCCTTGTTCCAAGGACCTCCAAGGTCAAAGAAAATAATGTTGAATTTGGAGAAGTTGAGCTTAAAACGGTTCAATGAGGTGAAATATAATGGCAGTAGAGAAAAATTATGGAAATCCTGAACTTGAATCAAGATTAAAGGACACAAATTACTACACCTCTGATTCCAACAAGGATTTCAGCGACAGAGTCAGGGAGCTTAGCGGTACAATCTCCCATATGTGCTTCCAGTGTGGTACCTGTACAGGATCATGTCCGTCTGCACCCCGCAGTTCATACCGCATTCGTAAATTCATGAGAAGAGCGGTTCTCGGACTTGAGGACGAAGCACTTACAGATCCGGATCTCTGGCTGTGCACAACATGCTACTCATGCTCGGACAGATGCCCACGTGACATCCTTCCAACAGATGTCATCATGGCAATGAGGAACCTTGCATTTGAGAGAGATATTGTTCCACGCAACTTCCTGAAGACAGTTCAGCTTATATACAATACAGGACACGGTGTGCCAAACAACGATGTAAACCGTGCAGCACGTGAGAAACTTGGTCTTCCAAGAGATCCTCCAACAACACACAGCTATCCTGAATACATTGAAGGAATTCAGAAGATCATTGATCACTACCATCTCAAGGAGAACGCAGACAGAATCCTTGCGGAGGGAGAGTAAATATGTCGGAACATTTCGATCATTCATACGCCTTTTTCCTTGGTTGCATTGCACCAAACCGTTACCCCGGTTGTGAGGCTGCAGCAATCAGGACAAGTGCAAAAGTTGGCATTGAGCTTCTTCCATTAAAAGGAGCAAGCTGCTGCCCTGCACCTGGTGCATTCGGTGCAATTGACCTTAGAGTCTGGTACGCAATGGCAGCACGTAACCTCTGCCTTGCAGAAGAGATGAACAAAGATATCGCACTCATCTGCAACGGATGTTACAAGTCCATCTGGGAAGTAAACCACAAACTCAAACACGACGACGAACTTCGTGACCAGGTCAACGAGGTACTTGCAGAGATTGACATGGAATACAAGGGTTCAATCGATGTATGGCACCTTGCAGAACTTTACTACGATGAGAAGATCTGTGGTGTAAAGAAGATTGCAGACTCAGTAGTACGTCCACTTGACGGAACAAAGATCGCTGTCCACTACGGATGCCACCTCATGAAGCCGGGCAAAGACCGCCACTTTGGCGACACAGAACACCCGATGTGGATTGATGAGCTTGTAGGTGCACTCGGAGCTGAACCTGTTCAGTACCGCAATAAAATGCAGTGCTGTGGAGCCGGCGGTGGTGTACGTGGATATGATATCCTTCACTCACTCGACATTACAAACGAGAAACTGATCAACATGCAGGAAGCACAGGCAGATGCAATTACAGAAGTATGCCCATTCTGTCAGCTCCAGTTTGACCGTGGTCAGATTGAGATTCAGGAGAACTTCGGCCAGACATATAATCTTCCGGTTCTTCACTACAACGAGCTTCTTGGACTTGCTCAGGGCATGAGCCCAAGTGAACTTGCACTTGATCTTCATGCAATTGACTGCAAACCATATCTGGAGAAGATAATTTAAGGAGGTCAGATAAATGGCAGAAAATCAGGAACCAAGAATTGGTGTATTCATTTGCCACTGTGGTACCAACATTGCAGGTTCTCTTGACGTAAATGCAGTCATGGAATATGCAAGGTCACTTCCAAATGTGGTAGTTGCAGATGAATATCAGTATATGTGTTCAACACCAGGTCAGAACAAGATCATCGATGCAGAAAAAGACTATGATCTCACCGGTGTTGTTGTAGCTGCATGTTCACCACGTCTTCACGAGCCAACATTCCGTACTGCAACAGCAGAGGGTGGACTTAACAAGTTCCGCTTTGAGATGGCAAACATTCGTGATCAGAACTCATGGGTTCACATGCACGACTGGGAAGGAGCAACCGAGAAAGCAAAGGACCAGGTCAGAATTGCAGTCGCAAAAGCAAGACTCTTAGAAGACCTTCAGCCAAAGAGTGTGCCTGTAGAGCACGCTGCAATGGTAGTCGGTGCCGGTGTCGGTGGTATGCAGGCAGCACTTGATCTTGCAAACGCAGGAATCAAGACATATCTTGTTGAGAAAGACCCGACAATCGGTGGACGTATGTCCCAGCTTGACAAGACATTCCCGACACTCGACTGTTCACAGTGTATTCTTACACCAAAGATGGTAGACGCAGGACGTCACCCTAACATCATCCTCGAGACCTACACGGAAGTTGAGAATGTTGAAGGATACATTGGAAACTTTGACATCACACTCAGAAAGAAAGCCCGTGGTACAAGAGACGGTGCAGAGATGGTTGCAGCCGGTCTTGAAGGTTCAGGATGTAACGGCTGTGGTGACTGTGCATCAGTTTGTCCGGTAATCAAGCCAAATCCATTTGAAATGGGAATGGCACCAAGAAAGGCAATTTACATCTACCACCCGCAGGTAATGCCGCTTCAGTACACAATCGATTTCGATGCATGTGTGAAGTGTGGTCTTTGTAAAGACATCTGTGGAACAGAAAAGAATGCAATTGACCTTGAAATGACTGACAGCTTAGAGAAAGTCAAAGTCGGCTGTGTCATCCTTGCAACAGGTTACGACCTCATACCAATCGAGGACAAGACTGAATGGGGATACAGAAGATATGAAAATGTCATCACAGGTCTTGAGTTTGAGCGCTTAATCTGTGCATCCGGTCCTACAGGCGGACACTTAATACGCCCGTCCGACGGAGAAACACCAATGAAAGTTGGATTTGTACTTTGTGCAGGTTCAAGAGACAACACAGGCGGCGTTGGCAAACCATATTGTTCAAGATTCTGCTGTATGTACTCACTCAAGCACGCTCACCAGATCATGGAAAAGATCCCAGGTGCAGTGCCATACCTCTTCTACATGGATATTCGTTCATTTGGTAAGATGTATGAGGAGTTCTACTACCGTATCCAGAACGAGGGAGCAAAATTCATTCGCGGCCGTGTAGCTGCAATTGAAGAAGATCCAATTACAAAGAACCTTTACGTCCAGACAGAAGACACCCTCCTTGGAAGGCCTGTCAACGTAGAGTGCAACCTTGTGGTTCTGGCAGCAGCAATTCAGCCAAAGCCTGATGCAGAACGTATCCGCCAGATGTTTGGTGTATCCAAATCACAGGACGGATGGTACCTTGAGGCTCACCCGAAACTCAACCCATGTGGTACAACAACTGCAGGTATTTTCCTCGCAGGTGTCTGCCAGGGACCAAAGGATATTCCTGACACAGTAGCTCAGGCAGAAGGTGCAGCATCAGCAGCATCAATTCCGATCCACCAGGGAGAAGTACAGCTCGAGCCTTACTTCGCACAGTGTGTTGAAGACCTTTGTGCAGGATGCGGAATGTGTGTTCCACAGTGTCCATACGGCGCACTTTCACTCATTCAGAAAGACGACAGACAGGTTATGACCGTAACAGAAGCAAAATGCAAGGGATGCGGTACATGCGGTGGATTCTGCCCAGGCGGAGCAATTCGTATGCAGCACTTCACAAGCCCGCAGATCTGTGCACAGATCGATTCATTCCTTCTTAACCCTCTTGGAGGTGAGGAATAAATGACAGATGGAGATTGGAGACCAAAAATCATCGCAATCATCTGCAACTGGTGTTCCTATGCAGGTGCTGATCTTGCAGGAGGAGCACGTATTCAGTATCCACCTGATGTACGTGCAATTCGTGTAATGTGTACAGGTCGTGTAGACCCCCTGTTCATCATGAAAGCATTCCAGGATGGAGCAGACGGAGTACTTGTATCAGGTTGCCACTTTGGTGACTGTCACTATCTTGAAGGGAACTACAAATGCGCAAAGCGTATGTTCCTTGTAAAGAATGTCCTCAAAAACATTGGTATCAACGACAAGAGGCTTCGTATGACCTTTGTTTCTGCATCTGAGGGCGCAAAGTGGGGTATGGTCATGGAAGACGTCGTAAAAACCGTCAAAGAACTTGGTCCAAGCCCACTTACCGAGAGAAAGAACTAATCCCATTATGGGGTGAATAATTGTGGCAGAAAAGATTGAGCTAAACCTGATTTCAGGTAGAACAATCCAGCAGGGTGTCAGTATGGAGGCAGGTAAGGAAAAACCTGCCTACCGCGACGCCTGCGGAATAATTGAACTAGACCCTGCTGATCTCAAGGCTCTTGATATCTGGCATGGCACAAACGTACGCGTTTCGAGCGAGTTTGGAAGTGTCATTGTAAGGGCTATTGAGGCAACTCAGGGACCTCACCCCGGTCTTGGCTGGATCCCAATGGGGCCATGGGCAAACCGCGTAGTGAATGCAAATACATACTCAACAGGTATGCCGACATTCAAGGGTACTCCGGTTGTTGTCGAGGCCGCTCCGGAAGAGAAGGTTCTCGGCTCACTGGAAGTAATTGAAGAAGCACTTTAGGTGGTGAAGAGATATGACAAAATTGGTAACCGATGTGGTTTGTCCTTTCTGTGGTACTCTTTGTGATGACCTGGAGGTAGTACTCAGCGACGATGGCAAGAAGATTGTTGACGTAAACAATGCCTGTGCAATCGGCGCTATGAAATTCCTTCACTCTCAGGCAGAGGACCGTTTGACCCGTCCACGCATGAGACAGGAAGACGGTTCATGGAAAGAGGCATCCTATGACGAAGCTATCGAGTACACCGCCCAGATGCTTGCAAAGGCAAAGAAACCACTCATGTACGGCTGGAGTTCCACAAACTGTGAGGCACAGGGAGTAGGTTCAGAAGTAGGTGAGCTTGTTGGAGCCCAGATGGACAACACTGCAACAGTGTGTCACGGATCGACGCTCATTGCAGTACAGGATGTAGGTGTACCGGGATGTACACTTGGTGAAGTTAAAAACCGTGCTGACGTGGTAGTGTTCTGGGGATGTAACCCCGCACATGCACACCCGCGTCACATGAGCAGATACTCTATCTTCCCCCGTGGTTTCTTTACAGCAAAGGGACACAGAGGAAGAACAGTTGTGGTTGTTGACCCAAGACCTACAGACACTGCAAGCATTGCAAACCTTCATCTTCAGGTTGAACAGGGACGTGACTACGAACTGCTGAGTGCACTGCGTGTGGCAATACGCGGCAACCCTCTTCCTGACGTTGTGGCAGGTATTCCAAAGGAAACCATCATTGAAGTTGCAGAGAAGATGAAGAACGCCAGATTTGGTGTAATATTCTTCGGAATGGGTGTAACACACTCTCTCTCAAAGAATCACAACATTGACATTGCAATTCAGGTTACACGTGACCTAAACGAGTACACCAAGTTTGCGATCATGCCAATGCGTGGTCACTACAATGTTACAGGTTCCGGTCAGGTATGGGGATGGCAGTTTGGATATCCGTTCTGTGTTGACCTTTCAAGAGGTATTGCACGTTACAACCCTGGAGAATCCTCATCAAATGATCTCCTCGTAAGAGGTGAGGTTGATGCAGTGTTTGTCCTTGGAAGTGACCCGGGAGCACACTTCCCGTTCAATTCTGTAAAGAAGATGAACGATCTTCCGTGTGTTGTCGTAGATCCGCACATTACTCCTTCAACAGTTGTGGCAGACCTTCATGTGCCTGTTGCATTTGTCGGAGTTGAGGTAGGCGGATGTGCTTACAGAATGGACAATGTCCCAATCGAGACTCACAAGGTTGTAGATGCACCTGATGGTATGCTGACAGACGAGGAATTCCTTGAGGGCGTATTAAAACGCGTAAAAGAGCTTAAGGGGGTCTAAAATCCTATGGCAGAATACATTGTTAAAAACGGATTCGTTGTTGACCCTGTTACAGGAGTAAACTGTGAGAAGATGGATGTTGCCGTCAAAAACGGCAAAATTGTCGATGCATCCGAAGCAAAGAAGGCAAAGGTAATTGACGCATCAGGCTGTGTTGTAATGGCCGGTGGTGTCGACCTTCACTCACACTCCGCCGGACCTAAAGTCAACGTCGGAAGGAACATCAGACCGGAAGACAAGCTTACCGGAAAGGTGGCTGCAAAGGGTGTCAAACGTATGGAAGCAGGTTTCTCTGTTCCGACAACATCCAAATCCGGATATGTTCTCTCAAGAATGGGATACGGTTTTGCAATGGAAGCAGCAATGCCACCATTGTATGCCCGCCATACCCATGAGGAAATGAGGGATATTCCTATTGTTGATATGGGTGCCCTTCCTGTGTTTGGGAACAACTGGTTTGTTATGGAATATCTCAAGAACAATGAGATTGAAAACACAGCCAGTTACATCGCATGGCTTCTCCGTGTTACAAAGGGATACGGTATTAAAAACGTAAACCCCGGCGGAACAGAAGCATGGGGATGGGGTATGAACTGTCTGACTCCTGATGATCCTGTGCCATATTTCGATGTGACACCAAAACAGATCATAAAGGGTCTTATTGAGGCAAACGAATATCTCAGACTCCCACACTGTATGCACCTGCACTCCAACTCACTTGGAGAGCCGGGCAACTACGAGACAACCATTGCATCACTGAAATGTGCAGAGGGAATCAAGGCAAACAACGACTTCGGACGTGAGCAGGTTCTTCACCACACACATCTTCAGTTCCACTCATACGGTGGCGAATCATATGCATCAAAGAGCTTTGAATCCAAGTCAAAGGAAGTAATGGACTACGTCAACAGTGCTCCAAATATCTCATTCGATATGGGACAGGTAACACTTGACGAAACAACAACAATGACTGCAGACGGTCCGTTTGAGTACCACCTCTCTCACATGAACCACTTAAAGTGGGCAAACACAGATGTGGAACTTGAGACCGCAGCAGGTGTTGTTCCGTTCATTTACAGCCCTAAGACATTCATTGCTGTTGCACAGTGGGCAATCGGTCTTGAACTTGCACTCTATGCAAAGAACATGGAGAAGGTAAACCTGACTACAGATGCACCTAATGCAGGTCCGATTCACCGCTATCCACGTGTAATTAAGTGGCTGATGAGTGAAAAGGCAAGAAATGATCTTCTTGACAGTGCAAAATACGGAGACAAGGTACGTGACCGCTGTTACATCGGTGAAATTGACCGTGAGCTTACCCTTATGGAGATTGCACAGATGACACGTTCAGGTTCCGCAAGCTGTCTTGGTCTCTCCCACATGTTTGGTTCACTTAAACCGGGCATGGAGGGTGATGTTGTTGTATATCCATACAACCCTGAGACTGACACAGATGATCCGGAGAAGATCGAGTATGCATTCGGAAATGCAAAGTACTTCCTCAAGGGTGGAGACCTTATCATCGACGATGGTGAGATCATCAGCAATGGTAACAAGCGTACTTTCTGGGTAAACTCAAAGACTGAGATGACCGAACAGGTAGAGCGTGATGTTTCAGAGCGTTTCAAGAGATACTACACAGTCAGCCAGAACAACTACGAGGTCAAGGAATCACACTACGTGCCTAACCCGTATGTAATTGAGGTTGAATCTGCCTAAACGTGAGGTTGAAAGGATATGAATACAGTAGTATTAACAATCAGCAAACAGCCTGAACTGTATCTGGAAACAGAAAACATCACACCAGACGTATTTGCAGGAAAATCCGCAGAAGAAATTGCAGCCCTTAATGTGTATGAGGGAAACCTCACCCACACACTTGGTGAATATTTCACCGTAGCCGGTGGAGCAGGAGATACCGCAGCTGATACAAGGATTGAGGTTAAGGGAGACCTCACCCGTGTGAAGTGGATCGGTGCAAAGATGACAACCGGTGAGGTTGTCATTGAAGGTGACTCCGATATGTACACCGGTGCTTTCATGGAAGGCGGAAAACTTCTTGCAAAAGGAAATGTCGGACATTTCGCAGGCCTTGGAATGAAAGGCGGCGACTTACATGTAACCGGCAATGCAGGAAACTATCTTGGAGCAGCATACCGTGGTGACTGGCGTGGAATGATGTCAGGAGTACTTCGTGTAGACGGAAACGCCGGAAGTGACATCGGAACATTCATGCGTGGCGGTGAAATTATCGTCGGCGGAGATGTAGATGTCCACGTAGGTACACACCAGGAAGGCGGAAAAATTGTTGTAAAAGGCAATGGAAAGAGCAAAATCGGCGGACAGATGGTCAAGGGAGATATATACATCTTTGGCTCCATTGATGTCATGATGCCCGGATTTGCGTACCGTGAAAATGTAGATCTTGAAGTTGATGGCGTTAAAGCAACCTTTGAGCACTATATCGGTGATCTTGGAGAAAGACACGGTAAGTCCAAGGGCGAGACCATCTACGGACACCTATATAAAAAATTATAATCCTTTTTTTTGAAACTGAAAAATATAACTTAAGAAGACTAATTAATGTCAGTTACCGGTTCACAAAAAGCAGTAACCGATGAAAATCAGTATGATTTGTTTTAAAAAAGATATTTATTTGAAAAATTCGTATTTTGCCGCATAAAGAGTGCCTTTGGCATTTCTGTTTGCAATGTCGCCATTAAACATATGCATTTGTGATGCCTGGTCACCGGCTTTTATAAGTCCCTTGTATTCAAAAGTAGGAAGTACGTTATATGCAGTACCATAGACATGGCATGTCCCTCCTTTCATGTTTGCACAGGGAAGATGAGCATCCCCGTAGATCTTAAGGGTGCCGTCAATCATCTCTGCTCCCGCCAGATTTCCCGTGTTTCCTCTGATTATGACCTCTCCGCCTGCAAGTGTCTCTGCGGTAAAATCCCCGGCAGAACCCATAACTTCAATTGTTCCGCCTGTCATCCCTTTTTTCTCACCGCGGTATCCCGAACCGCAGTAGTTTTGGGCATCTCCGTGGCAGATTATTTTCCCTCCTCTCATCTCTCTTCCAAGCCATGATTCGGCATTACCCCTGATTTCAATGAGTCCGCCGCTCATGAAATTGCCACAATGATGGCCTATGTTGCCTTCAATCTCAATAATCCCGCCGTTCATGTACTCTCCGACACGTTTTACAGCAGAGCAGTTGCCGGACATAATTATTGTAACCTCATCTTCTGATTTTGCATCCCCTTCCACCCTTACATCAAAGATTTCGGTTAATTTCTGCTCGCTGTTTCCATACCATACACTGATATCCTCCGGCTTTTTTTCAAGGAATGTTTTGGTGGTTATGGCCTCTGCCTCAATTGGAATGTAGGGATTATCCCTCTTTTTTATTGCAAGTGTTATTTTCATATTCCCGTCTCCGTTTCTATGCAGATATTTCTGTGAAGATATTCTTCCTGCACCGGATAGTTGTCAAGTGATACCGTGTAATATCTTTCAAATTTCTTCATAAATTCGGGATCTTTTGAGATATCATTCTTCTCTGAAATCTTCGGCTTCACCCATATGGTTGCATTGTCACCGAGAACAAGGCAGTCGCCTTTTTTCGAGACAGCACGACCTCTTTTAATGGTGTAATCAGTCTGGGAGAATCCGTCGATAATCTTCTGGTAATCCTTTGAGGGATCAATATCGTCCATTTTTATCGGATATACTGCAACATCCGCATCCGCACCGACTCCGAGATGACCTTTTCCTATATCCACGATTCCAAGCGCCTTTGCCTGTGCAGCCCTTGTCATTATTGCAATCTCGTTTATGTCAAGCTCCCTGTCTAATGATGGCAGGAAAACCCTTTTTTCTGTGTCGGGGTTTACTGTTTTTAGTTGCTCCTCTCTGTATTTTTGACTCATCAAAAGGGCGATTACCTCAGGATATTTGACAAAAGGTGCACCGTTAGGGTTGTCTGTTGCAAGCATGCACTGCCAGGGGTTTTTGGTCATCAGTGCAAGTTCAAGGCCTATTGCCCACATTATTGAATTAACGAGATTTTTACGTGAGTAATGAACCGGAATGATGCCTGATGCTGTTTCAAGCTCCACGTCGTGGTTGCTCCACTTGTTGTGGTGAAGACGGTAGAGGTTGAATTCCATAGGTCCGTCTGCCGTCATTGTTGTTGTTTTGCCAAACATCACCTGACCCATGTCTATTGCAATATTGGGTTTTCTGTTCAGCATCCATGATACATCATCAGCTTTGGAACAGAAATCGGCCCATTTTGAACCGCCGTATGAATGAAACTGAACATGGGTCATGTAGAGTGTCTGTCTTTTGTCGTTCAGGTCGGGAGCCCTCTGCATTGTTTCAAGCGTGCATTTGTAGTTTCCCGGTTTTCCAAGATTGTTTGTGTGAAGATGGGCCGAATGAGGCAGATTAAGCATCTCGTTGGCTCTTATAAGGTAATCCAGAATTTCAGCAGGGGTTACGCCGAAATAGTCCACTTTTTTGTGAATGCACCCGATGTCCTTTCCCCATCCCCACATCTCGGTGCCGCCGGGGTTTGTGATTTTAACTCCGAATCCCTTTACAGCTGCAAGAGTCCAGCCGACGATTGCGGCCACTTTTTTGAGGTCGCCTTCCGCAACGGCTTCCATTACAGACCAGTTGCCGTCAAAAAGGGTGTTTGCGAGAGTATCCTGAAGGGTGTTGTAGGAAAATTCCTCATGTGTGTGCCGGGCTTCAAGGGGTGCCATTGCCCCCTCAAGCACTGTTGTGTAGCCCATCTTGCTGTATCGGTAGGTGTTTGCATAAACGGTTGGAACACTGTATCCGGAGACCGGGTACATGTAAGGCTGTGCACGGCCTCTTCCTGCCCGCATATCTTCCGGACTCATGTACCTGCCGAAATTAACCTTTGTTCCGCATATGTGTGAGTGGGAGTCCACGCCTCCCGGGAGTGTCAGCTGACCTTTTGCATCGATAACTTCTGCTGAATCTTTTACGGACTCTACAATTTTTCCGTCTTTGATCGCAATATCCATTATCTCTCCTCTGATGTTGTTCAGTGGATCAATGACATATGCGTTTTTTACCAGCAGTGAGTGCATTTTCCTTTTGCCTCCAGAATTTTCTTGTACATTTTCTCAAGAACCTCCGTATCGGTCGGACGTTCGGTTTCTATCACCTTTTTTGTTCTCAGCGGAATTCCGTCCATTCTATAAGCAGTTCCGTCTGTTTCCACACCTGTAATTGCAACCGGAATTTGTATGTCGGCAAAATGCGAGGTGCAGTTTAAATGCGGGTCTATCTGTATTACAGGGATGTCTGCCATGTGTTCCAGGCATTTCTTCGGGAAATGTGCTCCCGGATCGCTTGCGACTACTAAGAGTGCGTCGCATTCCTTTCTGGAGAGCATGTCAACCGCCGTTGTCTCACCCGGATTGTAAAACGCTATCCCTCTGCTGAAGTCTATTCCGTAAGGATATCCTGTCATCCACGTAAATACTTCATTTGAGCCGTAGACGTTCCAGTGTCCCCTCATTGGTGTGATTGTGAATTTGGTGTGCCGGCTCATTTCATCGACAAGTTCAATCGCATTCCTTACATTTTTGTATTTGTTCGGGCTCATCGTCATCCCGAGACCAAAGAAAATTGCTCCGAATTTTGCCTCTTTGCACATTTTCACAACCCTTTCAAGCTGGCTTTTTGAAACGCCTGCAACCGAGTCCGGAATCGATTTGCTCTTGCCCCTTATCATCGCCCTTAAAGCGGAGATTACAGCATAGTCGCCGCCGGGTTTTATCCGGACAAATTCATCGGCAACATTTGCCGATTCCGTTTTTCTGACATCAACAACGATCATCTTCCTTTCACGAAAAGCGTTGTCAAGGAAGAAGCCGTCAGCATAGGTTGTGTATCTGCTCATATGGCGGGGGTGGGCATCTACGGGATTACAGCCCCAGTAGATTATTAGATCAGCCCGGTTTTTCACCTGGCCCAGTGTGCATCCCGGGTGTCCTACTTCCTGTATGGCAAGGATGGAAGGGCCGTGGCAGACTGAAGAGGTGTTGTCGATCACGCCTCCGAGAAGTTCACATATATGGACACCTTTGCACTGGGCTTCCCCCTGTGTTCCGCTCCATCCAAAAAGAAGAGGTCTTTTTGCATTGCTTAATATTTCAACGGAGGATTCGATCGCCTCATCATAGCTGGTTTCGACAAGTTTTCCTCCTCTTTTAATTAACGGTTTTTCAAGCCTTTCAGTGTTTAAAAATTTGGAGCTTGCGAGTGCACACCCGTTATCAACACCGGTTATTTTATTGTCTTCAATATTTACTGTCAGGTCATCACAGAGACAACCGCAAAAAGGGCAGATTACATTTGTTTTTTTCATATTTCAATTCCCCCGGAACCTGACAAAAGCCTGCCAATAGAGAGTATCTCTTCATCTGTCGGCTCTATTTCAACCATTGTCGATTTAAAGTCGGGCATTCCGGTACCGTGTGTATTCCCGGGGATTATACTGTTGCAGTAGGGGCCGTGAGGTATGAATATTGTTCCCTTTTTTAACCCCTGGTCTTCAACGCATTTTAAGACAACCTCACCACAGCTGCTTTTTAATTTGACCTTTTCGCCTTCAAAGATACCGAGGTTCATCAGGTCGAGAGGGTTCATATGACAGCTTGATGTTTCTTCAATGTATTTCTGAGATAGTTTATGTTCAACATTTTCCCCCTGTTTTATTGTCCTTCCGGTTATCATATGATATTTCATAGAGTTCTCCTAACAAATCCGGTAATAATGCCCTGTTTAGATGTTATTTTTATATCTATGTAGTATTTTACTTGTGTACAATTAATTAAAGGTTTGTGATTTCCCAAAATATGCCTCTGATGTAAAAAATATTTCTTTAACGGGTTTGAAATTGTAATGTGTTTTGTAAAAAAGAAAAATATTGTTCAGGTTAAACCGGATATTTTTCCTGTTGTGAGTTACCCTCTGGAAAAAACTGGTTTTATTGACGCTTCATTGAAATTTCCCTTAATATTTCTTTTATTTCTTTGAGTTCAGAAATTATTTCGTTATTTTCCGGTGATCTGCCTGTGGAGGTATCGTCTTCCCCTCCTGTTGCAGATGCGACAGGTGGTTTGTTTCTGACAAAATCCATTATCATTTCGCGAAGAGGTTCGGCGTCTTCAATGCCCTGAATCCTGATTTCAGCTGTGTTCTGGCCAGAATAACCTGCTGTCTGGATACGAAGCGTTGATATTTTGAACATTCTCATAACAGGACCCTGTACAATATCGACATTCGTGATCCTGTTATACGGGACGATGCCTGTCTTCCTGAACCAGACCCCGTGTTTCCATGTCATTTCTGTCGGGTTGAGGTGGTAGACTATCGATCTGTAGTACAGAACATTCCATATTGGGATTATTATAAGCGGTATAATGGTGATTATGGCTAAATATACAATTACCAATTCGAGACCGATGTCCATTATCAAAAATGCGGCCCAGCCGACTGAAAGCCATACCAGACCGGTCACAGCCAGGATGGTGGCTATCAGGTTGTATGTTTTAAATCTTGGATCAGGCTTGAAATCCTTGTTAATTTCAAAATTTTTCATGTTAACTATGTGATTTGCGGGGTATTATATAAAATAGGGTGATGGGTGTTTTCCCAAAAGGTCTGTTGATAAATTTTTGGTTTTCTCAGGCTTTCCTGATTTCACCGGTGTTTTTGGTGTCGTATCCGCCGAGTTTTAAAAGTGAGTTTTTAAACTCCTGGGAGTTTATGCATTCTGTTATTGCATCCATCCTTGGATCTTTTAGCATTTCCTTTGAAAATGCAAGTTCATACCTTTCTTTAATTACAGGCTCAAATTTAAGTCCGAGGGTTTTTGCGGCACTGTAAATACACATTCCACATTCGGCCTCGCCGTTTCTGACTGCAAGTGCAACGTCAAGATGGGTGGTAACCTCTCTTTCGTACCCTTTGATCTCTGAATAGCTGATCCCCTTCTCTTTTAAAAGATAGTCCAGAAGCATTCTCGTCCCGGAACCTCTCTGGCGGTTAATGTATGTATGATCCTTAATCTCATCAAATGAAATGCCTGTCTCAGAAACGATTCCCTGCTCTCTTTCAGCGACACAGAGAAGGTATATCTCTTTTCCGTTCAGGAATTTCCTGATGTAGGGTATGTTGTACTCGCCGTTATCTGCAAGGAGGTGAACAGGTGCCACATGGCAGTTGTTCTTCTTTAATGCCATGATTCCGCCCATGCTGCCTACGTGGTTTGAGTGAACATCAACTCCTTTTGCCGATGCAATGTCTGCGAGAAAGTCCAGGCATGGATCGTGACTTCCGATAATCAGAAATGCTTCTTCTGCCTGTTCCGGAGTGACAGAAAGGGTTGCCTCAACCTGGTTTCCTGCTGAGATTCCCTCCATGTCTCCGGGGATTTTCATGAAAGCATTGGATCTGACTGCACTCATCTGAACACCAGCCCCCCTTGACTGCGGGACTGCAACATACCGGTCATCCACTCTTCCAACCGACATCAGCACAAATTCATCTGTTCCAATCGGTGACTGAAGGGAGTTTGAAATTTCCGCTGTTATTTTGTGTTTGTAAGGAACCTTAAATCCGAACATCTCAAGAACGGGGCATACGATCTCTCTCATTATAGTATATGACGCGAGAGGGTACCCCGGGAGTCCGATGACAGGTTTGCCGTCAATCTTACCGATGATTACAGGTTTTCCCGGTTTGATTGCGACACCGTGAACGAGAACCTCGCCGAGTTCTGCGATAATCGATGCGGTATGATCCTTTGTCCCGGCTGATGATCCGGCTGATATTAGCAGAAAGTCATTCTCAGAAATTCCCTTTTTAACCTGTTCCCTTATCAGATCAGGCTCATCAATTACTATCGGATACCTTTTGTAGGCGACTCCGGCACTCTCAAGAATTGCACCTGCCATTAAGGTGTTGCTTTCGATTACTCTTCCTGGTTTGATCTCTTCTCCGAAAGGCACAAGTTCGGAACCTGTCGGAATGATTCCGGCGGAAAGTGATATTGCCTCTATTTCGGTTACCCCGTAGCTTGCGAGTGCTCCTATGTCATTTGGCCTTATCAGATGATATTTCGGAATTATCATCTCTGATTCGCCGATATCTTCTCCGACTGGCCTTATGTGCTGCCAGGGGTGTGAAGACTTTCTGATGATAAAGCAGTCTTTGTCTTCCCATGTATCCTCAATCATTATGACGCTGTCATATCCGGGCGGGATGACGTTTCCGGTGTTGACTCTTTTGTAGTCTTTAATCTTCACCGGATTTGACTGGCTTGCACCTTGTGTGTCCTCACTTCTTACTGCGATTCCGTCCATTGCCGAGAGATGTATCATCGGAACCGAGTATTTTGAAAAAACCGCCTTTGCACTGATTCTTCCAACTGCCTTTTCAAGCCCTACCTTTTCTGATGATGGCTGAAAATCAAAGCTTTTTTTGATTAAATCAAGCGTATCCCTGAGTGTAATCATGTCGAGGTATCTTTTTACCAGAGGATCACCTCCACTAAACTTCCGGCTTCAAGACCTTCTGAGCCTGAGGGGATTTTGACCATGCCGTCACTTTTGATGAGTGTGTTTAAAAGACCGGATTTTGCATAAAGGGGTTTTGCACCGTCATCAGAGAGTTTTACCCTGACATAGTCTTCCCTTCCCTGTGCAGAAGGTATGTTTTCCAGAAGTGTGGTTGTTATTGTATTGTTTGTGACTGCCTTCATCTGCATTTTGTATAAAAGCTCTGAGACAAGCACATAGAGTACTATATATGCGGATGCCGGGTGTCCGGGAAGTCCTATAACGGGTTTACCGGTTGCTGTTCCAATTATGGTCGGTTTTCCCGGCGATATTGCTATTCCGTGTATGAGCACCTCGCCAAGCTCTTTAATAATTGACGATGTGTTGTCCCTTTCGTCCTTTGAACTGCCGCCGGAGATCAAAACCGCATCGCATTCTTCTGTTGCGAGTCTGATGGCTTCACGGAGTTCATCCCTCTCATCAGGTATTACTCCGTAAATTTTCGGGATGCATCCGCAGCGTTTTACAAAACCGGAGCACAGGTATGTATTGACATCCCTGACCTTCCCGAATCCCGGTTCTTTTGAAACAGGCACGAGCTCGTTTCCTGTTGAAATTATGCCTATGACCGGTTTTTTAAAAACCTCAACCTCCTCTTTTCCAAGGCTTGCAAGCACCCCGCATTCCTGCGGTTTTAAGGTAGTGCCCTTTTTCATAACAGGCGATCCCTTTGCAAAGTCCTCGTCTGCAAAGACAATGTTTTCACCGTTTGACATCGGCCGAAAGATTAAGACCTCGTCTCCGAGTGCTTCAGAGTATTCAACCATTGCAACAGCATCTGCACCGTCAGGAACGTTTCCGCCGGTAGGGACATATGCACATGTGCCGGGAGTGAGTTTTATCTGTGCCGGCGTTCCCATCTCAACCCTGCCCAGATATTCAAGCATTGTCGGGATTGATTCTCCCGCTCCTGTTGTATCCTTTGAGACTACTGCATAGCCGTCGACAATTGATCTTGAAAATCCCGGAACATCAGCATCCGATAAGACATCGGAGGCTAAAACCCTGTCATACGCTTCGCTGAGCGTTACTTTTTGAGGATATGTCTCTCCTGCAATCTCCCTTATTTTTGCTTTTGCTTCGGATACTGATATTAATTTCAGAAAGAAGCTCATTTAAAGCAGCCCAGCTGACATTCTCTGATTTTTATTTTGTTGATATTGCAGTACTTTGCGATGTCAGCTTTTTCAATTCCGTGTTTTTCGGCGAGTTCAAAAACTTGCGGGCATGTGACTTTTTCAGTGATGCCCTCTTCATCAAAGATTTTACCAATCTTTTCAGTTAGTATCTGATCCATGAATGTAATGTTGTCAGGATATGAAATGAGTTTATCGATCGTCTTTTTTCAACTGTAACTCCTGATTTATAAATGCCCCTGATTTTGGAAGAGTGGGATAAAGCAGGTATATTTAACCACATTTACTATTTTGTTGACAAGTCTGAAAATTACAATAGAGTGTGCATATGAATTACATGTTTTTGATTTATGTTGCATAAGCCAAATCCCAAATTGGTTTGGTACGTGATATGATGGGAGGATATAATTTGAATTATATCCTGCTATTAACTTAGTCAAAATTAAAAAAAAAATAGTTTTATGTAATGTATACATTACAACTTTTCATGGTACATGGAAAGCCTCATATTTTAATTGAGGGATTCAGAGGGATGGCGGTATTAATTATGGCCGTACTTCTTATGCTGCCGATACAGGGTGTATCGGCTGAAACAGCTCCTGACTCCGGAGACGCGGGGATGGAAGCACAGATTGACAGTAATTCAGGATGGCGTTTTCCCGGAGAGTTTGAAGAGCAGGATGCTGTCTGGGTTGGCTGGCTTTCAAAAGAATACCTAAAAGGGTACTATACAGATGATGTGTTTGTTCAGATCGTAAGGGAATTGTATCCCAATGTTGCGGTTGTGATCTGTGTTCCTGATGAGGCACAGGAAGATCACGTCAGGCAGGTTCTGGCCAAAAACACCATACCAATGGACAATATCTCATTTTACAGGCAGCAGTTTACAATGCTCTACTGGAGGGATTTCGGGCCTATCTTTGTTGTAAACGGACAGGGTGATAAAAGAATCAATGACTTTGGATTTAACTGCTGGGGATACTTTTCGGAGTCTGATACGCAGTCAAGACTGATGGAGAAAATTGACAGGGATGTTGCAAAATACCTTGGCCTTGAGAGTGTTATGACGAGAATTGTCAGTGAAGGCGGTGACCGTGAATTTAATGGCAAAGGAACTCTTCTTGTAACAGAAGCCTGTGAATTCCAGAGAAACCCGAACCTTGCACGTGAGGTTTTCGAGGAGGAGTTTGAACGCCTTTTTGGAGTAACAAATGTAATCTGGTTAAAACACGGTGCTGTTGAGGATGATCCCTATGATACAACGGCACTACCCGGGCCCGGAGGAGAAGGAATCGCATACAGAAGTGCTTCTGCAAACAACCATATGGATGAATACTGCCGGTTTGTTTCTCCTGATACAATCCTGCTTGCCGAAGTAACTGAGGAGGAAGCAAAAAAAGGACCGGTTGAGTCTGAGAACCGCAGAAGGATGGAGGAAAATTATGAAATTCTTAAGAATTCTGTTGATCAGGATGGAAAGCCCTTTAATATAGTCCGTATTCCTGTTCCGGACATGATCTACTTTGAGGCACATCCGGATGAAGAGGCATACAATAATCTGATGCAGGCTTATAATTCAAGGGACGGAACAGCTTTTCCAATAGGAGAGCCCGTAACGATTGTTCCTGCACAGAGTTACTGCAATTTCCTGATAACAAATGATCTTGTTCTCGGACAGAAATACTATATGGAAGGCATGGGAATGCCTGAGTCCTTAAAAGAAAAGGATCAAAAGGCCCAGGAGGTTCTTGAGTCACTGTTCCCGGACAGAAAAGTTGTAATGATAAACACAATCCCGATTAATTTCGGCGGCGGAGGCATTCACTGCTCAACTCAGCAGGAACCAAAGGCCTGATGAAAAAAATTATATTTTTTATTTTCTGATTTTTAAAAATCCGGATTTTCATATTTAAAATGAGGAAATATTTTGATAATCATTTTATATCCCCGATTATCTCTCTGACTGAATCTTCTATTTCTTTGAAATCTTCCGGCCTGATAGTTTCTGCCAACTGTCCGGCAAACCGGACGGGACAGGTTTTCAAAAAAACATCTCTGCATCTTTCATTTAATTCCGGATATTCTCTGGTCATTTTCAGACAGAGTCCGTCGGTTATTTCATCCCCTGAACCATATTTTTTTGATATAAACATTCTAAGGGACTGTGTGGCTTTTTGACATGCCTCTTTTTTATGCCCGGAATTAAACATCTCAACAGCTGAATTCAGAATATCTTCAGGCGAAACGAAGTTGTCAGGGACATCAGACGTTGTGCTCTCATATTCATCTCCTGAGTGTCTCATCAAACCGTAATAAGCCGCTGCAGCAATGCCTCCTGCTGCAAGAATTATTATTATTGGTATAACATAAAACGGAATTCCAGATTCCCTGATAAGAGTAATCACTGTCAGATTATCTTTTTGAATGACTGCATTTATTCGTGCAGGTTTCCAGCCGTTTTCATAACTGAGATCTAATTCCGAGCCCACAGGGGTTGTGTTGATTGCTGAAAAGAATCTTTCGTAGTTTTTTTCCGATAAAAATTCCGTGTGATCCTTAAAAGTCTGGTTTTGCAGAAGAACCGGGGGCAGGAGGACTGAAAAATTGGTCTCCTGTCTTATGTATGATATTTTCCGGTTTTGCATTTCACCGCTGACCATTACAATGTCCGCATTCTTTGAGCGGTATTCAAGGCTGAATATCCCTGAATCCTCGTTTACAGGCATTACTGAGATAATCCCGTCCTTAAAGTTCTGACTGACCAATGAGCTGTTGACCTTTAAAAAAAGTTCATCTGCGACAATTTTACTTGTCAGGGATTTTTTGATCTCCTTTATTTTTTTATTTTCAGCCTCAACGCTTTCTTTCAGGGCTTGTGTATCATAATTTGCCTGGTTAATTGTCGGTGCGGGATCAGCAGCCTGCCCTGAATTTTTATCGACAGGAACCTGATTGTTTTTCTGCTCCATTAATTTGCTCAAGTCAATATCTGTATCATCCTGTGTTGCACTAACCTCTTCGCCTTCGCTTTTTTCTTCAACAGGCTCGTTGGTAAATATTATTCTGATGCCCTGAAGGTTTACCTGATATGTTCTGTCAGTTGTAAATTCAAAAATTATATCGGTGTAAATTGTTTTCGGTTCGTTTTCCGTTCCGATAATGTAATTGAACTCTTTCATGTCGGAATAGAGATTAAATGCCTGCTGTTTGGTGTAAGAGGATTTTTGAGGGTTTTCTCCGTCACCGGTGGCTGTAAATTTGCCGATAAGAGTTCCCCTGATATCTTTTCCAACTCCGTTGTTTACAATAACCGGTATCTTTGCCTCTTCTCCTGTCTGAAATGTATAACTGCTGTAAGGTGTCTGAAAGGTGATGTCACCTGCGAAAACAGGTGTGAATATCAGAGCTGCTATCATAAAAAAGACTGCAAAAATATAATTTATTTTTGTCATTTTCAGATGACACCTCTTTTCCCGTATCTGATTAAAAATCCTGAAATGATCATGATTCCTGAAAGGAGGAAGAATAACCATGCGATGCCTGTCTCTTCCGTTTCTCTCTCTATTTCATCGTTAAGGTTTGAATAGATCTCATGCAGGGTTGATTCATCCACTGATTTGTAATATATACCGCCTGTTTTATCCGCAATATTTTTTAGTGTGTTTTCGTCCAGAACAGCGTACAGCGGATTTTTAAACATGTCGTAATCATATATGACCGGTTTTTCAGAACCTACACCTATTGTAAATACCTGTACCCCTCTTTCGTTTGCAAATGAGAGTGCCTCTTCAGGGGATATGAAGCCTGCATTGTTCTCACCGTCCGAGAGAAGTATCACTACATTTTTTCTCCCCGGTATTGAAACCGCCATGTCGGCGGCAAGTGCAAGACCGTCTCCGATTGCAGTGTTTCCGCCTTTTGATCTGATTGATTCAAGTTTGTTCAGCACTCTTTCCTTATCCGGTGAGAGATATGCGGCACTGGATGCACCGCCTTCAAATGTTACAACCCCGACATAATCCTCTTTTTCAAGATTTTTAATAAGCATTGCAACTGAATCCTTTGCAGCTCCCAGTCTGTCGGGTTTGTAGTCGCCTGCAAGCATACTTCCCGAGATGTCAAGAGCAAAAATCACGTTTGCACCTTTTTTTGTATTTTCAAGGGGAATATGCGGGTTTGCAAGACCAATAAATATCATGGCAACTGCAATCAGGGATAATGCAAGGAGAATCTGTTCCTGCCTGGATTTTTTTGTGCCCTCCTGAGCGGCTTTAATGTATGATATCCTTGAGAACTCAATTGCGGATTTTTGTCTTATGCCTTTGTAGTGGTGGTGGTAGACAAACAAAAGAGGAATTAGCAAAAGTCCTGCAAGCCATAAAGGGTCGTCAAATCCTGTCATTTTTTAGCAGACCTCCCCTTTTCCTGAGAAAAAATACCGTGATTTTGATTCACATTCTTCTTCTGTTTTTATAAAAAGAGTTTTTACATTGCAACGGCGGAGAATTTTCTCCTTTTCCTGATTTTCTTTTAAAACGATTTCAGAATAGTTCCGGCAAAAAACAGGATCAGAAGTGTCCGCAATGACTATTTCGCCTGTTTCAGAGTCCTGCAACCGGATTAAGCCTATATCGGGCAGTATTTCTTCCCTCATGTCAGAGATAGTTAATGAATACACCTCATGTTTTTTTGAAAGAATGGAAAGCTCTTTTTCAAAATTATCCCCTTCGAAATCTGAGATTACTATAATTACCGATCTTCTTTTGAGGGTGTTGTACATATATCGGAGAGCCTGTGCAATATCTGTACCCGGATATTCGGGATTGTGTTTAATTATTGCATTCAGAAGGTTTACCGAGTGGTTCCTGCCTTTTCCTGCAGGGATGAACTTCTCAACTGTCTCTGTGAACATGCATAGTCCTGTTGCATCCCTGTGGGCCTCTGAGGAAAAAATGATTGAGGCGGATATCTCAAGCATTTTTTCATCCTTGCTTTTTTCCCTCCCAAAAATCTGTGATCCGGACCTGTCAATTAAAAGGTAAAATGTCTGGTCCCGGTCCTCTGAAAAGAGGCGGAGGTATGGTGTCTGAAAACGGGCTGTTGTCTTCCAGTCAATAGACCTTACATCATCCCCGGGAACATATTCCCTGATGTCTGTAAAATCAATGCCTCTCCCGCTGAATATTGAGAGGTGTTTTCCTGCATAAGGACCTGTGGAAAGTTTTTTTGTTTTAATCTCAATTTGCTGTATTTTCCTGATACATTCATTCACTGAGAGTCCTGATATTCCTGATAACATGCAGCTTTTGGATTTGTTCACGGGACAGTCACCTTTGAGAGAATACTGTCTATTATATTGTCAGGTGTAATCCTGTCGGCATGTGCCTCATAATTTAACAGGATTCTGTGTCTTAAAACATCATGAGCAACCTTCCTGACATCATCAGGTGTTGAGTGAACTCTTCCGTCTGTAAGTGCCGCTGCCTTGGAACAGAGTATGAGGTTTATTGATGCCCTTGGAGAAGCACCGTTTTGAATGTAATCCTTTAGATCCAGCCCGTACTTTTCAGGGTGTCTTGTTGCATCAACAATTTCAGCCACATATCTGTCAACAGTCTCATCGGTATATATTGATCTGACAAACTGTTGAATTTCAAGAATCCGCTCTTTTGAAATGATCTGTTCGGGAACCGGGGGTGCTGTGCCGGTAAACCTCCTGATTATTTTCATTTCATCTTCAACACACGGGTAATCCATCAGAATTTTTAGCATAAACCTGTCAGTCTGTGCTTCGGGCAGAGGGTATGTTCCCTCCGACTCAATCGGGTTTTGTGTGGCCAGAACAAAAAACGGAGTGTCAAGGCGGTATGTTTCTCCCTGGATTGTGACCTGTTTCTCCTGCATTGCCTCTAAAAGTGCTGACTGAACTTTTGGGGGTGCCCGGTTTATCTCATCTGCAAGGACAATGTTGCTGAAAACAGGCCCCTTTATCGTTTCAAAGCCTCCGGTTTTCTGCTGGTATATTTTGGTGCCTGTAATGTCTGCCGGAAGGAGATCGGGGGTGAACTGGATTCTTGCAAAGGAAGATCCTATTGACTCTGAAAGCGTCTTTATCAGAAGGGTTTTTGCAATTCCGGGAACACCTTCCAAAAGGACGTGGCCACCTGCCGCAAGAGATATTATCACCGAGTCAATTACCTCCTCCTGTCCGATGATTACCTTTTTAATCTCATTTTCAAGCTTTTTTAAATCCTTAGAATAATCTGCCGCATTTTCTTCATTGCTGTTGGAAATCATATTACCGGTTCCTGAATTATAAGCTAATAGTAAAATTGTTCTCTCTTATCTATCTTGTTTGCTGTTCCACAAAAAATTGAATTTTTCTCATTATTTTTCTTAAAATTGTCTTTAGAAGTAATTTTTGAAATTTTTTCAGATTTTATCTGCAAGATGTGTTAACCATATGTAATTAATATCTTTGGACAAAAATCTGAAAATTAACAAAAAGGTCTGCGCAGAAAAATGTACCCTGATAATCCGGAAAAATAATTATCATCATATTTTCAGGTGAATAATCCAATATTTGTCTTTAAAAAGAATAAAGGAAGAATTATCCCTTATTTTCTTCTGGAAACCATTGCAATAGACAGAATCATTGCAATAACTCCAAATACCATAAGATATCCTGATAAAAGCGGTGCTTTGTTAGATTTTGTGGTATCTTTGTTTGTGTTTGTATCCGGAGTGTTTTCATCTTTGTCCCGGTTGTTCACTGACTTTTCTTCGGTTGTTTTTGATGTGTCCGGTATGACAGAATCTTCTGCAAATATTGCAAAGTAACCGAATCTGTCTGTGTCTGCGTAGTAATTCAGAACTCCGTTTTCAGTATCCTCATAAACAGTTGAGAGAGCCCTCCACTCTTCTTCTGAAGAGTCGTATATGAGGAGTTTAACTTTATCCGGTGATGCTTTGCAATCGTCCATCCAGGTTTCCGGTACTGAGAATTTTATGGTTGCCATTTCAATTGACCCGGGAGTGGTGTAGTAGTCTTTAATCACAATATACTGATAGACTGCTTCTTCTGGATTGTCTGCCCCGTCCGGCTTTTTACCTTTCTCAGTTGTAATCATTATCTTTGCAAGGTCTTCTTTTGGAAGAACCGAGACTGAGCTTACAGCTGACTGATCCAGTTCAAAAGTGACTTTTTCTCCTGCAATAATCTTTTCTGCAGAATCAATTCCAAGTGAGCTCTTTCCTCCTGATGTGTAAGAGCTGCTACTGCCTGTGTCCGGTGACGGGGTGTTTTCAGCAGTTACAGCTGCAAGACCAAATGTTGAAAGACCGTGTGGTGATACACCTTCAAACAACAGGTTATCTCCGTTGGTTCCTTTGTAGATTGTCTCTAAGACCTCTTTTGTGCCCTCTTCCGAAACACGGATGATTCTTACAGAATTAATTCCGCCGTTTGCGTCCACCCATGATTTTGGAACAACCATGTTGATCTTTGCGGATTTGATATCCCTTCCGTTGTTAAGATTGGTTTTTACAATCTTCATTGAGTATGCAACGTCCTTTATTTTCAGACCTGCATTTGTTGCGGCAATCTGGAATGATGCACCTTCCTCGGGAGCTCCCTTCTCAATTGTTGTCTCAAGGGCCGCTGCGTCAGGTATGCCGTTTAATTCAAGCTCTACCGCTCCGGAAACCTGTCCGAGATCGCTTAACATGGTGTCAACGGGTGCTGTTTCAAGAACAATGTCGCTTACCTCTCCTGTAATCTCGTCTCCTTCTTCAGTTACAGGCTCGTCAGTCTCAAATTTAAGTCTGAAACCGTTGCCCGGAACTTCGATCTCAGTTCCGTTTGTTACAACAGCTTTGCCTTTCTTTACCCTGACCTCTGTTTTGCCGTTTTCCTTCTTCGTCAAATTTGCATTAGATGAATCGATGACCTTTTTCTCTGTCTTTTTACCGTCATCGATGATCTCATCAGCATATCTGTTGTGTGGTTTTACAAGCGGGTATTCATCTATGTTTGCATCGTTGATTGTAAACGGAGTGTCTCCTATTCCGTTGCCGTCCTGGTCCTGACCCTCATATCCTGTCCAGTAATTTCCAGCAAAATTTTTGAAATTCCGGCCATTGTAACTGTATGATGTCTGCGAGTTTTCCTTCCATATCTGGGCGGTATTATCCCTGTCATATATGATTTTGTCTGACGGAACATTGAAGGAGTTCATTGAGAAGATGTTTCCTGTGGATTTAGCTCCTCCCATGTAAATTGCGGTATAGGATATCCGGGAAATATCATTTTTAATAAATCTGTTTCCTGTTGAAATACCAAGTATTCCAAAGACTCTCTGAGAATCGGTAATTGTGTTTGATTCAAGGAGATTGTTTACAGCACTGTTCAGGTAGAAAGCATACATTCTGCAGCTTACTGAATTGTTGGTGATTATGCTCTCTGATGAGCTGTCAATTCTGAATCCTGATGTACTTGCGTCTGAAATTGTGTTTTTATCAGCTGTATTTTTATTTGCTGAGGAGAACCAGATACCGTTAGTTCCGCCCTTTACATTATTGTTGGAAATTTCATTCTTTTCTGAGTTTGATTTTGCATAAATTCCTGTTCCTGATGATGATTTAGAGAAAACATAGTTGTCAGAAACCAAATTCTCTGATGAATCTTCAAGATATATGTGGTAAATTGAATTTTCCACTGTGTTGTCATGCAGGTTGTTTGAACCGCCGCCAATTGATGCAATACCAAACCATCCTGTATTGACAATGTTATCTGAAATTTCACATCCTGAAACACCGTTGAGCATTATGGCTGCATGGTTTCTTGTACTGAAATCTTTGGAACTGTAGCCTGCTGATACATTAAGTCCTGATATTTTCACATCATCAATTGATACAGTGATTGTGTCAATGTGTGTATCTGCCGGAATTATGTTCACCAAAGCAGGGTCATCTTCTGATTTAATTGTCAGGAATTTATCGATAACCAGGTTTTCTGTGTAGGTTCCGGGTTTTACAACAATTACATCCCAGTCATATGCAGCGCTTACTGCGTCAGTTAGGTTTTCATAATCGCCGCTGCCTGAAGCATCAACATACCATGTTTTGGGCTGGTGGTCTGCCGGGACAACTCTGAGTATTGCTTTTCCGGAAAATGCATCTTTAGAGGCTGTTATGTTTGTATTTCCTGCTTTTGATGATGTAAACAGACCTGTTTTTATGTCAATTGTTCCTATGCTGTTGTCTTCAACTGACCATGTGATGTCTGTTACATCCATTACATTGTCATACTGGTCATATACTGTTGCATTGAAATCCTGTTTTTCACCGGCACGGAGCACTGCAACATCAGGTGATACTGCGATGTCGTCAATCTTTGGAAGGTCTATTGTAATTTCACTGACACGGCGGCATTCCTGATTTGAGCCGACGAAGTTTAAAGGCCAGTATGTCATCTTTTGTCCTGCAGGTGAATCGTATATTGCTAATTCCCTGATCTCCTTCCCGTCGAGTCTGTATGCGAGAATGAGATTGTTAGCTTCAAGAAGTTCTGTGCTTCTTACAGTTACTGTTGTATCTCTGTCTCCTTTTCTGTGGCTGTATTTTCCGGGGATTGTTATTGTGTAACCTTTACCTGCAAGTTCTGTGTTGAAGGTATTTTCATCTTCGTCATCCACAAGACCAACTATGGTTTTAAGGCTTACACCTTCCCAGATTTTTCCCGTATAATCTGTGTATGATGCTGATTCATTCTTTGAGAGTGATATGAACTGATCCTTTGTGATTATTTTCTGTTCTTCTGTGTTTACTGTAAGTGTCCAGTCTGATGATTCACCGACTGTTATGTCAGCACCTGCTGTAACACCTTTGATTGTGATAGTGATTCTTGTATCTCCGGTTTTTAATGCCGTGAAGAGACCGTCACTGTCAATTGTTCCTATGGTGTTATCAGAAACAGACCATTCACATTTTGGATCTTCAATAATGACATTCGCATCGTCATATGCGGTAACCGTGAATTGCTGTAAGTCTCCCTGATAGAGTTCTTCAACAGTGTCTGGTATAAGAACGATTCTTGAAGGAACTATGTCATTTTCACTGACTGTTACTTCTGTTGTTTTTGTTATATCGCCTGAGGAAACTGTTATTGTTGTTTTTCCTTCCTTATCTGATGTAAAAAGTCCTGATTTGTCAATAACTCCGACTGTTGCGTTTGAACTTGTCCATGTGAACTCTGTTGAAGGGATCTCGTATCCTTCTGCTGTCAGTCCCTTTGCTGAAAATTCAATTGTTTTCCCGGGGCGTATTGCCTTGTTTTCAGGCGAGAGTGTAATTTCTGAAAGGACAGGGTCGGATTCGATTACATTAACTGTAATTTGTGAGGTTTTGCCGCCTGCACTGACACTGAGTTCGGTTGTGCCGGCTTTTACTGCTGTAAACAGTCCTGTATCAGTAACTGTACCGACTGTCGGGTCTGTTACTGACCATTCATAGTCGGTATTGTAAACTTTGCCTGATGTTGAATTCAGTGCAGATGCTGAAAACTGATATGTGGTATCCTTTTTGAGCACCGGATTTGAAGGTGTGACTGCAACAGAGTCAACATACGGAACTTCACCTGTTACATAACATCCGCTTAAACCGTTGTTTGCCCATCCGATGATTCCGGGTGCCTGGTTGCTTGATGCAAGCCATCCGTAAATGTTGAATGTGGCAAAGGTTTCGAGTTTATTAAAGCTGTAGTCAACTTTGAGCATTCCGTGGTTGATGTCATCATTGTTGAATCCGACAATGCCTGTGTAGAGATCAATAAACATCAGTTTGTAGTCATTTTCCGTGTTTATATCCTGCCCGCTGTATAATGCGATGTTTTTAACTTTTGGAGGTCTCCATCCCTGTGGGGTGTATAAAAAGTCGTCCTTGTCAAATGTTTCAGTGTATGCTGCACCTACAAATGTTCTATTTGATACATCTGCTTCAGTCCACCTGTAACCGGTTGCGGTTATCTCCACTTCAAAGTCATCCGGAATTGTTCCGTTGACTGCAAGGAGCAGTATGGCGTTGTCCTTTCTTCCCTGTCCGCCTGTGTCGGTCAGATAAAATGTTCCTGTTGTAGAATTTGTTTTAATGATCTTTGGTGTTGCATCATCAGAAACGTCTGTGATTTTCATTGCGTTTAGACCGCCGCCAAACTGCATGAAGTAGGTGTCATTTCCGTACTTGTCATATCTGGCGCCGTTTTCGTTGGATACTTTTACATAAAGACCGTTTTCCTCAGACATTGCACCGGGATCCACAATCTCATTTGCAACTGTTACTGATGCTGTTCCTTTTATTTCTCCGGCAGAGGCAACAATAGTTCCGCTGCCTTTTCCTGAGGAGGTGAAAAGTCCTTCCCCGTTAATTTCTCCGATTGCAGGATTTGTGAATGACCATGAAATTTCCACATTATTCATGGGTTTATTGTACTGATCATAAACAGTTGCAGAAAACTGCTGTGTTTTGCCGGGGTTTACAGTAATGATTCCCGGAGCAACCTCAACAGATATGGCTATTGGTTCACCTGGGATGGGCGGTACTGTCTGTGAAATTAATATGCCGCCTTTATCTGCATCCTGTGTCCATTCTATGTTTTTAAGAGCGTTACGGTATCCATAGACACTAATTGCAGCAGCTGAGTTGAGATTACTAAAAGAGTATTCAACCTTTGCAAATCCGTTGTCAATAATCGTTGCATTGGCATCGAATTTTTCTTTGTTGATGGAACCCACATTAAGGTCAATAAACATCAGGCTGAAAGTGTTTTCAGTGTCTGTCATGTTCTGGCCTTTGTATATCGGGTAATTGGCACATCCGGCAGGACGCCAGATTTGCGGTCCGTATGTGAAGTTATCTTTTGTAAATGATGCTTTTAATGCACCTGATTTGTATGATATGTTTTCATACACAGGAGCTGCTTCTATAACGGAATTTCCTTCCCACTGGTATCCGCTTGAGTTGATGTCAAGCCTGAAATCGTCAGGGATTGTTCCGTTGACTGCAACCATCAGCAAAAGTGCATCGTAGTACCCTTTTCCACCGTCTGTTGGCAGGAAGAAAGTTCCCTCTTTTTTACCAGTCTGAATAAAACTCTCGGTATCTCTTGAGAATTCCGGAGTTTCACTGACATGAAGTGCATTCAGACCCTGAAATTCACTTTTGAATAATATGTGATAGGTCTGATTTCCATAACTGTCATATGCGATACTGTTCTCCGCTTCGACATAAATGTCTGTGTGCGAAGGCAAGGTTGTAGTTTCTGCTGCTGCGGGGGATGCAAAAACTGCAACTGCCAGCAGGCAGATTAAAGCAAACAATGTCGTAAGCTTTATATGGTCAATACTCTGTTTTCTCATGTGTAATCACTGTTTTTGGTTCTGATTTTCTGTTGAAACTCTAAAGTACGAAATTTACAGTTTTTATGATGGTGATATGATCGATATAAGTTTCCGCTTATAACTTTGTTAATTATACTTGATTTACAAAAGAGGTACAAAGGGGTTATTTCTGAGTAAAGCTGCAATTTATAATTTAAATGATTCAGAAATAAAATAAAAAAAATATTGAATTTTGAGAGTCTATTGTAAAAAATAATAATTATATGGTATCTTTTTCAAAAAATTTCCTTATATCTTGTATTTTCACAAATCTCCTAATTGTGCAAAAGGCGCACAGTATAACCATTTTAGGCTCAACAATGATGTGCTTTTATGCAAAACGTTTATATTTTAAGTTTTTTTGAAATTATTATTACATATTGGGAAAACAGGCAAAAAAAATTATTTTCAGGATATCATTATTTTAATTTACTATTTTTTAATTAAACAGTATAATCTCAGGTTTTTATCCGTTTGTTTCTTCCGGTACCAAAGACCACACTTTTTTGCCGTAACTGCCAAGGTCGACCTCCATAAATGCCTTTGAAGGATCAAATTCTGAATCATCAGGGATCTCAAATACAAGGCTGGACTCAAACTTTACCGTTCTGTCAAGCCACTTGCTGGTATACGGGACTCCGAAGGTTGTCATATATTTGTCCGGTGTTTTGTCCTTGTATGAATTGCTGTCGTATATTAGTGTGTACGCAGTTTTAGGCGGTGTCTTTATTTTTTGCTGACTTCCTCCGCGGTAACCCATGTGTGTGACCTCGACAACGACTGCGAGATAGCGGTTGCCGTAATCCGGATATAAAATTTCAAATTTGTTGTCTTCCTTCATCTTTATTGATTTGCTTTTCCGGAAATCCTTCACATTTATCGAAATGTCGTTTGATTTCCCTGCATCCTTATAGTGAAAAGGTGTGTTTATTGGCATTTTGTCTTCAAACACCTTTTGTGGTGAAATCTTTACTTCCTTTAAACAAAAACCGGCTTTGCCGGTCTGATCCCTGACTGAGTTTATCTTTTCAAAACAGTTGCCAAGGTAAAAGTTACCTTCATCGAGAACTTCCTCATCAAATCTGGTGATCCCGTACCAGTAGTCTGATGCCGCAGAAGAGAGATCGTCAATTGCTGAACTAAAATCGGTTTTTACTTTATGTGCCCCCGCGGAAAGAGGCATTTTGGATAACTCCTCCTGAATTTCCCTGCATTCTCTAAGAATTTCATCTGAAAAATCAGCAACGGCTGAGTAATCATTCATTTCTCCTGATTTCTGCAATCTGTCAATCTTTGTAATTATTTCGAGTGATTTTTCATCAACATAATTATAGAAATAATCATCAGCATTGTATTTCTCTGAATAATCATCATCCGGAATAACTAACCCGACTGTTTCAAATGGTCTTTCATAATGAAGGGTTATTTTGTTTTGCTGAAACTCTGCCGCAGACCAGCCTTTGTACTTTATATATGCCCCGTCTGATAGTGTGCCTTTGATTTTTAAGAAATCCTCGGCATTGATCAAAAATCTGACCAGAGGCTCATCCTGTGTTTCGGTTTTGTAATATACTGCGACAAATCCTGCATTTTTCCCGGGAGCTGTCTCGTAAACATTGCGGACTATATTGGATGCATCCTCTTCGTACCACCATAATGTTTTGGAAAGATCATCTTTTGCCTCAGGTGTTGTCAGGACAATTTTTATTCCGTTCTTTCTCCCGAGATATTTGGGATTTGCCAGAAAAGAGTCTGTTATCAGACTGTATATTTCGATATCACATTTTTTGAGAATCTTTCCCGCACCTACAAAAGAATCTCTTTCATTTTTTATTGCACTGATGATTTCATCTGGATTATCAGCTGTATTTTCACCGATGTTAAAAATTATCTCAAATTCTTTTTCAACCGGTGCAATATTCCCTGTGATATTTATCGGCAGGGGATCCTGTTTATCATCTGATATTACCGCGGCGTTATTAAGGGGATTATCAGTTCCTTTTTCATCCTGAATAAATTCAGAATCATAGAAACTGTTGTAACCTGAAACCGCTGTACACCCGATTATAGCAGTCAGTAGTAAAGTAATTGTAATAAATTTTGGGAATTTCATTACTGAGATTTTCTTATTCAAACCTAATATGTATTGTTTTAGTGGCGATGGGATTTAACCATGTAAATTTAATTTAATTAACATCTGCTTTAATTAGTAACACTTTTTTAATAAGGATATAGATTATTATCAGTAATAAAAAGGAATTAGAATAATCATATTCGATAAAATCAAACCGGAAGTGCAAATTAATGACAATTTATCTTGCGATGGATGATACTGACAACCTTGACTCACGGGGCACCGGAAAACTTGCCCGTGCAGCGGCATCGGCAATTGCAAAAGAATACCCGGTAAAGGGAGTAACCCGGCATCAGCTTTTTGTTCATGAGGACATCCCTTTTACATCGCATAACAGCTGCGGTGTAATTCATATTGAGGCATCCGGAAACGATGCAAAGGAATGGATATTTGAAACCGCAAAGGAAGTCATGCTTGATGACTTCATAGATGGCAGTGATCCCGGTATTGCAGTTGCCGGAAGAGAGGACATTAAGGAACCTCTGATATCCTTTGGACGTGATGCCCAGAGAGTTGTTTTGAACCAGGAAAAAGCCCGCACTCTTGCAAAGAATCTTGGGATCAGACTTGAAGGACTCGGAGGGACTGAAGACGGTGTCATTGGCACAATGGCGGGTCTGGGACTTGCATGCACCTTAAATGACGGACGTTACCTCATGCTTGGGAAAATACGCGAGATGACCGGCCCTGCCGAGGTTTCGACACTTCTTGATGCAGGAATTGATGTGGTATACACAATGGATGGCAGAAGAGTTAACGATGGTCTTATAATAATTGCCGAGGGCAAATCTGCAAAGCCCTGTCCTGTTGACGGCAGGGCCGTTCTTTTCGTTGAAGAGATAGACGGCGAATATCATGCCGTAAAGAGAGGATAGAGAAAAAATATGCAGCTTGAAAAGAAAATTGCTATCGGATTTGCGATTGTAATTGTTTTTGCCGGTCTGATGGTTGCTGTTCAGTTTGGAGGCGAAGGGTGGCTTATGGAAAATCCGCCCGACAAACTGACGCAGGTGTATAAAACCGGCATTAAAGCTGTATATGAGAAACCTGATTTTTCATACGGGCCAAATCACTGGCGTCCTTTTAAAGAACCCCTTATGATTAACCCTCCAAACGGAAGTTCTGATGATATGTGGTATCTCATGTTTATAAAGGCAAATGTGACACCATATGGTGGAAATCCGTATTTTCAGAGAAGGGGTTCTGTTTTGGTAAATTACTCCTTTGAAAATCTTGCAGGAACAGCTGCATTTCATATAATCGGTTTTGAGGGCAATGATGCAAAATGCCGGACAAACAGGCAGGAGGGATATGGAGCAAACGGGTATTTTGTCAGGGGGACAGCTCAGCCGGGAGATTCAATGCCTCCTACGCAGCCGTTAAAATCGCCGAATAACAATCCGGTGCTTCCGGCAGGTCTGCATGTTGATGAGGAAAAAGCAGGATTATATTCATATTTCCTTCACTTTGATCCTATGTCCGGGGGAATCGATGCTGTTCATATCACCAAAGATCCTAAAATTATCAGAGGAAGTGTTATTGAAACAGATGATCAGTACGGTGAATTTTATATAACACACACGGGAGGCAGTATGCTTGAGGAGATACTGATTATTCTTGCCGTAAATGAAGCCCAGCCTGATGACTTTAAGCTAAAAATTGGTACATCTTTTGTTCCGGAGGATAACTGAGAATGAAAAAAGGTTATTTTTCCCTGTATGAGATTGCCCTATTATCTCTTCTCGGTGCTTTGATATTTGTACTGAAGATTGTTCTTAAACTTCCTGTCCATGTACCGGGACACTCGGGAATATTCTGGATGATCCCGCTGATTTTAGGTCTTGCTATTGTGAAAAAGCCCGGTGCTGCAACATATATGGGTCTGATATCCGGTATACTCACTTCCTTCTTTGGGATAGGTGCTTTGCATGTATTTGATATATTTGAATATCTCTCAATAGGGATTGCGACTGATATTTGTGGATATATCTTTTCTTATCGGTTTGAAAACCCCTTTGTGTCAGTGCTTACCGGAGTATGTGCAAACCTCTTCAGAATGGTTGTTAACTATTCTGTCCAGCTTCTGCTTGGTGTTCAGGGATTCTTCATCATTCTTGGAATCGGTCTGAGTTCTGTTTCAAATATTATATTTGGCGGACTTGGTGGTCTGATTGCCGCCTTACTTATAAGAAAACTTATGACTGCGGGGGTTATCGGGGAAGATGAAACAGGGTGATCCGTTAATCCGCGTTTGTTCGCTTGATTATTCATACACCTCATCCATATTTCCCGGTAAAAAAGCACTTCAGGGAATTAGTCTTGAAATTTACCCTGGTGAAACTGTTTTAATTGCCGGGCCAAGCGGTTCGGGGAAATCTACTCTTATAAAATGTCTTAACGGCTTAATCCCCAACTCCGGGAAGGGAAAAATGACCGGGAAAGTATTCATTAACGGCATGGACACATCCGTACATTCCGTGCCTGAGATATCCCGGGTTTCGGGCTATGTATTTCAGAATCCTGATTATCAGATAATAACAAATGAGGTGGATTCAGAGATTGCTTTTGGGCCTGAACAGGCAGGTATTCCTCCAGAAGATATTGAGAAACGTATCTCCAGGGTTACGAATCTCCTTGGGATAACACACCTTCGCGGCCGTGAGACAACCGCCCTGTCATGGGGTGAGATGCAGAAGGTCGCTATTGCATCGGTTCTTGTAATGGAACCGAAGATTCTTTTAATGGATGAGCCTTTCTCAGGCCTTGATTCTGAATCGGCATCTTACCTTTTGGGCATAATCAGGGATATTTCAAAAAGCGGCCGGATTGCAACAGTTATTATAGAGCACAGGGCTGATATGGCTTTATCATCCGTAAACCGGCTTGTTGCATTAAACTCAGGACAGATAATTTATGACGGCCCTGCCTGTGCATGTCCGGATGATATTATCGAAAAAATGGACGGAGGCTATGATCTCCCTTCCACGCAGTCAGGAAAGAATTACGGGGTGAGCAGCCCCGGTTTTGCCGGAGTCAGTTTTGGAAAACAGGATAATAAACCATCTGTTGTGTTAAGAGATGTTTCTTATCATTATCCGGGGAGCAGTAGTGATGCCCTCTGTTGTGTGAATGTATCATTTTACCCGTACGAGATTGTCGCAGTCTGCGGTGCGAACGGTTCGGGGAAAAGCACTCTGGCGAAGCACATCAATGGTCTTTTAAAGCCTGATTCCGGAGAGGTTTACATTTTTGATGAAAATATTGGCGGGAAAACCGTTGCTGAAGTTGCACGCTATGTCTCGCTTGTCTCACAGCATGCGGATTCGCAGCTTTTTGAGGAAACTATTGAAAGAGAACTTTCTTTCGGGCCAAAAAACCTTGGGTTTGATGAGCGGGAAACCGGTATGTCAGTTGATGAGGTCATGGAGCTTGTCGGAATTTCCCATCTTGGAAAAGGTGCAAGACCACTGAAACTCTCAGTAGGTGAGAAACAAAGAGTTGCAATTGCCAGTCACCTTACTATGAAAGCGCCTGTTGTTATCATGGATGAGCCGACGCTGGGTCTTGATCTCCCACTGAAAAAAAGACTTGCAGAGACTCTAATATCAATGAAAAAAGAGGGTAAGTGCATAATTATCATAACACACGATATGAGGTTTGCAGATTTCTGTGCCGACAGGAAATATTTCTGTGAAAATGGCCGCATTTCCTGTATCAACAACTGAAAATGGGAAATATCTATGTTTTTTAAGAAACCGGGCGAAAAAAACAAAAAAATGAAGAAGGGTATCTGCTATATTCAAAAAGATTCCCCTGTACACAGACTTGACCCCCGGACAAAACTCTTAATCCTGATTTTACTCAGCGTTTCTGTACTTATTGATGCAAATCTTCTACGGACACTTCTTCTTTTTGGTGTTGTTTTGTTTGCAGCATATATTTCAGGTCTGTTCTCAAAATGGGCCGGCGCACTCCGGTACATTCTGCCTTTTATGATCTTCATTGTCGTAATTGACGCCTTTTTTTGCTCTTTTCATTCCGGTACTGAGTTTTTTTCTGCTGATTTCTGGATATTTCATCCGAGGGTGACTGAAGGGAGTGTGAATTTTGCTGCATCAATGGGTGTTCGTCTTCTTGCAATTGGCGGTTTTTCATTTCTTTTTATTATGACAACATCATACAGTGATTTTGTAAAAAGTCTTCAGGCAATGAAAATTCCCCGTATGCTCTCATTTTCTCTTGGATTTGCACTGAAATCTATCACATCGCTTTCAGGGGATTTACATGCCATTATGGATGCACAGCGCTCAAGGGGCCTTGAGTTTGACAGGGATTCCATAATTAAAAACAGTGACAAAATGTTTTCATTATTTGTTCCTATGACAGTCTCGGTTATGAACAGATCGTCTAATGTATGTGACGCAATGCAGTGCAGGGGTTATGGTAGTTGCAGGGAACCGACTGTCCATAATCCTCCTGTTTATGGAAAAAATGATTTTATTGCTGTTTTTTTTGTTCTAATATACATAATTTTCATACATTTTTTTTTGTGAAAAATAAACAAATTTAAACTATGTTAATTGAGTTTAATTAACAAATGAGATTTCAATACTATTTTAGTTAATGTGACAAATAAATACTGACTATAAACTTAATCCATCCGGCAGGTAGTGAAGAGAGGAGCAGCTAAAAAATTCAGAATAATGTATTTTACAGTATATTCTTTAGGTAAACAGCCGGGTTGGCATTCAGACAGATTAAGTAAATCCTGAACAGATGAAGTGATTTCATGTATGAGCCTATGAAGAAAAATACCCTGTTAAAAAAAATAATTGTCGCACTGATAATTATTTCATTTGGGATCCAGACTGCACCTGCAGCAGATCTTCCGTCAAATAACCTTCCCGATGCATATCATGTAAACATAGATACGGCAAACTCCGGAGGATATTATATAAAGTTTGACGGAGGTGGATTAAATGCCCTCCATATTACAACAAGCACCTCTGAGGAGTACGGGCAGGTTACAACGACCTCATCTAACTCCGGAACATTTTATATTTCCGACACCGGTGGAAGAGGATTTTTCAATGACATGATTTTGATGGTTGCCATCAAAAAGCCGGCGGGGGAAGAATCTCTTCCTGAAGATATGAATATCAGAATTAAATCAAGCGGTTTTCAGTGGGAACCGACAGGAGCGATAAATAAGCCTCCTGCAATTGATGCTGTAAGATACGTCGAAGGAGCAATTGATGAATCATATGGATTAAGTTCTCTTTCTTACGGTCCTCAGAAGTGGAAGGCAGCCGGTATTGAAAACTCTCCTAAGAATTACCCGATATACTTCGGGCAGGATATGGGAAATGGGGATGATCTTTTTTACTTCTTCTTTGTCGATTTAAAGGTTGGAAACCTTGGAAGAAGCAGTGGTATTAACTCTGTTCTGCAAAACAAGGGTATGATCAAGGTTGAGTATTCGGTTGAAAACCTTGATGACGGCCTGATTTCGTTTAACAGTTACGGATGGTGTGATGACTTACAGTCCAATCAGGGAAAGGGAATCTCCTGGACCAATGCCCTTACAGGTCCCACCCCGAGCGGCTACACGGTAAAACTGGGAACCGGAGGGGGCGGTGAAGGCAGCGGTTCTTCATCCGGAGCAATAGACTATGGTGACAGCGGTTCCGACTCACAGCCGGATCTCCCAAAGGTCGGGAACCTGAATATTACATCGGAACCGGCAGGTGCAAAGGTCTTCCTTGATGGTGCTTTCACAGGAGAGGTGACAAATGCATCTTTTACCGATCTCCCGACAGGAGATTACGGTGTTTACCTTGAACTTGAAAATTATGAAAGAACTGATAAGAGATGGGTAACAATCAGAGGCGGATATGTATCTGAAGAGAATTTCAATCTTACCCTGGAAAAAAGTTCCTGCTTTGTTGAATCAGTCCCCAAAGGCGCTGATATATTCCTTGACGGGACAGATACCCTGTGGCATACGGATTGTGAGTTAGATAATATTGAGGTTGGAAATCATACTATAACGGTCTCAAAGCCGGGATTTTTGGCTGTTTCCAGAAATGTGAGCATTGAAGCTGATAAAACGGCTCATATTTCCGTAAACCTGAATTCCGGAGAAGTGGATGAGATTAGTAATAATGAGGCAGGAGATAAAACCGGTGATTTTAGTAAACCGGAAACAAAAATCCCGACAGATAAGAAAACTCCTCAAAAAGAAGGGAATGCTTCCTTTGCAGAGTCATCCTTAAAAGCTACACCTGCTATTGATAACAAAGATTATGGGAAATCCCCGGATCCTGTCGTCAGTGAAGAAGGTGGCATTGTCGAAGGATTCATAGGCTTTTTAAATTCGCTGATTTTTGGTGAAAACCCTGAAAATAAGGATGAGAGAGTTTCCCCGGGGTATAATACAGGGGAGCAGGCGGCCAATCTGAATAATCCCGTTCAGACTCAGGAAAATAATCCGGGGATTTTGAACCTTTCCGGAGAAGAAATACCGGAATTTTTGCCTGAAGAAAAGACGGGGACAGTCTATGTGACATCCTATCCTGAAAATCTGCCGATAAAGTTTGACGGAAAAGACTCCGGATATTTTACTCCCCATCTGTTTTACGGGGTAAAAGAGGGTATTCACAAAGTTGGTGTTGTAATAACCGGTGATTCAACAAAAACGGTTGAAGAGGACGTCCGTGTGTTTAAAGCTGAAAATCTGGTAATTCACCTTGAACCAGAGAAGTACAGGAAAAAAGTGAGTGTTAACTTAAAATCAAAGGATTTCAGAAATTTGGAATTTAAGATAGGTGACAAAAATCCTGAATACAGTTTCCCCCAGCTGCTCACAGTCGACAACACCGGTACATATGTGACTGTTTTTGATGAGGGCAGATATTATTCCTATAATCCGGGTACCCTTTCAGAAGGGGAGGATGTATGGGTAACAAGGAACAGCAATTTTGGAAAGGTTAGTATTAATTCAAAGCCGGAAGGGGCGAATATTTTTGTAAACGGTTACGATACCGGGGAGAAGACCCCTGCTGTCCTGGATACTCTCTCAGAGGGTCATCATCAGGTTCAGGTTTCAATGGATGGATATTACCCTCAGAAAAAAGAGCTTGTAATGGTTGATTCAAAGGATGAAATCGACTATGAGATGAGATTCCTTTTGTCTGAATATCCGTACGGGGTTTTGTCTGTAAACAGTGAGCCCGAAGGGTGCAATATTTATCTTAGGGGAAGTTACACAGGCAAAAAGACACCTTATACTTTTGAATATATGCCGATTGGAAGTTATGATGTGATGGTCATGTATAACAGAACCATAACGGAAGAAAAAGAGGTAACTGTTCTTCCATTTGATGAAGCAGGTATAATAAGCTGCAATGTCACGATGGCAGAATTAATATAATCTTTTTTTTTTGCTTTATAAAATATATGATGTTATAAAAGACATTTGGTTAACATCTGTAATATCTTTTCAAAATATTAATAACAATCCTATTAAAATATATTACAACTATGGATTTTAAAAAATCTGGTTTAATTCTGGTATTAATTGTACTGGCTGGTGCCATTTTTATGGCAGGCTGTACCGGTACACAGAGCACCGGGGATGCTACCCCTGCTGCAACAGAGGCAGTGGCAACAGCAGAGCAGACTCCGGCAGCTTCTGAAGATAATGTATTGTTAATTGCAACAACAACAAGCCTTGATGCAACAGGACTTCTTGCACAGCTTGAAACAGAGTTTGAAGAGAAAACAGGCGCTGATGTTCAGATAACAGCAGTCGGAACAGGAAAGGCTCTTGAATTCGGAAACAACGGAGATGTCGACCTTTTAATGGTACACGACCGTTCTCGTGAGAATGCATTCCTTGACGCAGGATCAGGCATTGAGCGCCGTGTCTTTGCATTTAACTACTTTGTAATTATCGGTCCGGAGAGTGACCCCGCAGGTATCAAAGGAATGGCACCTGGAGATGCTCTTGTAACAATAATGGAGAAAGGCAAGGAAGACGAGAATGTCAAGTTCGTTTCCCGTGGTGACGGTTCCGGAACACACGGTAAAGAGAAAGCTCTCTGGAAGGCTGTAGGCCTTGACTATGACGAAAACGAACCTGTCTGGGTAAAGGAAGACTGGTATGTTGAGGCTGGTGCAGGTATGGGAACAACTCTTACAATGGCTGACGAGATGAATGCCTACACATTAAGTGATATCGGAACTTTCCTCAAATACAAGGGAGACGAAACAATTTCACTTGTGGAACTTGTAAATGAGGGTGACGCACTCATAAACATTTACAGTGCAATGATAATCAGCCCTGAAAAATACCCTGACACCAACGTAAAGCTCAGCAAGGAATGGATCAATTTCATGACCTCTGACGGCGTTCAGGAAGAGATCAAGGTATTTGGTGTTGAAGCATACGGACAGCCGCTCTTCTTCCCTGCAAAAGGTGCAGTTGATATCCTTTCACCTTCAGGTGTTACACAGGAAGAAATTTCAGCAGCTGTTGTATGAATTTAAAACTTAACTTTTTTTATTATCAGATTTAATTGGAAAGAAGCTATGGGCTACATTACTGAAGGTGTTCAGCAGGCATTAGTGTTGATACTGACCCTGGATCCTGAAGTTGTTGACATAACACTGAGGACTCTCTCAATTACATTCAGTGCAACAATAATTGCGTCAATAATAGCCGTGCCTCTTGGGCTTTATATATCATTTCATGAATTTCCCGCGAAAAAAGCCTTAATTAGCCTGATTCAGACCCTTTATGCCCTGCCGACCGTTGTGGTGGGTCTGCTTATGTATATGCTTTTTACAAAAAACGGTCCTCTGGGAGCTTTTAGCCTCCTATTCACTCCTACCGGAATGATAATCGGCCAGACCGTTTTGATAATGCCGATTATTACAGGCCTTACAATAGCAGCACTTTCAAGCCTTGACCGCGGAGTAAAGGATACGTCAAGATCCCTTGGTGCAACCGCGTTGCAGTTCTTTGCATCAATGGTAAAAGAAGCCCGTTTTGCCATCCTTTCAGCTGTCGTGATGGGATTTTCCCGTGCAATATCAGAGGTCGGTGCCGCCATACTTATAGGAGGAAATATAAGGGGGCAGACGAGGATTTTAACCACGACGATTACTCTTGAAACTGGTCAGGGTAATTTTTCGTTGTCAATTGCTCTTGGTATAATTCTCCTTTTAATTGCCTTAATTGTGAATATGCTTATGTCCTATTTCCAGCAGAGGTGAACGGTTTGTTTAAAATACATGGTCTTTACAAAAAATTCGGCGAGAAACAGGTTTTAAACGGTGTTGATCTTGAGATCAAAAAAGGTGAGGTATTTACAATAATCGGGCCTTCGGGTCAGGGGAAGTCGACGCTTCTTCGTATAATGAACCTTCTTGAAACACCTACCTCGGGCAGTGTCATATTTGACGGGAAAGATCTTTTTGAGGGCGGCAGGGTTTCCGTTGATATGAAAAGACGGATGGGAATGGTCTTTCAGAATCCTACGGCCTTCAATATGAATGTATTTGATAATGTTGCGCTCGGCCTTAAATACAGAGGTCTAAAAAAGGCTGAAATAAAGGAGAAAGTAGAAGAGGCACTTTTGGAGATTGGCCTGTCCGGGTATGAAAAACGACTTGCCAAAACACTTTCAGGCGGTGAAATGCAGAGGGTCTCTCTTGCAAGGGCGATTGTGACCGAGCCCGACATTCTTTTCATGGACGAGCCGACTGCAAGTCTTGATCCTGTAAACACTGAAAAAATTGAAGATCTGATTCATTACTATAACAAAGAGAAGGGAATAACGATTGTAATGTCAACGCATGATCTTATGCAGGGTCAGAGGCTTGCAGACAGGATTGGCGTCATGATAGAGGGTGTATTTTATCAGAAGGGAACACCCGATGAGGTATTTTCAAAACCTGCAAACGAGAGTGTTGCCAGATTTATCGGCATCAACAATATAATATATGGAAAAGTAATCCGGCGCGAAGAAGGCGGGAAACATGCAATTTTGAAAGCAGGTGGTGTTGAAATACTGGTGATGACCGGATTTTCACAGGGAAGCCGTGTATCAGCCTGCATACGCCCTGAGGAGATTACGGTTCATCATAAAAGAATTGAGATGGTCAGGGGTAGAAATATAATCTCCGGGATTGTTTCGGGTATTTCACGACAGGGAAGGCTGATTTTTGCCGATGTGGACTGCGGTGCCGGTCTTAATATAAGTGCCCTCGTAACATGGGAACAGTTTGAGAGCCTTAGTCTGAAAAAAGGAGATGAGGTATTCCTATCATTTAAACCCAGATCAGTTCATGTTATGGAAAAAATAGATGGATCTGGGGAAGAGGCGTTTAATTAACCTGATTAACAAAAATAGGCCTGAATAAATAGTTTTTTTTAAAATAAGGCTCAGAATTAAACTGATGAAAAAATTCTCATCTTTTATTCTGGTTTTAGCCATTATCTGTGCGGTTGTTTTTATATCAGGCTGCACAGGCAGCGGTGAAAAGGTATCGGGGGATCAGCAGGGGCAGCCTGCGGCAACAGCAGTCCCTGCAGAGAAGAGTGTGCTTAAGGTATTCCATGCCGGCAGTCTTGCCGCTCCTATGGAAGAGATGGAAGCAGCATTTGAGGATAAATACCCGGGCGTTGATGTCCAGCTTTATGCAGGCGGAAGCACAAAGCTTGCAAAAGAGATTGTTGAACTTGGAAAGCCTGCAGATGTTTTTGCTTCAGCGGATTACTCACTTATACCCGGTCTTATGGTGCCTGACTACGCATCATGGTATGCAACATTTGCAAAGAACAGAATGGTTCTGTGCTTTACAGACAAGAGCAAATTTGCAGATGAGGTAAATGCAGACAACTGGTATGAGGTTCTTGGCCGTGAGGGAGTTGCATGGGCGTTTTCAGATCCAAACCTTGACCCGTGCGGATACCGTTCACTCATGACAATCCAGCTTGCTGAATCTAACTACAATGACGATCAGATTTTTGACAACCTTGTTGGAAAGAACAGTAAGATTACAACCACGATAGAAGACGGTGTGACAACCATTCATGCAACTGAACCCGAACCAGTCTTCCCGCTTACAATTGATCCAAAGAGTGTAAATCTTATTTCCGGTCTTCAGGCAGGAAATCTTGACTATGCATGGGAATACAGAAGTGTTGCAGAACAGAATGCAGAGTCCGGTATAAAATACATCGAACTTCCCGAAGCTGTTGATCTTTCATCCATTGATTTCAAGGACACATACGCATCAGTTCAGGTTGAATCAAGTGGTGGAATGAAGAAAGGCAAGCCTATTGTTTACGGTGTTACAGTACCAACATCGGCAGACCAGCCGGAAAACGGTGAAAAGTTTGTTGAGATGCTTGTCGGAGAGACCGGTCAGGATATCATGACAAAGGCAGGCCAGCCTCCGATTGTTCCTGCAAACGGATTTTTGGAAGTTCCTGCAGGTCTTCAGTCAGTTCTTGCAGTAGCAAACTAAAAAAATCACTTTTTTTATCATGTTTAAAAAATCCAGTATTCCGGACAGCTGTATCATCTCTTTTTCGCTTATCGGCGGTCTTATTGTATTTTTAACATTTATTTCATTGTTAAATCTTGGAGTTACACAGGCAGGTGACATACCTAATCTGATATCGGTTGCATCGGAGTCTAAAGTAATTGATTCAGTTCTTCTTACCATGATGGCAGGGCTAACTGCCGTCATACTTTTGCTTGTGACCGGAATTCCGCTCGCATATGTTCTTGCAAGGGTTGATTTCAGGGGGAAGGGTCTTGTAGAGAGCCTTGTTGACCTTCCTGTTATGCTCCCTCACACTGTTGCCGGAATTCTTGTTTATATTCTTTTCATGAGAAGGGGAATTATAGGAGGGCCGCTTGGGGAGGCGGGAATTGTTTTTGAGGATGCCTACCTTGGGATTGTTATGGCGATGTTTTTTGTCTCATCTCCTTATTTTATAAACACTGTCAGAGAAGGCTTTGAAAAAGTGCCTGTTCATATGGAGAATGTTGCAAGGACGCTTGGTGCAACAAGGTTTACGGCATTTAGGAAGGTCGTTCTTCCTTTAAGTACAAGGCACATTTTAAACGGGTGCATTCTTGCATGGGGAAGGGCAATAGGAGAGTTTGCAGCCGTTATCATGATAGCCTATTATCCTATGATAATTTCAACGCTGATTTACTACAGGTTTACAACAAGCGGCCTTAAAGAGAGCAGCACGATTGCCTTTATCATAATAGTAATCTGTCTTCTGGTCTTTGCAGGTCTGAGATACGTTATGAAGTATGCGGGGAAGTATGATGATAGAGTTTGATGACGTTTCACTTACTCTTGGGGATTTCAGCCTGAAAAATCTGACGCTTGAAATTTCAAAAGGAGATTATTATTTTGTTTTAGGTCCTTCTGGTGCCGGAAAGACTGTAATTTTAGAGGCCATTGCAGGGCTTCACAGGCCTGATTCCGGCAGGATTTTAATAAGAGGTGAGGATGTATCAGGCATTCCTCCTGAGAAGAGAAAAATAGCGCTTGTTTACCAGGATTATTCGCTTTTTCCCCATATGAGTGTGTATGAGAATATTGCTTTTGGTCTTTTAATGCAGAAGGCAGGTAAGGAAGAGGTCTCAAAAGCTGTCGATAACATAATGAACAGGCTTGGCATCAGTCATTTAAGGGACAGGCATCCCCTGACCATGAGCGGCGGGGAACAGCAGAGGGTTGCTCTTGCACGTTCCCTTGTTGTGAATCCGGATATTCTTCTTCTCGATGAACCGCTGTCGGCCATGGACCCGATAACCCGTGAGAAGTTTATCTCTGACTTAAGGTCACTGCATAAGGAACTGGGGATTACTATTGTTCAGGTGACTCATTCCCGTGATGAGGTGTTTGCCCTTGCAGAGAAGGTTGCGGTAATATCATCCGGCAAACTTGAGCAGGAAGGCACGCTCAATGATGTTTTCAGGAAACCGGAAAACTCTGTTGTCGGGAGGTTTATCGGGATTGAAAATGTCCTTTTGGGATCTGTTGGCGGATGCTCTGAAAACGGGGGGTGCACGGTTGATATCTGCGGTGTTAAAATCCGTGCTCTGTGTGAAGCCGGGGACAAAAAAGAGATATGTGCCTACATAAGGGGGGTTGATGTCGGTATTGACACCGTGATGTCAGATTCACCTGTTTCAGGAAGCAGGAATGTTCTGCCGGGCAGTGTTCTCTGTGTAAATCCTTACAATTCAATGTACAGGGTCTATGTTGACTGCGGATTTTCCTTATGCTCGCTTTTGACCGAAAGGGAGGTTGATGCTATGAAGATTGAGCCAGGGAAAGATGTTTACGCCTTCTTTGAGGATTCGGCTGTTCATCTGACCGGAAGGGACTGATAAAGATATAATAACCAGTATTCTATTTTTTTAATTCATAGTTGTTTTTTAAATCATTTGTGGTAAAAAAATTGGCTGATTATTTGGATTTCTGTTAATTTTTAGTTCATGCGGGTCTGATTAAGGGTTTTAATTATTTAACCGGCCCCCCGGAAAAAAGAGAAAAAATTATTGTTTGGGTTTGTTTTCTTTTGTTGTTTTCAGCCAGTATATTCCGGCAGCAGTGCATATGACTGCAATAAGCGCTATGACGAGTGCAATCTGTGGTATTGAACCTGAATGTGATGTAGTATCCTTACCGGAATCTGATTCTGTACCGGTTTTTTGTTCTGTATTATCCATAGGTTTCTCAACAACATTTTTATCGTCAGTAGTCTGTTTTATTGCAGAGTTCTTTTCTCCAATGATTGCGAAGAATCTGAAATTATTCGTGTCTGCAAAGAATTTTTCAGTGGTCTTTTCACTGTCGTCGTAAACTGTTGAGAGTTCCTTCCAGTCTTCGTTTTCTGTGTCGTACTTTAGCAGTTTGACTGTGTATGTGTCAATGCCGTTTGAACTGAGCCATTCCTTATCAACAGTGAATTTAATGGTGGCCATTTTAATACTGTCTTTTGGAGCACTGTATGATTTTATCTCAATGAAGCGGTAAATCGTGCCTTTTGGATCATCTGCTTTTGGTGGTTTAATTCCCTCTTCTGCTGTCAGCATCAGTTTTGGAATTTCTGAGGCTGCACTTACGTCAATCTCATATACCGGTGATTTGTCAAGTTCAAATGATACTGATTCTCCTGCATTTATACCTGATATCGAGGCAACACCAATGTTGCTCGGACCGCCGCCTCCGGATGATGCTCCTGGGGCACTCTGCGGCGTTGAAACTGCAACAAGACCGAATAATGAAAGACCTCTTGGAGAATCTCCGATGAAAATCATCATTCCGTTTTCATCCGTTCCTTCATAACGTGTCTTCAGCATCTCCTTCGTTCCGTCTTCGGCAGAACGTATTATCCTGATTTTACTTATTCCGCCGTTGGCTTTAACCCATGAAGGTGAAACCGCCATTCTTATTGAGGCTGATTTGATATCCACTCCGTTTTCAAGATTTGTTTTGACGATGTTCATTGTGAAGGCAACGGAGTCTATCTTAACCCCGCTTTGATTTGCGACAAGCTGGAATGCTGTTTGTGCCTCTTCGTTGACGTTCTGAGAAATGGTGGTTCTGATGGTTGCTCCCGGTGGCAGGTCGTTCAGGTTTAGGTTTATTCTTCCCGAAACATTGCCTGGTCTGGGAAGTTCTGCCGCTATTTCATCCGTCTCAAGAATGATCTCTTTGATTGTGGCACTGATATTCTGGCCGTCATCAACTGGATTCTCCTCTTCTGCGACAAATGTCAGATTAAATCCGGTTTGTCTCATTTTGATTTTGTTTCCGTCAACTTCGGCGGAGCTTGTGTTAATAAGGGCTTTTTGTTTATTGCCTTCTCCTGATGCTAGTGATACATTGCTGACAGCAAAAGATGTCTCTTCTGTCTTCTTGGTTGCAGGTGTTACTGTAATGATCGTTGATGCCTGTGACATGTCACGGCTGACAGTGATGGTCACTGTTCCGGTAGATTTTGCTTCAAATAATCCGCTTTGACTGATTGTGCCTCTTTCGGCAGGACTTGCTGACCATACAAATCCTGCATCAGGCATAATATCGCCTCTCTGGTCAATCGCTTCTGCAGAGAAGTTCAGTGTTTCTCCGACTTCAACTGTTGCGGATTCCTGTGTCAGGTTTATACTCTGTGCTTCGAGAATGAGGTAATTTTCAATAGGTGATATGAGCGGGTTGTAATGGTTTACGCCGTTTACTGAGAACGGTGTATCCCCGAGGCCGTCTCCGTCACTGTCTGTACCTGCGTATGAATCATAGCGGTTTCCGATATATCGTGTGTATTTTGTATCATTGTAGATGTAAGTGACCGGAACGGTGGAATTCAGGCTAAAACTCACATCTTTGAAAAATCCGTAACTTCCGGCTGTGCAATCACTGAAATTGTTCATATAAATATCGAAAGTTCCCGGCAGATTTATTTTATAAAAACGTATTGTTGCTGAATTTCCTTTTTCCACTTCATTGTTTACAAATTTTAGATCTTCCTGAGTGTACCTTAAAAGTAAAGTATAAGCTGTGGAATATCCAAAAGAGTTATCCGAAATAGTCATATTTTTGGAATACTCTAAATATAAACCATATTTTAGAGATACTGCTCCAAATTGATTATTGGAAATAACTGTATTCTGACAAAATAGTGGTTTAATACCCGTGCTACACTGCGGGATATCATTTGAGATGATTCTGGCATAATCCTGGGAGTTTATGTATATCCCTGTCCCTTCAATATGTAAACTATTATTTTCTATCAGATTTCCTGTACCGGTAACCAGGTGAATTCCGTCACTTATTTTTTCGATGGTGTTATCTTTTATGATCACGTTGTCTGAATTCGTCAAATAAATTGCAGTATTGCCGGAACAGTCAAAATGGTTTTCTGAAACGATTGCATTGTCAGCAGAAATACCATATACGGGGTAGTATCCGTCTGAAAATGTATTGCCTGATATATTTGTGTTTTTGACACTGTTGATCCTTATTGCAACTTTATCGTTTGTGCTCCCAAATCCTGTATAACTTATATTAAAGCCTGATATCAGGACATCACCGGAGTTAACACGTATTAGATCCCCTGATGATGAATCATGTTGAATGACTGTTGAACCCGGTCCGTTTTCTGATTTAAGTGAAATTGCACTTTTAATTACAAAGTTTTCATCATAAGTGCCGTCCCTGACAATTATTTCGTCTCTGTCCCTGGCACAGTTCACAGCCTCTGAAATTGTCCTGAAATCTCCGTTGCCTGTCTGATCCACAATCCATTTCTTCTGCGGGAGTCCGTTCGAATATATCTCGACAGGAGCTGAACCTGTAACCCCGTTAAATTCTGCTGTAACAAGTGTTGTTCCGGCGCCTGTTATCTCAAAATATCCTGTTTCATTGATGGTGCCAACAGACGTATCGCTGCTTGTCCAGTTAAATTCAATGAACGGGATCACAGCATCAGATGCGTTTAATGCGGTTGCCGAAAACTGTACAGGCTCTTCTGTTTCAAATAACTTCAGAGTTTCTGGAAGAACATTAATTTTCCTGACATCTGGCGGGAATTCAATCTCGATATCGGTTATTTCCTCTATATTCAGACCGGTTGTAACAACTCCCGAGCCTGTGAACTTCAGGGGCCAGTATGTCCTTCCGAAAATTAATTCCTGTGGCAGCTCTTTGCCATTTAACTTGCAGGCGATTATGTATGATTCATCTGATTCTGTAAAAGAATATTTGCTCTGAATCTCAACTGTTTTAGAATTTCCTGCTGATTTTCCTGTAATAAATACCTTGTAGTTGCGTTTTGCAAGAGTTTCATTGAATGAATCCGGGTCATCGTCATCGACAAGACCAAGTATTCTGGTGAGATTTACACCTTCCCATAAGTTTTCTGAATTGTCTGTGTAGGAAGAAGGGTCTGTCAATGACAGGCTTATGAAATCCAAGCGTTTAAACGCTATATTCTTTGTGCCTGTAAGATTGAGACTCCAGTCAGGTCTTGATTTGATTTTTACTTCCGCATTGGCCTTTATGGTGCCTGATTCGACCCAGATGGTGGTATTTCCTGTGGATTTTCCCTCAAAGAGTCCTTCCTGATTTATCTCTCCAACTGATGTGTTGCTGCTTGTCCATGCAAATACAAGCGGGTCAATCAGGTCACCGAACTGATCATACCCGTTGGCTGTAAAGCTGGTATTTTGTAAATCATCCTCATAAATCACAACATTGTCAGGTGTGATTATTATAGTTTCAATTGTTATTGGCACTTCTGCTGTAACTGTTATTGTGGTGTTTTTTGATGCTCCGTTTGTTGATGCGATGATTTCAGTATTTCCAATAGCTTTTGGGATAAAAAATCCGTTTGCATCAAATGTTCCTATTGAAGTATCACCAGATTCCCATGTGAAAGGGGCACTTGTGATTATATTATTGGATTCATCGTATGCGGTTGCAGTCAGTCTGATTTTTCCGTTAACCGGTACTGATGGATTCTCTGGTTCGATTTCCACTCTGCCTGCCGGAGGAAGCGGTGTGCCTGTGACATAATAACCGCTAAATCCGTTAGTATCACTGGGATCGTTGGATAATGAACACAGACGGTTTGTCCAGCATGTGATATTGTAAACACCCGTATCGGCATTTTTTGAATATGCATATGCATTGAACGCAAGCATTGAGTTCAGATTTTGGATTTCATACTGCACCTTTACAGGATTAAATCCGTATCTGTCGCCTGCATTCAGATCAACAAGCATCATCATGAACAGGTTTGATTCATCATTTACATTCTGCATGGGATAAATCGGGTATTTTGCATGTGCTGCGGGTCTCCATGTCTGTGGTCCGTATATGAGGTCGTCTTTTGTAAACCATTCATCAAGTGTAATGGGTTCGTAGTGCTCAGTACCTAATTCGGGTGGTTGGTGTGGTATTGGATTTGGTTCCCAGACATACCCGTCTGCTTTAAGGTGGACTTTAAAATCATCTGGTATGGATCCGTTAACTGAGACAAGCAACAATATTTCATCTTTATACTGTCTTCCGCCTGTGTCTGATACCCAGAATGAACCGCTCAGATCAGCTGTATTTGTAATCTGCCCTTCAGGTTTTGACAGATCATTTGTGATATGAAGTGCGTTCTGTCCGCCGTCCAGACCCGGCCATTCAGATGCATCACCTGTCCATCTGATGTTGTATGTGTGATCCCCAAAATCGTTGAATCTGGCGCCAAAATCATTGGCAACCTTTAAAAACACATTGTTGGTGTCTGGAATAACTCCTCCCTGCGGTGCCGGGGCTGAAAACATCATCATCGGAGGACTTTCCGGTTCTGCTGTTGGCTGGACTTCCACTGGTTCATTATTACTCTCTGATTCTTCTGTTGTGATGTTGTCTGCAACAATTATTTCAGCATTTGTTGAATAAGATCCATTTTGAGCTGTAACAGTTGTGTTTCCTGTGGCCAGTGCGGCAAATATCCCGTCGTCTGCAATAGTTCCGACTGTTTCGTTATCAATATTCCAGTTAAAAATAACTCCAGGAACTTCATTGTTTGAAAGATCATATGCTGCTGCGGTGAAAGCGAATGTCTCGCTGACGTTCAACTGAACGGATTGTGGATTTATTTCAATTCTTAATTCTTCCTCGTCTTTGCTTTCAGGCGCACTGACAATTACCTGCAGCAGATTTGCAGAATCTCCTGAAACATCGTTTGTCCGGGTTATCTGTATACCTGATTCAGAGTTGTTTTCAACTCCGTATGCATGGAATACAGCAAATTCTCCTGGGTTTTCAATGGTGTAGTCAACCCTTACCAGACCATTGTTGTCAAGCGATGAAGTATCGGCCAGGTTCTCTGCCTTATTCAGTGCACCTGCTTTCAGGTCAACAAACATAAGGCTGAATGTATCAGACTCATTTACAAGATCCGTACCGGAATATAACGGACAGTCCGGAATTCCTGCCGGTTTCCAGTTTTGCGGTCCGTATCTGAAATCCTCCGAATAGAAGATTTCATCAATAAGTCCTTCTGTGTATGTCAGGTTTTCACCGTCCGGAAGGGTTTCATTCCCTGTCATTTCCGGCCATCTGTATCCTGATGATTTTATCCTGACTGTAATGTTTTCAGGAACCGGGTTTTTGACAGCAAGAAGCAGGACGTTATCGTCCGAAAATCCCCTGTCGCCTGCGTATGATATGTAAAATGTACCTGTCAGACTTTCTGTTGATATAACATTCCCTAAAGGATTTCCTGTATCAGCCGTTATATGAACGGGACTTTGGCCGTCCCCTGATATATCAGCATAATATGTTCCGGTTTCTGAGAGGTAAGCTCCATTGGCATTTGAAACCTCAATATTTATCTGTGAATTTTGTTCCATCGGAGCAGCCGAAACGACTGCTGAAAATAGCACTAATACAGCTATTATAAAAGCGAAAAAAATCGTTTTTTTCATTTTAATTTCTCCATCATTGTTCCATCCTGTGAGTGAATTGAAAGGTTCGCAAGCATGTCAATTAAATTAAATTAACAATATATACAAATTTATAATTTTTATGACATATAATATAAAAACTAAAATAACTTAAATATTATGTGTGTTAAATAAAATTACTTTACAAAAAAGTAAATGCTTTAATCCTGATTTATTTTTTTAAAAAAAGAGATTTTTAAGGATTTAGAAACCTATTGTCCAGCCGCTGCTCCCTGTGTCAGTTACCCTGTTTGTCCATGAGACGCCCTGTCCCTGGGTAGACTGGTTGCACCATGTGTAGATATCAAACAATGCATTGTCTTCATAACCTGATATATTATACTGGACTTTGATCATCCCGTTGTCTGTCAGGTTTGTGTTGTATTTGAGTGTGCCGAGTGCAAGATCAATGAACATTACCTTGTATTTGTTGTTAGTGTTGGTCATATCCTGACCATAGTACATCGGATAATTTTCATCGAAATAAGGGCGCCATATGGAGGTCACATCCTCGTTTCCAATTTCCAGGAAATCACCTTCATCAAAGGTGCCGATATTGACTGAATTGTAATAGGTAACAGAACTCGGATACATGATTGTGGGTGTCAGTGTCCAGTTGTAGCCTGATGCTGTAATACTTAATGCGAGATCCATTGTATCAGCATTTTCCGGTACTGCAAACATCAGTATTGCAGAGTCGCTGCATCCCGGGTTTTTGCTTGTATCCGAGATATAAAATGTCCCTGAAAGACCTTTGTTTGTGTAAACTCCTCCTGCTGAATTTGTTATGCTGTCCGATATATGGATTGCATTCAGACCGCCTCCTTCTTTAGTGAACTTAAAATAATAGTCGTCACCGCTTAAGTTATAAAAGGCACCATTGGCCATTTTAATGAATGTCTCGTTGTTATCTGCAAAATCAACTGCAGACACAGGCATTACACATAAAGCGAGCATCAGAAAAACCGCTGATGCCGCTGTTAGACTTAGAATTTTTTTTCTGCTGTTTTTCATCAATAATCTACCTCCTGAAATGCCGGATAATAATTTTTAGGAATATTCCGGCATCCGGGAAATCATGTCAACGAAGATAAGAATTCCTTAGTAAACAATATTATGTTAACAAAAGGGCAACGCTAACGAAAAGTAATTGGTAAAAGTGCAATATATATTTTGTTATTTTTTTACCAAAACAAAATATTTTTTTAAAAATTATTATATCTTTTATTAAAGATTCAAATGCATGGTAATTAGCGCCTTTATTTTTGATCTGTTTTTGGCAATATAAAAATACCAAAATCAAAGCCTGAATCTGGTCTGTTTCAGGCCGGTTTGACATGAAAAAGTCATGCACAAAAATAAAGTGAGACAAGTGCTTTATTTTAATAACATCACATAAATTGAAGAGATATGGTGGCTCCATAACTGCTTTGTTTTTTCAGACGATGTTTGGTATGACACATGATGAGATCCGGCAATACAGACCCCCTGGCGGGGACATCTAATAATTATGTGCGCATTAATCTCTAATAAAATATAAAAAACAAATTTATGGGCTTTTGACCATATAAACAGGTTTATGTTCACATCCGATTTCCGTCATTACGATTCTTTTTTACCCTGAATTTTTCAAAATAAGCCAGCAGCATTCCCCCTGCGAAAGCAAAGGTAATGCCGGTGAAGGGTGTCAGGATACCTATTAAAATAGTGACCGGCCATGAATCTGTCTTTGATGCAGATTTTCCAAGAGTCAGTGCCACAAATATCAGAAGACCTGCAAATATCCCTGTCGGGATTATCCGAAGCATCTCCGGTGTTGCAAAGAAAAATGCAAATCCCAGCATAATAATGCCTGCAAAAACATTTGAGCCGCCTGTGCGTGCCCCGAATCTGTACTGGGCGGCCAGCCCTCCTGCACCGTGGCACATAGGAAAGCCCCCGAGCGGACAGGATATAATATTCATTGCCCCTATTGTCTTTGAGAGTTTGTCAGGCTCTGCATCCCTTTTGAAGAGATCAAATGCAAGAAGGGAGGTTGCAAGTATGGCATTTGTCAGAGTCAGGGGTATCTGCGGGATTACCAGATGCCATGCAGAGAAGACAAAATCCGCAGTTTCCGGTATCACAATCTCTGGTATCGCAATCATTTTCGGATTTGGAATTCCGTATGCAAAAAATCCGGTTGCAATTCCGATACCAATTATTATCAGGGCTGACAAATCCGGAATTTTTGTCCTTAATGACAGTATCATAAATAACAGAACAATAAAGACCGAAATCAGAGCAAATGTTAGATCATTTATTACAAAACCAAATGATGTCTTTAAAAGCAGGATTGCAAGACCGGCCTGAACACCCCTGATAACGCTCTCCGGGATAAACCTCTGTATTTTTTTCATTCCCCTGAGATAACCGATCAAAAGGAACATTACTCCGATAATTATGCCTGATGCAGCGATTTCAGGGGCTGAGAGACCCTCTGCAATTACAACCGCCCCAATGGCCTTCATCGGTTCAACAGGAATCGGCATATTATAGTATACGCCGACAAGCGCATACCAGATGGCAAAAAAGAGAAATATTGTACTAAGATTCACGTTTGAAACAAGTGCCACGCCGAGAATTATAGGGAATATTGTACCGAAATCCCCGACAGAGCCCGCAAGCTCGTTAATACCAAACTTAATTCTTTTATCTCCCGGTAATGTTTCCTTATTCAAAATAAATCTCTCTTAAGTTTGTTTTGTTTTGGTAATTTAAGACTTTGTTCAGGGAATTATTCCTCTAAATTATTGCTCTGCTTATTTTCTTTATAGTATCTGCTGACATCTCTCCAGTGTGATTTAATTTCATTTATGTTGTTGTGATTTTTGGCCGAAGAGGGATGCTGAAACATTTGTCAATCATAATTAGTTTACATATTATGTGCGTCAAACTATATGTTAAATAGTGTTGTGCATTATATTTATTTTGAATGAAAAAAATTATTTCTGGTTTAATTGTTATTCTGGTTTTTGCAGGTCTAATCCTTGCATCAGGCTGTACTTCAAATGCAGCTGACACCGATGTTCAGACTCCGGCAGTAACGGGGGCTTCTGAAAAATCACTTGTGGTATATTGCGGTGCCGGGCTAAGAGAGCCTATGGAAAAGATTGCTGATGCCTTTAAGGAAAAGGAAGGCATTTTGATAAAATATACCTACGGAGGCTCTGCCCAGCTCCTCTCACAGATAGAACTTCTTCAGGAAGGGGATGTGTATATGCCCGGAGCCCGTGCATATATCGAGTCGGCAGCCAAAAAAGGCTTTATTGATGACAGCAGGGATGTTGTATATCACGTACTGGCCATTGCCACAAAAAAAGGCAACCCGAAAGATATCAGGACCTTAAAAGACCTGACCAAAGAGGGAGTAAAGGTCGGCATCGGCGAACCTGAAGGAAACGCGGTTGGAAAGGCTTCAAAGAGTGTCCTTACCAAAAACGGTCTGTGGGAAGATATCCAGGACAACATTGCAGTCCGTTCAGGAACGGTAAATGAACTTTTAGTCTACCTGAATATGGATCAGGTTGATGCTGTAATCATCTGGGAAGATCTACTTGACACTGAAAAAATGGATGTCGTTGACATTCCCGTTGAAGAAGGATTTGTAAAGGTTGTTCCGGTCGGCAAACTCACATTCAGTGAACAACCCGATGATGCGATGAAGTTTGTTGAATTTGTGGCATCAGACGACGGCAAGGCTCTATATCGGGAATGCGGGTTTGAAACTTATCCCTCTGATAAGTACGAAAACCTTTAAACTTTTTTTATTTTTAATTTGAGAATTGTGGAGTAATTTTTCTATGGCAACTGAAGAAAAAAAGAGAATTGTTAAAGAGAGTCTTATTACCTACAAACCGATAGGAATAATCCACTCAGAACATAACGTGCAGGAAGAAACCCCGATTCAGGGCATATTCAATCCTTCCAGGGGAACTCTGGAAGTATTTGAAGAATATGCAGAAGGTCTAAAGGACATTGAAAATTTTTCGCATCTAATATTATTGTATCATTTTGACAGATCGACCGGCAGCGAAATTGTCAGAAAACCCTTCCTTGATGAAGAAAAGGAAAGAGGTATCTTTTCAATAAGGCACTTTAACAGGCCGAATCCGATTGGATTTTCAATAGTTGACCTTTACTCCGTTAAGGGCAATATTCTTGAGATAGGTGCTGTAGATATCCTGGACGGAACTCCGGTAATTGACATCAAACCATATGTGTATCAGTTTGATCACCGTGACGATGTTAAAAACGGCTGGGTTGACAATACGCATACCGATGAGATTGCAGGCTGGAATGCAACCCCAAAAGGTCTTCGCAAGACCGGAAGAACCAACCTGTGAGCGTCTTATGAATAATTTTGAAAGATTCGATTTGGTTAAGATAATTACAACTTTTTTTGTCCTTCTGCTCACAGGTTTTATCGTTGCGCTACTGCTTTTGGTGGTCACACATCCGGCACCCGGTGCAATAGTGCAGGCTCTAATGACAGAAGAGATTCAGTTTGCGATATACCTGAGTCTTTTAACATCGATAACTTCAACATTTCTTTGCATAATAGTTGGAGTTCCCGCCGCATACGCACTTGCAAGATATGATTTTTGGGGGAAAACCCTTGTCAATATGATTGTGGACATACCCCTTGCCCTTCCTCCGCTTGTTGCCGGTGTGGGTCTGTTGTTATTCTTCGGAACAACTGCATTTGGTGATTTCCTTGAGAGCATAGGGCTTGTGTTTGTCTTCACCCCTCTTGGTATTATAATTGCCCAGTTCTTTGTAAATCTCCCGTTCATGCTTCGAATCATGCGATCCACATTTGAAGGGATAAATCCCCGCTATGAATATGTGGCACAGACGCTTGGATGCACACCTATACAGGCAATCTGTCAGGTTGTGCTTCCGATGTCAGTAAACGGTTTTTTTGCAGGAGCAGTAATTACGTGGGCGAAGGGAATAGGCGAGTTCGGTGCAGCCCTGATACTGGCCGGTGCCACAAGGATGAAGACAGAAACCCTGCCGATTTCCCTCTTTTTGAACATGTCTTGCGGAGAGCTTGAAATGGCTATTTCAGCAGCGACAATTCTGATTGCAATATCCGTTGTATCACTTTACATATTTGAAAAATACGGGGGCTCGGCTAAATTTTAAAACCGGGATGTTAGAAAATGATTCAGATAAACAATCTTTCAAAGGATTTGGGGGAGTTTAAACTTCGGGATATCAGTCTGGAGGTTAAGGAAGGGGAGTATCTTGTAATTATCGGCCCGACAGGTGCCGGAAAAACCATTCTCCTGGAAACCCTTGCAGGAATATACCCGCCGGATAAGGGAAGCATCACATTCGATGGAAATGACATCACAGCCCTCCCCCCCAGAGAAAGAAATATTTCAATGGTATATCAGGACTTCATGCTTTTTCCCCATATGAATGTCGAAAAAAATATCGGATTCGGGCTTAAGAACAAAAAAGCTTCACCTGATGAAATAAAAAAGCGGGTTGATGAAATAACAAAGATTTTTGGAATAAATCATCTTCTTCACAGGTATCCCTGCACACTCAGTGGCGGAGAGAAACAAAGGGCCGCCATATGCAGGGCGGTTTTAATGGATCCTGTGATGCTCCTTTTGGATGAACCATTAAGTGCCCTTGACAGTCAGACAAGGGATAAACTCAGAATAGAGCTTAAGAAGTTTCACGGCATGTTTAAAACCACAATAATTCACATAACTCACAATTACGAGGAGGTTTTCTCACTTGCAGACAGGGTTGCACTGATGAATGCAGGTGAGATTCTTCAGGTCGGAAGTCCTGATGATCTTTTTGAAAGACCTGCCTCGGAATTTATCGCCAGGTTTGTCGGGATTGAAAATATTTACGGGGGAACATGTGTCGAAGATGGCACTTTCTCTGTTCAGGTGTCTGGTGTAACCATAGAGTGTGATAGTTCCTGTATTCATAAAAAAGACGCAAATCCAAAACTTTGCATAAGATCGGAAAACATTACTATTTCAAAGGAACCTGTTGCGGAAAAGGGTTTAAACACTCTCCCCTGTGAGATTTTGGATATAACTGACAAAGGAAGCTTTGTCAAAATTACCGCTGATGTCGGATTTATCTTAAATTCGGTTATGATGAAAAGGTCATTTTTATCTGAAGGGCTTAAAAGCGGTGATCGGGCTTATGCCTGCTTTGAATCCGGTTCAGTCCATATCTTTGGATAAACCGGTGTTAATTTTTTCAGTTAGTGCAGTAAATAACTTTTCGCCGAGAATATTTTTAGTCTCCTCTACATAATTATCTTTCAATAATGACAGAAGGATTCGTGTACCTTCATTTGTGGTCCATATGCCCACTCTCTCTTCCCTTTTGATGAGTTTGTTCTTCTCCATTAGGGAAAATCCGGGCAATATGTAATAATGCGGAGTATTGAGATCCTTTGCAAGGTCCCTTGTTGTCGGGAGTTTTATTTTTACAACATCCTGCTCAAAAAGAATGTTAACTGACTGGTTTTTAACCAGCAGTCTTGCGGCCGCATTCAGTATTTTTGTAATTTCTTCATTGGCCATTTTATCATAAGTTTTAACCGGAAAAAGAATATAAGTTTGTATTCTGGTTTTGGATTTTAATTCTGGTTTAATTAGTCCGGTTTATTTCTTCATTTTGCCGTGCTCTTCTTCGGGCATCGGCTCAAGATAGATCAGTTCTGCAGAAAGATCTTTTGCAAGCTGTTCCAGTTCGACTTTGCGGAAATGGCTTGCAGCAACCTTTACCTTGTCATCCTTGTCGCCGACAATTGCAACTACTCTGTATCTTGGCTGTTTCACGCCTTCTTTGATTTTTGCTCTTTCACGTACATAAATTTTCATTTCAATCACTTACCTAAAAACAGCTGATATACATCTGTTATAACAGCTGCTATAACACACACTACTTATGCATGAAGGTATATTAATATTGTGATCACCATATGAAACAGCGACGCGAAATAAAAAACAAACTACAGGGAGAGACGCTTGTCAGGAAAGGGCTCATGCATGAGAGATCAGGTGTTGAGCAGATAAAAATAGCTCCTGATTTAAATGTGATTAAGATCGGGGGTCATGGAACCATCGACTTTGGTGCAGAAGTTCTGCTCCCGCTTCTCAATGAGGTTGGTGAACTTTCAAAAGTTCATCAGATGCTTATTGCAACCGGCGGAGGTGTCCGTGTCCGTCACATAATGGACATAGGCATTGACCTTGGAATGCCGACAGGAATACTCGCAGAGCTTTCAGGCACTGTAAGTGAACAGAATGCAATAATGGTTGCCGCAATTATGGCAAAATACAAGGCTGTCCACATCAGTAATGACGATCTTCTTGATATTCCGATGTTAATAGACATGGGTCAGCTTCCGATAATGAGGGGAACGCCCATATTTGGTCTTTATGAGCTTCCATCCCCGGTAGGACCTATCCCGCAGCACAGGACGGATACCGGTGCATTCCTTGCGGCAGAGGTTCTTGGTGCCAAAAGATGCATACTTGTCAAAAACGTGGACGGACTCTATGACGAAAATCCTCTTTTAAATCCTGATGCAGAACTTATTCATGAAATAAAGGCAGAAGAGCTCCTTGAGATGAATATGGAAGATCTTGTTTTGGAGGAGAAGGTTGTTGAACTTCTCTGCAATGCCAAAAATATTCATGAAGTCAGAATTGTCAACGGTCATGTAAGGGGCAATATTGAAAAAGCCCTGAACGATGAGAACTGCGGAACAATAATAAGGCAATAATCATTGAATTTTTAATATTAACCAATTTCAATCCTCTTTTCGCGTGTTCTCAAAAAGCGCATGAATGACTTACGGATTCAGGCCGATTCTTTTCATAAAGAGTATTACAAGATATATGTTTTTGTATTACTGGATAAAAAAATTCGTCAAAATGAGATTTAATATTTGAAATTAACGTTTTTAACAAAACTATTTTTTCCAAATTATAATGCTTCATATTAGGAATGCTTATATTCTGAGTCTATGATAATGTACCCTTGTCCCATGCGGGGACGTGCAGTAGTGATTAACATAGACAACGACAGGTATTGCTGTCAGTATTCAGTGAATGAAAAGCATTGCACATAATGGGTATAGGAGGAAAAATATGGCAAAATATTCCGATACAATCGATCTTTATTCAGATGACGGACAGCTTTTGAAGAGCAACGTAGAGCTCAACAAAATCAGTCCACTGGTAAATCCTGCAACAAAGAAGATCATTGACCTTACAAAGAGGAGCATTACTGTTAACCTCGGAGGCATTGAGAAAGCACTTAAAGCAGGAAAGCTTGGAAAAGGAACAATCCTTGGACGTGAACTTGACCTTCCAATCATGCAGGACAAGGACGCAATTGTCGCAAAGATTAAGGAAATGGTCGACGTAGAGGGCGACGAAGCTGTAATCAACGAATTCAACGGCGGACAGCTCCTTCTCGTAGAAGTTCCAAAAACACGTCTCGATGCAGCATCAACATACGATGCAGCAGTCACATCAGTTGCAGCAGCAACAACCTATGCAATTGTTGACCAGTACAACATTGACGCATTCAATGCATCAACTGTAAAGGCAGCAACATGGGGTGGATACCCACACACAATGGACATGAACGGTGCACTTGTAAGCTCTGTCATGAACATTCCACAGAACAACGAAGGTCTCGGATTTGCACTTCGTAACATTGGTGTAAACCACTTTGTTATGATGACCGGCAGAAATGCAATGCAGGGTGCAGCACTCGCATCCACACTTGAGACAGCAGGAGAGTTCGAAATGGGCGGTGCAATCGGTCCGTTCGAGCGCCACATGCTTCTCCAGTACGCATACCAGGGACTTAACGCAAACAACCTCGTCTACGATCTCGTAAAAGAGAACGGTCAGACAGGAACAGTCGGAACTGTTGTTCAGTCACTTGTCGAGAAGGCAATTGAGGACAAAGTTATCGTACCCGGAAAGAAGGGCGGATACTTCCAGTTCTATGACACAAAGGACCCAATGATGTGGAATGCATATGCAGCAGCAGGTACAATGGCAGCAACAATGGTCAACTGTGGTGCAGGACGTTTCGCACAGGCAGTTTCATCAACACTGCTTTACTTCAACGACCTGCTTGAACACGAAACCGGTCTTCCATCAACCGACTTTGGTCGTGTAATGGGTACAGCTGTCGGTTTCTCCTTCTTCAGCCACTCAATCTACGGTGGTGGAGGTCCAGGTATCTTCAACGGAAACCACGTTGTAACACGCCACGCAAATGGCTGTGCAATTCCATGTGTAGTTGCAGCATGTGCACTTGATGCAGGTACACAGATGTTCACTCCAGAGGGAACATCAAAGGTAATGGGCGAGACATACGGTCAGATCCCAGAGTTCAACAAGCCGATCCAGCAGATCGCTAACGGGGTCTGAATAGATCAAAATACAGATTGGAATGACTGAAAGCCAATATCCCCAGTGTAGGGCAGTCCCACTCCGCATGCTATCGCCGGAGACTGCTGAAAAGTTTTTGAATGCAGTAGTCAAAGTGCCGGGAATACGCAGGATGATGGTCAACGGACCATCCCTTCCTGCACTCGTGCCTTATGGCCCTGCAAGAGGAAAGCCAAATCCCAATACCAACAGAAGGGTTATTCATGTCGGTGAAGCCGAGATGGAGCTTCATGTTCAGGTTGGGATGGTAACATTTGAAGTAGAGGATTCATCCGTAATTGAAAATATCCGGAAAGTTTGTGATGAAATATTTACAAAATTCCCGTGTACTGTTCAGGAAGGCAGGTTTATGAAAACTTCACCAACACTTGTTGATTACTGCAAGTACGGTCCTGAAGCAGACAAATCAGTTGTCGGACTTGTTGACCCGAAAAGAAAGGAAGCCCCGGTAATTATTCAGGGTTTGAAATAAATGCCAATAGGTCGTGTAACCCAGGTTGTAGACTGCCGTGAAAGTATGGGCATGGGCAAGGGCGGAGGCCTCGCACAGCGTGGCACAATATCTGAATGCCGCCATCCTGATGTCATAGTTGTCGGCATGTCCCCAGGGAGACGGCATGTAACAAAACCTGTTTGTGATATCACTTCGGCTCTGAGAAGGGAGGGGGTCGAATTTTCTGTGAGCACTCTTGTGCTTAATGCAGGAAGTGGTGTTCCTCCTGATGCACCGAGCATTGCAGGCTCTGTTCTTGGAGCATATTTCGGACTCAATGAGAAAGAAATTGCTCAGATAGAACAGCACAGGGTGGCAATACTCCATCACGGCAATGTAAGATCGCATGTTGTGGAAAAAATACGATATATTCTTTCACAGTGTGAGATTGACGCGATAGTGGTTTCACAGGTACCGCTGGACTATGAAGACCTTGCAAAAGTCGGCGTTAAGACCCTCTATGTCATGCCGGCAGAGGAAAATATCCGCACTAAGGGAAGAGTGGTGGCAATTGTAAGCGGGGTGACCCGTGGTCAGACGCCAACACGAGAAAAAATGGCAGAAGTTATTTCGGCTGTAATGAATTTGATGAAACAATAATTTGAGGTGAAATGAAAATGGCATACACACCACAGTATGGTCCAGGTACATCTGTTGTTGCTGAAAACAGGCGCAACCAGATGAATCCTGCCCACCAGCTCGATAAGGTTCGTGAGGTAACAGATGAAGATATTGTGCTTATCCTTGGGCACCGTGCACCAGGTTCAGCATACCCGACAGCTCACCCGCCTCTTGCAGAACAGCAGGAGCCTGACTGTCCAATCAGAAAGATCGTAGAACCAACAGAGGGAGCAAAGGCCGGAGACCGCGTACGCTACATCCAGTTTGCTGACTCAATGTTCAACGCACCATCCCAGCCGTACCAGCGTACATACGCTGAAATGTACCGCTTCCGTGCAATTGACCCAGGAACACTTTCCGGTCGTCAGATCGTAGAGTGCCGTGAGCGTGACCTTGAGAAATACTCAAAACTTCTCATGGAGAGCGAAATGTTTGAGCCAGCACTTGTAAGCTGCCGTGGTGCAACTGTACACGGTCACTCACTCCGTCTTGCAGAAGACGGCATGATGTTTGATATGCTCCAGCGCTGTGTTCTCGGCGACGACGGATTTGTAAAATACATGAAAGACCAGATTGGTGAGCCTCTGGACCGTGCGGTTGCAGTAGGAAAGCCAATGGACGACGAATGGGTTAAAGCACACTCAACAATCTTCCACTCACTTGTTGGTGTTGCATTCCGTGACGATGCAGAATACGTTGAATACATCCAGCGTATCCACTCGCTTAGGACAAAATACGGCTTTATGCCAGTAGAGGAGTGATATAAATGGCAAAAATTGAGAGAACACAGAAACTTTTCCTTGATGCGCTTAAAGAGAAGTTCCAGGGAGAAGATCCTGAATCAGTAAAGACAACATTCTACAACTTCGATGGTGTTCGTCAGTCCCCACGTAAACGCGAGTTTATGGAGGCAACAAAGGCTATTGAAGCAAAGCGTGGAATTTCAATGTACGATCCTGAGCACTGCCACCTTGGTGGTATCCCAATGGGTCAGAGACAGCTCATGACCTACGAGGTCTCAGGTACAGGAACATTCGTTGAGGGTGATGATCTTCACTTCGTAAACAACTCAGCAATGCAGCAGATGTGGGATGATATCCGCAGAACTGTTATTGTAGGAATGGACCTTGCACACGCAACACTCCAGAAGCGTCTCGGAAAGGAAGTAACTCCTGAAACAATCAACGAGTACCTCCACATCTTAAACCACGCAATGCCAGGTGCAGCAGTGGTTCAGGAACACATGGTCGAGACCCACCCGGGCCTTGTCGATGACTGTTACGTCAAAGTCTTCACAGGCGACGACGAGATGGCAGCTGAAATCGAGCCACAGTTCCTTATCAACATTGACAAGCTCTTCCCAGAAGACCAGGCAGCAGTTCTCAAGCAGCAGGTCGGCAAATCAATGTACCAGGCAATCCACATCCCAACAATCGTCTCAAGGACTTGTGATGGTGGAACAACCTCAAGATGGTCTGCAATGCAGATTGGAATGTCATTCATCGCAGCATACAGAATGTGTGCAGGTGAAGCAGCAGTAGCTGACCTTTCATTCGCAGCAAAGCACGCCGGTGTATCACAGATGGCATCAATCCTCCCTGCACGCCGTGCACGTGGTCCTAACGAACCAGGAGGAATTAAATTCGGTGTCTTCTCAGATATTGTCCAGGCAAACCGTAAATATCCAAACGACCCGGCAAAGGCAGCTCTCGAGGTTGTCGGTGCAGGTACAATGCTCTTTGACCAGATCTGGCTTGGATCTTACATGTCAGGTGGTGTCGGATTCACACAGTATGCAACAGCAGCATATACAGACAACATCCTCGATGAGTTCACATACTACGGTATGGACTACATCAAAGACAAATACGGCGTAGATTACACCAACCCAGACCCCGCAAAGCTCGTAAAACCAACACAGGAAATTGTCAACGACATCGCAACAGAAGTCAACCTGAATGGTATGGAGCAGTACGAACAGTACCCAACAATGATGGAAGATCACTTCGGTGGTTCACAGCGTGCAGGTGTCCTTGCAGCAGCATGTGGTCTGTCCACATCCATTGCAACCGGAAACTCAAATGCCGGTCTTAACGGATGGTACCTTTCAATGCTCATGCACAAGGAAGGATGGTCACGTCTCGGATTCTTCGGATACGATCTTCAGGACCAGTGTGGTTCAGCAAACTCACTCTCCATGGAAGCAGACCGCGGTCTGATGGGAGAACTTCGTGGACCAAACTATCCAAACTACGCAATGAACGTCGGTCACCAGGGAGAATACGCAGCTATCGTCGGTGGTGCACACTACGGACGTGGCGATGCATTCTGTTTCGACCCATTAGTAAAGATCTGTTTCGCAGATCCTTCACTCCAGTTCGACTTCTCCGAGCCACGCAAGGAATTCGCAAAAGGAGCAATCCGCGAGTTCATGCCTGCCGGAGAGCGCTCACTGATCATACCTGCAAGGTAAGATCAAAACAATATTTTTTTTCTTAGATCAAAAAATCCTTAATAGGTTAGATAATACCCGCACTGCGGTCGTTTTTTCCGGTTTTTTACGAACAAGCCTTTCGAAACCTTTAATAAACTACTAAACGACTTATTTTTGAATCCAAAAAGGGTTTCGTGTAAACGTGTATCTCTGGTGCATGGAGCACACAGGAGGATGCCTTAATGGAAGAGTTACTATTTGGCATCGGTATAAGCGCTATTGCGGGCGCTCTTGCCACTGTGTCCGGTGCTGCGGAGGATACTGAATCTGATATCGGTTCACAGGGTGACCCGAACTCACAGGTTCAGCTCGCTCCACAGATGGGATATATTCACCGTATTTACAGCAAAGCTATTTCCGGTGAACCCCCAGCATACGGTCTATGGTGTACATTAGGAGCAGGTCTCGCATGGGCGCTAATGGCGATAAACTACAATCCGGTTCTTGCAATAGTCTTAGGTTCGGCTATCGCTGTGTTTGTACAGGGTGTATATGCAACCACAGCTTATCTGGGCAGGACTGCAAGTCTGGCAAAATTTGAACAGCCGGTTTACATCGACGTAATAAAGTCGGTTACAACCGTGACTATGGCACATGCGTTTGTAGCAATATTCACATGTGTGGCAATGTGTTTCCTTATGGTAAACGCGCTTGGACATCCTTTCCCACTGCCTCTCTTAGGCCTTGTATGGGGTATTGCACTTGGTGCAGCAGGTTCTGCAACAGGTAACCCGTTCTACGGAAAGGAACGTCAGTATCAGTCACAGGCATTCGGTGCCGGTGTACCGATCTCTGCATCCGGTAACATCGTCCGCTATGCAGAAGCAGGCCAGCGCAGTTCACTCGACAACGGATGGTTCACCTCAAAGATGGGCGGTCCAGCATCAGGTGTCTGTTTCGGTCTTATTGTATTCCTTGAACTGTGGCGTACAATCTTCTTTGAAGAGTTCGCAGCAGGATGGGGTGCAGTAATTGCAGGTGTTGTACTGATTCTCATCTTCATGATTATCGACAGATATGTTGAGGTATGGGCACGCAAGACCTACGGACCATACACAGAAGAAGCAGAGGAGGCATCATCATGAGTGCACTTGGCGGAGGTTCCAGTGGTGGAGAGGGAATCAACCCTGTAGGAACAGCGGTTGGTATCGTACTTCTCTTAATCGCTATCGGAGCACTTTACGTTCTTTCACCAGGGCTTGCTTTCATGTCCCTGATCGGTGTAATCATCGGCGGTGTTCTCATCGGTTTCGGTGTTCACTTTGTACCTGTCGGAGGAGCTCCGGCAGCTATGGGTCAGTCCCCTGGTATTGCAACCGGTGTAACAATGCTTGCAGCCGGTGCAGGTCTTGCAGGTCTCTTTGGCGGTGCATGGGCAGCAGAGCTTGGCTTTGGTGTTGCACTCGCCGGCGGAGCAATCGGTGGCGGTCTTATGATGGCAGTCACCTGTCTGATGGTCAACGTAATCTACGTATATGGTATGGGTATTCCTGCCGCATCCGGTAAGGTTGCAAAAGATCCTATCACAGGCGACACATTTGAGGCATACAAATCACAGGGTACTGAAGGTCACGGCCTGCCGTTCATCTCCTATGTTGGTGGTGTTATCGGTGGTATGCTCGGTGGTCTTGGCGGTACGCTGATCTACCTTGAACTTCTCAAAGTCTACGAAGAATTCCTTCCAGGAATGTTCAACGTTCCTGCAGAGCAGATTCTGCCTCTTGCAGTAGGACTTGCAGGTGTGTTTGCAATTGGTATGTTCCTTGTAAATGCTGTAATTGCAGCATATAACATTACAGGTACAATCGAAGGTCCACACGACCCGAAGTTCAAGAGATTCCCACGTGCAGTTATCGGATGTGCAGTAGCATCTGCAGTATGCGGAATGCTTGCAATTATATTGGTGGTTATGTGAGGTGTTTTGAAAATGTCAGTTGAAATTACAGTTTCTGAAGGTGGAATGCCACACAACAAGGTTCTTGCAATTGGTCTTGTAGGTTCCCTTGTATGCATTTACCTGACTTACATGAACACACTTGCAAATACACAGTTATTTGCATTCTTCGGTGGTCTCGCAGCAGTGTTTGCACTCTGGTGGGGTACCGATACAATTAAGCACCTTTGCAGTTACGGTCTTGGAACTGGTGTTCCTTCAGCCGGTATGATTGCACTGGGTTCCGGTGTAATTGCCATGGTTCTTGCTACAAAACTCAGCTCGATGAACATGATTCCTGTATCATCAGTTCTTATCATCCCAATCGGCTGTGTTGTCATTGGAGCAATCCTGGGAGCTATTCTCGGTTACATTGCAAACAACATTGTAAACATGAACATTCCTGTAATGGTCGTATCTCTTGCAGAACTTTGTATCGTTGGAGCAATCACCATCCTTGGTCTTGCAACAATGGTCAGCGGTTCATTCGCATTTGCTGATCTGGTTACCGGCTCATCCACATTCTTCGGAGTGGAAGTTGCAAACTACCAGTCATCAGTGATCGGCGGAGGAGTCATTGCAGTTATCTTTATGCTTGGCGCAATTGCTGTCCAGCACGCATTCAATGCATGTCTCGGACCAAATGAGTCACAGGACAGAACACTCATGCTTGCAGCAGAGTGTGGATTCCTGAGCATGATTACAGTTGCAATCATGTCATTTGCATTCATCAGCTTTACAGCAGCAGTTGTTTCATTCATTATTTCAGCAATCGGATGGGTTTACACATACAAGCAGTATCTTGTTATGTCCAAGCGTGATGCATTCATGTGGCTTGATGCCAAGCCAATTCGTGAGAAGGAGGCCTGATTATGGGAAATATTCAAGTACTTCCAGAATTCGGCCTTGTTGCAGATCCAATGGTTGGTGTTGTTACAACCGCTGGTGCATCACTTGGTCCGGTTCTTGAGCAGGTTGACGAACTTGAGAAGATCACCGATGATATCGTTGGTATGCTCTCAGGTGAAGGCAGCTTCCTTTCATCATTCCCGAACAGAGAGAAATCTCTTGTTTATGCAGGAAGTGTCACCGCAATCTGGTATGGTATCGCAGTTGGATTACTTATTGCGGGTATAGTCGCATTTGCGTTAGTCTGAGGTGTTAAAAATGGCAGATAAAAAATCTCCGGCTTCAGGCTGGCCAAAGATTCAGGGTGACTACCACACAGGTGATTCAAACAGCCCGGTTGTAGTTGTTACAATGGGCTCTCACCTTGACGAACAGGGAATTTGTGATGCAGGCGCAGCAATGTGCGGTTCCTGTAAAACAGAAAACCTCGGTCTTGAGAAGATTGTTGCAAACGTAATTGCAAACCCAAACATCAGGTTCCTCGTAACATGCGGAACAGAAGTTAAGGGTCACCTTTCAGGTCAGTGTCTTATTGCACTTCACGCCGGCGGTGTTGAAGGTGGTAAGATCGTTGGTGCAAAGGGTGCAATTCCGTTCATTGAGAATCTCAGTGAAGATGCAATCAAGCGCTTCCAGGAACAGGTTGAACTTGTCGACATCATGGAATCTGAGGATATGGGTGCAATAAAAGCCAAGATTGACGAGCTTAAAGCCCGTGACCCTGGTGCATTCGATGCAGATCCAATTGTTGTTGAGGTCAAGGAAGAGGCCGGCGGTGAAGGTGAGGCTGAGGGTGAAGAAACACCACTTACAGCAGAACTCGCATTAATCCATGCAAGGATGAAGACCATCCAGATGATGGTCACAAGCATCGGTTACAGAAACCGCTTTGCAGCTGGTGTTTATTCCGGTAAAGTAGAAGGACTCATGATCGGTCTGATCGTGTCTTTTGCCATACTTGGCTTCATGTTAATGGGGTGAAATAAATGTCAGATGAAGAGAAATCAGGTCCTTCAATCATCAGAATGGCAGCAATCGACGATATGATGGCTGACATGCGTTACAAAGGACAGGTCATGAGCAGAACAAACAAACTTGAATCAGGTATCATGGATTCCGGATTAACCGGATTTATGGTAGGATTCTTTGTATCACTTGTTCTGGTTCTTGCACCGGTATTCTTGATGGGAGGCATCTAAGATGGCTGATAAAAAATCACCTGCATCAGGATGGCCTAAAATCCAGGGTGACTACCACACAGGTGACGCAGAGAGTCCGGTTGTTGTTGTAACAATGGGTTCCCACCTTGACGAGCAGGGTGTCTGTGATGCAGGTGCAGCAATGTGCGGTTCCTGTAAGACAGAGAACCTCGGTCTTGAGAAAATTGTTGCAAACGTTATTGCAAACCCAAACATCAGGTTCCTCATAACATGCGGAACAGAAGTTAAGGGTCACCTTTCCGGACAGTGTCTTATTGCACTTCACGCCAACGGTGTTGAAGGCGGTAAGATCGTCGGTGCAAAGGGTGCAATTCCGTTCATCGAAAATCTCAGTGAAGATGCAATCAAGCGCTTCCAGGAGCAGGTCGAGCTCGTTGACATCATGGAATCTGAGGACATGGGTGCAATAAAAGCCAAGATTGATGAGCTTAAAGCCCGTGATCCAGGTGCATTCGGTGCGGATCCAATTGTAGTTGAGGTCAAGGAAGAAGCTGGCGGAGCAGAAGGTGCAGGTGTTGCAACCGCAAATCCACAGTTCCTTGAGGTTGAAAAACGCCTCAATGAAATTGAAAAGAACCTTGAGTTCGCAGATGCAGAAATGGCCCAGCGTGTAGGTCGTAAAGTTGGCCGTGATATAGGTATTCTTTACGGTCTCGTCGCAGGTATGTTTGTATTCATGATGTTGTTGGTATTACTCCCAAAACTTATGGCTTTAATATAAGGAGGAGTGACAAAAATGTTCAAATTCGAGAAAGAGCAGACGGTACTCGACTTCAATGGTACCAAAATTGGTGGGCAGCCTGGAGAATATCCAAGGGTGCTCGGCGCTTCCATCTTCTATAACAAACATGAGACAGTTATCGATGATGAGAAGGGTGTAATAGACAAGGATCGCGCAGAGGCGCTCTGGAACAGGTGCCTGGAACTTTCCGACCAGACGGGAATTCCACACTTTTGCCAGATCATCTCAGAAACACCAGAGGCATTTGAGAGCTACTTCCAGTGGTTCGACTCAGTCGACAACAAGACTGCATTCCTTATGGATTCATCCAACCCTGCTGCACTCGCACACGCCTGCGGGTATGTAACAGAGGTCGGACTTGCAGATCGTGCAATCTACAACTCAATCAACGGTTCAATCGGTCCTGAGAACATTGAGGCACTGAAGAACAGTGACGTTGATGCAGCTATTGTTCTTGCATTCAACCCTGGTGACCCGACCGTCCGTGGACGTGAGCAGGTTCTTACCGAGGGTGGAGTTGCAGGCCAGGAAAAATCAATGCTTGCAATTGCAGAAGAATGTGGTATTAAACGCCCTATTCTTGATACAGCAGCAACACCTCTCGGACTCGGTTCCGGCGGTTCATTCCGTGAAATCCTTGCATGCAAGGCAATCCACGGTCTCCCAACCGGTGGTGCATACCACAACATGACAGTGTCATGGCCATGGTTAAAGCGCTGGAGAGGATCCAAAAAGAATCCTTCACTGCTCTTACAGCAGTACGAAGGAAAGGATGTTCTTGCTGAACAGATGAGCCATCACCACTCAGGTGGAATGGAAGGTATCAAGCAGGCAGCCTGGACAGCACCGGATATCGGATGCAACATCATGGCAGCAACACTTGGTGCAGATCTTATCATGTACGGACCTATCGAGAACTGTGAATCTGCTTCCACAGCAATTGCATTCTCAGATATCGTACTTGCAGAGGCTGCAAAAGAGTTTGGCCTTGAGCCACAGGTGGACACCCACCCACTCTTCCACCTCGTATAAAACCCTTCAAAAATATTTTTTTTCTTCTCATAAAGTCCCATACGGGATTTATGAGAAAAAAGAATTTGGGAGGGTCAAATTTCTGCTATTTTTAAAATCAGATTTTTTTCAGGTTTAATTCAACAAATAGAAATACAATGTTTGGAATACCTCTCTTCAATGCTTTCGGATATTTATCAAAAGTTTAAGGGCATCATATTAAATCCGATAGAAACATTCCAAAGCTGCCATGATGAGCCATTAAAAACCACAATTCCGTATTTTATAGCGATAATTTCTGTCTTTTCATGTTTATCCGGGATTGTAAACATGTTTATTGTCGGGGTAATCAGCTTTTTTTATCCGGGTATGAATTTGGAACTGATTGTGATAATTTCGCTGTTAACCGGGCTGTTTTCAATATTATATTCAATAATCACAGCAGTCATTGGTCTTATTGTCATATCACTTATTTTTCATGTGTGTATTTACATTTTGGGAGGAAGAAAAGGTATAGAAAAGACTATAAAAGCCACAATTTATTCGTTTACGCCTTTTGCACTGATAGGATGGATACCTCTTGTAAACATTGTCGCATGGATCTGGTTATTTGTACTTGAGGTTATCGCACTGCGTGAATTTCACGGGGTATCAACAAAAAGAGCATTACTTGCAGTTTTAATTCCCGTAATGCTGCTTATTGTGGTAATTTTGCTTGCAATTTTAGCATATTTTATAATTATTAAAACAGGCTCTGTTATGGTTGTTTAATTATCAATTGGATAAAAAAATATTAATTTCAAAAATTCATTCATTTTCTTCATTGTTTTTTTCTGAATCAATACTGTAATACTTCTTTAAAAAGGCGCTGATTTTTTCAGATTCAAGCCATCCCCTGTCAAGCCTGTAAATAATTTTGTCAATCTCTTCGGCCTGGTTTATTATATTATCAGAGTATTTTCCATCTTCAAGGTCGGCATACCCTACAATCGCCGCCAGAGGATTTCTTATATGGTCATTTAATATTGCAAGCTGGTTTAGGTTCTTCTCTATCTGTCTGAGTGCCTTCGCCTCCCGCTTTTGTGATTCCTTTTCCTGAGTTATATCTCTTACAAGGGATATGACAACATTCCTGCCGTTTAATTCAAAGATACGGCTGTTAATGTTTACCGGATATGTGCTGCCGTCCTTCCTTTTTGCCATTGTCTCGTAAGATGCATATCCGTTATTTAGTGTTTCACCAACAGAGCCGGCCTCGGGGAGTATTCCTAAATCCTGAATATCTTTTGCCGGCATACTGAGTATTTCATCGCGGGAATATCCAAGACGTCTGCATGCTATGTCATTTACTTCAATTACTTTTCCTGTGTGTTTTCCATCCTCAAATTCATTCAGGAAAATTCCTTCTGTGACGTTGTTGAAGACCTCACGATATTTTTTTTCACTTTCTTTTAGTGCTATATCTGCTTTTTTTCGTTCTTCAAGTTCTTTTAAGAGTTCTGCAGTTTTTTCATTTATTTTTCTCTTAAGAGTTGCCGACCACAGGAATAATACTCCCAAAAGGACGATAAAAGGAGTTATTATCCAGAAAAGGATCTTTATAACCTCTTCAAATTGTGATTTCTGTTCATATACGCCAAACCATTTTTCATAGATTTCATCAGATTTTCCTGAGTTTTCAAGGATGTACAGTCCTTCGTTTAATTCTCCCAGAAGAACCCTGTTGCCCTTTTTTACTGCAAAACTGTATTTTGGTGTCTTTATTAGAGGGCCTGTTGATCTGATGTTTTCAATATTATATTTGTCAGTTAAGTACAGTCCCTGAAGCTTTGAAATCAAAGCTGCATCGTGGCTACCCGAAGAGAGAAGCTTAAGTGCTTCCAGTGGACTTTCAACAACAATTATATTGGCGGTAAGATTTGTATTTAAAAGATATTCGTGCATTATGTCCCCTGACTGCACAATGATTTTTTTATTACGCAGGTCTTCTGGGGAATTAATATCAGGGCTTGAGGTTCTGATAAAAGCGGAGTGCGAAACAACATTATAAGGAATGCTGAAATCAGTATAATTTTCCCTTTTTTCTGAATAAAACATTCCTGCCAGAAGATCTACATTTCCGGATTCAAATTCCTTTATTGCCTCATTCCATGGCATACAGACTATTTTGATTTCAAGCCCCATCTCGTCTGAAACTGCGTTTAAAATGTCAATATCATACCCTGAAGGGAGGCCGTTTTCATCCCTGAATTCATAGGGTGGAAAATTTTCATCACAGGCTGCAATATATGTGATGTGGAGATCATCTGATTCTGCATTAACAGGTGGAGGGGTAAGTAATAAAAGAAAGATCAGGCATGCAGCTTTTATAAAAATTTTCAAAATTTTTCACCTGTTTTAAAACTCTTTTGTATTATTCCTGATTAGAATAAAAATATTCCTTTATGGTATTTGAGAGTTATTTTAGAAACATAAATTGGAATAGGCCGGACTTTGAAAAACACTATTTTCATGATTTTTTTAAAGATGAACTGGTTGCATATTTACCAAAACTTATTTGAGAATTATCCCGCATTATTATTTTATCATATGTATATGACATTCAAAGAGAATTGTTTTTATAGCTTAGGATACAGATATTATAGAGCACTAAGGCAGTAAAAAGGGGCTCGTGGTCTAGCTGGTTTATGACGTCGCCTTGACACGGCGGAGGTCTTGAGTTCGAATCTCAACGAGCCCACTATTCTTTTGATTTTAAAATTCTTGCTTCAGAATTATTTTTTTGTATTTTATTCTTTAACATAGTGTTAAATTTTCTGTATTCTCACAAATTTATTTAAAGACAGGATTCCTAAAAAAGATTTATTCTAATCGGGAGAGTATGGCACATTGCGTAAAATAGACCGGAAATATTACCCGTTCCTTTTTGCAGGTCTGATGTCCTTTGCGATGTCTGTAATAATGTCTGCAATAATTACATGGACATTATGCGGTTTTTGTGAGGATTTTCTTTTCAAATGGGGGAATTCTTTTATCACAGGATTTGCTGCCGCATTTCCTGTTGCTTTCTTTATATCTCCTGTAGTTGGTAAAATTGTTGATGCAATAACCAAGTGAGAATCCTGTAATTTAATGATTTTACAAAAACCCTTTTTGCATCATATTGACTAATAATTCATGTAATAATAAATTAGAATGGCATTATTGATATTTTACTTAAATTTAGCCCGAATATAAGAGGAATCTGATGAGAATACTTTTCGTTGTATGCGGTGAGGGGCTTGGTCACGCCTCCCGTACATCAAAGCTTGCCCGTTACTTTGAGAGATATGGTCATAAATGTTATTTTGCCTCATATGGGAAGGCATATGATTTTATAAAAAAACAGGACGGATACACTTCGTTTGAAACTGTTCGTGAAGTCAGTCTTGAGGGTGACTGCGGTTATTTCAGCCTTTCAAAGACTCTCTGGTCTTCAAAGGGAGTGATTGTTGACCTGTTCCGGTCATTTATGCATATAAAAAGTCTTATTCGGGAAAATTCAATTGATCTCCTGATTGCCGACACCATGTATGCATCGGTCGGAGCCGCAAAGATGGAAGGTATACCATCACTCTTCATTACAAACCAGAACAAATTTGCCTCGGCCTCTGATCAGGATTCGGCACACTGGCATGCCTTAAGCAATATTGTTGAGAAATATCTCTCACTTCCGGATACAGTTCTGGTACCGGATTTTGCACCCCCAAACTCTGTTAGTTCATACAATCTTGAAATACCTCCTGAAGACAGATCCAGATACAGGTTTATCGGGCCGATAATGGATGTAGAGCCTTCAATGTATGATGTCTCAAGCGAGAACATATTCGCAAGTTTTGGCGGGGAGCCTTTTAAACTTCCTCTCTATGAGTTTTTGTATGAAATATCAAAAGAAAGGCCGTATCATAAATTTGATGTATTTTCAACAACACCCGGACTTCCCGGAGAGACTCAGAATTTTATAACGCACGGATACGTGCCTGACCTGCTTTACTTCATGTCAAAATCAAGACTGAATATTCTTCACGGAGGTCTTACAAGTCTGCATGAAACGCTTCTGTTCAACAAGCCCTGTGTCATGATAATTGATCCCTACCATCCGGAGCAGTGGAACAACGGACGTAAAATTGAGGAGATCGGCGCCGGTATCATGCTTCCGGGAAACAGTGTGACAAAAAGGAAGTTAAGCGATGCAATTGATGATGCTCTTGAATTAAAGCCCCCTAATATGATTGACCTTTTCATAAAGCAGGATGGAAAGGTAAATGCGATGAAAGTGATTGATGAATTGTTATAATATCCGGATTTTTGAAATGAGGTGAAACACTGATGAATGAAAATGTAAAAACAATGCTTGTAATAATTGCAGGATTTGCTATTGCAGTCTTCATTGCAATAAGCGCTATCGGGACAGTATATCCTGACGGCTTTTTGTTAGTCGCGTCTGATGTAAAGAGCACGTACACATACGATGTGATGATTGATTCATCCGATGTAATATCGGATGTAACGCTTTTCCTGCCGGTCTCGTCAAAGAAAGGAAATTCCCTCCCGGGAGTCAGGATTGTTGACGGTTTTGGATATTCATCCGGAAGTGAGATGGACTTTGAACTTTTCGGTGCAAAGGAAAGCATGATGATGAAAGTCACATCAAAAAGCATCAGAAATGGCAGATTCGGCTCAGAGGCCGATACGGATGTTTTGATTGATACAGTCAGCCCCGTTTTGAATGAATATACATTAAATCCAAAATCAGAGATAACAAAATCAGGTGATCTGATTTTTTATAACTCATACATCTATGCAAAATTCGATGCAAAGCCTGATACTGATGTTAAAATCATAATTTCAACGACAGGCAAAAATGAATGGAATGTCTTCTCCGCAAAGGAGAACAGTTTCACTGATAAGATAACAGTAAATCTCAAAGGGCCTGTCTCCGGCTGGATACCTGTTAAAGGTGAGATGAAGGCGGGCATTGGGGATTATTCATACATTCTCTGAATATTTTTTTGAAATTTCATGAAAGAATATAAAAAAGAAGGGCCTGTCATGATTGTTCACGGCCCTGAACCGTTTGACAATGGCTTTGCAAAAACCATGGCAGAAAAAACAAAACCCTCAGTGATAATTGCCGCAGGCATTATGGCAAGGACTGCGGCAGAAGAGTCCGGGCTAAAGGTAGTCTGTCCGGGAATACCTCCTTCTGCCATAATTAATTCCGTCCCGCCAAAGATGCCTCTCTTTTTGGTCAACTCAGGCAAAAATGAGGAATCCGGAAGAATATTCGGGGAAATTGTTGCAGGAAGAATAAATCCCCGGGGTCTTTTGCATATAGAGAACGGATTGAAAGGTAGTATCATATACAACTGGGATTTTGGAGACCCGGAGCTTTTAAATTATCTCTTTGAAGTGACGGGCTTTGAAATCCGTAATGTTTCATCGGGTGATGGTTCGGCGTGTGTATCCGGTAACATCAAAAGAATAAGGGGATGTGTTGCCGGAGAGCCTGTTTTTGTAAACGGTATTGTAATCGGTCAGGCAACGGCCTCTGAAGTAATAATTGAGGTTTTTGAGGATAACATCCGTGCAGTCTCAGGAATTTTGATTAAAGAGCACGGTATTGAGAAACTGCTAAGACGGGGAAAACCTAACCCCGGAGATTTGTGGTGCAAGAGCGGTGCTATAAGAAATAAATCTGCCAGGAGCGTTAATCCGGAAAATAAATCCGGGAATATCTGTGTCGTTGATCACTCTGCACACGAATGTTATGAAAAAACCGATGAAAATACTGCCGGCATTTTATCAGTCGGCGATGATACCACAGCGGTATGCTGTCATATCTGCTCTCATCTCGGGATACCGGTATTTGGTGTAACAGATGGTGACTGTGATCATATTGTCCCTGAATCGTATCCACCCAATTCTGTCATTATCTCCTTAAATGGTGAGCGTGATGACGATGTCGGTGTCGAGATTGTGGAAAAGTTTGGTCTTCCCTGTGTTTATGGATGGAATGAGTTTGTTGAGAGTGTTCTTTTGTATCTTGGAAAAAGGGCTGAAAGGGTATTTGATGGAAGATGAAGCGGGCAGGTCTTTGTGTTGAGTGCAAGGGAAGGGGTTTTTGCGGCCTTTTAAGGTGCCCTGTTGTCAGCCGCTTCCATGCAAAAGTCAACATGAAGCCGGTTGACAACTATATGGGTGAGAGCCCCTCTGTTTTTGTCGGAAGCTACGGGTATCCGAATGTATCAGGCGGGCCGTTAATGATACAGGAGAACGACAATCCGGAAATATGGGTTGAGAGGGGTTACTCAATTGACGATGTCGTCTCCTTAAGGTCCCGGACGATTCGCGGAACGGCAATAAAAGGCCGGCTTGAGGACAACATTCAGGAAGTCGCTCTCTCCTCAGTTCCTGTTGATGTTGAGGTTGCGTTTGAAAAGCCTGTAAATTTTGATCTGAAATTTGACGGCACACTTGCGCCGGTAGGGCTTTCGGGGGATATAAAAAAGATGGATATTCTTGATAATGCCAGTGTTGCCCGCATCGTTGACAAAATCACCTCTGATACTGATTTAAAGGCAACGGAAGGAATTTATGAACTCTACAAGGGAGGCGTGGATGTACACCGGATCCAGAACATTCTGACAGCCGGTCTTCTGGGCACCGGGTCAAACCGTCATATTGTCCCTACAAAGTGGGGGATAACGGCAATCGATGATACTGTATCAAAGCGGATGAAAAGTGAGGTGATGAAGTATCCGCCTCTTGAGGATGTCCTCGTTTTTACCGGTATGGTCCATGCAAACCGGATAATCTGTCTTCTGGTGCCCGGCGACTGGAAGTATGAGATGGTTGAAATCTGGGAGAAGAACAGCCTCTGGTCCGGGGATAGTGAGGTAATCGTTGCCGATGGGGAGAACAAAAAGAACAAATCCAAATATTCCCCTATTGCAGGGGCATATTATTCCGGAAGACTTGCCGTTCTTGAATATTTGTCAGGCATAAGGCGCTGTGCCCGGGTAATTGTCGTCAGGCAGGTTACGGGAGAATACTGGGCGCCGCTTGGAACATGGGTCATAAGGGAAGCCGCCCGTGCGGCAATGAAGGCGGGACCTCTAAAATGTGAAAACTTAAATGAAGGTATAAACTCTGTTTCAAAAATTCTCGGGTCTGATAAATGGCTCGCAAATTCAGGTCTTGTACACGAGATAAAAACCCAGAAAACACTCTTTGATTTTTAGATCAAAAAAGTAAAAAAATTCTAAAAAATGAAAGGAAATATCCTTCATCTAATTTTTTAGTCCCTTTTAATGAAAAGAACAGCACCTGCGATTGCTGTTGCTGTGATCAGAAACGCAAATCCGGGGGATTCCTGGGTTGGTGCCTGTGTCTCTGCTGCAGGTGTTTTTGTTGCCGGAAGTTTCCCCGGAGTTATGTGGATTTCATATACTGAAACCGGCTGCGGGCCTGTCATCATCATGTCCTTTGTTGATGAGCAGATATTGGCAGCAGCCTCGCCTTTGACAAATAGGATGGAAAAGTCGTAATCTTCAGGGTTTTTGGTTTCGTATATATATGACTTTCCCGGGAGGAGCTTTTCTTCTGTAAGTGTGACGCTGTCCTTTACCACTTTTATGTTGGAAAATGCAGCTTCGCATGTTGTCCCTGTGCATTCCGAACAGATTGGATCTGTCTCTGTTGACAGGATGTAACCGCCTGTGAGCTGTTTGAATATCATTCTGTCAGGATCACCGATCAGATCTGTTACCCTTGCTTTTGGGGAAACCTCTGTCATCTTTGCAATACCGAGATATCTGCCGCCGTCACCGCCGAGTATGATGAATCTTACAGGATCTCCTGCCTTAAATGTGTCAAGTGCCGAATCATCAGGGACTGTTCCCGTGACCTGTTTTTGTGTGGATTCTATCCACTCTTCATTGGGTGTCGAGCCTGAGTATGTAATCGTGTACTGATAACCGGAATTGATTGTGATTGTCTTTTCAAGATCATTTACAGAGAATACGGTTCCCATTCCGTTTGTCTCCTGAATGACTGCAGATACAGGCAGTGCAAAAAGGGCGGAAAGTAACAGAACTGCCCCTACAATACATGCTTTATTTTTTATAGACATATGAATCCTCAGTTAAAAAAAGATATAACGGTTAATAAGGTTTTGCAATTATCGGGAAAAAGAGTTGATTTATTTATTGTTTGACTGTGCAGTGAACCTGTCTATAATAGAAGATATGGTTTCAATCTCGTCAACCCCCTTGTCATCCCTGAATCTGATAAACCTCGGGAATCTCAGAGCATACCCGGCCCTGTAATTGACGCTTTTCTGGATTTCGGCATATCCCACCTCAAAGACAAGTTCAGGTTCAAATGTGACCTCCTTTCCGGATTCCGTGATAACGAGGTCTTTGAGAATTTCAAAGACGGATGCGAGCATGTCATCAGAGAGTCCTGTTGCGACCTTTGAGACCGGAAGAAGTTCACCCCTTTCATCCTGGCATGCAAGCAGGAAAGAGCCAAAAAGGTGTGCCCTTTTTCCCTCTCCCCACTCCGCACCAATTACTGCGAGGTCTATTGTATCAACAGCCGGCTTTATCTTTGTCCAGTCTTTTCCCCTGATGCCGGGGGTATAATGTGCCGCACGGGACTTTACCATAATACCTTCATGGCCGTCGTCAAGGGCGTTTTTGTAGAATGATTCTATCTCATTGATATCTTTGGAGACTATCTGCGGTGCAATGAAACTGCTGACATTTTGTTCAAGAATCTCCCTTCTTTTCTCAAAGGGCAGGTCAATTAACATCTCTCCGTCAAGATAGAGAATATCAAAAAGATTTGGCACGAGTTTTATTGTCTCCATGTGATCGGCAATGTCGTGCTTTCTTCTAAAACGCCTCAGGACGTACTGAAAAGGCATTGGTCTTTCGTCTTTTACTGCGATTACCTCTCCGTCAAGAATTACATCATGCTCTGTTGAAGAAAGGAGCATTGAGGAGATGTCAGGCAGTGCATCTGTAACCTCTTCGAGTTTTCGTGAGTATATCCTGCAACTGTCACCTTTTTTATGAAACTGAAACCTTGTGCCGTCATATTTATATTCCGCCGCAATTGCTCCATAATCAGAGATCATACCTGCAATTGTCCCCTGTTTTGCAAGCATCATCTTTACAGGCCGGAAAAGTTCAATTTTAACCTTGAGCAGTTCTTCCTCGCCTTTTCTGGCAAGAACCGCAATCTCTCCGAGATCATTTGCTGCCTGATGTGCATGTTCAACTGAGGAAGGGGGAACGGAAAATGCCTTTGCAATAGCCTCCCTGATATTTCCTTCGCCTACCCCTATTCTGAGTTCTCCAAGCATCAGCCTTGAGATGTATTTTCCTTCTGAGGGGGTTCCGTTTGCAAAAAGCCTCTTTATGACTTTGAGCTTCTCACGCTGTGATCTGTTTCCCCCGACACCTGCGAGATATTCAAAATCCCTGTAAACCTCAAGCAGGTCAAGTGATTCTGAGAAAAATGAGGTCTGCTCTTTTTTGAGAAGAAGTTTTTCAACTGCACGGCCGACATCTCCGGCGGATGAAATACTTTTTATGACTTCTTTTTTGTTCCTCCCGACAACGTATGCCACAGACTCGAATATCAGATTCGGCCCGATTCCGATCTTTTCCGAACTCCAGTCCGGGAATATTTTGCCCATTAGAAATCTTATGAATACTGAGAGTTCGTCATCGTTTAATCCTGGCAGAACTTCAGCTATTATATCGATTGTATCGAGTCTGCCCCCTGTACTCTCAAGATTTTCGCAGATGTTAGAAAATTCCAAAAATTCCATAATTTAAAGTCCGTATTTTTGTATAGTTTATATTTCAATAGTTTTTGCCGGTTCGTGCTGAAGGGAGACATGAAAGTTTATACTATCTGCAAAAAGGCCTGTCCCCTTTCTTGCAGTCTCAAGAGCCTTGTCCGGCCTGTTGTTCTCCTCGCTTAAGTGTGCAAGAATTACATCTCCGACATCTCCGTTCATTTTATTCAGACACTCAGATGCCGCGTTGTTTGAGAGATGCCCTCTTTTTACATCCCTTATTCTCTCTTTTAAAAATACGGGATATGGGCCGTTTTCAAGCATTATGGGGCAGTGGTTGCTCTCAAGTATGAGGGAATCGCATTTTTGAAGATATGAGAGCATTTTATCAGTGATCTGTCCGGTATCGGTACAGAAACCAAGCATGGTGTCATTTTCACTGATGCAGAATCCGCAGGGGTCACATGCATCATGGTAAGTTGAAAATGCTTTGACAAAAAATCCGTCAACAGAGAATTCCTCTCCTGTTTTTATCGCCTCAAGTGTTATCGGCTTGTCAGATTTTCTTTTGCCTTCAAATTCCCAGAGTGTGCCCTGTGTTGATATAACCGGAACTCCAAGTTTCCGGGCAAGCACATCAAGGCCTTTTATGTGATCGGTATGTTCGTGTGTAACAAGAATTGCTTTGATCAGGTCTTTTTTGCCATCTGAGAGTTCAAGCCTTTTTAGTGTTTCCTTTGCACTGAGGCCGGCATCAATGAGTATTGCGCCTGAATCCCCCTCTATATATGTGCAGTTTCCCTTGCTTCCGCTGGCAAGAACGGTGGCTTTCATCAGAGTATTATTTGCCTCTCAAAGTGTAAATGTATTTTTGATCAGGGGAGAAAAGAAAGATTTTGCCCTGAAATTTACAAATCATCGGTTTCTTTTAATTCCACCAAAACGGGTGCAATCGTTCCTGAGTGGATGCATCGCTTTACCATCTTTGCAAGTTTTTTTGTGTATTTTATATGTGCCACCTGAAATCCGCATAAAAGGCCAAAGCAGAATGTAACAATGGCCAGACCAAGGTAACCTATTAGATCGCTATCCATATTTTCTCCCCCCAAATTATGATATTTCCTCGATTTCTGTTATCAGAGGTTCAAAAGAGTCATCATCCCTGCATTTAACAGCGGCAGAAACAAACCTCTTTTGAAAGTATGTCTTCATAATAAAATAGCCGGCGGCTATCCCCGCTGCAAAGGATATGATGACTATCAGTATCCCCATAATAATGTTGTACATAATATATTTTGGAATTGATTTATTAATATAAAAATATGAGGGTGATTTGCTGAACAGTGGTCTCTGTTCAGGCTTAAAAGACGAGATATTTGGCTTTTTCATCAGATATTGTATGCATTGGCTGTGAATCAATGAAGATTCATGTCAATGCCTGTTTTGTAAATCATTTGAAAAAGCCTCTTGTTTTTCTTTTAATGAACCTTTTTTGCAGTATTCTCTCTGAATTTTTATTTGGAAGATATTTTTAGAATATTCTGCATGTATTCCCTGACATCCGCTGAAATTTCAGGATCATCAAGTGAAAAGTCAATCAGGGTTTTCATAAACCCGAGTTTGTCGCCGGTATCATATCTTCTGCCTGAAAACGAGTATCCGTAAACGGTCTGAATGTCTTTTAAGAGTCTTATGCCGTCTGTAAGCTGTATCTCCCCGCCGACTCCGGTGCCGGCCTTTTTGATGCAGTCAAATATCTCCGGAGTAAATACGTACCTTCCGATTGCCCCGAGATTTGAAGGAGCATCTTTTGGATCCGGCTTTTCAACAATGTCTTCGAGATGGTAGAGTGAGCCGTCCACTTTTCTTCCGCAGATAATGCCGTAACTGCTGATTTTTTCATATGGCACCTCCTCAACGGCAATGACACTGCAACGGTATCTGTTGTATACGTCAATTAACTGTGCAGTGCACGGGCGGCTGTTTGTAATTATATCATCACCGAGGAGCACTGCAAAAGCTTCGTTTCCGATGTGTTTTTCAGCACGTAATATTGCATCCCCGAGTCCCAGGGGCTCTTTCTGCCGTATGTAGTGTATGTCAATCAGGGATGAGATGTCCCTTACAATCTCGAGCTCTCTTGTTTTGCCGTGCTTTTCAAGGTGCATCTCAAGTTCGGGGGAATCGTCAAAATAATCCTCTATTGCTCTTTTACCCCTTCCCGTTACAAGGATTAAATCCTCTATCCCTGAGCTTACCGCTTCCTCTATCACATACTGGATGACAGGTCTGTCAAGGAGGGGGAGCATCTCTTTTGGCATGGATTTTGTCGCCGGCAAAAACCTTGTTCCAAGCCCTGCAACAGGGATTACCGCTTTTTTAATCTGGTTCATTTAAAAGGCCTTCATTTTATGATGTCTGAAAGGAATTCAGAAACTCTATTTATTTTAATTTTGTTTTCATCTCTATAAACAGTTTTATCATGGCCGGTTTATTTGCGGGGCCTTGGTGAAATACAAAAACCTCTCTTGTAAAAAAAGTGTAAAAAATCTCAATATAATTCTCACTAAGTTGTCCTGACTCTTTTTAAAAGGGATGTCTACGCTGAAAATCAATAACTTATTCCCTTTCTGCGCTTCTATAACCGGGAGTGTCGTTTCATGCTCCTCTTAATATTTTAAAATTTATCAAAACAGTAACTGCTTCCTGATTAGTATTTTAAATATTAGGACATAATGCCCCTTTTTTAAATAATATACACGGTTTGAAATTAAATGTTAGTGAATATTTTATCATATTATGGTCGGGAATTGACAAATACGCAATTGCTATATTATCAGGGATGAAACCATTACCACTTAAAGAATCTGCAGGGATATAATACCTGGGATAGAAGTTTTTTGTGCTTTTATCCGTGGAGTATATAATAAAGCACAGGATTTGAGTTTATGTCCGGAGAGAATTATAGCATACTAATAGTCGAGGATGAAGCGATTTTAGCCATGGCTATTAAGAAGACGATACTCTCTTATGGTTATAGTGTTTCAGGGACTGCATTTGACTCAGAAGGTGCGATAAAACTTGCGATTGAAAAGAGACCTGATCTTATCTTAATGGACATAAATCTGAGGGGTGATCCGGACGGTATAATTACCGCAAAAAAAATAAATGAGATTGCAGACATCCCTGTTATTTTTCTGACAGCATACTCCGATGATGCAACAGTAAAACTTGCTCTTGAGACAAATCCTTACGGCTACATCACAAAACCGTTCAGAGAAGGCGATCTAAAAGCGGCAATAGAGGTGGCCCTTCAAAAGCACAGGCTTTGTAAACTTGAAAAAAATCTTTTTATCAGTGAAAAAAAGCTAAAAGAAGCCGCTGAAATACTTGAGCTCGGGTACTGGGAATATAATCACAAAACCGGGATGGAAGAGTGGTCTGACGAGGTTTACAAACTATTTGGAATTATAAAGGATTCACAGTTCATCGATTCTGAAAAATTTGTCAGTGTTATTCATCCTGATGACCGGCAGAGAGTAGTTGAAGCATTTGGTTTATCTGTTGAACTGAACAGACCCGGTTCTGTTGAATACAGAATAATCCGTTCTGACGGCAGCATAAGATATGTCAATTCAAAATGGACACATCATACTGACAAAGGCGGCAATATATACACATCCTTTGGTGTCTGTATTGACATCACAGAGAAGGTGATGGTCAACAGATCAATTAAGGAGAATGAAAAAAGACTCAGGCTTGCACTAAAAAGTTCGAAACAATGGCCCTGGGACTGGGACATAAAAAAGGATCTTGTCATTCATGATCCAAGTTTCTATAATAATTATGCATATAGAATAAAAAGCCCGATTTCATTTAAAGAGATCATAGAGATCATGATCCATCCCGATGATGCTGAAAGATTCAGAACAAAACTCAGCAGGTGTGCAAAAGGCAAGGCAAAAAGCATCATTGAAACATTCCGGATTAGGGATTTTGAAAGCAAAGGATGGATCTGGGTTACATGCAGGGGTGAGGTTGTCGAATGGGATGATTCAGGCAGTCCTTTGCGTATGGTCGGGATAAATCATGATGTCACAGAGCTTCAAAATGCCCAGATTGCTATAAGCGAGGCCAACAAAAAACTTAATCTGCTCTCATCCGTTACAAGGCATGACATCATAAACCAGATGATGGCCATAATCGGATATGAGGAGTTAATCGAAGAACTCGATGAGATACCAAAGGATTCGATGACATACGGGTATCTTCAGAAGGTATTTACCGCCTGTATGGAGATTCTTGAAAAAATCGAATTTACAAAGGATTACCAGGACTTAGGCATAGAAAAACCCTCCTGGTTTAATGTTGACAGGGTCTGCCGCAGTGTCCTTAAAAACCGCCTTTTTTCAGAGCTTGATGTTTCTGTTGACACAGGAACAATGGAGCTTTATGTCGATCCTATGTTTGAGAAGGTATTATACAACCTTTTTGAAAATGCAATCCGTCATGGTGGTGCAGAAAAAATCCGCGTAACTTCATACATTGCCGATGACGGAAAAGGTGTTCTGGTGGTTGAAGACAACGGGAACGGCGTTCCTGATTTTAAAAAGGATAAGATCTTTGATCAGGGCTACGGCTCAAATACCGGTTATGGCCTTTTCCTTGTAAAAGAGATCCTGGCAATTACAGGTATTGAGATCAAAGAGAGGGGAACAGAAGGAAAAGGTGCCCGCTTTGAGATAACCGCTCCTGTTGAGATGTACAGATCAGGGCAGGATTCCTGATAACCCTCAAAACCGGCTTTTTTTATTTTTCAGATACATTAATTCTCTCCTGAATCCAAATTTTTATACTGATTTTTATGTTAAAAGAGCTGGATGTAAACTCATGGGTTTTTGGCAGGCGTTCAAGTCTTGAAGGCGTGTATGACAGTGTATCGGATATTGTTGAAAACGTGCGCAAATCCGGTGACTCCGCCCTTTTTGAATATGCCAAAAAGTTTGACAGGGTCGAACTTGAAAGCCTGGCAGTAACAGAGGATGAGGTAGAGGCGGCATATGATGAAGTCGACGGACACCTTGTTGAAAATCTGATTGAAGCCGAGGCAAGAATCTCTGAGTTTCATGAACTCCAGAGAAGAAATGATCTCTGGCTGCGTGAAATCCAGCCGGGGATCACACTCGGGGTAAAGACAACACCACTTCAGAGAGTCGGTTGTTATGTTCCAGGAGGCCGTGCCTCATATCCGTCAACGGCTCTTATGACCGCTGTTCCGGCAAGGGTTGCGGGTGTCCGTGAAATCTGTGCATGCACCCCTCCGCCTGTAAACCCCCTGACTATTGTTGCATTTGATATTGCAGGTGTGTCTGAAATATACCGCGCTGGCGGTGCACAGGCAATAGCTGCAATGGCGCTTGGAACTGATTCCATAAAGCCTGTCCAGAAGATTGTCGGGCCAGGAAACGTATATGTAACCGCTGCAAAGATGATGCTCAGAGATCATGCTGAGATTGATTTCCCGGCAGGCCCGTCTGAGATTGGAATTATTGCGGATTCTTCTGCAAACCCTGAGTTCATTGCGGCTGACATACTTGCACAGGCGGAACATGACCCCAATGCAGCGTGTGTTCTTGTTACAACCGACAGAAGTCTGGCGGAAAGGGTTGACAAAGAGGTATCAAAGCTTCTCTTAAATGCTCCGAGAAACGAGATCATTGAAAAGGCTCTGGCACAGTCCGGTTTCGTAATTGCAGACAGTATGTCACAAGCAGTGTCCTTCATTGACGAGATTGCACCTGAACACCTTTCAATTCAGGTATCTGATTCACTCTCTGTATTAAACCGTGTCAGAAATGCAGGTTCGATATTTGTAGGGCCTTATGCACCTGTTGCATGCGGGGATTATGCATCCGGAACAAACCATGTTCTTCCGACAGCCGGGTACTCCAAAGTATACTCCGGATTAAACGTGGATCACTTCTGCAAGACCTCAACCGTTCAGATTATTGACAGGGAAGGGCTTGAGGATATTGGAGATATTGTTGAGACCCTCGCAGATGCCGAAGGTCTTCATGCACATGCGGAATCTGTGAGAATCCGCAGAAAATAAAATTTTTAAAAAAGATAATCATCTTTTTCTGATTTTTTGCTCCCGGAAAGATCAGGTGACTCTGAAAAGTCATCCCCGTAGTCTTCATCTAACTGCAAAGGTGGTTCTTTTGGTTTTATTTCTAAATTTTTTTCTTCTTTTGTAACTTCTGTCTCTAAAACATCAGAATCTTCATCCGGCAGGGATTTTTCAAAAAATTCATCAGGATTTACTTCAACACCAGTGTGCGATAATGCATCCTCACAACTTTCCTGAATATTCATGATGACGCTTCCAATCTCCCTAATAAGCCTCTGTTCTTCAGAACCTCCGGCAATCACGGTTTTGTCGCTGAAAATGCCGCAGTTGAGATTTTCAGATCTGCCTTTGAATTTTATTGACAGCTCCCTTTTCTTAAGCAAAAATGAGAGGATGACAAAAATTATTCCTATTGAAAATATTAGCGATATTCCGGAGATCTGGTTTTTCAAAATTGTGTCCAGAGTCTGGAATACGGACGGTGCCGGATTTAAAAATCCTGTGAATGAAGCGGCCATAAATAAAATGCCGATGCCTGCCAGATGCATTTCCGGCACTTTTTTTTCATATATTTCCACGCCTTTTATATCGTTAATTCTCATCTCCTGGATGAGCGACAAATTCCCGGATTTCGCAGATTTTTTTGTAAATCCGTATAATATCAGGCGTTTTGTTGTCAGTGCAATATTGAGTCCGGCGTTTTGTGGTTTTTTTAGAGTGAATCCTCCGTATTCCTGAACAATATTTTCATCCTGTGGGAGGTTTATAAAATCCGAAAGAGTAAACATTAAAAAAGTACTTGTTTGATAAAAATAAAAAAATGTCTTTTTGTAAATCTTACAATCCGGATATTATACAGGTAAATGTAAAAATTATTTTATGCAGTCATTTACAACTAACTCCCTATATTCATGAGAACACCACTGCTCGTAATTTCGGTACTGCTTTTTGTCTTTTCTTCAGGATGCACAGCCCCTGGTCTTTTTGAGGGAAGTATTGAGGCTGATTCCTACCCTGCTGGTGCTGAAGTATACCTTGACGGTGAATACAAGGGAACAACTCCCTGTGTAATCAACTCTGTCCGGTCCGGAGTCCATGAAATCGAACTCAGATACAATGATCCGAGATACCCGAATTTCAGGGACAATATTACAGTTGAATCCGGAAAAACTCTTGAATTTTATAAGGATTTGTCAGAAAATTCTGAAGTGAGGGTTTATGGCGGAATTAAAGGATCAGGAATATTTGCAGCAGGTGATGAGATCAGGGTTACTGGTTATTCACTTGGCGGGAGCACAGGGACGGAAATTTTGATAGTCTACAACAAAACCGGGGAAGAAGTATATAAATCCAAAGTTATTCTGTCCGGTGACGAGAGCTTTGATCACACTTTACAAACGGATGGTTTTAAAGCAGGAAAGTACACCGCAAGGGTACAGCACCCTGACGGATCGTATTTTGAACTTGGATTCGCAATAGAAGATGAAAAAGCTGAGAAAATAAGGATTTTAAATGGAATTGTAAAAAAATATTATGAAGAGCACACGTACCTTGAAAGCGAGGAGTTCATGTGTGCCGATATGGTTACTGACATCTGGAATATTATTGAAACAGCGGACATCAGGGCCGTAATTGCGGCAGGGAACATTGATGACTCCTCTGTTTCCCCAAACAAATACCAGCATGCCTGGGTTCTTGCAGAAACATCCCCCGGGCGCTGGACAGGTGTTGAGGCAACCGGCGGATACCTTGTCTTTGAAAATGACAATTATTTCAAAGGGCATTTTTTTGAAAACCCAAAGGACTTTAAGGATTATATCTACGAAAGAGAAAATTTCAACAGGCTCTCTGCCGAAATCGATGACATGGTGGAGGAATTCAACAGCAAATATCCGGACAGGTCCCTCTCTCCTGATGAATACAACCTTGCACTTGAAGAAAAAGCTCTGATTGAAGAGAAACAGTCCATCCTTGAATCGATGAAGTCATCTTTCAATGAAAAATATCAGGTAGAAACACGGAAAAAAGAGATTGTCTGAAATTTAGGAAAATTTTTCAGACATTGTATCCGTAAAAAACTTCCCCGTCTTTTGGGAGAATAATCTCGTTTATTTTCTGCTCCGGTTTTAACATACTGCTCATTATGATTCTCTCGTTAGATATTGTGTATATGACATTGTCCATGAAAAGTGATCTTTGGATCATATCATTTGTATACCAGTATGTATTCCCGGCTTTGCTCTGCTCAATCTTTCCTTTAAGTTCAAATCCTGAATCAGGATTTATTCCAAATACATAGGCGCCGTTCCATGTGCCTCTGCTGTATGAATCAGGGTATCTGCTGTTTTCAACCGGGATTTTGGTAACCTCATAAACAGGCAATACAAGGATATTTTTATGTATGTCAAATAAAAATGCCCTGTGGTCTCTTAAAACAGGCGATTCTGTCCCTGCCTCTCCGATTTCCACACTATCAACAAGTCCGGGGTTGTTCAGGTCGGTAACGTCAAACAGGGCTATCTTTAATCCCGCTGCACTGACTCCGCCCCATTTGTTCTCTTCTGTTGATCTTCCTATACCGATTATGTGGTTTTTATCATACGGGTGCAGGTAGTCAGAATATCCGGGGATTTTCAGTTCCCCGAGAATCCCCGGCTGTTTTGGGTTCGAAAGATCGATTACAAAGAATGGATCAATCTGCTTGAATGTTACAAGATAAAGGAGATCGCCCATGAAGCGTGCAGAGTATATCTTCTCGTCAGGTGCAATATATTCGAGTTTACCGATAATTTCAAGTCCGGGATTTAAGACATAGACATTATTGTACCTGTTCGGGCCTTCTCCTCCTGAAATATCAGTCGTTGTTGCAGCCCTCAGGTTTTTGTCATATTCATCCATAGACCACTGGTTTAACAGTCTCCCCGGCACCAGGCCTGTTGCAGCGTATTTTATGTCGCCCTTATCAACTGAGAATCTGTGTATCACAGTCTTTAGACGGATGTCTCCTGTATTGTCGGTTTCGCCTGTAAATACCGGCTCTTCATACGGGGTATGCCTTGAATACGCCATGTAGATGTTGTCTTTAGACATGTAGAAAGTATTACTCCAGCCCATCAGGAATGATTCTGACTGAGGTTTTGGATTTTTCAGGTCAAATGATGTGGCTGTGTACATGACATAGTTGTATTCCCCGATTGGAGGACACCAGATATCAGCCCTGTCTGCAACAACACCGTTCACCTTAACGGCGGGAATAAGGTTTTCCTCATATCTGTTAACAGATTTTTGGGTAATGGCATAAACAAAATTACCTATCATTCTTGCATTCTCATAATCTCCCGGGAGTTCGATTGTATAAAGAATTTCAGGATTTTTCCTGTCTTTTATATTGTAGATCCAGGCGTTTGTATTGATATTTGTAAACAGCACAGGTGCGGCACTCCCTTTTGGTGTTCTCCACTCTTCCGTTCTGTTCTCTCCGAAGACAACAAGCCTGTCGTTATTTAAAAATATGTCATGTGCCCTTATTCCCTCAATCCTTCCGTCAAAAACAATCTCCGCATCTTTTGCAGGGTAGGCATCGGTAATTATCAGATGTTTATTTTTCACAATGTAGATGTATTTGTTGTCGTTTTTGACAAAGTCGGCCTCATCTACATCTTCAACCTGAATGTTGGTTGTGGAATAATCAGAAGCATATTCACTATCCGGTATAACAACCGGTGCTGATGTGGGCACTAATGTGGGTGCGGGCGTTACGGGTGGTGCCTCCATCGGGACAGGAGCCGTATCGCCCGTTGCATAAACCACTTCCTGTGATTTCTGGGTTGTCAGAAAGCCCCCGCCGAGATAATCCAGCGGAGAATATTCGTGTTTTTTCTGGTATGTGTTCAGAAAGCTTTCAAGTTCCTCTTCGGTTGATACTTTGATTATTTCATCTGAATCATATGCCGGATCACCCTCGTAAAAGAAGATGGCGTAGGCAAATATGCCTGCAACGATTGCAGCCCCGATAACAATCAGTGATATAAAAATTTTGAAATGTGTATCCTCATCCATTTTTAAAATCCCCCTTTGATTTCAATAATATGGATTATATTGATTTACAGGTATAATTATTTGGCTTTGACTTTCAAAATTTTTGAAGTTATATTGCTGTTCATATCTTCGGCTGCACTTTAAAACAAAGAAAAAAGATTTTCCTGAAATGATCCGGGAAAAAATTTTTTAAGGGAGATTTAAAGTTAAAAATTCATCCAATGGAACAGGAGCCGGCATTAATGTAAATGAAATGAAAAGGCAGAGGAAGATAATGTACGGCATAATCATTGCAATTACGGCACGCCCTGTGGATATTTCGTGAAGTTCCCTTATCGCAAGTATTTCAAGAATAAGTGCCCATAGTCCTGTTAACAGTCCGATTATTGGAATCCATCCGAATATGTAAGTCGGCGTGCCTCCATAAACAATTACTTTAAGTGTTTCAAAAAGACCTCTTTTTCCTTCCACAATTATTACAAAAATCTGGAGGAACAGGGTGTTTATAATCAAACTACCCCAGATTATCGCATATATTATCAGAAAAATTTCTATCAGGCCGAAACCTGCCAGAAATGAAAAACTCCTGAGGGTATCCAGGTTGTAGAATGTTGTTATTGCAAATCCAAATGAATAAATAAAAATTATTATGGCAGAATAAAGAAGAGTCTCCATAGGTGTCCTCTTACGGAGATTCTTAAGTGAAGGGACGGGTTTTAAGATTAAACCTTTAATATCCCCTAGAATAATCCCTGTTGATCTTTTTATTTTATCAAATGTTTCCTGCATATTCAACTGCATTATTCATTAGTAAAAGGATGATATAAAACCTGATTCTCTTTCCACTTAGAAAAACTGGTTGATGCTTTTCTGATTTGGAATATGTTTTTGAGGTTTTGGGGTTGCCCTTTCCTTTGGCTCATTTGCGGATTTATACACATACCCTTCAATCCTTTTTCCCCATGTGCTTGTGCCTTTTGGCACCTGCTCAAGATCTGATTTTACTTCATGAATGGTTGCACTGATATTGTCGGCAAAGTGAACGGCCCATGCTTCCGGTGTCTGTGGCCGTATATCACCGTAATCCCCGTGATGTGACTGTATGATATGCATGAGCTCCCCGAAAGTTTCTTTGTCGGTAAAAGCCTCATACCTTGACAACATCTGCAATGCGGGAGTAATGTGTCCTAGAAGAGAATAAAGGGAATTTGCCTGGAATGAGAGTCCCTTTCTGTCAAAATTCATGCACTTGCCGATGTCGTGGAGAATTGCGCCTGCAATCAGGATATCTCTGTTAAGGTTGGAACCGGATATTCCCTCTGATATTGAAACTGATATTTTTGCAACCTCAAGGGTGTGCTCGCAGAGTCCGCCCGGGTAATCATGGTGTTTTGATTTTGCCGCCGGTTTTTCAAAGAAACCGTCTGTTTTTTTGAGTACAGAAATGACTATGTTCCTTAGTCCCTCATCTGATATTGATTCGGACAGATGAAGGATCTCCTTTTTGTTTCCTTCAATGTCTGCTGGTGAGAACAAGAAGTCGCCTTCATTTATCCCTTTGCTTTCGGCAGGATTTTTAAGATATTCGATTCCTTCGTTTATGCTGACATAGATCTCTTCATTGTAGGAGTCGGCCTTCCCGGAAATTCTGAATACACAGCCCGCATTTTCAAAAAGGGATTTGTATATATATTCAATCTCCTGGTCTCCTCCGTTGTACCTCCCCCATATCTTGCATGGGATCTTTCCTGTGCTGTCTGAGAGGGTGCAGGTGAGGTATTTTCCTTTTTTGCCTGTTTTAAGGTCGGCATTCTCTATTAAAAAAAGTGAATCCACTCTGTTATCAGGTTTTACATCCCTTACGAATAGGTTTTTTTTCATGCCATTTCCCGCATTATCCAAATCTGATTTTTACAAGATTGTATATCATTTTAATTCCGTCCCCTCCTCCGACATGAGAGAGTTCCATATCGTTCCAGCTGATTGGAACTTCATGAATTTTACATCCTGCCTTTTTCATGCACCACAATATCTCGACATCAAACTCAAATCCCCTGGAAGTAACATCCGGCAGAATTCTGTCAAGAGATTTTTTTCTAAAAACCTTTGCGCCGCATTGTGTATCCCTATACGGAAGAGAGAAGAGCACCCTTATTGCAAGATTGAAAATTCTGCTCTGAATCCGCCTTGAAAGTGACTGTTTTACCGAAACCTTTGATTCGGGAAGCCACCTTGATCCAATAACGCAGTCATAACGGTCAAGCCCTGAGAAGAGACGCTTTAATTCGGAAACAGAAGTCGAACCGTCTGCATCTACAAAACCTGCATAATCGGTCTCAGCCGCCTTTATCCCTTCAATTATCCCTCCGCCTTTTCCAAGGCGTGTATTTGATCTGATTATCTTTATTTTCAGTCCGGGATTTTCTTCTCCGAATTTTTTTACAATTTCATCTGTTTTGTCGGTTCCGTCACAGACAAAGATGAACCGGCCGCCAAACAGGAGGGCCTCATCAAGAAATCTGAGAATTCTCTTCTCTTCGTTGTAGGCCGGTACAACAATTGTGCAGTTTTCTTCAGGGATATTGTCCATATAAATTTCGAAACTCTGGTTTTATTCAGCAGGTTAATTTCTCAATTATGGTCTCTGCAAACTCTGCTGATGCGGTAGGGTGGTTTGCAGTAATTATATTCATATCTGCAACAACCCCTATCTTTACGTAATTGGCACCGCCCTCTTCTAGCAGTTTGAGAGTTGCCGGTGACTCAAATACGGTTGCCTGCCGTCCTTTTAACAGACCTGCCCTTGCAAGCACTACAGGTGCCAGGCATATTGCTGCTGTCACTTTTCCTGATTTTCCAAACTTTTCTGTAAGCTCTTTTAAGTCGTCGTCAGACCACAGGAAGTCAGATGCTCCAAGACCCCCGACAATCACAAGTGCATCATAGGAGGTTTCATCAGCATCACGTATTGCAATATCTGCATTCTGAATTCCCCCCATAATGCCGTAGCACTCACCTGATTCGACAGATGCAACCTCATATTCAATTCCCGCTTCCTCAAACATTTTTGCGGGGATTTCAAATTCTTCTTCACGGTATCTCTTTGGTGCAATAACCATCAGAATTTTCATGAGTAAAATAGTGGATTTGGATTTGCAATAATATTACTGATATATTACCGGTGATTCCCCAGGTGAACGCAAAGATCTGTACCGGGTTTGTACCTGTCTGCAATTTTTAGGGCGACATCTCTTAGAGCATTATGTTCTGCTCTGCATGATTTTGGTATATCCTCTTTTCGCAGAATTTTAGAGGTATTTTCAGTAACCTGTATGAGCTCTGTTGCAATGACTGCATTTAACCAGAGCATATCCCTCATCATCTGCTTTTCTTCTTCATCCATGAAATGAATTCATCATAAAGTCCGATAAAACCTTTTGATTTTGCAAATTATACCGGTTTTATAATATCCTGAGAGAAACCAGGAATATGAATATAATATGTCATATCCGGATGAAGTTTTAAAAAAAGGGCGTCTGGCCAATCCCTATTTTTGCCTGATGGGAATTGATCCTATAAGTTTTGGGGACGGCGGCTGTGTCCTTTTGATGGATGTAAGGGCTGATATGCTAAACGGTGCCGGCTGGCTTCAGGGCGGCATATATGTGTCACTTGCAGATGAGGCTATGGCGCTTGCAATATCAACAATACTTAATGCCGGTGAGGGTATTGCAACAATATCGGAAACAACGTCATTTCTGCGTGGCGTTAACACCGGAAAAATATGCGCAAAGGCATCGGTAGTACGGCGCGGGCGTAAAATAATATTTGCCGAGGGCATTGTTTTTCAAAAAGATGATGAATCGAAGGTTCTCTCAAAGACTACAGCTTCTTTTGCTGTTGTCAAGAGATAAACCAGTTCCCTGACTTATTTTTTGCTGACTTCAATTACTTTATCATCGCTTTTGGCACTGATGCCTGAAATCTCAGCACTGGCAGATGCATGAAACATTCCGAATGTTAAAGGCACTTTTCCGGTTACTGATGCAAATCCGTTTTCATCTGTTACTTCTGTTTCGTATTCATTCCAACCCTCAGCCTGATTCTCATTTTTTAAGAGTAAAATGTAACAGGCACGGACCCTGGGGGTTTTCTTCTCTGTTTTATAAAAATCCCTGTCCGGTGCTGTAAAAGAGTTTTTAATATATTTTTTTGAGTGTATTTTTTTGTAAGAATTTTCTCTATCAACCAATTTATTTCCTTTCAAAAACAAAGTGATCTGTATATTTTATCTTTGGAGAGGGTGTCTTGAAATACGTAGTCGTTACAGGCGGTGTGATGAGTGGTCTTGGAAAAGGCATTACAACCGCATCTATTGGAAGAATTTTAAAGAACAGAGGGTATCGGGTAACTGCTGTAAAAATAGATCCATACCTCAACATTGATGCCGGCACAATGAACCCCGCACAGCACGGGGAAGTATTTGTCTTAAAAGACGGCGGAGAAGTGGATCTTGATCTTGGAAATTATGAGCGTTTCCTGGACATCAATCTGACATCTGATCACAATATCACAACCGGAAAGGTCTATCAGACTGTCATTGAGAAGGAAAGGCACGGAGACTATCTTGGCGGCACTGTCCAGATTATCCCGCACATAACTGATCAGATAAAGGAGTACATAAAAAACGCTGCCGAAAATTACGTAGAAGACGGTAACGGAAACGGCAAAAAAGCGGATGTCTGCCTCGTTGAAGTGGGAGGAACAGTTGGAGATATTGAGAGCATGCCCTTTTTGGAAGCAGTACGCCAGATGGTCGGAGAACTCCCCAAAAATGACATGGCACTCGTTCATGTGACACTTGTCCCGAGTGACAACATGGGAGATCACAAGACAAAACCGACACAGCATTCAGTAAAAGTCCTTCGTGAACTTGGCCTTCACCCTGACGTCATAGTCGGCAGAAGTGACATTGTGATGAAATCCGGAACCAAAAAAAAGATCTCGGATTTCTGTGGAGTATCTCCAAAAGCTGTAATTTCCGCGGCAACTGCAAAGGATATCTATGAAGTTCCGATGGAGCTTGAAAAGGAAGGTCTTGCAGATGTGATTGCCGATCTCCTCTCTTTAAAGAAAGTTGAGGCAGACAATGAATGGTACAGAATTGTCAGCCGCGAGTACACTAAGAGGGCAACTGTTGCAATAGTTACAAAATACGGAATAGAGGATGTATATATCTCAATAAAAGAAGCCCTCAGGCATGCCGGCAGAAATCTCTCAACCGAGGTTGAAATCCGCTGGATCGATGCAGAAGACTATGAAGACAAAGACCTTGAAGACGTGGACGGAATACTTATCCCGGGCGGATTCGGGCCACGCGGAATTGAGGGAAAAATCCGTGCAATAAAATTTGCGAGGGAAAACAACAAGCCTTTCTTAGGTTTATGCCTCGGTTTCCAGCTTGCAGTAATCGAATACTGCAGGGGTGTTTTAGGATGGGCAGATGCAACATCCGAAGAGATGGGTGAAGGCCGGCATGTAATTGCCATACTCCCCGAACAGGAGGATGTCACCGATCTCGGAGGCACAATGAGGCTTGGAGACTGCGAAATTGATCTAAAGCCGGACACAAAGATTGCAAAGCTTTACGGTAAGAAGAGTGTTGTTGAACGCCACCGTCACCGTTACGAAGTAAATCCAACATATATCGCAGATATTGAAAAGGCAGGTCTTGTATTTTCAGGAGCCTGCAAAAACAGGATGGAAGCATGTGAGATTCCGAAAAACACCTTCTTCCTTGCAACACAGTCCCATCCTGAGTTCAAGTCGACACCGACACACCCGTCACCTCCGTACCTTGGATTTGTTGAGGCATGTGCAAATCAGAGAAAAAACGAGTAAAGACAATTATTAAAAATTGAGAATTCCCTGGAGAATAAAAAGATGGTAAACACAGAGAAGTTTATTGCAAAAGCAATTGAGGAGATCAAAGAAAAGTCAAACGGCAAAAAAGTTGTCATGGCACTTTCCGGAGGGGTTGACTCATCCGTATGTGCAGAGCTTGCAAAACGTGCAATCGATGACAATTTAAAACCAATCTATGTCGATACAGGTCTTATGAGGAAAGGCGAGACTGAGAGGATTAAGGAACTCTTCTCAGATCTTGAACTTGATGTAATCGATGCAGGTGAGGAATTTTTCGAGGCATTAAAAGGTGTCGTTGACCCTGAAGAGAAGAGAAAGGTAATCGGTGAGAAGTTCATCCGCATCTTTGAGCGTGAAGCGAAAAAAACAGGTGCGGAGTATCTCCTCCAGGGAACAATATACCCTGACATCATCGAAAGCGAGGGCGGAATTAAAAGCCATCACAATGTCGGCGGTCTCCCCTATGACATCAAATTTGAAGGATTAATTGAGCCTTTAATTGATCTCTACAAGGATGAGGTAAGGGACGTTGCAGGGGCCCTTGAGATGCCTGTTGAGATTCAGCACAGAATGCCTTTCCCGGGCCCCGGTCTTGCTGTCCGCTGTCTTGGTGAGGTAACACCTGATAAGATTGCAGTAATCCGCGAGGCAAATGCTATTGCGGAAGAGGAGCTTGTTGAGAAGTTTCAGCCCTGGCAGTGCTTTGCAGCCCTGATAGGACTTGGCACAGGAGTCAAGGGAGATGTCCGTCTTCACGGGTGGATTATAGCTGTTCGTGCCGTTTACTCCCGTGATGCAATGACAGCAGAGCCTGTTGAAATTCCGTGGGAAACAATGCACAAAATAGCATCACGCATCACCTCCGAAATCCCCGAGGTTGCACGTGTGGTATATGATATCACTCCAAAGCCTCCGGCAACAATTGAATACGAGTGATATTCTTTAAAGGCTTTAGGGGATAATTTTCTGAATAAAAAATTCAGATTTTCTTTTATGCCTTACAAAATCTTATAATCAGTCAAAACCGGCAATAATCCAGATTAAGCCGGTTAACTGGTGCAAAAATAATCTCTGGATATATTGTGCCCCCCCTGGTTATCTTAAATGGTGGGTTTGGTTACCTTCTGATTTTTTTGCATCATACAGATAATCCGGCATGAAAACAGTGGATGCTTTTCGCTTGGTGAATGTTTTTATGCCCAAAATATAATTTAAAATGCTTATAAAATATTTATAGAAATTTCAGAAGTGGATTTAAATGGGAAATTATCAAAACTCCGTGAATACAAAGGATCTTGACAGCCGCTACTTCATGCAGGCTTTCGGGCGTGACCAAAAAATTGTAAAGGGAGAGGGCAGTTATGTCTGGGACGAATCCGGGAAGAAGTACCTTGACTGCGTTGCGGGAATTGCAGTATGCAGTACCGGACACTGCCACCCGAAAGTCGTCGAAGCTGTATGCAGGCAGGCAAAAGAGCTGATACACATTTCAAATCTGTTTTATGTCCCCAACCAGGCAGAACTTGCAGAAAAAATGGTTGAGATATCCGGTCTTAAGGGCGGCCGTGCTTTCTTTTCAAACTCCGGTGCCGAGGCAAACGAGGGAGCGATAAAGCTTGCAAGAATCATAACCGGGAAAAAGAAGTTTGTCGCCTTTGTAGACGGCTTTCACGGAAGAACATGCGGTTCACTTGCTGTAACATACAAACCTGCAATAAGGGAACCCTTTGAACCTCTCGAGCCGGAATGCACATTTGTTGAATACGGTGACTTAAAGGCCTTAAAAGAGGCGGTTGACGATGACACCGCAGGTGTTTTTGTGGAAGGAGTGCAGGGCGAGGCAGGAATTGTTCCCGCTCCCGAGGGCTTTTACGAGGGCGTCCGTAAGATATGTGATGAAAAGGGTGCTCTTATGATCTGTGACGAGGTGCAGACAGGAATGGGAAGGACTGGAAAATGGTTCTTCTACCAGAATACATCCGTAACACCTGACATTGTCACAATTGCAAAGGGTATTGCAAGCGGTCTCCCGATGGGTGCACTGGTTGCGGCAGAAGGCATCTCCTTTAAGGCAAGTGAACACGGAAGCACATTTGCCGGTGGTCCCCTTGTATGCGCTGCAGCCCTTTCCACAATTGATATAATAGAGGAAATTCTCCCATCTGTAAGCGAAAAGGGAGATAGGTTTGCAAAAGGACTCTCTGCACACAATCCCCGCTTCTGCGGTCTTATGATTGGAATCCCTGTCGGAGAGGAGAAGTGTAAGGACGTATATGAAGAGTGCAGAAGAAACGGTGTCATTGTAAACTGTGCATCACACGGTACAATCCGCCTCGTACCGCCGCTTACTATTTCAGATGAGGAGATAGACAAAGCAGTGGAGGTCATCAATGCGGCAATTGATAAGACAGATCTTTAAAAGTGAAGGCTATGTATTTGCAACGAAAGCTGCGGATATATCAAAAAAAGCCGGGTATTTAAAGCCGGCGAGACTTGCAAGCAATGAAAATCCCTCGGCTCCCTCAAAAAAGGCATTAAAACAGGCTGAAGAAGCTCTCTATTCAGGGAACCGTTACCCGGACGAGTCCGGAAGGGCCCTAAAGGATGCACTTGTTTCATATCACGGTGACTACCGGTTTGTGACAGGTGTCGGGATGGACGGTGTCATTGAAAATGTCATACGGACAATTGTGGAATGCGGGGACAAAGTGGTTGTAAGCACACCCACTTTTTCATTCTACAGACTCGCAGTTGAAGCCCAGGGAGGGGTTGTTGAAAACATAAAAAGGCGTGATGATTTCTCTGTTGATACAGATGAATTCATAAAAGCCTGCAAAGGTGCAAAGCTTGCATTCCTGTGCAGTCCGAACAACCCGACAGGAACAGTCACTCCCGTCCCTGATATTGAAAAGATACTCTCATCAATTGACGGAATTTTGTTTCTCGACAACGCCTACATTGACTTCTGTGACACAGACTACCGTTTGCTGATGAAAAATCACGACAATCTGATAATCGGCATGACAATGTCAAAGGCATTTGCGCTTGCCGGTATGAGAGTCGGCTATGCCTTTGTGCCTGAGTGGTACGAACCATATTACATCCGTGCACAGACTCCTTTCAACCTGAACTGCGTCTCTATGGCAGCGGCAACAGGTGCACTGCTTGACGGGGAATATGTCAGTGACTATGTCAGTGAGGTATCAGAGTGGCGTGAGAGATTCATAAATGAATCAGGGTACCCTGTGTGTCAGAGCGGCGCAAACTTTGTAATGATTGATGTCTCACCGATGACTGGTGACGAGGCGGTAGAGAAACTTGCAGGTCTCGGTGTTATCGTCCGGTCGTGCGTAAGTTTTCCCATGCTCGGTGACAGCTATATCCGTGTAAGCATCGGGGAGCCCTGGGAGAATGAGATGTTTCTAAAAGCAGTAAAAGAGATCAAAAATCCATGATGATCTGCATTTCAGGAATACCCGGTACCGGTAAATCAACTCTGGCGGATGAACTCAAAAAAAGAGGATACAATATTGTCCGGCAGAACGATACGGTAAAAGACTTTATCGTATCAGATGATGAAGAAAGGGATACAAAAATTATTGATGAGGAAAAATGGGTATCTTCATTCAAACCATTTGAGGGGATAATCGAAGGGCACCTGACTCACCTTCTGCCCTGCGATCTTGTGGTGATACTAAGGTGCAGGCCTGACATCCTAAAGGAACGTCTGCAACATCGTGGATATTCACAGGAGAAGGTTATGGAGAATGTGGAGGCTGAAGCCCTTGATGTCTCCTTAATCGAGGCTCTCGAATACCATGAACCCTGCAAAATATTAGAAATAGACACGACAAATGAATCTGTCGATATTATTGCAACAGAGATCGGGGATTTTATGCAGGGTAAAATACCACCTTCTCATGGAAAAACCGACTGGTCAGAATATTTTGGAATGATCATATGACACTTGACAATTATCGCCCTCATGTAGCAGGGATAATAAAACCAATAGTAAAGGTATGCGTAAAACTGCATCTGACTCCCAATGCAAGCACAATAATTGCTTTCATTGCCGCAGCAGCCGCAGGTTACGCCTTTTATCAGAGTAATATCCTTATGGGTGTGATTTTTGTCTTTCTTAATGCATTTTTTGACGCAATTGACGGAGCGATTGCCAGGGAGATGAATATTGCAACTCCCGGCGGTGATTTCCTGGACCATGTCATTGACAGGTATGCCGATATTTTTATCATATGCGGTATATTTGCAGGTCCTCTTGCTCCCTGGCCTATCGGTGTCTTTGCGCTCACCGGTGTTCTCATGTCCTCCTACCTCGGCACCCAGGCACAGGCTGTTGGTGTCGGCAGGTTTTATGGAGGTATTTTAGGACGGGCGGATCGCCTTGTTCTTTTAATTGCAGCCGGAATTATTGATTTAATTGTAGCCGGCGGAATCTACGGCATGAGTTTCCTTGGATGGCTTCTGGTTGTCTTTGGTGTTCTGGGGCACTTCACGGCAGCACAGAGGTTTGCTCATGTCTGGAAAGAACTGAAAAAATAATTCATTTAATTTTTTAGGCAGTTTGGGGTTTTCTGATGATAAAAAGAGTGGTTGTTGCCGGCAGGGGTTCTGGTGGTTTTGACGATACTGTATCGCCTTTTTTTGGCAGATGCAGCAGTTTTTGTGTTGTTGATATTGGATCAGGCGGAATTGCAACACACCTTACTATTCCAAACGAGGCAAGTGACATTCCGGGAAGTGCAGGGGTTGTTGCTGCAGGAAATGTCATAGACTTTGGTGTGGATGCCGTTGTTGCCGGAGATTTTGGCGCAGGCTCGACAAAGGTTTTTCAAAAGGCCGGTGTGAAGCAGTATATCCTTAAGGATATTCTGATAAAAGAGGCGATTGAAAAAGTGATTTCAGGGGGAGTTGAATGTGTGGACTCCGGAGAAATAATTGCCTCACAAAAATACGGTATGGGGAGAAATAAAAGGAAAGCCCCTGAAAAATCCTTGTCCGGTTTTTTTATATGCAGCAGGTGCGGGTGCTCAATGCCAAAAAAGGATGGAGTTTTGGAGATGGAATGCCCAAACTGTGGCAATAATATGAGCTAAAATTTCTCAATTCCTAAAAATTTTGTTGTATTTTCTTTTTTGTATTTTTTTTATATTTAGCCAAAAAATCCTCTTTCCAGTATTTGCTCCAAATCCTCTGCCCGGGAATCCGGGTATCGGTTTTTTAAAGATACCCTGATTTTTAGAAGAATCGGTGGGATAAAAGGTTCAGTCAGCTTTTCTTGTTTAGGGAATTTATGACTGATTCCGTAAACGAAAGTGCCCCTTCGATCCCTGCAAATGGTCTGTTGTGAAGCATGACTTTGTGCCTTATGGGAAATGTCATCTCAACAAATGGGATGTCCGGAGATACTGCATATTCAAAGGATGAGCCTATGATAAGATCAGGTCTTTCATTTAGGATGCGTTCTTTAGTCTCTTGCATGTCCGTTATCTTTTTTGAAGGAAAATCAGTGTTTTCAGGTTCCCCGTTTCTTACTCCTGCAAATATTATGTTGGCATCAAATGTATTCTTCAGATGTTCTGCCGCAAATTCAACATATGATTCTGTCCCGAAGATCATAACATCCGGAGGGTCAGATTTTCGCAAATATTTGCTCCCTGCCTTCGTGATAACTTCATCAGCCTCTTCTGCCTCCTCAAAAATTTTACCTGCATCTTTGTCAGGGAAGAGTTCTGAAATTTTTGAAAATGAATCTGTGACATTATCAATCCCGAGAATGCTGAGATTAAGATCATCTGAATTATGATATTTTTGGTGTGAATAATCGGGGTTTACTGATACCGAGTATGGAGACGGATTTCTTACAGACTCTAAAGTGTCCCTGCAAAATGTGGCTGCAACAGGTATTTTGCACAGATCAAGAAGTCTTTTAGCCTCGATTAAATTACCCCGGTGAAACGGATCAAGTGAGCATATGCCGTCAATGTTTATCCCTTCCCTCCCGTGATCTGTTTTTATGTCAAGCTTTGATAATGCGTAATCCCGGCCGGAATCAAAGTCACCTGAAAATCCCGCGGGATCAATTGCAATAACGTCAAAATCAGAGAGAATTCCCGAAATATCCTCCCCCATAACCGAAGGAACGCATGTGTTTATGACGGCAATTTTTGAATACATGCATGAAAGGCTGTCGACGACTTCAAGCAGTCTGTCTTCTGCCCCGAATATGACCTCATCCTGGATAAGAAACGTGCTGTGCAAAGAGTCCGGAACCGCCATATCAGCATAAAAGTAGCATCCCGAAGATCCGTGAATAACGACACCGACATCTGTTAAACCTGCAAGTGCGGATGCTGCACCTGTCATTGCGCACGGCCATACGGGATTTATGCAGGGTTTTGACATTATAAAAATCTCCTCCACTGGTGAAGCATTCGCCCAACACCTGTTGTTCCTATCGGTGTGTAAAACGGAATAGGAATAACTGTCCCGTCAGGGTCAAGTATTATCCCTGTTTTCTTTGCGATCTCGTAGAGGAGTCCTGCCTCTGCCTTTTGAAACCCGAAAGAGTCGAAATACACTTTCTCACCCTTAAGGTCTGAAAAATCCTCACATAGCCGGTTTTGATTTTCATATTCCTCTGAAACGGCATTTGAGGGATCAATATTGAGAATATCCGCGACCTCCTCTAAAAATTCAATTGTCCCCGAAAGCCCGTATGGAAATGACCGGATGCACGGCGCATTTGTAACCAAAGCAAAGTGTTTTGAGAGTTCCCCTGTTGTGTCATCCCTTATTATATTCAGGCACCCTCTGCCTGTCTTTTTAATATCATCAGGGGTTATGTTTCTTGCAAACCTTACATTCACCCCAAGACCGAGAAGGGAGAGAAGCCGCTTTATTTCGGCAAAATTTTCATCAACCTCATATTCGAGATTCTTCTCTCCGATGATGTTTACCAGGGGGTGCTTTGATTCCCCTGATTTTTCAATAAGGCAGGATGTCTCCTTTAAGGCGGTTATGTATCCTTTTTCAAACGATCCCCCGAGAAAGCCGGAAGTGTGGACTGGAATGACAGGGACTCCCCAGTCATTTGAGCATATTTTGTCTACATCATCGCCGATTGTCTCGCATATGCATGATGTGATGACAAACACAGCCCCGGGATTGTATTCAAGGGAATCCTTTATCGTGTTTTTTAGTTTTTCTTCCCCGCCGAAAATTATCTCATTCTCCTGCATTCCGCTTGAGATAATTTCAGGTATGTCAAAGCACCCGTTGTAGAGCATCGTCGACTGAAAAAGAGATGATGCCTGGTGTGCACATCCGTCGGGGCCGTGCACTATTGTTGCCGCATTATTGACAAATGCACATACCGAAAGGGCTCCTGTGACAGTGCAGCCTTCAAGCCTTGATATATTTTTGTGCGAGGGATTCGAGTTCATCCATTGTGAGTGGAGTAGGCTGTTTTTCAGGGTCAGGTTTATTGTTCATTATTTTGTCTGCAAGACGCCTGTAAACTCCTGCCTGTTCCGATTCGGGAGCGTATTCAAGGACTGTTCTTTTGCTGACCTCTGCAACCCTTACTATCTGGTTTCTGGGTATGAATTCAATAAGTTCCGAGTTAATCAGTCTTGCAAACTCAGATACGAGTTCGTATTCACCCTCAATATTTGCAGAGTTGCAGATGACCCCTCCGAGTGTGCATCGTGCCTTTGATCTGCGGGAGAGTCTTGCGATTGCCTTGCAGATGTTGTTTGCAGCGTAAAGAGCCATGAAGTCCCCTGATGTCACAAGATACACTTCCTGTGCATATCCCTCACGCATCGGCATTGCAAATCCTCCGCAGACGACATCCCCGAGCACATCGTAGACAATGATATCACCGTAGAGTGCATCAAGCTTTTCGAGAAGCTGGAATGTTGCGATAATCCCCCTGCCTGCACAGCCGACCCCCGGTTCGGGTCCTCCCGCCTCAACGCATCTAATCCCGTTATAACCGGTATAGACCACATCATCTGTTGAAAGGCTGCTCTCACCCTTTTCACGTACGAGATCAAGAACGGTCGGAATCCATTCGCCGCGCATCAGCATGCGTGTGCTGTCGTGTTTTGGATCACAGCCGATTTGCATTATATCCAGTTTTTTTTCTGAAAGCGCAGCGGAGAGGTTTGCCGACGTTGTCGATTTCCCTATCCCTCCCTTGCCATAGAGCGCTATTTGTTTCATTACCATGATATTTGGTTTTGTGTGGTTATTAGGGTGATTGTGATTTTTGCTGTTTTAAAGTTTAGACGGACAGCTGATTTGATTCAGTGTTGGATGGATAAAGGGAACCCGCCTTTGGATAAAGGATATAAATATTGGCTGTATTATAATTTCCATTATGTGGGGGGCTGGTGAATTTTTTCTTTTGGCAATAACACCATAGGTGAAGGGTCGTTTATATTCGATGATGTATTGCTGGGTTTTCCGTCACGGAAAAACCTGAAATGCGAGGATTTCAAAGGGACCGATATAGGAAAAAATGCTGTGGTAAGATCAGGCACAATCATCTATTGCGATGTGACGATTGGTGATAACTTCAATACAGGTCACAATGTGCTGATAAGGGAGAACACTTCTATCGGAAACGGGGTTTCAATAGGAACTTATTCGATAATTGAAGGGAACACGACAATCGGGCATAACGTGAACCTTCAGAGTATGGTGTATGTCCCGACCGGAGTTGTCATAGAAGATGATGTTTTTATAGGGCCGAACGCTGTTTTGACAAATGACAAATATCCTCCGAACGGGGGGGATAACTTAAAAGGTCCGGTTATAAAAAAAGGTGCTTCGATAGGGGCAAACACAACGATTCTGCCCGGAGTTATAATAGGGGAGGGTTCTCTTGTTGCGGCAGGATCGGTTGTTACAAAGGATGTTCCTGCCTTTACACTTGCAGTCGGTTCCCCTGCCCGGATAAGAGATTTACCAGAAGGTGCTAAAATATGATCCCTATTGCCAGACCATACATTGGTGAGGAAGAGATTGCAGCAGTCTCGGACGTAATGCGTTTAGGAGTGCTTGCAAATGGTTCTGTTGTTACTGAATTTGAAAAAAGATTTGCCAAATACTGCGGCTGTAAATATGCGGTCGGGACAAATTCGGGGACTTCCGCACTTCATGCGGCGCTTCTGTGTACGGGAATAAAACCCGGTGATGAAGTAATCGTTCCTTCTTTTACCTTTATTGCAACAGCAACAAGTGTTTCAATGTGCGGTGCGAAACCTGTGATCGTTGATGTTGAGGATGAATATTTCACAATAGATCCCGACCGGATTCTGGAAAATATTACAGACAAGACAAAGGCAGTAATCGGCGTTCACCTCTTCGGGCAGCCCTTTGATTTAAGAGCTGTTTTGGAAATCTGCGAGGACAAAAATATATTCCTAATAGAGGACTGTGCACAGGCGCATGGCTCCCTTTACCAGGGGCAAAAAGTTGGAAGTTTTGGTCTTTCAGGCTGCTTCTCCTTTTACCCTACAAAAAACATGACCACCGGTGAAGGAGGTATAGTTACAACGTCTGAATCTTCATACGATGAAAGACTAAGGCGGGTTGTAAACCACGGCCAGAGTGAAAAATATCTTCACACTGAACTTGGGTTTAATTTAAGGATGAGCAATATCGATGCTGCTATTGGGAATGTCCAGCTTTCAAAACTGGACTGGATGAATGAGCGAAGATGCGAAAACGCGAATATATTATCAAAAGGTATTGATGCTGAGGGGATTAAAAAACCAGTTATAAGACCTGGGTGTTCTCATGTGTATCATCAGTATGTAATCTGCCTCGAAGAAGACTACAAACTCTCAAGGGATGAACTTATGCAGAAATTAAATGAAAAAGGGATTGGATGTGCAGTCCATTATCCGATGCCTGTTCATAAACAGCCCCTGTATTTGTCTTCCGGCAATTACAGGTATGAATGCCCTGTATCTGAAAGACTCTCAGAGTCTGTATTAAGCCTCCCCGTTCACCCCGGCGTTACAACAGAGGACTGTGAATATATCTGCAAAGTGATCAACGGGGCAGATTAGATGAGCGGCAAAATTGAAAAATTACTTGAAGAGAGAGGGAAAATCCGTAAAATCGGAGTTATCGGCATGGGATATGTGGGAATCCCTGCAGCCGTTCTTTTTGCCGATGCACCTGAATTTGAATATGTGTATGGCTTTCAGAGGGACTCCGGATCATCTGGATATAAAATAGATATGCTGAATTCAGGCAGTTCACCCCTTAAAGGCGAGGAGCCCGGACTTGAGGAGCTGATAAGTAAGGTTGTCGGTCAGAAAAAATTTGAATGCACTTCGGATTTTTCAAAGATTTCGGAATGTGATGCCGTAACACTGGCTATTCAGACACCTTTTAAGAATCCAAAAGATCTGATTCCTGATTTTACACCTCTTTTTGAGGGTATCAGAAATGTAGGGAAGTACCTAAGGCCTGGAATGCTTGTGGTCCTTGAGTCAACTATTACCCCGGGAACAACAGCAGGTGTTGCAAGAGAAATACTTGAGAAAGAGTCGGGTCTTGTTGCCGGTCGCGACTTCTGCCTTGCACATGCGCCTGAGAGGGTAATGGTTGGCAGGCTTTTGAAAAACATAAGGGAGCATGACAGGATTGTGGGCGGAATTGATGAGATAAGCACAAAACGTGCTGTTGAGCTCTATGAACCGGTGTTGACCAGAGGAAAGGTAATCCCTATGACATCAACAGCTGCTGAGGTTACAAAAACCGCCGAGAATACTTTTAGGGACCTGCAGATTGCAGCCGTGAACCAGCTTGCCCTTTACTGTGAGGCGATGGGGGTTAATGTCTATGATGTCAGGAAAGGTGTTGATTCGCTTAAAGGGGAGGGCATCACAAGAGCTATTTTGTGGCCCGGTGCCGGTGTGGGCGGTCATTGTCTTACAAAGGACACATATCATCTGGAGAGGGGGGTTCAGGTTATGGACAGGGATTCCCTGGACTATCCGGCCGGAAGGGAGTCATTGTTTGTTCTTGCAAGGGGCATTAACGACTTTATGCCGCAGCACATGCTTAACCTTACAAAAGATGCCCTTTTGGGTGCCGGAAAAAGTCTTAGTGGTGCAAATATCGCACTTCTCGGATGGGCATTTATCAATGACTCCGATGATGCAAGAAACGGACCTTCAGAGGTCTTTAGGGATCTCTGCATAAAGGAAGGGGCGGATGTCAGGGTTCATGACCCCTGGGTTCTGGATTACCCTGGTGTTTCCATAAGCCAGGACATAAATGAGGTTTTGAAAAACTCTGATGCTGTTGTGATATTTACCGGACATCGGGAGTATTTTGATTTGAATCCTGATTTTGTTAGGGATTTATGCGGTGCTGAGGTGCCGGTTGTTGTTGATGGCAGGAATGTGATTGATCCGGATTTGTGGATTGAGAAGGGCTTTTTGTATAAGGGTATTGGGAGAGGGGATAAAAATCAGGGTTTTTGTCTGGATTAAAATAATTTGTAATCAGTTTGGAATATAGGATAAGGATTTGAATATGTTGCCTATAAAAAATAATTATTTTACATAAAATCCTTTCATTGTTTTATTTTGGTGATTTTGGATGTATAATCCCCATTTGGATCAGAATGTCTAAAATTTCATTGCGAATGGCTGTGTCTAGTTTGACTAGTGTAGTGCAATATACAATGCCTCCAATAAGTATTGGTAAAAGCACAAGGAAAAAATTGTCAATTGGAACAAATAAGCGATAAATGGCTATAGGTATTAGCATCGCAGATGCGGCAATGATTATATTTTTAAATGTCGTTTTTTCTAATTTTATCTTTATTAACTTTGATAGGGAAATAAAAAGGAGTGTTGATATAATTGACATTGTGATCAGTGTTGATATTGCCGCACCAATGATTCCAAAAAGGGGTATAAAAAGAATATTTAACAATATATTCAGTATTGTACCAAAAAACGTTACTTTAAATGTGGATTTAGGCATATTCATTGCCGTGATTGTAGTACTTATCAAAACAACGAATACATTGGCAATCTGACATACAAAAAGGATAATCAAAGAATAATATCCTGATGCATATGATGCCTCATAAAAATAGTACAGGATATGATACCCTAGAAGAAAACCTCCAATTAATGAAGGTATTGCCAATGAGAGGGAATATGTCATTGACTTTGAGAGGAGTCTTTCAATCCCTTCAATTTCTCCGTTTATTGACATATAACTTATTTTTGGATAGATTACCGATTGGAACGCCATGAATCCAAAGGTTGCCACGGATGTGAGTTGAAATGCGATTGTGTATATACCTACATCAGCATTTGACAGGTAGTATCCAATAGCAATTTTATCAATGTTGCTCAGTAACACAAAGCTTGCATTCACAAGGAAAACCCATAATGAAAATGCCATAAGGGTTTTAAATTGGGCATATGAAAAATAAGAGAGTTTAAGTGTATTAAATGGAATGTTGACAATCATTCCTGCAATAAATCCGATTATCAGCCCGCCTACAAGGCCCATGATGTAGTAACCAAAAAAAACGGCAATCACCTGAAATATTATCCTGAAGAATGAATCCGATATTAATCCTGCCTGAAATACACCTACCTTTCCTGTGCCAAAATTACTTGTAATAAATATCGTATATATTGACGATATTATGACAGCAAGCAGCATCCAGTTAAAAAGACCATATTCGTTTATAGATGAGAGATATGGTTGGATTATAAAAAGAATTAACAGCAGTATTGGTAAAGAAATGACGTTGATTGCCAGAAATGCAGTAAAATAACTGTTTTGGTTCTCACCTTCCGAGATTTTCTTAACTGCAGCCTGTTCAAAGCCAAAATTTCTTAATATTGTAATTATTGAGTAGTAGGCTATGAATAAAGAATATACTCCGTAGATCTCAGGTCCTGTTTTTCTTGCTATATACATAGTTGCAATAAAACCAAAGAAAGTTATAAAGAACATCTGGAAAAGTGATATGAGAGTGTGACGGCTTGTTTGATTTATTCTTAGAATATTGGAATATATTTTATTGATTTTTTTCACACGAATCATTTGTGTATTTTATCAGATAATTATTTGTTTTTTGTGAAAAATTAACAGTTTGTCTTTTGCCTTTTTCTGTATAAATTTTAGATAAATTGTTAAGATAATCTTTTAGCAGAATTCATAATTTTATTTTAGATTTGCATTTGAGCAATTTCATTCAATGTGTATGATAAATTGCTTGAAGAATAATATTGTGTAAAATGCAAAAACTAATAATGCTTTCTTTTTAACGTATGTGTATAATAGTAATGATTAGTCAAGGGTAGAATATTTTATGAGAGACTATATTCCTTTTGGAAAGCCTAATTTTTCTGAAGAAGAAATTCAAGAGGTTACAAGAGTTTTGAAATCCGGTTGGATCGGTATGGGGTCTGAAACTATTTCATTTGAGAATGAACTTAAAGATTACTTTGATGTCAGCAATGTTGTCTGTGTGAATTCCTGTACTTCAGCATTATATCTATCACTCCTGGCTTTAGGAGTAAAATCTGGTGATGAGGTAATTTGTCCCAGTTACACATGGTGCAGTACTGCTAATGCAGCACTATATCTGGGAGCAAAACCTGTTTTTTGTGACATAGATCCAAATTCATATTGTATTACTCCGGAATCTGTTTCTGATAAAATCACTGATAAAACAAAGGCAGTAATCCCTGTGCATATGGGAGGTATTGCTGCTGATATTGATGGTATATCGGAAGTGATGCCAAAAAAATGTCATATAATCGAAGATGCTGCACATGCAATAGGATCAAAATTTCCAAATGACCTGCCTGTAGGTTCTTCCGGTAATCTTACTTGTTTTAGTTTTTATGCGAATAAAAATCTTTCAACTGGTGAGGGTGGAGCTATTGCCCTTAATGATAATAAAATAGCCGAGAAACTCCGTTCATTCAGGTTACATGGTTTATCGTCAGATGCATGGAACAGATTTATTGATCCTAAATCCAAAATTGTTCCGGAAATTCATGAACTTGGATTTAAGATGAATTATACTGATTTGAATGCTTCTATTGGCAGGGTTCAGTTGAGAAGACTTGGAGAATTATTTAATAGAAGAGCTGAAATTGCAGACTATTATGTAGATATAATTCAGAAATTGCCTTATCATGTTAAAATTCAAAAGAACATCCTGAGTCCGGGTCATGCAAAACATCTGTTTTTAATTGAATTGCCTCTCGATGATATTGAAATTACCAGAGATGAGTTCGTACTGAAGATGCGTGATTTTGGAATTGGTGCTTCAATTCATTATTTGCCGCTCCATATGATGGATTACTATAAAGGGATAGATAACTGTAAACTTGTAAAAACTGAAAATTTATATGAAAGAGTAATGACGCTTCCGATAAGTGCAAGCATGACAATTAAAGATGCAGAATATGTTATGGAAGTTTTTTCAAAAATAATGGAGGGGACTATATAATGGAACATAATTCTGAAAAAAAGGTAAAATATGGATTTTATGGATATCTGACAGAAAGATTTCCTTCGCAAATTAATGTAGACGTTACAAACAGGTGTAATCTTTCATGTATACACTGTCCGCATTCGGTCGAGGATTATCATAAAAATAATCCCGTTATTTATCTTGATGAATCTTTGAATAAAAAAATGGTTGATGAGGTGGCAACATATGGCAAAGGTTGTGTCCAGTATATAAGATATACTGCAGATGGTGAACCTCTCTTGCATCCTAAGATCTATGAGATGTTGTTATATGCAAAGGAAAATTCAGGTGCTGTTGTCACACTCACCACTAATGGTACATTGTTAAATGAGAAGAATCTGGATAAATTAATCAAATCAAATATCGATGTAATTGACATTAGTATAGATGCCCATTATAAAGAAACTTATGAGAAAATAAGAGTAGGTGGTTCTTTTGAGAAAGTCGTCAATAATGTTTTGAATTTGCTGAAAAGAAGGGGGGAATTCAAAGACGGCATAAAAATAATGGTGAGTTTTGTTGAACAGGAATTTAATAGACAAGAGAAGGAAAAATTTATTGAATTCTGGACAGAATCCGGTGTTGATAATGTAGTAATCAGGCCCCTTCATTCTGTTGGTGGCTCTGTTGAAGAAATTGCAGTTCAGATGAATGCTAATAGTGATGAATCTGTGAGAAAACCTTGTATTTATCCTTGGGAAAGAATACTTCTTAATTCAGATGGCAATTTGCATTATTGTCCTGTTTCTTTTGGAAAGAATGATATTATTGCCGATTACAGGACAAATAATATTTTCAAAATTTGGTCCGGAGAAATGTATAATGATTTAAGAAAAGCTCATCTTAAGCACTCCTTTGAAAATTATCCTTTATGCAAAGGATGCCCTGACTGGAAAAATATTTGCTGGCCAGGTGAAAGTGGAACAAATTATTCAGAAATTATTGACAAGTTAAAAAAAGATGAATGCTAATATGAATAGAGATAAAATATGGCTGATATTAAAAAACCTATTATAAATAGTATTAAGGATATGGTTGAAAAAATACCTGGATGGAGTCCGATTGATCAATTATACTCTATTTTTCTTTTATCATATTCAACCTCGGATTTAGAAGGGGACTTTATTGAGGTTGGATCATGGTGTGGCAGGTCTGCAAATGTACTTGGACTGGCGGCAAAATTGTCAGGAAACTGTAAGGTTTATTGTGTGGATCTTTTTCCTGAAGAGGATGACTGGATGGAAAACTCCGATGGCACATATTCGTTGAACGTGAAGATAAATGATGGAAGAATAAAAAGTTATGTCGAACAAACGGTTTGGAAGGAGCCGTTTGAGAAAGATATTGCCCCGATTTATGAGAAATACAATGGAATCTATGATGCATTTGTAAAATTTGTTGACATGAACGGGTTAAATGATGTGGTATGTCCGATAAAAGGAGAATCATCGTCACTTAAAGAAAATGTTCCAAGAGATTTTAAATGCAAATTTGCCTTTATTGATGGTGATCACAGCTATAATGGCGTTTGCAGGGATATTGAAAATATTGAGGAATATCTCGTTCCAGGTGGCTGGATCTGCTTTGATGATGCATTTTCATCATATGAAGGTGTTAATAAGGCAATAGAAGATAAAATAATTAATAGCGGAAATTATACCTGTTGCCAACAGCTCACAAGGAAATTTTTTGTGGGTAAAAAAATCTGATGTATAAAAGTGTATTTCATTGTGTAATTGGGTGATTTTATTGAGAAATTTATCAAATATTAATAACGTATTAATTGAAAAATTATATTCAAATAAAATATTTTGTAAAAAATATCTTCTCAAAAAATATCCTCATAATCTTTTGACAAGTATTTCGGATGTTTGTAATTTAAGATGTGATATGTGTTTGGGACATGGAGTATCTAAGGATAAATGTCCTGATAAATCGATAAAAAAAGGGCTAATGAGTCTGGATAATTTTTCAAAAATAGTAAATGAATTGTCTCTGAATCATGCAAATACTAATATTGTTTTGCAATGTAGGGGTGAACCTTTTTTAAATAAAGATATTTTTAAAATGATGGATTACTGTATAGATAAAAATATTTTTGGGAAATCAATTCCAACTAATGGAACATTATTTACGCCAGATTTTCAGAAAGAATTTATTAAAAGAAGTAGTTTCTTTTCAGATGAAAAAATTTTGGGTTTTTCAGTTGATGGAATGAAAGAATCCTGTGAAAAAATAAGAAAGGGTGTAAATTATGAAAATCTGGTTAATAATATAAATTCATTTATTGAATTAAATAATAAAAATAAAAAAGTTAAAACAGCTGTTTTTTTCACAATAAGCAATAATGATTTATTATCAGAAATTGATGAATATGTCGATTTTTGGACTGCTAAAGGAGTAGACATGATTCAGATTACTACTCAAATTGTGGTAGATGATGAACAAGTCAATAGGTTTGATAAAGACTGCATTATAAACAACAATCTATATAAAAAATCAGATCTCAATAAGAAGATACCCTGTAAAGCCCTATATCGCGATTTAATTATCTCTTCTGATCTAAAAAGATTTGAGCATTGTGAAATTGACTATTTTGGAAAAGGAAAATATGATTTTACAACTGGGAGCATTTCTGATCTGTGGAATTCAGAATATTATAATACAGTAAGAAAAAATCAATGTTCAAATATAAAGGATAAAAACATCAATTGTCTTAATTGTGAAGTAAAATATTCCTATCAATATGATTTGCCGACAATTGATTATGTGAAGGAATTTAATGGTTATAAGTACTCAGTAACAGAACAATTCAGATCAAGAATATTAAGGAAAATAAGTTAAGATTAGGTCTAAAATGAAAAAAGTTGGAATTATTCAATCAAATTATATCCCTTGGCGAGGATATTTTAATTTTATTGCTGATGTTGATTTGTTTATAATTTATGATGATGTTCAATACACTAAGAATGATTGGAGAAACCGTAATAAGATAAAAATACAAAAAGGAACAAAGTGGCTTTCTGTTCCGGTTAAATATCATTCATCTTCTCTATCTGGCAATAAAATTCAGGATGTAAAAATTGACTATTCATTGAAGTGGTTTGATATGCATATGAGATCCTTTTATGAAAATTATAAATCATCACCTTATTACGATCATGCTAATACTATCTTTTCAATAATCAGTAATAATAAGTTTGAATCAATTTCTTCTTTAAATGTTCATTTAATAAAAGATATTATGAATTATCTGGAAATTAATTCAGAAGTAATTTATTCCTCTGAACTTGAGCCGGAAGGGACAAAAACGGAGCGGCTCATCGATATTTTAACAAAAGTTGATGCCGATGTTTATCTTTCGGGTCCAAGTGCGGATGCATACCTTGATAAAGAGTTGTTTAAAGAAAATAATATTGGTCTTGAATACAAAACATATGATTATGAGCCTTATTCTCAGTTGCATGGGGATTTTATAGGAAATGTAACAGTTCTTGATCTTATAGCCAATTGTGGTCCTGATTCTCGGAAATATCTAAAAAGTAAATCTCCAAATCAAAAAATTGTGATGCAGGATTAATGAAAAAATATGACTGATTTTAATGAAATTTGCAAATCAATATCAGAAGGATCATTTAGTGATTTTAAATTAGTTGTTGCATTCATTTCAGAAGGAAGTGCATCAAAAAAGGCCGAAGCCAATTTTTCTCTTGCTGAAAAATTTATATCCTCCGGGAATTTAAATAAGGATTACATCAGATTTGCAAAGGTATGTGCAGAAAGAGGGTGGCTTATATCAGGATTTGATGAAAAATATTTGGATTTGTACATCAGAATCTGCATCGAATCCTCTGATTTTTCCGGAGTTAAGGAAGCTTATAAAAAAACCGGTCTTAAATATTTAAAAAAATCTGATCTAAAGAATTCCATAAGATATTTTAATTTATGGCAGAATACTTATCCTCATTTATTAAAAAAAGATGATTACTCTTATGATTTTGAAATAATGGATGCTTTAAATGAAGCGATAAAATCATATGTCAATAATAAATATTATTCCTCTGAGAAGTCACAGAAAATAAAAATTGCATATCTGGTCCATGGTGTATACAACTATTCATCAATTCTTACAAAAATTATTTACAATCTTGCAAAAAACCATGATAAATCCAGATTTGAAATATCCGTATTTAGTACTGATAATTATTTTAAAGTAAAACTTCAGAGCGGCAGTCGCTTTATAGAGGATTTTAAAGTGATAGGTTGTCCAATTGTATTTCCATCCAAATTTTTAGAATCTCCTGAAAGTGTCTTTGATATATCCGAAAAAATAAGAGATTTCAAAGCAGATATACTTGTAGCAGCCTCGGGACTGGCAGATTTTGAACAGTACTTATTATGCGCATTAAAGCCCGCACCTATTGTTGTTGGTTTACTTCTTGGGCCTCCTGCCCAGTTCTGCCCCCCAGTTCTTGATTATGGAATTACCTGGAGTAAACATATCGCCGTTGACAGTCCTGTTGAGACATTTATCACAAAACCCGCTATTCAGTATAACCGGATTCAAACTGAATGTGAATCAGATAAAATAAAGGTACGGCATGATATGGGTTTTTCTTCCGAAGACATTTTGATCGTTTCTGCCGGAAGAGCATTAAAATTTCAAAATTCTGATATGATTCTCAGTGTGTCTGAAGTCTTAAAAGAATATGATAATGCTTATTTTGTAATAGTTGGTGCTAAAAAGACTGATATTGGAGGCATTGATTCGGTGATAACTCCTGAAATGGAGAATAAGTTTTATTTTATAGAATGGGATCTGCATTATGAAAAATACCTTGAAATGGCCGACATTTATGTCGATACGTTTCCTTCCGGTGGCGGAGTAACACTTCTTGATGCTGCAAGATACAGCCTGCCAATTATATCATTTAGTGATGATTTCAGTAATATATTTGATCAGGTTGACTGGAATATTGCAGAAGAGCTTTTTGAAAATGACTCTTTAATTATGATACCAAGATATGATTATGAATTATTTGAAAAATCTTTAAAGAGGTTAATAGAAGATAAACCATTTAGAGAATTTTTTTCCAGAAAATCTTTTAAAGGAATTTCTGTATCTGATTCTGACTTTAGAGGAATTACTTCAGAGTACGAGATGATATATAGTAATTTAATAATGGATTGCGGCAATAAAATTGTAATCTCCAAATCCGATATGTCATTGTATGATAAATTAAAGTATTTCCTCTTTTATATTTTTAATTCGGCTAATTTCTGTAAAAGAAATGTTGTAAAAGTATTAAATTTCATGAAACTTAATAAATAATTATCTGGTGCGATTATGAAAGGAATTTTACTGGCCGGCGGTTACGGCACGAGATTATATCCTACAACCAAGGCAGTATCTAAACAATTACTTCCGGTTTATGACAAGCCTTTAATATATTATCCTCTGTCTGTCCTTATGCTTGCAGGGATTAGAGAAATATTGATAATTTCTTCTGAAAATCATATTGGTGGTTATAAATCTTTATTTGGTGATGGAAAAGAAATTGGTCTTTCTATTGAATATGCTGTTCAGGATAAACCAAAAGGGATAGCTGATGCATTTATAATTGGTGAAGAATTCATCGGTTCTGAAGATGTTGCCTTAATTCTTGGAGATAATATATTTTACGGGTTACAACTATCAAAACTTTTAATGGATTCTGTTGAAAATTTAAATGGCGCCACTGTATTTTGTGCTTCTGTCAGTGATCCAAGGTCTTTTGGTGTAATAGAATTTGATAAAAATGGAAACGTACTCTCTATTGAAGAAAAACCTCTGAATCCAAAATCCCATTACGCAGTTACCGGGTTATATTTCTATGACAATCATGTGATTGAATATGCAAAATCATTAAACCCCTCTAATCGTGGTGAAATTGAGATTACTGATTTAAACAATATATATTTACGTAAAAATAAGCTTAAAGCGAAATTCTTTGGTCGTGGTATGGCATGGTTTGATTCAGGGAATTGTAATTCACTTCTTGACGCTTCACAATTTATTGCATCCATTCAAAAGCGTCAGGGGTTATATATTGCCTGTATTGAAGAAATTGCATTAAATAAGGGCTATATTGATCTCTCTCAATTTAAAAGCCTAATAAAAAATTATGAAAATACAGAGTATGGGGATTATTTAATATCCGTGGCAAAAGAAAAGGAAGGTGTCTGATTTTATGCGTTTAATTGTAACTGGTATTGCAGGTTTTATCGGAACAAATTTTTTAAGGTACTATTTGGAAAATAATCCCTGTGATGAAATAATAGGTTTGGATTGTCTTACGTATGCAGGGAATATAAAAAATATTGAAAACCTGCAGAGTAATATTTCATCAAGATTTACTTTTATCAATTGTGATATCTGTGATTATGATAAAGTGAAGAAAATTTTTAATGAATATGACGTTGATGGGGTAATTAATTTTGCAGCGGAATCTCACGTGGACAGATCTATAGACAATCCGTTTCAGTTTCTCCAAACGAATATAATTGGGACTACAAATTTAATGATGGCCTCTAAGGAGCATTGGTTATATGACGGTAAATACAGAGAGAATTCAAGGTTCCTTCAGGTTTCAACTGATGAAGTATATGGATCTCTTGGAACAACGGGAACGTTTTCTGAAGACATGAATCTCTCACCAAATAGTCCATATTCTGCAAGCAAAGCAAGTGCGGATTTGCTTGCACATTCTTTTTTCTCAACATATGGCTTTCCGGTAGTTATTACAAGATGCTCCAATAATTATGGGCCATATCAGCACCCTGAAAAATTAGTCCCCAAAACAATTGTTAATCTTCTCAATCATGATGAAATTAGTATATATGGGGATGGTAGAAACGTAAGGGACTGGATCCATGTGACAGATCATTGTAAAGCTATCGAATGTGTTTTCAAAAATGGAAAAATAGGAGAGGTTTATAATGTTGGTTCAGAAAATGAATGGTCAAATATAGATTTAGTGAAAAAAATAATTCACCTGTTGCAGGACATCACTGATGACAACTGTATCAATGAAAAGTTAATAAAATATGTTAAAGACAGGGCAGGTCATGATTTTAGATATTCAATCGATTCTTCAAAAATAAGGCAAAATCTTGGTTGGAATCCTGAATTAGAATTTGAAGATGGCCTAAAACAAACTATATTGTGGTATATTGATAATAAAAATTTGACAGTTTAATAGATCTATTCAAAAAAAGACTATGTTTCGTGTATAATTCAATAATTTTGTTTCATTCAAAATAAACCTTTTTTAGGCAAATAATTATTGAGATAAGAACAAAAATAAGATAATAATGAAGATCCTAATCCTTGGAGCATCCGGAATGCTGGGGCATAAATTAATCCAGACTGCCTCAGAAAAATTTGAAACTTTTGGAACTTTCCGCAAAAAACCCTCTGAATATACTATAAAACATGTATTTTCTAATTTAAATCCCCTTTATGACGTAGATGCAGATAACATCTCAGATATTGAATCTGCAATTAAATCATCAAATCCCGATGTTGTTGTCAACTGTATCGGTATCGTAAAGCAGCTCCCTGAAGCAAAAGACAGTATTCAGAGCATAAAAATAAATGCTCTTTTTCCCCATCAGGTTGCAAAAATATGCAGAGAAAAAGGAATAAGATTCATACATATCAGTACTGACTGTGTATTTTCGGGAAAAAATGGAAACTATCTGGAATCCGATTTTGCAGATGCCGATGATCTGTACGGCAGGACAAAATATCTTGGAGAGGTAACTGGGCCCGGTTGCCTTACACTCCGGACTTCAATTGTCGGAAGGGAACTTAAAGGTTCAAACGGTCTTTTTGAATGGTTTTTCTCTCAGAACGGAAAGCAGGTTGACGGCTATAAAAAAGCTGTATTCAGTGGCCTGACCACAAATGCATTATCAGAAATAATATGTGAAATAACCCTTAATCATCCAAAACTTGAGGGATTATACCATGTGTCTTCAGAGCCGGTAGATAAATATTCCCTCCTATCTTTGGTAAAAGAAAAATATGGATTAAATATTCAGATAGTTCCCGATGAATCTGTAGTATGCGACAAGAGTCTTAATTCTCAGAAATTCAAAGAAGATACAGGGATATCAATTCCTCTCTGGGCGGATATGATAGGTGAAATTTACTTGGATAAGACACCATATGATATTATCAGGAGATAGAAATGTTCACAGATAAAACACTGTTAATTACGGGAGGCACCGGTTCTCTTGGAAAAGTATTGGTAAAACGACTGCTTTCAGGTGAGATGGGCAATCCTAAAAAAATAATTATTTTTTCCAGAGACGAAGCCAAGCAGCATGCAATGAGGGTTGAGTATCTCAACAATATGTCTGCAACTGATGAAGTAATATATAATAACTTTAAAAGGTGTCTGGAATTCAGGATTGGCGATGTAAGGGATTATCACAGTGTATGTTCTGCATTAAAGGGTGTGGATGTTGTATTTAATACAGCTGCCTTAAAGCAGGTGCCTTCCTGTGAATATTTCCCATACGAAGCTGTAAAAACCAATATAACAGGTCCTGAAAATATTATCCGTGCCATCAGTGAGCATGATTTGCCGGTTGAGACTGTTGTTGGTATCTCTACGGATAAAGCGTGTAAACCTGTCAATGTAATGGGTATGACAAAAGCAATACAGGAAAGAATATTCATACGGGGAAATTTAAGCTGCAAAAATACACGCTTTATATGTGTAAGATATGGAAATGTTCTTGCTTCACGTGGTTCTGTTGTTCCGCTGTTTCATGAACAGATAAAAAGCGGCGGGCCTGTAACAATTACTGATGAGAGAATGACCCGATTCCTGTTGAGTCTTAATAAGGCGGTCGATACAATATTTGCAGCTGTAAAATATGCAAACCCGGGAGAAACATATATACCGATAGTCCCGTCTGCAAAAATAACTGATATTGTCAATGTACTGGTCGGGTATAAAAATATAGATGTAAAAATTACCGGTATCAGGCCTGGTGAGAAAATCCATGAAATACTTGTTTCTGAGGAGGAGGGTTTTAGAACTATAAAACGTGGTGACTATTATGCAATAATGCCAATGCTCCCTGAGCTATGTCAGGAGTGCCCTGCTGATATGTGCATAAAGCAGGAATATGGTTCAGGCGATATTCTGATGTCAGAAAAAGAAGTATACAGCTTACTAAAAAATAATGATTTATTATTGGATTTAACAAAAAAACTTCCTGAGGGTGAATTGTTAAGATGAAAATAATGACGGTTCTTGGAACAAGGCCGGAGATAATTCGTTTAAGCAGAGTAATACCCAAACTGGATCTTCTTTGCGATCACGTTCTTGTTCACACCGGACAGAATTATGACCCTAACTTAAACGAAATTTTTTTCAGGGATCTTAATATCAGAGCACCGGATTATTTTCTTGATACAAAAGGAGATAGTTTTGGAGAGGCTATAGGAAACATACTTAGTAAGGTTGAAAATATAATTCTTAAAGAGAAGCCTGACCGGGTGTTAATTCTTGGGGATACCAACAGCTGCCTTTCAGCAGTTATTGCCAAAAGACTGGGCATTCCCGTATTTCATATGGAAGCCGGAAACAGGTGCTATGACGACCGCGTCCCGGAAGAAGTAAACCGCAGGATCATTGACCATACCAGTGATATTCTGATGCCGTACACCGAAAGAAGCAGATCAAATTTATTAAAAGAAGGATTGGAAAACAACAGGATATTTGTTACAGGAAATCCGATATCCGAAGTAATAAAATATTATCATTCTAAAGTTGAAGAATCTTCGATACTCCGCCTTTTGAACATCAAAGAAAAGGAATTCATACTTGTTACTCTTCACCGTGCTGAAAATGTGGATTCCAATTCCAGATTAAAGTCTATTATTGAATCTTTTGACAATATTCAGAAAAAATATTCAATGCCTGTAATTGTAAGTCTTCACCCTCGAACAGAACAAAAAATTGAAAAATTTGGTTTGATGCCTGAAAATAATCAAATTCGTATGATTAAACCTTTTGGATTTTTTGACTTTATCAGGCTTGAGGAAAATGCTTTCTGTGTCATTACGGACAGCGGGACAGTGCAGGAAGAATGTTGTATTTTCAAAACTCCCAACATAACAATACGTGACGTCACGGAAAGACCTGAGACGATGGAATGCGGGAGTAATATTATCAGCGGGATTGAAACTGCAAGTATAGAACTCTGTATGAAGATGGCGGTTTCGGATATGAATGAGTGGATTCCACCTTCTGAATATGTTAAAGAGAATGTAAGTGATACTGTTGTAAAAATAGTACTGGGCTATCACCATCAGCTTTTAAACTAATAAATACTTATTTTATAGTCTAAAATATGAAGAAATTTGCAATTATTTCGCCATTGCTTCCACCAACCAATTCAGGTCAGCCTTTAGTCCTTCATAGCTTATTGAAAAACTTTAACCCCGAAGACTATTGTCTGATATCTGAGGCAGATTATTCTGATAATATAATCGGTAGACATTCAGAAAAAAAACTAAATTGCAAATACTTTTGCATAAAACTCTTTTCTAAGAAATATTATCTAAACAGGCTGATGGAAAAAATGATTTTAAAATTTAATTTTCTTCTGCCTGAAAAATTTCTTAAAAATTTAATAAAAAAAAGGATTGCCTGTATTGAAAAAATCCTGGCGGATGAGAAATGTGAAGTAGCCATAGCCTGTACGGGTAGTATTTTTGATCCCGTTGCAACTTACTATGCTGCAAAAAATCTTGGAATAAAATTTATTTTTTACGTTTTTGATATGTATTCCCAACAGTTTACATTTCAGGAAGGTATAGCTTTTACAAAAAAATATGAAAAAATCCTGTTAAATAATTCAGACAAACTAATCCTGACAAATGAGTTTGTTCATAATGAATATTTATCAGATTACGGTGTAAAAGGTGTTATAATTCACAATCCTGTTCCCTGTGAATTAAAAAAAGAGCCTGGGAATTTATATAATTCAGGTTTTAATGCAGACGATATGGAAATATTGTATGCAGGATCAATTTATGCAGCACACTACGATGCATTCAGGAATCTTGTTGGTGCACTTAAAAAAATAAAAAAGGGTAAATTAAGGATAATCACGTCTCAGAGAGAGTTTGTTCTTAAGATAAAGGGTATTAAAGGCCCTGTAATTTATGAGAAAATAAAATCCCAGTCAGAAGTTTTTGAATTGCAAAGGAAAACCGACATTTTGTTTTTACCTCTGGCTTTTAATTCCCCCTATCCTAAGTTAATAAATAATTCATCTCCGGGAAAAATGGGTGAATATCTTGCTTCAGGAAAACCTGTTCTTGTTCATGCCCCTCCTGATTCATTTCTTAGCTGGTATTTTAGGGAATATAATTGTGGCATAGTTGCAGATAAAGCCGATCCGGATTACCTGGCTAAAAAAATTGGTGAAATAATTGATGATAAGGATCTAAGAGAAGAAATTGTAAATAATGCATTAAGATGTGCTGATAGAGATTTTTCCGTACTTTCAGGATATGAAACCCTGAAATATGTTATCAATTCATGATTGAAATCCGGAAACCTATAAATAAATCACATATATTTTTCATGGATTGATATTAACAGATTTGACATTTTTTTTGCATCATATCTTTCCATAATGTCTTTTCTCCCGTGTTTTCCCATAATTTTTCTGTCATCCGGATTTTGATTCATGTAACTTACAGCATTTGACAATGAAAGATAATCTCCGGATTGAACTAAAATACCTGAATGCTCGTTTTTCACAATTTCAGGGCACCCTCCGACATTACTTGCAATTACAGGAACCCCGCATGCAAGACTCTCAATTAACACAAGGCCTAAGCCCTCTGAATGGCTTGGTAAAACGAGGAAATCGGCTGTATTCATTAATTGTGGCATTGCATCAGGTGAAATGTCCCCTAAAAATATGCAGTTTTTGGGATGATCAGGGACAACCCCCGGCCCTCCAAAAACGAAGGTAACATCCGGATTTATTTTTGCAGATTCAATAATTTCATAAATCCCTTTCATCGGGTGTAACCTGCCTGCAAACAGACAGATTGTGGCATCCGGATCCAGAGAAAAGAGATTCCTGCATTTTTCTTTATCCATTGGCCTGAAAACTGTAGTGTCCACACCATTTGCAATAGGCGTTATTTTTTCAGGTTCAACTCCTAAAGAAACTATTGACCTTTTTAGAGCCTCGCTGCATGTAATGATGTGATCTGCTCTATTTAGTGAAAAATCAATAAGTGCCCTGTTAAACTTATTTTTAAATGGATATATTAACCCGTCATCTCCATGAAATTTTAATATAAGAGGCCTTTTTGATTTCATTAAACAGGGAATTATACTGCTGTGGGGTATATATTCAGCCTGGAGAATATCAATATTTTTATCAAGTGTTTTAAATAGGGAGTCTGCATAAAAAGGAAAATAAGCCAGTGGTGATGTGCTTTTTTTAACTGCTTTGATCACTCTGATATCTTCTCTTTCAAGATCGTCCACCATTCTTTTTACAAAGATCCCCCTGCTGTCTCCCTCATATGCAGGGTATAAATTTGCAAACAATCCTAAAGTATATCTTGGCATATTTTTCCTGATTTTATCTGACTAAAACCATCAGAGAGTATCCGCCAAAAAGTTTTACAGTCAAATCCTTGTTTATTGGATACATATATTTTCTGGGAATATTTATTAACCGATCTTTCAGACCATAATCATGTCCCAGTGAATATCCGGGTGTGTAGAAATAATCAACTATTTCATAGTTCAAATCAGTTAAAGTCTGAATAACAATGTCTTTTGTAAAATAATGTAAATGACCTACTTTTTTCCTTTGATTCAGTATAAAGCTCTGATAAAGTGCCGATAAAGCAAAAAATTCTAGAGGCACATGCAATATTTTGTATTCGCTTTGCGGTTTAATAATTCTTAAATATGTAAAATAATCTTCTAAATGTTCAATTAGATCAATTAACATAATTATATCGTATTGTTTGTTTTTTTCAAGTAAAAAATCTTTTAATTCAAATTTCAAATGATTATTTTCCTTTTCTTTGCATATATTGTAGGCCTGTGGGGATATTTCATAACCTGTATATTCGCAGTTATCATTTAATTTATTCTGGAGTATTTTTAATATTTCACCTGCACCACAGCCAACTTCACATATGAATTTGGGTTGGAGATTATTCCTTTTAATTATCTTTAGAATCTGTTCAGCTTTCCACTGTGAATCCTCTGTATCCCATGTTGGATTGTCCTTAAGATATTCTCCGTTTATATATTTGTCAGGAATATTCATTTAATCCCCCTTTTAATCTGCAAAAATAAATCATATAACCCCCATCTCACTAAGCCTTGCCGGCAGATACTCCTTTGTAACAAAATCAAGACCGCGGCTTGCAAAAGCCTGCTGTTCTGACTTTAAACCAAGCTTTAGCTGAAGATTAATCTCGTGCCTCCAGTACTCAGTATCAAACCTCGGATCAGAGAGTTCTGCCTTTAAAGCTGCAATATCTCCCTCTGTTAACTTATCAGACGGAAGATTATAGTTGCTGATATCAGACGGCTGAACACCGATGAACTGTGCCCCCGGTGTTGCAAGGATCTCTGACATATGCGCTGCCTTAATTGAACCGTATGCAACGCTTGCAAAAATCCTGTAAGACCATGGATCACCGTCTGTGAAGATAACAACCGGAAGGCCGAGCTCCTGGTTTAAGCGCCTTAAGACTCTTCTTGTCGAGCGTGCAGGCTGGCCTTTCAGATGAACTAAAATTGCGTCATGCTCCTCATCAAAGCCGTTTTCCATCAGCCTTGCATACATACCGCCGGTCTCCATTGCTATTACAAACTTTGCGTCATGGTCAATAAACTCAAGGTTGTCGACATTGTTCGGGATGGGATAGCCGGCTTCTCCGATGTCCTCCTGACAGTGCATGACACGCTCGCCCCTTCTTGTCTTCTCACGTATTCTCAAAGGACCGTAAACGGAGGCACCGTCCTCTTCCGGACGGAGATGAAAAGCCTCCCTTGAAAGCTCTGTAATAATTTCAAGGTCCTCTACCAGATGATTGCTCTCATCCTGTGCCCCGAACTTTGCTTTCTTCCATCCCTCGGAGATGTAATACATCTCCCTTAATGTTGATGAACGGCTCTCTGCAATCTGATTCTTCAGGAATCCGACAACGTATGCCATCTTTAAAAGATGAAGGGCACTCTTGGAGGAGTTTGCAATCCTCATTGTCTCCTTCTCTCCGTATTTCCAGACTTCGGAACTTTCATCATATTCGATGTTGTGCTTTGTCCTTGTCGGAAGGGAGATGGAAGGGATCTTTGCCCCTGCCATCTGCTTATACCAGTTTTCCGCAATATCATAAAGCCTCTGGTCTGCCAGTTTGTCGATATCTTCCCTGCTCAAAATAAATCCACCACCACTAATTTATTCTCATCAACACCCCTGATGCTCACGGAACCCTGGGCACTTCCTTTATAACTGACCTCCCAGTAACTTTCCGGTTCCATTGAAACCTTCCAGAGCTTGTTGTATTCATCACCGATTTTGTCCACAAAGTCAGGCTTTGGCATTGCATCATCCCCGGAATCGGCTGACATGTTATAGATTGTAAACTCAACAGGATTTTTGGTATAGTTGTTTACGAAAATCTCAACTTTCCCGTTGCCTGTTCTCTTCTTGACAACAACTTTCCTCATAATCTGTCCTTCAAGAGGGGTTATGTCGGGAACAGGTTTCTTTACAATCTCTGACACCTTCTCTGCAATATCAGGGAGAATCGAGCATACCGCACGGGCTCGCTCTTCCGCCTGCCTGCTTTTATCACGCCTGTTCAGGAATGTCTTTAACTCTCTTCCAAGCTCCTGCAAAACGAGGACTATCTCTTTTTCAATCTCCGGAATTGCAGCAACCGCATCCTTGCTTTCGCTTGTAAACGGAACATTCGTGGATGCGACATGCACAAGTATCATCACAGGCCCGTTTGGCAGTCCCTGCTGTGAGAGGCCGTATGACTTCCAGTTAACATCCGATACCGCATTTGTGATGGCGCATGCACCCTGCTGGTACAAAAGGGGAACACGGTTTGCAAATCTTAAGATCTGTGCACTCCCTTCGGAATCCAGTTTTCCGCCGTAACCTATCGCAGCCTCGACAATGAAGGGGTGGCCGGAGAATACCTGGCTTTTTCTGGTTCTCGAACGGACGAAATCAAGTTCAAACTCCTTGTCAAGACCCTGAACAATCTTATCCTCACCGATTGGTGAGAGGCACACCGATGCCGGAGGCGGAGGGATCTGCACATTCTGCATTGCCTCAAGAAGGGCTTTTAAATCATCAGAAGAGAGTTTGTCAGACTTTCTGTCGGCTTTTAGTTTTGAAAGCCCGATAATTTCATCAGCACTCTTTTCCCCTACTCTTGAAAAGCCGTCAATTAAAAATTCCTTGAGCTTCAGGCTGCTTCCTTCAGCCATCCTTTTAAGAGTCCCGAATTCAATACCGTGGGGATGCGGGGCTATGGCTTTCGGAGGCACAATAGTCTCATCAGAAGCCCTTTCAAAGTTGAATTTTTCACCGTCAATATCCGCCCTGACTCTTGCATGAGGGTTTACTACTGCGGTATATCTGAGATAGTCAACAAGACGCTTTTTTGCGGCAAGGGTTGATTTAAACTCAATCTCCACCCTTGTGCCGTGCATCCTGTCCCATTCGATCTCTTCTTCCTTTAGAATCTGCGGTTCATTATCCTCAGTCTTAATCATCAGCTCAAAGCGGTGGGCAGGGCTGTTATGGCCGGTCCTTGAGATGACAACGGCAGGCACACCTGTTGTCAGCTGCGCATACAAAACCGCAGCACTGATACCAATACCCTGCTGTCCCCTTGACTGTTTGATCTGGTGAAACCTTGAACCGTAGAGGAGTTTTCCAAATACGAAGGGCACCTGTTTTGGAACAATTCCAGGGCCGTTGTCCTCTACTATGATCCGGTATACGTCCTTTTCGACTCTTTTTATTGCGACATATATGTCAGGCAGTACTTCAGCTTCCTCACAGGCGTCAAGAGAGTTGTCTACGGCCTCTTTTATTGTTGTAATAACGCCGCGTGTCGGAGAATCAAAACCAAGCAGGTGCTTGTTCTTCTCGAAAAACTCGGCAACACTAATGCTACGCTGCTTTGATGCAAGCTCCTCTGCCAAATCCAAGTTTTATTTCACCTCTGCTACCGCCTCATCAAGGGAATATTCCTTTTGTTCCCCTGATTCGAGATTCTTGAGAGTAACAGTGCCGGCTTCTGCCTCACGGTTTCCGATGACGGCAACATACTCTGATGTGCGTGCCGCATGCTTCATCTGTGCTCCCATTCCCCTTTCAAGGAGGTTTAGTTCAGTGTTGATGCCGGCCTTTCGAAACTCCGCCGCCACCTCAAAAGCTCTGCCTTTGACATCGGGGGTATAAACAACTGAAACAACAGGGGATCTCTCAGGCTCAAATTCGCCGAGTGAGACCATCACACGATCAAAACCGATTCCAAAGCCGCATGATGCAACATCCTCTCCTCCGAAAAGGTGTGCAAGACGGTATGAACCTCCGCCGATGATCTGGTTTTCAGCACCGAGATTGTTTGCAAAACCCTCAAAAACCATTCCCGTATAGTAGTCAAGACCGCGGACAATTCCAAGATCGAGCTTGTATTCAAGTTTCTGGCTGTCAAGAACAGAGATAAGTTCTGCCATTCTCTCCATGCCTGGGAAATCCCCGCAGATCTCAATGGCTTCTTCTATTGTTCTGCATCCTGCGAGTTTCTCAAGCGATTCGTAAAGCCCTGATGCATTTATTGAGTCAAGGTAATTTTTCAGCCCTTCAAAGTTGTGCTTGTCAAGGAGTGCCATTACAGCCTTTTTGTCTCCGTCGGCAAGGTCTCTAAGAATGTGCTTCATCGGTGCAAGATGGCCGACATGAAGATCGAATGTAACTCCTGATGCTTTGAGGAGATCGTTTGCAAGGAGAATTATCTCTGCCTCTCCGGCAGGGGTGTCGGCGCCTATCTGCTCTGCACCGAACTGCCAGAACTGACGGTATCTGCCTTTCTGTGGTCTTTCGTAGCGGTAACAGTCTGAGAGGTAGCACCATCTGATTGGCTTTGAGAGGACTTTTCCCTCATTTACATACATCCTGAGTACTGCGGCTGTTCCCTCAGGTCTGAGTGCCAGTTTTCTGCCGCCCTTATCCTCAAAGGTGTACATCTCATTTATGATTCCCTCACCTGAGCGGATTGTGTACAACTCCTGAGATTCAAATGTCGGAGTGCATACCTCGCGATATCCCCATCCGCGTGCGCATTTACGCATTCTCCACTCAATTTCTCTTCTCTGTTCCATCTCTTCGGGCAGAAAGTCTCTTGTTCCCCTTGGTTTTTGAAGCATTGCAAATCTCCGTTGTATTTTAATTTTACAGCTGCCTTAACTAAAAGACATTTAATGTATTTTCCGGGTTTAAGGCACATTAAGTTGCCAGAAATCCGAAAATTTTAGTCACTTATATTTTTTTCAGAACTGCTTTACAGATTGTATTCATATTTGGGCTGCATACAAAAATTATTTTTTTGTCTGTATTCTGACGTTTCCAAGTATGCGATCAAGCGTGGTTGAATCTTTTGACCATAAATGATCCTTTTCTTTTTGGATATTACCCTGAAGGTAAAGGGCGAGAAGTATCATACCAAGGCCCACGAGCTCATACCCCCGGAATACAAACAAAAGTCCGGTAAGGCCGAGTGCTGTATAGAATACGCCGTAATAGGCTGCTTTTCGGTAACCCGGAAATGCTGTCCTGTAAAAAATCCTTGCATCCCTGAGCCACAGGTAAGTAATTACGGCTGCACCGAATACACCAATATAAAGAAGGTAGCTGTATGTCATGACAATACATAATTATTCAACTTATGACCATATGTTAATTATCTGGACATGAGCAACAATCAGAATCTAAAAGATGTCCTGGAAAGTTTTCGTTCGGGCGATATAACTTTGCAGGAGGCTGAGACGCAAATTAGCGGTCTGCGTCTTGACATAGTCGGGGATTATGCACGTATTGATAGCGGGAGGAGTGTACGCTGCGGGATTCCCGAGGTTGTTTTGGCTGAAAACAAGGATACTGATCATCTTCTTGAAATTGTCGAAGCAATGGTAACCGGCAACGGACGCTGTATTGCATCCCGTGTTCTCGATTTTCAGGCAGGGGAACTTGAAAAATTGTGCAAAAGGCTCGGGTATGAGTTTACATACAATCCAAAAGGGCGCACTTTCGTTGCATCAAGAGTTCCCCCGCCTGAAAAAACAGGGGGCATTGTCGGTATAGTCACGGCAGGAACTTCTGATATCAGGGTTGCAGAGGAGGCACGCGTGATTGCAGAGGAGATGGGGTGTGTTGTAAAGACCGCCTATGATGTCGGGGCTGCAGGGATTCACCGTCTGTTTCCGGTTATAAAAGACCTGCTGGATGTGCATGCCTTTGTTGTGTGTGCCGGACGTGAAGGCACACTTCCGACAGTAATTGCAGGTCTTGTGGATAAACCTGTGGTGGGGGTTCCGGTAAGTGTCGGTTACGGATTTATGGGTGAGGGTCAGGCGGCGCTTGCAAGCATGCTTCAGTCGTGTGCAGTCCTTACCGTTGTAAATATTGATGCCGGATTTACCGCAGGAGCGTATGCGGCGAGAATTGCAAACCAGGTGGTTTTAAAATGACGGTTGACAGAGGACTTTATATCGGGCGTTTTCAGCCTTATCACAACGGACACCAGTCAGTTCTGGAGAGAATCTCAAAACTGGTTGATGAGATAATAATCGGTGTTGGGAGTGCACAGCTAAGCCATGAGGTCCGGAATCCCTTCACGGCAGGTGAGCGTATCATGATGATCACCCGCTCTTTAGAGGATCTGGACTGCCGGTACTATGTAATACCGATTGAGGATTTGCAGAGAAATGCACTGTGGGTTGCACATGTGCGTTCTATGGCTCCCCCGTTTGAGAGGGTCTTTTCAAGCAATCCTCTTGTGGTGGAACTTTTCAGGGAGAGGGGTATTGTTGTCGAATCACCTGAGATGTATGAAAGGGAGAGCCACAGCGGAACTGAAATAAGACGCAGAATGCTTCTTGGAGAGAACTGGCAGGAACTTGTTCCTCCTGCGGTTGTTGATGTGATAGAAGAGATCGATGGTGTAAAACGCCTGTGCCATATTTCCGGAACAGACTGATTTAAACAAAAAGAGAGTTATAGATAATTTTCGAGGGAGGCTGTTAAGATGGCAGGATTTTTAAAAAAGCTTTTTGCAAAAAAAGAGGAAGAACCATTCAGAATTGAATTTTCGGAGATAGATGCATATCTTCTGAATAAAGAAGAGGGGGTAATGAATGTATTTCGGGAGGCTTCAGCAAGTTCCGGAAAAGAGGTCAGGGGGGCAATTGCAGATATTATGGACAAATCAGACAGGCTTCTTGAAGCAAAAATCCCTGAAGACGCGGACGTGCCCCCCCGTGTGAGAAGTGTTGTTGAAAAATCACTTCCCGGATTTGTATCATCTGTAAAAAAGACTGCGGATGTGGAGCTTTCAGATGATCCCGAGCTTTTCTATGAGGAGATCATCGCTCTTGTCCAGTCCTTTGGAAACTGTATGCGCCAGCAGGGCAGGTATCTTCCGGCGGCTTATCCTGAAGAGATGAAGGATATTCGATCTTCTGTAACTGTTATCGGGCGTGAATTGAACTCAATGAGTGAGAAGATAAAGCCCTCAATTGAGTTAAGAGAGAATCTTTCAAAGACGAGGAAAGTCTATGAAGAAATTAAGGGATCAGAAGATGAGGCTGATTCATCGATTGAAGAAAGAAAATCTCTAAAAAAAAGGATCATCTCTTTAACTCAGGAAATGCAGGATACGGATGAAAAAATATCCCTTTGCAGAAAATCCCCTGAATATATATTCTACGAAGAAATGCTTGCAAAAAAGGATTCATTATCAGAGGAAGCCTCTGAATTGATGGATACTTACAATTTACTGTCGTCAACAGTATCGAATGTTTTCCGGAAAGCTGTTTACGCTGCTGAAAGGGAAGGCAATAAAGATCTGGCAGCTTCCCTAAAAAAATTTGAAGAGATTCTTAATGACAGCAAAAGAGAGGATGAGACCGAACTTACAGAATTGTATGAAAGTTTCTATGACTCCTTTAGATCACTGACAGAGTCTGACGGGAGTATTATTAAGAATAAATCAGAGGAGAAGCTTTTTGCGGATAAATTTTATCTTACGGTGGAAATATCCCAGATTTGCAGGAAGTATCGCGAGGTGATCTCTGACCTCAATAAGACTACCGGATTTATTGAGGATTCGGGGCCGGCAAAGGAACTTGAAAGGCTTGAAAAAATGAGGGAAGATCTTCTTATTGATTCTGAGAATGACAAAAAACGTATAAATTATCTTTCGGAACAGATTGAGTCCCTGAATGCCGGCATTGCCCGGAATTATGAGAATCTTTTAAATGAGTTCAGGAATCTTGAAGGAAGGGAGGTAATCTTTGGCGATGACTTCCCGGGAAAGCCTGGCTTTTGATGATTTTTTCAATGAAAATAAGGGATAGGAAAATTATAAACTCAAATAATCTTTAAATTCAATATTCTCTAAAATTTTTTCTAAAATTTTTCCGGAGAGCTGTCTCTCCCTGACAAAAAAATATGATTTAAAATATTTTTCAGAGGGTGTCAAGACTTATTGATCCGAAACTGTCTGCCATTTCAGATATTTCCTGAACACCAAAGGCTGTCTGTACATCCCTCATCTCAATTTCCACCGCACATGTGCAGACATAGTCGATTAAATCAATGGAAAGCTCGCGTTTTTGTCTGCTTTTTTTCAGTTGATCAACGAGAAATGAAAGCTGCTCAGGAGGTTCCATCCTGAGCTTTGCAAGAGATATTACACACATATATACACGGGTTAAATTTCTGTCAGTGCCGGTTATTGTATCAAAAAAGTTTTTGATAACCTGTGCCTGATAGATCTCCGCGCTCATGGTAACAAAATTATCTTATCTTACAGTATAAAAATGTATTGTGCCGGCCGGCTTTTTTGCAAATGATTGTCGGGAAAATATTTTGACTGGATTCATCTGGAAAAAAGATAAATTATTTTTTGGTGGATACAATTTTTATGACGTCACCGTTTTTGAGTTCATGACTTTCCTTAATTCTCATTTTTGTCTTTGCGTCTATTGCATACAAAAATCCGTCCCCTATGTCTGAATGCACCTGGTATGCAAGGTCATGCGGTGTTGACCCGCGTTTCATCAAAAAGGCATCCGGAAGAACCCTGTCTTTTCCGTCACAGTATTTGTTCTCATCTTCAACCGGGAAAACCACAATTAAATCAAGAAGATCAAATATGACTCCGTTTATTGCCTGCTGAACACCTGTTCCGCCAAAGGTTTTGATGACTTCCCGTATTGCCTCAAGACCTTTTCTCTGTGCATCGTTTAACTTTTCAGGATTTTTTATTGTAAAGTCAGGATCTCCTGCCACATAGTCAATGAAACCTGCTTCCGCTGCTTTTTTAATGGCAAGCTCTCCTGCCGCACTTGCAAAAGAGATATCATTCTCTTTTAGGGATTTTAGAATTTCCTTTGGAGCATTGTCAGCCTTGTTTGCAACAACCCTAAATGGTTTTGAGATGTTTACGAGCTCTTCGCAGAATTTAATGAGCTCTTCGTCAGAACATGACTTCAGGTTTATATTTGCGTTTCTCTCAGCATCCTCCACATTCTCATATGTAATTGAAAGGCCTGCGAGCTGATCGGCGATGGCGTCAATAATTGAGAATGTCTTTGCCTGTGCTGATCTCTGGAGTCTCTGCCAGTTTTTCTCAAGAAGACCATAAACCCACATGGTCATCTCATGTTCGATGAAACCTATGTCATCAGCCGGGTTGTGAGAGCCGTGATCGACCGGATTTCCTTCTGCATCGGTTGAGCCGCTGCCGTCAATAATATGGATAATTGCATCAGCCTGTCTGAGATTATCCAGAAACTGATTCCCAAGACCTTTTCCCTTGTGTGCATCCGGTACAAGACCTGCAACATCAATGAGGCCGATCTGCACAAATCTGACACCGTCATCGCATGCCTCGCAGTTGTCAATTCCAAGTTCCTTGCACGGACAGTTTATGCGCACATATGCAACCCCGTTGTTTGCATCTATTGTTGTAAACGGATAGTTTGCGATTTCTGCCGGAGCCATCGTTGCGGCGGCAAAAAACGTCGATTTTCCGCAGTTTGGCTTCCCTGCTATTGCAATATTTATCATGTCTGATTATCCTCTTATGTATCATAATGTTAGTTGCCTGAATTAATTTTTGCCTATTGAAGTCATTTGTCCGGTTTAATTGTAGTGGAGATCCCTCTTTTGTGATCGAAAAGATAAATCAGATTTGAGGATTAATTAATTTCCATGAGTTTTACTGCAAAAAATACATACTACTTTGAAAAACCAGGACCTCTGAATACAGAGGATGCGGCCCGTTTTTCAGTTGAAAGGGCACAGGAGCTCGGCATCAGTAAAATCGTTGTTGCAAGTTCAAAGGGACAGACAGCACGTGTTTTTTATGAGGCAGTAAAGGATACGGAAATTGATCTTGTTGTTGTGACACATGTTGTCGGATTCAGGGAACCAGGAGTCTGGGAATTCCCGTCTGAAATTGCAGAAGAGCTTGAATCAAAGGGTGTCTCCATAATCAAGGGAACTCACACACTCTCAGGAATGGAGAGAGCAATGTCAGGCAATCCCAAACTTGGCGGCTCTTCAAGAACAGAGGCCGTTGCCGAGGCTCTCAGGAAGACGGTTGCAGTCGGACTTAAAGTTGCCGTTGAATGCACTCTTATTGCCGCAGATCAGGGGGCAATTCCTGTAAATGATGAAATAATTGCAGTCGGAGGGACCGCAACCGGTGCTGATACCGTCTGTGTCATAAAACCTTCACATACCTCGAAGTACTTTGATCTTCAGGTGCGTGAAATTGTGGCAATGCCAAGGAACCGGTAAATATGGCATTTCAGTCACTTTCCGAATCATTTAAGATTCTTCGTCATCCTGTGATCTGGATCGCCGGGTTACTGTGCGGTCTTGTTGCCGGGATACAGATATATTTCGGGCTTTCCGGGGGTGCGGCGGCGTTTTATGCGGAGAGGATTTCAATATTCTGGATGATTGTATATCCTTTCTTTATTGCGGCAACCTATGGTGCGATAAAGTCTGATGATTACTCTCTTAAAGGGTACTTTAGCTCAGGCTATGCAGGTTATTTCCGTGTATTGCTGCCGACTGTGTTAATAATGACTTTTGTGATGATTGTCGCATTTGTGATGGCAACGCCTGCTGCTATATCCGGAGTTTTAGATCCGCTGATGGTTGCATTTTCATTGTTCTTTGTGATTCTGCCACTGTTTTTCTTTGCATTCTTTTACGACACAGCTGCGGTATTTGACGATCTGAAAGTTTTTGAGTGTATTAAAAAGAGCTTTGTCGGTACATTTGCAAAGCCCTTTTTGGTTTTACAGTTCTTTTTTGTCCTTATTTTGATATTCCTTGTAATAGGTGCAGGTTTTATGATGATATGGACAGGTATTCTGGCTGACCAGTTTGAGCCTCTGCTTTTGATGTCACAGGACGAGCTCAACCAGATGGCGGAAAATCCTGAGTCCCTTGTTGCACTTCTCGGAGATTATGGATTAAAGATGACTGCCCTTATGTATTTCCTCGGAGTATTTGTTTTCATTACAATTCTGCTCCCGTATAAAGCAGTGTTTTACAAAAACCACATCTCGGAAGCAAAGATTGAACTCAATATTCCGGAAACAGAACAGGGTGAATATGACGAAAAGGGAAGATGGTACAAGTATTCCTGAGTATATCATATAATAACAATCTTTTTTTAACAAAATAATCAGGGTTTAAATCTGATTTCCAAATTGTCATATCTGATTTTTTGTGCCCGTTTAAGTGCCTAAAACAGATAAAAAAGCATTGCGAAGATTCCGCCGCCAAGAGTGCAGAAAAAGTTTGTTCCGGCGTTTTTTAGTGTCCCGTTTCTTTCCAGGGTTGCGCCTACAAGACTGTCAATGTTTGTTCCGACAAATCCTGCAAGTGTACCGATAATAACCATGTCGGGTGGGATGACTCCCATTGCAAAGGCTGCAAGGCATAAAACAAATGCAGCTGCTGTTGCTGCCGCTTCTCCGAATATTGTTATGCCCCCGTCTGTTCCTTTTGGGACTTTTTCAAATGTGGTTATGAGGTACGGTGTTTTTCCAAGCATCCCGAGTTCGCTTGCGGTTGTATCAGCCGTTGCCGCGGCAATACTTCCGAGGAAAAGTGCAACAAATGCAGGGTGCTGGTATATGCCAAAAAGTACGGCGGCACAGAGTGACACAAGTCCGTTTGCAAAGACATTCATAAAGCCGCGTGCCCCGCCCCTTGACTCTGCAAGCCCTTCTGCCTTTTTCTTTTCATATTTGTATTTTGTAAATGCCGTGCCCATTACAAAGAAAGTCAGCATTACAAAGAACCATGTGATGTCTGAGAAAACAATTATCAAAATGCCCATAAGTGCGCCTGAAAATAGGCCGGACAGGTCTGCCGCTTTCATTTTATATGAGAGATATCCGAAAGTGAACGATATGATTATTGCAAGAAGTATGAGGTCAAGGGTTGCGGAATAACTGATGTCCTCAAAGAGGAACATCGTCATTGCAGCGCCTATGCACTCAATCATAAGTGCATCCTCCCTGTTTTTCAAAACGGATTTTAAGAGAGCCGCAACAATGATTCCTGTAAGCGGGATCAGGATGTTTTGGTAATTGAGATATCCCATCACCGCAACTGATGATACGGATGCAACGAAGAGATATGCGAGGTAATTGTATTTTTCAGAGCTGCATATTCTAAAAGCCGCCTCGCCCATCATAACAATTGCAATTGTGGCCAGGAAAACCATCAGAGAGACCATCTCTGCACCGTATAACACGGCAACCACACTGATGCCGATTGCGGGATAATGTGTTTTTTTGATAAAATAGAATACGGCGCTTGTCAGAATTGCAATTAGGGCCAGAATCCACGGTGGCTGTATAAAAGGCGCGATTGCTATTGCCACAAGTGACAAAAGAATTACAATCCACATATCCGGGCGCCTAATCATACTATCAGTTAGTTTATGTTTCTCACTTATAATAATCTGAATGTGCCGGTTTGGTTCCAATGCAGGTTCTTTTAAGAAAAATTGGCATATCGGGTATCAGTTTTTCAATAATTTTGGGCGGAAGTGCTTTTCGATCAAGTATATGTTTTACTAATAACAAATTTCTAAGGAATATGTCTTCACCAAAGGAAATACCTAAAAATTATGATCCGATTGAGGTTGAAGAGCGGTGGATGAATACGTGGAAGAAGGAGTCTTATTATTTTGACAGAAACTCCAAAAAGCCACAGTTTATAATTGACACGCCTCCTCCATACCCGACCGGAAACTTCCACATCGGAAATGCGTTTAACTGGTGCTATATTGATTTTATCGCACGCTACAAGAGAATGTGCGGTTATAATGTAATGTTCCCGCAGGGCTGGGACTGTCATGGTCTCCCGACTGAAGTGAAGGTTGAGGAGATCAACGGCATCACCAAAAACGATGTTCCAAGGGATGAATTCCGCAGAATGTGCCGCGAGCTTACCCATCAGAATATTGAGAAGATGAGAAAGACGATGTGGCGCTGTGGTTTTTCAAACGACTGGAGCAACGAATACATCACGATGATGCCGGAGTATTATAAGAAAACCCAGCTTTCCTTCCTCAGAATGTACAATAAGGGTGATATATACCAGAGCGAACACCCGGTAAACTTCTGTACACGCTGCGAGACGGCTATTGCATTTGCAGAGGTGTCATATGAGGACAGGACGACAAAGCTGAACTTCTTTGATTTTGACGGTGTTGAGATTGCAACCTCACGTCCCGAACTTCTTGCGGCATGTGTTGCTGTTGCAGTTCACCCTGATGATGAACGGTACAGGGATCTCTGCGGCAAAACACTCAAAGTGCCTCTTTTCGGTCATGATGTGAAGGTAATCTCTGATGGTGCGGTTGACCCTTCATTTGGAAGCGGAGCTGTAATGATCTGTACCTTTGGTGACAAGCAGGATGTACACTGGTGGAAGACACATAAACTTGACTTGAGGAAGGCAATTGATCTTTCAGGAAATATGACCTCCGTTGCAGGCAAATATGCTGGAATGAACTCCATGGAGTGCAGGGAAGCAATTCTGGCCGACATGGAAGCAGAGGGAATTTTAAGGAATCAGGTTCCGCTTGAACAGCGTGTCGGAACATGCTGGAGATGCAAGACACCTATTGAAATCCTCTCTGAACGCCAGTGGTTTGTCAAAGTGCACAATGACGAAATTTTAGAGGCTGCAAACAAGATTAACTGGACTCCGGAACACATGAAGAGCCGCCTTGAGAACTGGGCATCACAGATGGAGTGGGACTGGTGTATCTCAAGACAGAGAATTTTCGCAACTCCAATTCCTGTCTGGTTCTGTAAGGACTGCGGCGAGGTTATTCTGCCCGAAGAAGAGGATCTTCCGATAGACCCGACAGTTGACAAACCAAAGAAACCCTGCCCAAAGTGCGGTTCAACTGAATTCATCGGTGAGAAGGATGTTCTTGACACATGGATGGATTCGTCAATTTCAGTTCTGAATATCACAGGCTGGGACGGAACAAAGACACCGGATCTTTTCCCTGCACAGATTCGCCCGCAGGGTCATGATATTATCAGGACATGGGCGTTTTACACAATTCTTCGTGCCGGAGCAATAACAGACGGCGGACATCCGTGGGATGAGATTCTTGTAAACGGTATGGTTCTTGGTGATGACGGATTTAAGATGTCAAAGAGCCGTGGAAACATCATCTCACCTGAAGAGGTCTTAAAAGAGCACGGTGCCGATTCATTCAGGCAGTGGAGTGCGGGCGGTGCCGCAACCGGTCAGGATATTGTCTTTAACTGGAATGATGTGATTGCAGCATCACGTTTCCAGACAAAGATGTGGAATATCTGCCGCTTTGTTATAATGCAGCTTGAGAAGGGAGAGCCTGAGGATGCAGGACCCTCTGTTCTTGCAGACCGCTGGCTGATGCACAAGCTTTCACTTACAACAAAGGAGGTGACGGAGGCGATGGAGACATACCAGTTTGACCGTGCTATCCGTGCAATCCGTGAGTTTGCAAGGGAAGTCTTTGCAGATAACTACATTGAGCTTGTAAAGGGACGTCTTTATGGTGACGGTACCGGAAGAGGCAGCGCTCTTTATGCCCTCAGGACATCAATTGACGCGCTCTGCCGTATGCTTGCCCCGATTACGCCTTATTTCGCGGAAGAGTGCTACAGCATTCTGACCGGAAAGAGTGTTCACGAACAGAGCTGGGTTGACTTTGAATTTTCCGATGAGGATGCTCTTGTTCAGGGAGATCTTCTCTCAAAGGTTGTATCTGAAGTCAGACGCTACAAGCATGATGAGAAAATGGCTCTTAATGCGCCTCTTGGTCATGTTGTTGTGTACACTCCGTATGAGATCGATGACTGCGGTGACGCTTCTGCAACTCTTAGTGCGAATGTTGAGTGGAAGTGCGAAAAGCCCGATCTTCAGAAGGTTGTATCTGATGTCAGGTTTAATTTCGGACTTATCGGACCAAAATTCAGGAAGCAGGCAAATGCATATATGAATGCAGTAAGGGCCCTTTCTGATGAAGAGAAGGTAAACCCTCCAAAGACTGTTGTTGTCGAAGGTGCCGAGACAGAGGTTTTGGAGAATTCATTTGAGCCTGTATATGCGTTCAGGGTTGCAGGCGAGGATGTCGATGTTCTTCAGGTATCAGAAGACGTTATCATCACAGTTGAGAAGAAAGAATAAATTTTTTTTATTTTTTAGTTTCATTCAGATGGCAGACTCCATGCGTTTTTTGAGTTCTGAAGATTTTGTTATTTTTAATTATTAATAACGGATTTTATTGCGCTTAATATAATTAAAGTTGAAATCTGGCCCGTTTGCACTTGCATAAGATAAAAGACTGAATAGATCAGCTTTTCGTTTATTTGAATCTCTTACAGGCTGGCAAAACGATATAGTGGTATTTATAAGAAGGAAAATGAAATGTAACCTGTTAAAAGCGTAATGAGGCAAATTTATGTCGGCAGCGAGTAAAAAACAATTGGGAAAACTGAACAAAGTTAAGAAAGCCAAGGCAGAAGAGCTCGCGAAACAGGTGGCTGAGGGCAGCCAGGCTGCCAAGAAGAAGCTCAAGAAGCTCCAGAAAAAGATTAAGTGAGCCGACTGGAATTTTCAATTTTTTTATTTTTATTTTAAGGGATAATCAAGGATTAGTGGCGCTCCCGGTCACCGGCACATTGCCCTGCATCAGAGTTGTGTGATATCGTCATTTCAATGTCGTTAATGCCCGTAAATCCAAAAAAATTCAAAACTATTGGTGTCACTTATGGCGGAATTTTTTTCAGAATGACTGTTCATAAAAGGAATAAAATATATTTTTTTAAGCGTTTTTGTGGAAATTTCTTTTAATATGATTCATATACACCGGCACCTTCACCGGAATATGAATCAAATACATGCTGATATATTATGTCGCATTTTTCCTGGTATATTTCAGGAGTGTAAGCCCTTGGCAGTTGATCAAGGATTTCGTCTATACAGACCCTGACTTCTGCCCGTGACTGCTGACGTTTTCGCCAGTCCAGAACAAGCTTGTTCTGCTTCATTGTCATAAGCAGGTCTTTTGCAACTTTTTTAACCTCTGCTTCTTCCTTTTTTGAGAGTTTCATCTCCGGTTTAATCAGAAGGTCAAAGATTATCAGCTCCTCTTCGGTTAGGTTTTCCTTTATGCTGCGCTGGTCTTCCTCGTTTAATTCATCAGTAAAACTGCATAAATCCTCAAAGAACTCCTCAACATTTTTACTGCCGTTATTGTAGGCATCAATCATCTCATTAAGTTTTCTTAGAAAATCCATTCTTGTCCGGTTCACCCGGATCATCTTTCTTGTCTTTAGCTCAAGGATATTTTTTAGGATTTCTGCTTCGGTACGCTTCTGCTGAGTCATTTTAAACCGTTTGCGTAAATCATCAACATTGAGCTGTGCGATATAAACCGGCTTTCCTTCTTTTATTTCATATCCTTTTGCTGCTGTTGATTTATCGAGAAGTTTTTCGACCTTATCCATGACTTTTGATATGTCTGCGACAGGTTTGTACGAGTTTATCTTTTCGGCAAGAATCAAAAAGAAGGTGCAGGCGGGCTGAAGTTCAACAACTGCGGGGTCAGGCTTTATTGCCTTAAAAAGCCGGGATACTATGGCGGCGTGGGCGAGATACTGACTTTTTGACTCGTCATTTACAAGGATTTTATCGGCGCTTTCATCCAGTGTTTTTATAAGTTTAAATTCGTTATTTTTGATCGCCGAATCAACGTCGATACCAAGTTTTTCACAGAAAACGCGGGTTTTAGAGATTGCCTCCCTTAGTTTTTCGACAAGAATTGTTTTGTCACCGATTGGAAGTTTTTTGCCGTCATCCCTGCCGGGTGCATAGATGGCAAGCGCCTTTTGCAGGTTTCGGAAGATTCCTATGTAGTCAACAATCAGCCCGTTTTCCTTATCCGGAAAGACACGGTTTGCCCTTGCGATGGTCTGCATTAAGGTGTGATTTCGCATCGGTTTGTCAAGATAGATGGTTGAGCATGAAGGAACATCGAATCCTGTCATCCACATTGCGCAGACGAAAACTATGGAAAAGGGGTCTTTAGGATCCTTGAACTTCTTATCGAGATCCTCATTCACCATTCTTTTACGGTGTGGGATTATGTCGATGCCTTTCTTTTGCATATCCGGAATTTCGTTCTGCGACTGCGAGACAACGACTGCCATGTCAATTCCCTCCATGTATGCGATGGTTTCTTTAAGGCCGTTCAGCTCTTCTCCTCTTGCGGTTTTGGATTTTACTTTTAGTTTTCTAAGATAGAGATCCCAGTATTTTCTGACCTTTTCGTGCATTATGACCGCGGTTGCCTTGTCAATTGAGATGACCATTGCCTTTCCCCGGATGCCGCGGCCCATAAAGTGATCAACCAGATCTTCGGCGACCTTCTCAAGCCGGTCGTCTCTTGTTATGAGATGATACTCTCTTGCAAACTCCCGCTCGAGTTTCTTTTCACTCTCTTCGTCAAGGTTGGTCTCGTCGATGATTGCGGCCATCTGCTCATTGAGATCAGGATTTATCAACTGAAGTTCGGGCCGGCGGTTTTCGTAGTAGAGGGGGACTGTTGCGCCGTCTTCGATTGACTGTTTGAAGTCGTATATGCTTACGTAGTCGCCGAAGACTTCTTTTGTCTTTTCTTCGCCGACTAAAAGCGGTGTTCCTGTAAAACCGATGAAAGCGGCGTTTGGGATAGCGTTTCGCATGTTAATTGCGAATGTGTCATACTGGGAGCGGTGCGCCTCGTCGGTTATCACGATTATATCATCGCGGTCTGAGATCTTCTGGTAGACTGCGCCTTTTTCTGTCCGGAATTTTTGAATTAGGGTGAACACATAGCGGTGGTCTTCCGAGAGTAGCTGTCTTAAATTTTCACCGCTTGATGCCTGCGCCTCTTTTTCCGTTATTGCGCCGGAGTTCACAAAATTTTTGTATATCTGGTCGTCAAGTTCCTGGCGGTCGGTGACAACCAGAAACGTCCAGTTGCCGGGAACTGTCCGCAAAATCTTCTGTGTAAAGAAGATCATCGAGATGCTTTTTCCAGACCCTTGCGTGTGCCAGAATACACCGAGTCTCCCTTTATTCTCTCTTGCCTGCCTGAGTGATTTGATGGCGTTGTTGACTCCTAAATACTGGTGGTTTTTGGCAACGATTTTTATTATTCCGCCACGGATATCTGTAAAAAGCGTGAAGTTTTCGATTATGTCAAGGAGTCTGTCACGTTCACAGGTTCCGCGAATGATGGTATCAAGTGAGATAACGCCTGCCTCCCCTTCGGAGTTTATTCGTTTCCAGTCGGAGAAGTATTCCCACGATGAGGTTATGCTCCCTATTCTGCTCTCGCTGCCGTTTGAGAGTATTAAAAGAGCGTTGTACCAGAAGAGTTGCGGGATGGCTGTTTTATAGTCGGTTAAGTTGTCGTCGAATGCGGATTTTAAATTCCTGTGGCTTGCCTTTAGTTCTATAAAGACAAGCGGGATACCGTTTACAAATCCCAAAAGGTCGGTTCGCCGTTTGTAGAGTTCGCCTGTGATCCAGAGCTGTGATGCGAGGAAGAAGTCGTTGTTGTCCGGATTTCTCCAGTCGATCACCTTTACGTTTTCAGTCTCATATCCGCCGGCATCGTTGCGGAATCTGACCCTGACTCCGTTTTTCAGGAGTTCATAGACTTCCCTGTTAGCCGCAACAGGACTCATTTTGCTCCTGTCACGTACAAGCTCTTCCACGGCAATATCAAGTGCCTCTGCGGGCAGCGTGGGGTTTAACCTTTCAAGAGCAGGGATGAGTCTTTTTATTAGAATGACCTCTGAAGTTGTTTCCCTTCCACAACTTCCGCCTCCGGTTTTAAAAGTCTCGTCAAAGCAGTTTTGTGTCTGCCAGCCGAGCTCTTCAAATAGTCTTATTGCCGGCTGTTCGACGAGTGTGTCTTCGGAGTATGCGGAGTTTGCAGACATTTTAGATCAGGAATTTATGTATTTGTCAATTATCTCAGTTATCTGTGGTATCTGAGATGTACTCGTTATTGAAGTCCTGGAATATCCTTCTTCCAAATCTCTTCCATCTTCGATTAAAATCCCTTCTGGAATATGAATTTCATCAGGCGGAATACAGAAATATACATTTATATGATTTTTTTCCGGGCGTAAAAAGAGATAAAGATCAGTTTTGGTATTCCAAATCGAAAGACCGCCATCTTCATAAGATGATTCAGTAACCAGATCTTCAATGGATTCAAGAATTTTATTGTACAAATCTCTAAATGCGGGTTTTACAAAGATGGATGAATTCATGAAATTGCAGACATTTTGATCTGAAATGTCCGGATAACTCCAGACTTCTAAAGCACGATCTGAAAGCCTGTTTGCCCGTTTCTCTATCTCATCAACATCCCATTTACTAATGGCGGAAAGTCCGCGGTTTAGTCGTATGGGGCTTGAGCCAAATCCTCCTTCCATGTCTCTTTTCTGAATAAAGGGACGGTCACTCAATTCAGGATTGTATCCGGTTATTGTAAGATTCCCTATGGTGTGAAGGTACTGTTCATGAATTTCCTCCCAGTTTTCGCCAAGATCATTTTGCCATTCAGCTGATAGATTTTCATTCTGAGGCATGATGTGTTCGATGGAGCAATTTTCGAGATTGACTGACTCTTTTGTATTGAAGTTTTCAAGTTTGCGAAGCATATACCATGAATTGCGGAAATTGTAAACATCTCTTATCATGAGTTCTCTTTTGAATTCAGCATCGGATGGATATCTTTTGTAGGTTTTCATCCCCACCATTACACTCTTAAAACTGTCCAGATAATTATTTTTGTAGAGTTCACGGGAGAGGCCGGCAAAGGTTTTGTTTAATGAGTTTGTTGGTATTTCGCAGACTGCACGACGGAAGATGTAGTTTTCAGTGAAATTTAGGATCTCGATGAATTCATCTTTGTTGATGATTTTGTTTTGATAATCATCATAGACTTCAATGAGAAAAGGATAAACCACATCAACCCGCAGGCTTTTGATATCAAAAAAGATTTTTCTTAGCTTTTCATCTTCCTCATTAAAGAGATTCATGGCAGTGAAATATTGTGAAAATTTGTAGATGTCGGAGATTATTTCGTGCACAGTAGGTGCACCTATTTTATGAGTATATAGTTTAAATGCTTCATAAACCTGATTTAAACGTGGTATTTTGCCAGTCTTAACAATGAGGTAATCTCGCATGAATCTGTCAAAGATGTGTTCTTCTTTAGATTCGTGGAAATTCTCTTCCATTGGGTACCAGAACTCTTTGTACAGGCATTCCTGATCTTTTGTATCAAGTCCCATTAGAACATAGTTGCGGATTAAATCAGCCTGACTAAGCTGAAGCCCTGTGGAATTCAGGCTCTCAAAGATAAGCTGAGGGTTGTCATTTTCCCTGTCAAGTGCAATATCGACAATTATGAGTTTGTTTAATCCTTCGTAGATTGTAAGCGGGTCGACACCGGAGTTTTCAATCTTATCTTTGAAGAATTCAAAATTTTTCACTATACTTTCGGATGGATTTTTTGGAAGTTTATTCTCATCAAGAATTTTTTTGAGTGATTCTTTGTCATTCTGGGTGAGCAGGAGTTTGTATCGAAGTTCTCCTTCTTCTTCGATATTGTATAGGTAATAATAATTCAGTCTTCTTTGGCTGATTTCAGTGATGTCGTCCCTGTCTTTTATTGCCTGTCCAAGTGCGGCAATCAGAAGTGAGATGGTTGTCAGGCGCTGCTGTCCGTCTATCACCAGCATCTGAGGAATATCGGTTGTGTTGTAGAGTCCTTTTTCAATATAAACGACTGAGCCGATGAAATGACCTTTAATTGATTTGTCTTTTCCCGCCCTGAGAATGTCATCCCATAGCTGGGCACATTGTTTTTCCGACCAGCTGTATGTTCTCTGGTAAAGAGGGATAATATACTGGTTTGGAATTTTAAGAAATTTTAGAAGCTGTGTTTCTTTGGCTTTCATGGAATATGCTCACATATTTAGAGATTATTTTGTCAGACCTGCTTTCCAGTTTTTTTGCATAAACGGTAACTGAATAAACAGATTCTCCTGTGCCATCAGGCTTTTAAAAGAGATTTGTTCAGGATTATATAAATGTGGTGATTTTTGTACGGTTATTGTCTGCCGTTTTTTGCAATTGCAATATCAAGATCAGATACCTCAACCTCACCTTCAATGAGCCGGGGGAGGAGGAGATCACGGGTTTGGGTGAGATTTTTGTTTATTTTCTCTAAACTGTGCATCCTACTGAAAATATCGCGGGTAATTGCATTGAAACTCTCTAATATAGAAATTTCAGGATATAATATTGGTATTCTGTTGAGATTAGTTTGTGTGATCTTTGGTTGTGCTGCACCGGTAACATATCCAATTATGCTGAGAATTGATAATGTAAGATATAAATACTCAAGTGATATGGGTTCTTTTCCTTGAATAATATGTGTGTGATTATTGGCCCAAAATTTTCCATGAGCCAATTGTAACATTGGTTTACCATCAGTAGTGATAACACTTCCATCTTCTGCCATTAAAAGGAAATCGCCGTCAAAGATATAATCATCAATATAATCAAAAATTTTTGCTGCACCATAATATGGATATGTGCCTTTTCGATTTTCACGTTCCATCTTGGATAATGGCTTCCTTAACCTATCAAAAAGTACAATTACTTTCTTTAATGTAGTACATTCCCACCCCTCCGGAACCATCCGCCCGTCCCCGGCATCAACCATTTTAACATCCTCATGCCCGGGGAAACGAAACTCCACAAACCACTCCCGATAAAGTGCCTGCGCCATTTCCTCAAGGATTTTGATGCGCCGGTTGTTGTTCTCTATAAGGTCGTCGTAGGCTGAGAGGACTGCGGCGATTTTTTTCTGGGTGGGGAGTGGTGGCTTAGGAACTTTTAATTTAGCCAATTCGCTTCCTCTTATACCTGCGGCTGCTACTTGTATAACCAGAGATTGAACATTTCCTTTGCCTTGTGGAGAAATGAAGTAGTAAAAATAGTATGAAGGATCTGATTCTTTTTTGTTTAATCTGACCCTTATAAGGTGCGATTCAAAAGTTATAGTTTCTGATGGTCTGAGAACAATAGAACATTTTCCAGCTCCTTCTGCGACTAAAGATTGGCGTGCAAAAAGTAAATCTCCGTCAATTAGAGAAAATTGGCTTTTTTCTTTATCATTAAGAGGAACAAGTTCCATTGATGGATTTTTTATTATATTATATGCGAAAATCTCACCCATGTTTACCATTTTGTAGCCTTGCCCCCGAACCTTTTTTGGACGAGTCAATCCATTTTTAGAAGGTTCTGAGTAAAGTGTTTCAAATTTAACAGATTCCCAATTATCACTCATGTAAGCCTCCTATAATTTATTATAATATACTTGCTATTTTGATTAAATTTAGGCTCAATTGTCTCATCAGTGCTGAGACATTTTTTTCGTCCGGGAAAACTTCGGCAAACCTGATCATATGTCTCAGGCTTTTTTGTGAAAAACCGCGTCCGTATTCAGCCATCAATTGTTGCGACAGTGTAGCAACAATTCTTTCACCGTAATCAGCACGACTGCCCTTTAGAATTTCTTCATTAATTCGCCTGCCGATCTGCCAGTAAAGAAGTGTCATGGCAGAGTTTACCGTAACTGCAACACGGCCTCTTGCCTCATCAATAATCTTTCTGAGATCGTCAATAAGGGCAGGTGATTCCTGCGAAGTGTTTCCCGCTGCTGCTATATATTTGTCAGGCATCTTCTCTGTCATTATTATCCCCCTTAATCCTTCACAACTCTGTATCAGCTCTCCAGAAGCTTTGCGACATTCTCTGAAATCCTATCCTCAAGCTCCCGTGCCTCGGCGTTTAAAACTTCAAGCTCCTCGTTTAATTCCAAAAGGCGCTCTTTAAAGTCAAAACCGTCGTCCTCCCTTGCGGGGATTCCGACATACCGCCCGGGATTTAAACTCCATCCCTGCTCTTCAATGTCAGCGATGGCTGCAACTTTGCAAAGGCCGGGGATGTCCGCGTATTTCTCATCAGGGAAGTGCTCTTTTGTCAAGTCTTCGCTGCCCAGGATATATTCGGGTTTTTCTCCGCGTGAGAGTCTGGCGATGTTTGCCAGAAATTCTATCTGTTCGGATGAAAATTCGCGGTGTGCCCTGTCCACCTGCACAAAAGTCTGTCTCGCATCAATGAAGAGAACCTTGTCCTTTCTTTTTGTCTCAGTTTTTGAGCGGTCGAAGAACCACAAAGTGCATGGCAGTGTTACGGTGTAGAAGAAGTTAGGCGAAATCGCGATCATCGTATCCACCTCCCCTGACTCAATGATACTTTTTCTGATTGCAAGTTCCGCACCGCGTGCATCAGCCGCCGAGTTTGCCATCACAAAACCTGCACGACCCTTCTCATTCAGTGAATTGTAGAAGAGCTGAATCCAGAGATAATTCGCGTTGTCAGTCGAAGGTGTGCCAAGCAAAAATCTCGGGTCATCCTTAATCCTCTCCTTGTCAACACCGGAGACGTTAAATGGCGGATTTGCCATCACAAAATCAAACCGGCTGAAACTGTTGTGCAGATCCTCATAGTAGGTGTTCCCCTGTCTGATGTCGCCGGAAAGTCCGTGGACTGCAAGGTTCATCTTTGCAAGCCGGATTGTTTCTGCCACTCTCTCCTGACCGAAGACCGAGAGTTCCTTTCCCGGATCTTTCTGGTGGTTTAAAATGAATCTGGCACTCTGGACAAACATACCGCCACTGCCGGATGCCGGATCAAATATCCTTCCGTGATATGGCTGAAGAATGTTTACAATCAGTCTTACAAGGCTTGTCGGCGTGAAGAACTCCCCGCCCTTCTGCCCCTCCTTCATAGCGAATTTGCCGAGGAAATACTCGTATATTTTACCAAACGCATCTCCCTCCATTGCCGGAATTGTTGAAAGGATTCTTAAGAGTTCGACAAGTGTTATATTTTCTATTCTGGTGTAGGTCTTTGGAAGAACATCCTTTAGCTCCTCGTTTTCAGCCTCAATCAGTTTCATCGCCGTGTTTATGGCAGTGCCCAGATCCTCACCTTCGGGGAGTTTCTGAAGATATGAGAAGCGTGCCGTTTCCGGAATAAAAAGGATACCCTTTGAATGATAGTTTTGTTTTCCAATTTTGCGGCGTCCTGTTCCTGATCCTTCTGCCTCAATTTCTTCCTTTGCAAGTGTGAATTTCAGGTCAGCATACCTGAGGAAAATCAGACCAAGTACAGGTATTGAGTATTCCGACGGCCGGAGGTCAGAGTTGGCCCACAGCTGATCTGCCGCCGCCCAAAGCCGGTTCTCAATTTCGTTGTTGTTCGTCGCCATGTGTTAATAGATTATTTTGGCGGTGATTATTTACTTATATTGATATCATAACAGAAAACACAGGATAATCTTCTTTATTTCCATCTATGCCAAAACTAATTTCAGATGTACAAAACTCTCTCAGTTATTCTAATACTAATATGCATCTCCGCCGGATGTATAACACAGAATCCCGGTCAGACCGGTCCGGTGGATGATCAGGGAATAAATCAGGAAACTTATCCGGAAACAGACAATCAGACAGGTCAGGAAATTTATCTGATAACCAGGGAAGCTGGCTCATCCATCTTTGACGGCAGTGTTGCCTTTGATGAATTAACCGGAATAAGTGATCCCGGTATTGAGACTGGTTACAGTCTTGGGTATGCCACCATATCTGCGGGCAACGCCACTTCACCGCACAGGCTCGCTGACAGGACGGAGTTTATATCTGTCGTTGCAGGTGAGGCTCTGATAAAGTGTGACAATACAGAGGTGAATGCGAAGAAAGGCGACTCTGTCCTCCTGCCAAAAGGGGTGCTCCAGTCTGCAACTGCTCTGGGGGATGAAGAGCTCCGTTACATCAGTGTGGTTGATCCGGTCTTTACTCCGGAAGCTGAAATCAAGGGGGAAAGTCTCTTTGCCCTTAACATGACAACAGACGAAGTTCCGGTAATTATCCCTGATCCCAAAAAAGGCATTGAGTGGGATATCGGTTCTGATATGATGATCTACTCCGTTTTAAATCCCGTGCTGATGCCTGAGATGAATGCCCCTGTTGAATACAGTGTCGCCTACGCCGAGCTTTTACCGGGGGGTTTTGCTCAAGATAACTATCTGAACGGTTCATCAGAGTTGATCTGTGTTATTGAGGGAGAGATTTTGGTTTATACCCCTAATGGAAACTCAATATCGGTCACTGCCGGCAATGCCGCATATATACCTCCAAATCAGATCAAGGGTTACAGGAATGTTGCGGATTCGGTATCAACCATCATGAGTTTTGTTGATCCGGCATGGACTCCTGAGAATACTTTCACACCGGAAAATTAATTTTCCCTCCTTTTTGCAATAAAAGAATATTCAAAAAATCCATTTTTGTTTGAAATGTTTTGAAAAAAACGTGCATGATATTTATCTTTCAGGCAATTGTCTTATGATAATTTACATATTGATTCCATTAAAAATTATTTTTCTAAATTCCTGTCAATTCTGGCTGGATGAATAAATCAGCGGTTCAATGCCGTGCATAAAATTAAGCCGGTTATTGTCTCATTGCATCCCTGGCGGGGCTTAAATCTCCCTTGTCATCAGAGGTGAGAAAAATGTTGTCAGATATGGTGATTGTACCGACACTGCCTGCTGTGGATCTTGCGCGTGCACGTGAATTCTATGAAAAGAAGCTGGGATTAAAAGTTTCTAAGTCCGGTTCAGAAGATATCTTCTTTGAGTGCGGAAAAGATTCGATCCTTTATATTTACAAACATGGGGCGACGAAAGCGGATCATACTGCAGCGGGGTTTGTTGTGACTGATATCGAAGCGGAAATGAAAAGTCTCAGGGAAAAAAGGTATTGTTTTCGATGAGTATGATCTTCCTGACTTTAAAACCGTGAACGGGATTGTTACCGGGGAAGGCGGTGAGAGGACTGCCTGGTTTAAGGATTCCGAGGGGAATATTCTCGCACTGCACCAGATGGGTATGTAAGGGTCTGAAGATCTCTTTTTCTTTTTTTCATTATGAGCGATTAGAATCAGTTTTTTGATAAAATCATCTTGAAATTGGGTTTTGTTTCTCTGTTACCCGGCATTTAATCATTCCCTGCCCGGCAGGGTGGTTATCTGCAGGATGCCTCCTGCATAAATTTATCTTTGTTAATCTCCCTCAATCTTCCATGGGGCTGAAAGCAATTTTTCTAAACTGCACTCTGAAATATTCTCCCGAGGTTTCAAACACAAGGGCGCTTATTGACAAGGCAGTTGAACTATTTGGGGAACTTGGCATTGAAAGTGAGGTTGTCAGGGTAAATGATTACAGAATCAGGTTCGGTACATCATCTGATATGGGTGAAGGTGATGAATGGCCGCAGATTTATGAAAAGATAAAAAATTCGGACATCATCGTAATAGGATCACCAATCTGGTTTGGCGTCAGATCAAGTATTGCACAGCTTGTAATGGAAAGGCTTGACGGTTCGTATGCAGACGGAGACTCAGTCACCGGTCAGTACCACCTCTATGGTAAAACTGCCGGGGTTATCATCACCGGCAATGAGGACGGGGCACATGATGTTGCGGCAAACACACTTTTTAACCTGACTCATCTCGGGTGCGTAATACCACCGAATGCAGACTGTTACTGGGTGGGGGATGCAGGCCCCGGGCCGAGTTACATTGAGGCGGGAGGGGACAAACACCTGTACACAAACCGGACTGTCAGGTATATGGTAAACAATCTTGCATGGATGGCTGGTCTTTTAAAGCAGAACAAAAATCCTGTAAACCTGAAAAAAATTGATGAAGATGCACGTAAGGTGAGCCGATAATATCCTGATTCACTTTCACACCCCGCGGAAATATTTTATCCAATCCGATACATCAACAATTAAAACACAGCAGGAAAATCCTGCAAAAATAATCCGTTGGTGAAATTATATGGGAGAGATGAAATCAAAAACCTGCCAGAGCTGCGGAATGCCGATGGCGAAGGATGAGGACTTCGGGACTGAAAAGGACGGTTCCAAATCCAAAGAATACTGTACATATTGCTACCAAAAAGGCATATTCACGGAACAGGATGTCACAATTGATGAGATGGCAAAAAAAGGCGGTGCGGTTATGTCACATATGTTTGAAATTCCGATGGAAAACGCAGTAAAATTCTCAAAAGAACAGCTATCATGCCTTGAGAGATGGGCAGGAAGGGCAATATTATTCTGTGAGAGCTGCGGGATGCCGATGAAGAAAGACGAGGACTTCGGAAGAGAAAAGGACGGCTCAAAGAGCAGAAAATACTGCATATTCTGTTATCAAAACGGAGCCTTCACAGAACCGGACCTCACAAAAGAGGAAGCCGTTTTAAAGTACGCACCGATGATGGCCAGGCACCTGAACATGCCTCTTGAAAAGGCAAAGCTGATGGTGGGAAGTTATCTCTCCACACTTGGACGGTGGCAGGAATAACAGAATTCGGTGGCAACTAAAAAATTTGTGGGATAAAATCAATAATTATAGGTATAACTCTTTTTTAGGGTTCTATGTGGTGAATAAATACTTGTCTGCATACAGCATTAAAAAATATTAAAGCTTAAAAATTAAAATTTCTGATTTATGCACCGTTATTATGCAGATTCCTGATTTCGCCTGCAACAAAAGATGCTATTTCATCCCTGTCTTTTTCAGCATCAATAATGACAAACCTGTCCGGTTCTTCAGCTGCAAGTTTAAGATATGCACTCTGAACCCCTTTCAATGTTTCAAGACGCTCAAAGTGTTCGTTACCTTCTCTCTCATTTTTAATTCTCTGAATGGATATCTCAGGATCAATCACCAGGAGAAATGTCTTGTCAGGCCTGACTGTCCATTCATTGTGAACAAGTCTGAGCCACCCGACAGGATCAATAAGGTGGTTTTTCAGTGTCACCGACTGGTAGGCATACCTTGAATCAGTGTATCTGTCAGAGATGATGGTGAGGTTTTTGGAAAGTCCCGGACGGATCACTACGTCAAGATGGGCAGCGTGGTCAGCCACAAAAAGCAGGGCTTCTGCAACCGGGTCAATCTCCTCTGCAATTCCGCGCCGGACCTGTTCTCCAATCCATGTGGCCCCCGGTTCTCTTGTGAAAACCGGATTTATATCCTTTAGTTCATTCTTCAGGTTTTCAATAAGGGTGGACTTTCCGCTCCCGTCAATGCCCTCTATTGTAATCAGCATATTTTACCTTCCCTCAAAATGCTGACCGGCACATTTCCCTTGTGAACGGCAGTTGCAATTATTGCCCCGTCGTAACCGGCAGAAGAGAGTATTAAAAGATCTTCTGTGGATGCGACCCCTCCTCCGTACAGCAGTTCTTTTGGATAAGCGCTCCTGAGTGCATCAATGTCAAGACCCCCCATCCTGTCCTCGGTCCCGACACTTGAGAGATTCATCACAATGCCGCCCTTAAAACCCCAGTCTGCTGCTTTTTTAAATGCCAAAACAGGATCGGATCTGTCCGGAAAAACCCTTCCGTCTTTTATTACCACACTGAAATAATCAAAGGGGTAATCCTTCTGGTTGCCTGCGCATGTCTCGGTGCTTATGACATTTTTAATCCACGGGAGTGAAAGTGCATCCGAGGGTTTCTTCGCGCCGCGGTTGAGTATCGAGACTTCGGCCAGACCCTCACATTTTATTATTGCATCATTATTATCTCCAAAACCTTCAATTCTGTCAAGATCTGCAAGATAAACATTTTTTGCACCCATCTCTCTTATGTATTCATCGGGAATTGTTGACGAGGCAATACCCCAGTCCAGAGGCTTATATCCGTTTCTCTGCCCTTTGTATCCATGAACCACATTTCCTTTCAGAATATCAACCGCTAATATAATTTTCATGTCAGGTACCTGATGAATAATTTATTGTTTAATATTATGAGGCAATAACTGATAAAATATGGATTTGTGAGGTACTTTCCTGTGCGTATTTCAAATTTTTTTTAGTTTATGGATATGGCGGCAATACTGAAAATTTAAGCCGCAAAACTCTTTAAATATTCAATATTTTACAGGTGTGATTACTTTTTGGCATGACCCTTTTTCCGTGCATATATAAGAATCACTAATTATGTGAAATGATAAAAATTAACTATGGATTTGTTAGTTAGTCCCGCAAGCGTTGAAGAGGCAGGATCTGCGCTTTCTGCGGACATAATTGATGTAAAAAAGCCCTCGGAAGGTTCTTTAGGTGCAAATTTTCCCTGGGTCATTTCTGAAATAAAAAGCATGACCAATAAGCCTGTAAGCGCCGCAATCGGTGATTACAGCTTCCTCCCGGGAAGTGCATCACAGGGGGCATTCGGTGCAGCATGCGCAGGTGCGGATTACGTGAAAGTCGGCCTTATGTTTGACGGAGACGAGCGTGCCCTTGAATTTATCAAATGTGTCACAAAAGCTGTAAAATGGAGATTCCCTGAAAAGACAGTTGTAATCGCAACATATGCGGATTACTCTCGCGTTGACTCCATCTCTCCTTTTGATATGGCTCCCCTTGCAGCAAAGGCCGGCGCTGACGTTGCAATGATTGATACAGCCGTAAAAGACGGAAAAGGCCTTTACGACTTCCTTCCTGAAGATGAACTCATCAGATTCACAAATAAAAACCGCGAACTTGGTTTAAAGACCGCGCTTGCAGGTTCCCTTAAGTTTGAAGACCTCGAATCACTCAAAAGGATTAATCCTGAGATAATTGGTGTTCGTGGTATGGTTTGCGGCGGGGATCGCAGTGCTGTCATAAAAGAAGAGCTCGTGGAAAAAGCTATGATGATGGTCAGGTGAATTTGTATTATGTATCTTGAAAAGCTGAACATGCAGACCGGATATACATTCGATGATGTTCTGCTTGTACCTGCAGCATCTTATGTTGAACCGAGTGAGGCTGATGTCCGTTCACGTTTTACAAGGAGCATTGATCTTTCAATACCTCTTGTATCATCCGCAATGGACACTGTCACAGAATCCGGTATGGCAATAGCTCTTGCCCGTTCCGGAAGCATTGGTGTCATACACCGTAACCTGACTCCCGAGCGCGAAGTTGAGGAAGTCAGGATTGTAAAGCAGGCTGAAGACTTTGTGGAAAGAGAAGTTCTGACTGTTGACGGCACTGCAACAGTTTCCGAAGTCGATGCAATGATGCGTGAGTATAACATCGGCGGTGTTCCTGTAATGGAGAATGACAGGATTATCGGAATTGTTTCCCGTCGTGATCTCAGGGGAATTGTTGCAACCCGTGCAGGTGAGAATGTCAAGAAAGTAATGACAAAAAGTCCCATCACTGTCGGTGATGACATCGAACTCGAAGATGCCCTTGAAGTAATGTATGCAAACAAGGTTGAGCGTCTTCCGGTTGTAAAGGATGAAAATGAGCTCCTTGGCATTATAACAATGCAGGATCTTCTTGAAAGAAGACAGTACCCAAAGGCAAACCGCGACAAAAACGGAAACCTGAGGGTTGCGGCAGCAGTAGGTCCCTTCGACATTGAACGTGCAATGCTACTTGATGAGGCAGGCGCTGATGCGCTTGTTGCAGACTGTGCGCACGGGCACAACATGAATGTTGTAAAGGCCATAAAAGAGATGAAGGAGAGTGTCGATGCCGATGTCATTGCTGGAAATATTGCGACAAAAGAGGCTGCACAGGAACTTGCAGGGTATGTTGACGGGTTAAAGGTCGGTATAGGGCCCGGTTCAATATGCACGACAAGGGTTGTTGCAGGAGTCGGTGTCCCGCAGGTAACGGCAGTCTGTTCTGTTGCAGAGGTTGCATCCGATTATGATAATGTGCCTGTTGTTGCAGACGGAGGAATTAGATACAGTGGTGATATTGCAAAGGCAATAGCGGCAGGTGCCGACTGTGTTATGCTCGGAAGTCTCTTTGCAGGAACTGATGAGGCTCCAGGACGCATAATAGCAATAAAGGGACGCAGGTACAAGCAGTACCGTGGAATGGGTTCACTTGGTGTCATGACCAGCGGCCAGTCCAGTGATCGTTATTTCCAGAAGAAAGGAATCGGGCAGACAAAGTTTGTTCCTGAGGGAATTGAGGGTGCAACACCATATGTCGGTGCTGTTTCCGATATTATCTATCAGCTTGTGGGAGGTCTTAAATCTGCCATGGGTTACACAGGCTCTGCAACAATAAATGATTTGAAAACGAATGGCAAATTTATCCGGATCACTTCCGCCGGTCAGGTAGAGAGCCATCCGCATGATATATTAATAACAGATGAGGCCCCGAATTACCGGGTGTCCAATTCCTAATTTTTATATATTGAATATACTAACTTTAAGTGTATATATGATTGAGGGTGATGATGTATCCCGCATCCTCGATATTCTTGGAAATAAAAACAGAAGGAGAATTTTGCAATTATTAAGGCAAAAACCCTGTTTTGTTACAGAAATATCTGAGAGACTTACTATAAGTCCTAAAGCTGTTATAGAGCATCTTCAGTTTATGGAACGCGAAGAGATACTAAAATCCCGTGGTGATATCAACCGCCGGAAGTACTACTATATTTTCAGGGATTTCAGTGTCATGATTGATGCAGGTGATTCCCGTTTTGGATTATTAAGCAACGATTTGCGTGAATCCGGGAGGCGGGAGTGTACTATCCATAGATTAAAGATGATACGAAACATGGTATTGTCAAGGGAGAATCTTATTTCAGATCTTGAGTATCTTGAGAGAGATATAAATAAAAAAATCAGTGATTTGAGTGCTTCCTGCAAAGACATATTACCCAGTGAAACAGAGGTAAATTTAGTACTTGCATTGTCAAACTATGAGATGAGTATAAAGGATATTGAAGAATTCATCCTTATTCCTGAAGATGAAGTCAGAATTATTCTGAATAATCTTATAAAGAAGGGAATTGTTGAGCGCAAAGATGACCTGTACAGGGTGTGTGATATATTTGACGAATGAACCAAACGATGATGTTTTCAGAAATCTTGCAAAAGTGATGGAGGATATAATAACCGGTCTTCATATTGATGAAAATGCACGTTTTATAGGATGTACAATAATTTCAGGTCCGGGCGGGGACCCCCGGATTTTTCAGACTGATGAACAGGATGAAGGTCATGAGGAGCCTGAATATGAGATAATTGACGGGTCTGATAAATTATATGTAACTCTGGAGCTTCCTCCGGATTTGGATGATATTCCCGGTGCTGATATTCAGCCGGATATGATAAGGGTGAGTATTGATGATATGGATATTGATATTCCTCTCCCAAGCACTGTTGACACCGGTAAAAGTTTTTACAATGTAAATAACGGTGTTCTGGATATAATTTGTGAAAAAATTTTATAATTCATAATAATTTTAATAATTTTTTGCCCTGACGGGCCGATTTTAGTATTAGGCGGTAGAATACTGAAATTATGTTTACTGTTATTGAAATTTACAATAATTGCTCGTTTGATTCATCTTTCAGATCTGAATTTGGATATTCATGCTACATTAAAGAAGCCGGGCTTTTGTTTGATACGGGTGGAAACGGGGACATACTGCTCAAAAATCTCGAAGCTGCCGGTATCGGACCTGAGGATATTGAAAGGCTCGTAATATCTCATGATCACTGGGATCATACCGGGGGTCTGAAAGTCTTTTTTGAAAAGAATAAATATGTAGATGCGTATTTTTTAAATGATTTTTCAGAAGGTCTGCTTGAAGCGGGGAGAAAAAATTCCAGTTTGAACATTATCCGTGGGTGGACTGAAATCTATCCTGACATTTTTCTGACCGGTTCTCTTGGGGATGATATTAAGGAGCAGTCTCTGGCAATAAGATCAGATAGTGGTTATTTTGTTATTGCAGGGTGCTCGCATCCGCATATCTGTAATATTTTATCATTCATAAGAAAATTCGGAGAGGTAAAAGGAGTGATTGGCGGTCTTCATGACGTTTCGGATGATGACTTAAGGTCTCTTTCCGGTATTGATTACATTGCCGTGTCGCACTGTACAAAAAGAATTTCTGAGATTGAAGAAATGTACGGGCCCTGTTTTAAAAAATCAGGTGTCGGTTTTGTACACCGGATTTAATTTCGTATAAATTTATTTTAATCAGGTCACGTTTTGATATCCGGATAACAATACCAAGTGATTTAATTCAATAAATATTAACAGAGTAATGGATTTTTAATGCAATCGACTATTGGGTTTAAAGAGAGAAGATATATTGAAGAACTTCGGATTATTACCAAATCAACAGCTCTTGATTGTGTTATTGATGATGCGTATGACAGAGTAATTTATGTTATAAAAAAAGGTGATATGGGTTTTGCAATAGGCAAAAACGGAGATAATATAAGAAAACTTCAGAGAATCCTGGGAAAAAGAACCGAGATGGTTGAGGAAAGTTCTGAAATTTATGAATTTATTGGAAATATTCTCAAACCCGCGAAAATATGTGAGATCTGTTGTGATGAGGAGTCCGGACGTCTCAATATTTATGTAGGTGACAGATCAGATCTTGGTATCGCTATCGGCAAGGGTGGCTGCAATGTCGAGAAGGCAAGGATTCTTGTTCAGAGATATTTTGGAAAGGAAATTGGAGAAATTTTTTTACATGAAGGTGGTGAAAAATTATGAATACGTGTGTTTTTGAAGAACTTTGGAATGTAATATGTGACCGGATGGAAAATCCTCCTGAAAAGAGTTATGTTGTTGATATTTTAACCCACAGGAAAGGTATTGATAAGGCTCTTGAAAAGGTTGGTGAAGAGTCTACGGAATTTATCATTGCTGCAAAGAATGATGATTATGATCAGAAAGTGTACGAAGCAGCAGATCTGATTTTTCATCTTATGCTTGCGCTTAAGGGATGCAATGTCAACTTTTCCGATGTAATTGCAGAGCTTGAGAGAAGAAGAAATTAAAATAAATCTGAAAAATTCTTTTTTTAGAACATCTGTCAGTGATGTTGGCGGATATTTTTTACAGATATTCATGAAATATTACTGAGAATTACTATAATCCCAATTTTTACTGAATCAATAAGATCAAAGGTTTGTTCTTCCGATTTATTTTTTCATTTCTTTGAATATTTCTTTCAATTTCAGATAGCTATCGCTCTTTGATCAATGTCCATAAATTGTTCTCATTTGATAGAGATTAAAACAAAATGCTGAAAACATATTTTTCACCCGCACTCTTTTCAAATCGGTTACTTTTACACTGCCTGATCCAAAAACTGATTTAATCACAGCAAATGGTCTTTCCCCTTTGGATCTTTTCCTGCTGATTCTATTATTACGAAGTTTGTCTCTGATACCTATTGGATGGTCTCTTGCTCCTCTCAACATTGTGGCATTGTATCCTTTGCATTCAGCTCCCTGATAGCCTCTGTCCCGGTAAACAACTTCATCAATATCAGATAAATCAATCTGACTGTCGTGTAGAGATGCAGTAGTAGTACAAATCCTTCGAATCAGATCATAATCACTGTCAATAATTACGTGCAGCTTATATCCAAAGTAAGATTTCCCTCCTTTCTTTGTCCATGTACCGTCCTTACTTCTTCTGGTCTTTGCTTCTTTTCCTCTTGGAGTATCAACTCTTGTATGTCCGGGATCTGAGTGAATAAATGTTGCATCCTGAATCATACCTTTTCTAATTGAAAGACCTTTAAGATCCAGTTGTCGCTGTAATTCATTCCAAATTAGAGAATCTTTTCCGGATTTGGATAGTCTTTCACGAAAAAGCCAGATAGTAGAACGATCAGGTATCTTTAAGGGATAACCCAAAAATTGTCTGAAAGAAATCCTGTCATTAGCCTGTCTTTCAAGTTCAGGATCAGAGAGACCGTGCCATTGCTGAAGGACGAGCATCTTAATCATCAGAACCTCATCCAGATTTGGACGGCCTCCAATTTCAGTTTGGTTTGTATATAGTTCTTTGATGATAGGGCGGAATTGTTCCCAGTCAATCATCTTTTCAACTTCACCCAATCGATCTCCCAATTCAGCAATATGCTCATATTCACTTTTTATTGCAAAATTAGTGAAATTACTCATGAATTAAAGATCGATCTGGGAAAATAAAGTACTTGTGGTTGAGGGGGGTTTATAGAAATCCTCTACTTTTTTTAAAATCCTGAAACTTTGTTCAGGAACCCCTCTCCCCGCATCAGGTTTTGCGCGTATGATCAATCTCCATCAAAATACCGGCAATATGACGTTATTTTTTCAGCGACCCCCCTTTTGTTGAACCCATGAGCCCTGTTTTTTGCCAACCTTTATATGTCACGGAAGACCACTTTGTAAGGCCGAAGTATTCCGGATACAAAGCACGCAACGAAGCGTGATTTGAAATCGCGGGGAATATCTACGGAGAAAAAAGATGTGTGGATTAATATGCTAAGCATGTTTGTTCCCGTCTTTCTCTGAGAACGAAACAACAGGGTTTATATGTGAATAAATCCCATATTGTTATCTCGATTCTTTAATGGAGAGCCAAAACCACTCGGATGGGAGTGTTGGTTCTGACGTTGGCATTGGCAATGCGGAAATTTGTTTAATAACCGCTAATTCCTTTTGTGAATGAAATTACAAAAATAACGATAGTGTGCCGAAGTGAAACGTATCTTCAAAATTAATTCTGGTTGATCCTGCCAGAGGTCACTGCTATCGGGGTTCGATTAAGCCATGCGAGTTGAGAGGGTTAAGACCCTCGGCGGACTGCTCAGTAACACGTGGATAACCTGCCCTAAGGTGGAGGATAACCCCGGGAAACTGGGGATAATACTCCATAGGTCAGAGATACTGGAATGTTCTTTGACCGAAAGTTCCGGCGCCTTAGGATGGATCTGCGGCCGATTAGGTAGTTGTTGGGGTAGTGGCCCAACAAGCCTGTAATCGGTACGGGTTGTGGGAGCAAGAGCCCGGAGATGGAATCTGAGACACGATTCCAGGCCCTACGGGGCGCAGCAGGCGCGAAAACTTTACAATGCAGGAAACTGTGATAAGGGAACCCCGAGTGCCCGTATACGCGGGCTGTCCAGGTGTTTAAAATGCATCTGAAGAAAGGGCCGGGCAAGACCGGTGCCAGCCGCCGCGGTAATACCGGCGGCTCGAGTGGTGACCGCTTTTATTGGGCTTAAAGCGTTCGTAGCTTGACCTTTAAGTCTCTTGGGAAATCCGCCGGCTCAACCGGCGGGCGTCTAAGAGATACTGTTGGTCTAGGGATCGGGAGAGGTGAGAGGTACTCCGGGGGTAGAAGTGAAATTCTGTAATCCCCGGGGGACCACCGATGGCGAAGGCATCTCACCAGAACGACTCCGACAGTGAGGAACGAAAGCTGGGGGAGCGAACCGGATTAGATACCCGGGTAGTCCCAGCCGTAAACGATGTGCGTTAGGTGTACTGGTGACCACGAGTCACTGGGGTGCCGAAGGGAAACCGTGAAACGTACCGCCTGGGAAGTACGGTCGCAAGGCTGAAACTTAAAGGAATTGGCGGGGGAGCACCACAACGGGTGGAGCCTGCGGTTTAATTGGACTCAACGCCGGGAAGCTCACCAGATAGGACAGCGGAATGATAGCCGGGCTGAAGACCTTGCTTGACCAGCTGAGAGGAGGTGCATGGCCGTCGTCAGTTCGTACTGTGAAGCATCCTGTTTAGTCAGGCAACGAGCGAGACCCACGCCAACAGTTGCCAGCATATTCTCCGGAATGATGGGGACACTGTTGGGACCGCCTCTGCTAAAGAGGAGGAAGGAATGGGCAACGGTAGGTCAGCATGCCCCGAATTATCTGGGCTACACGCGGGCTACAATGGTCAGGACAATGGGTAACGGCGCTGAAAAGCGTAGTTAATCTCCTAAACCTGCCCTAAGTTCGGATTGTGGGCTGCAACTCGCCCACATGAAGCTGGAATCCGTAGTAATCGCGTTTCAAAATAGCGCGGTGAATACGTCCCTGCTCCTTGCACACACCGCCCGTCAAACCACCCGAGTGAGGTTTGGATGAGGCTGTGGTTTTTGCCGCAGTCGAATCTAGGTTTCGCAAGGGGGGTTAAGTCGTAACAAGGTAGCCGTAGGGGAATCTGCGGCTGGATCACCTCCTAATGAAATCCAAGAGGATGTGAATAGCGGTTATTAAACAAACTGTAAAATTGCCAATGTCAATATGAATATAAGAGAAAGTCGGGCTCATAGCTCAGCTGGAAGAGCGCGGCGTTTGCAACGCCGAGGCCAGGGGTTCAAATCCCCTTGGGTCCACTTAAAAACGAGTTACTTTCGGTAACTGGTTTTTACCGATGCACCCGGAAATGTGAATTACCGGGGAAGGACTGAGAGTCATTTACGGCGACGCAAGTGACTCTGTGATGTCATGTATAGGACGTATACACAAGACGTTAAATGGATTTTAGCGGTTAAACCGATAATGCTGAATTACATTTAGCCTGCCAGTGAATGGCTCGGTTCGAGTGCCGATGAAGGGCGTGCCAAGCTGCGATAAGCTCCGGGAAGACGCAAGGAGTCTATGATCCGGAGATCCCCGAATGGGACATCCTGCTTCCTTTTAGGAAGCGATCCTTTTGGATCGGCAACCTCCCGAATTGAAACATCTTAGTAGGGAGAGGAAGAGAAATCAATCGAGATGTCGTTATTAAAGGCGATCGAAAGCGACAGAGTTCAAACTGAATCCCGTTCGCGGGAGATGTGGTGTTGAAGGCTCACCGTTCGGGCATTAGATTCGAAGTGGAATTTGTTCTGGAACGTCAAACCAAAGAGGGTGACAGTCCCGTACACGTATGTTTCTTTTGTCCTGGTGATGTCCTGAGTATCGTGGGTTGGAAATCTCGCGAGAATCTGGGGGTCATCAACCTCCAAAACTAAATACTCCTCGAAACCGATAGCGCAATAGTAGCGTGAGCGAAAGCTGAAAAGTAACCCTGGAAAGGTGGTGAATAAGTGCCTGAAACTGGTAGGTGATAGTGTGTTATGGCGTGAAAGGATCTTTGTATCGAAAGAATCAGTCGTGAGGCTGTAGTATGGGATACATTGCCGGCGTCATAACTTACGTTTTGAAGAACGGGCCAGAGAGTTTATTCTATTGGCGAGGTTAACCTTACGGGAAGCCGAAGCGAAAGCGACATGTCCGTAGTTTTTACATGGGACGGCGTATTAAAAGTGCGTGGAGTCGATAGGATAAGACCCGAAGCCCAGTGATCTATGCGTGGGCAGGCTGAAGGGTGACGAAAGTTGCGTGGAGGGCCGAAGCGGTATTGATATGCAAATCATTCGTGTGACCTGCGTATAGGGGTGAAAGGCCAATCGAACTGGGCATCCGCTGGTTCCTCTCGAAACATGCCGTAGCATGACCTGAGCAGAGGTAGATGGTGAGGTAGAGCACTGATTGTGGGAGTTGGGGGAGAAATCCCTTACCCTGCTGTCAAACTCCGAATTCCCCATCGCCGTAGAAGCTTGGAAGTCCGCACTACGGGGTAAGCTTGTAGTGCGTAAGGGAGACAACCCAGACCGTGGTTAATGTCCCTCAGTGTAGGTTAAGTGTAAACACTAAATGATGTCCTAGGTCAAAGACAACTGGAAGGTCAGCTTAGAAGCAGCTATCCTTCAAAAAGTGCGTAACAGCTTACCAGTCGAGATTTAGGGCGCAGAAAATGGACGGGGCTCAAACCTACCACAGATACCACGGACCACAGCAATGTGATGGCGTAGAGAGGCGTTGTGCATGGGTAGAAGCAGGGATGTAAGTTCCTGTGGACCGTGTAGAAATGAGAATTCTGGCATTAGTAGAAGCATAGTTGGGTGAGAATCCCAACCGCCGAAGGGGCTAGGTTTCCTCGACAATGTTCGTCAGTCGAGGGTTAGTCGGTCCTAAGTTGTACCGTAACTCGAGTACAGCGAAAGGGAAACAGGTTAATATTCCTGTACCATCTGTCAATAATCCTGACGCTTCCGGATATGCTTTGCAGGGCTGTCGCCCTGTCTAATCGTATAAGCTCTTGGAGAACCGTAATGGTGAGAATTGAGTGAAAGCGTGATGGAGTAATAAAGCAAATTCCCGGAGCCCGTGAAAAGGGGACAAGATGTCCGTACCGAGATCTGACACAGGTGCCCCTAGCTGAGAAGGCTAAGGCGTGTCGGTTTAATTGTGTTTAGGGAACTCGGCAAAATAGCCCCGTAACTTTGGAATAAGGGGTGCCTGCCCAGTGATTGGGCAGGTCGCAGTGACCAGGGGACTCCGACTGTCTAATAACAACATAGCAGACTGCAACTCCGAAAGGACTAGTATAGTCTGTGATTCCTGCCCAGTGCAGGTATCTGAAAACCGGGTACAACCGGACGAAGGACCTGTAAACGGCGGGGGTAACTATGACCCTCTTAAGGTAGCGTAGTACCTTGTCGCTTAATTGGCGACTTGCATGAATGGATTAACGAGAGTCCTACTGTCCCAAACACAAGTCCGTTGAAGATTTTATCCTAGTGCAGAGGCTAGGGCCTCCATATGGGAAGTGAAGACCCCGTGGAGCTTTACTGCAGCCTGTCGTTGTGTTACGGTATTCCTTGCGCAGTGTAGATGGGAGACATCGAAGCTGCCCTCGTGGGGGCAGTGGAGTCGCAATCTGAGACACCATCCTTGGTTTACTGTAACACTAACTCTCTTTGAGAGGACATCGGTAGGTAGGCAGTTTGGGTGGGGCGCCACACCCTCGAAAAGATATCAAGGGTGCCCCAAGGTCAACTCATGTGAGTCAGAAACTCACAGGAGAGTGTCAAGAGCAAAAGTTGGCCTGACGCTGATACGAATAGCAAGTATCTGCGAGAGGAAACTCGGGTCTAACGAACCAATACGCGCTTTTGATGAGTGCTATTGACGACAGAAAAGCTACCCCGGGGATAACAGAGTCGTCGCCGGCAAGAGCACATATCGACCCGGCGGCTTGCTACCTCGATGTCGGTTCTTTCCATCCTGGCTGTGCAGCAGCAGCCAAGGGTGAGGTTGTTCGCCTATTAAAGGGGATCGTGAGCTGGGTTTAGACCGTCGTGAGACAGGTCGGTTACTATCTATATGGAGTGTTGGAAGTCTGAGGGTAAGACGGAAATAGTACGAGAGGAACTTTCCGTCGTCGCCACTGGTAGACCGGTTGTCCGACAGGGCAGTGCCGGGTGGCTACGCGATAAGGGATAAAAGCTGAAAGCATCTAAGCTTGAAACCTGACCCTAAAAGAGACTTCGTTATAGGACACGAGTAAAAGACTCGTTTGATAGACTTGGGATGTACGCACGAAGGCAACGACGTGTTCAGTCCACAAGCACTAACGTCCGATAATTCAGCAAAGGAATAACCGTTAAAGTCCAGACGAAATCTTGTGTATACAGTCCTTATGGCCAAGGTGGCGGAGCGGCCACGCGGTCGCCTGCAGAGCGACTACACCCCGGTTCAAGTCCGGGCCTTGGCTTCCTGAATAACTTTCGCAAGAAAGTTTGAAGGTACAGGAAATCTGTGATTTCCGAATCGCGAAATTTCCTGTTCAATTGCGGCCATAGCAGTGGGGCAACACCCGGACTCATTTCGAACCCGGCAGTTAAGCCCACTTACGTAGGACGTTGTACTGAGATACGAGAGTTCTCGGGAACCGTCCAACGCTGCAATTGTTCTGCTAGAAGATTTGAGTTTTTTTGTTATGTTTTTTTAATTGTAGTGCAAACTTTTGTAAAATTTCCGGTGTTTTTAATTTTGTAGTGTGAACTATGTTAAAATTTCCAACTTCTGAAAAGAATTTTGCATTATCCAAAAATGTGCAATAAAAATAAAGCGATTTCAGGGTTTTTTATTTTCTTCATCTGACCGGTTTCGTGCATACATGCACAAAAATTCACTGGTTCCCATTTTAACAAATGAATATGCAATTTCAACCGGGTATGATTCACCTGTACTTTTTTTATGTTTTGAATTCAGAATGATGTTTTTTTCTTTTTTCAGCCTGTTCCAGTGTTTTTTCCATGTATCCGTGGTGAATGAACCATCCAAATCGTAAATATCTTTTTCCAAAATTTCATCTTTTGAATATCCCCCAAAAAGGCATGCGGCTTTATTTGAATATACAATATTTCCCGGTTCGTCTGCATAATACACAAAATCCGGAAAGGTTTCAACAGATAACTGGGTTAAAAGAAGTCTGTTCTCAAAAATTTTCTTTTCAGTTATATCCCTTCCATAAAGAATTATATTCTGTTTGATCTTTGAATGCTGATTTTTTTGAATTATTATATTCATCCATAAATCAGAGTTATTTTTTAGGATATGGAATTCATTTGATATTGTTTTGCCTGATTTGAGTGTCTCTTTTATGTTGGCGGTTAATTTTTTTGAAATTGTTTCTGGAAAAATATCTTTGATATTCTCTTTTTCGGGGTAATTATTGTATATACTAAAAATTTCCCTGGCCTTCTCATTTGCGTACTTTATGTTTCCGTCATCTTCAATTATAGCAACAGCATCAACAAAACCGTCAAGTATCCTTCTGCTTTTTAATTCAAAATGTTTTAATCCCAGTATGAGTCCGATAATATCTGAGGATACAGTCAGAGCATCAATTTCTTCCTGATTCCATTCTTTTCTCTCATTGCATATATCGACCTTTAGAAATCCTCTGAATTCATTGTTAATATTTAGAGGTATTGAAATGAATGATGAAATTTCGTTTCTTTTCAGAATTTCATTATTCGGGTTATCTGTTTTGTCATCAATATAAATGGAAAAAGGTTCTGATGTAAGTTTATCTGATATTGGCTCTTCATCACAGTTTTCAGCAATTTCTTTGATTAAAATTTCACTGTCAGGAAGAAAGTCATAGTTTTTGCTGGTCCATTCATATTTTTTGATAAATCCTCCCGAATCTGTTTTGAACAGTGATACTCTGCATGAGTCAAGTGATACACCAATAATTCTTAGAATATTGTTTAGATCCTGATGAATAGAATTTGTCTTGGTCAGATAATTTATTGAGGAGCCTAAGGCATCAAAGATCCGCATTTTATTAATGAGTCCCTGATGTGAGGCATTTTTAAGCGTTATATCAATTATTGAGAATAATATTTGTCCGGATTTTTCTTTTTGATAAGGGAGAGGGGCAGCATAAATGATTGAGCTTATTTCCTGTTTGTTTTTTCTTTTTATTTTTAATTCAATTTTGTTTTCTTTTTTTTCTTTTGTGACATTATTCAGGAATTTGTTAAAGGTTTCTCTGTCATTATCAGAAAGCAGACCTGAGAACAAATTTCCATTTATGTCCTGATCGGTATAGCCGGATATTTTTTTCCAGTTTTTATTGGATGCAATTATTGCGCCCGAATTATCAAGAATCACATTTGAAACAGGAGCATTCTCAAAAAATAGTTTATTTTTTTTGGAATTTAAAAGCAGAGCCCTTTCAATTTTGTATAAGGAGACGGAGTGTTCAATAAAGTCTGAAAAATCAATATCGTTGAGTTTACCGGCCGTAAGTTCCACGATTTTACATTTCTTTGTTTCAGGGACCTGGTAGCTGAATTCATTTTCTGTGACTAAAATAAAAAGTGAATTTTCGGAAGATATCTCATCCAGAATCATTTCCGGATCGGAATTTTCAGATGTAAAATAAACGATGACATCAAAGAATTCACTATTTATCTCATCTATTGCATATTCGTCGTGAATTGCAGTAGTGATATTAAAAATATCGGATTGTCTGATGTACTTTTCAGTATTTAAGATTCGTTTTTTATCAGAATCCACCAAAAGTATTTTGATCAGCCTTTAATCCCCCAAATTTTTTTAGTAATAAGAAATAGGCAATTATTATTTATTAAATAAATGGGTAAAAAATAAATCCATTTTTTGTTAAAGAGATGTATTAAGATAAATTCAGAAATATGGTGGCAGTAAACTCTATCCGTCAAAATTTCAGAAAAATGTATATATTGTTAAGTATTTTTATATGACTATGGTAATCAGGGTTCATGAGCAAAAGGATCTGATTGAAAAGGTAAAACTGGTATTTTCAAATTATACAGATCTGGATATTGTTATGGGGGAACTGGCTTCTCTTGGATTTTTGAGAACCGGAGGCAATCCGGATATTCTGGCACTGGAAAATACAGAACTTGAGCTGTATATACATATTAACATAGACAACAACGAAAAAATTCTCAATTATGAGGTTCTTACATTTGATGATATAAAAAAGAGTCTTGAATAATTTATTAAAATCTAAAATTATTAATTTTTAAAATCGGCTGTCAGGCAAATATGTGCTTTTATGATGCCGGCTATTTTGTATTTACATTGCCTCTAAGGAGGCAGACAATTATATTCAGAATACAGATCAATATTGAAAATTCAAATATTATCTTCATGCTTTTGGTAAATTCCAAAAATAATTCACTGGTGATTTCAGATGTTCCAAGCATCAGGGTAAAGGCGGATGTGGCAATGCTGATACTGATGATGTTCCCTGTCTGTTCAAAAGTATTTGCAATTCCGGAAGCCTCACCATAATTATCCTCGTTAACGGAGCTCATTATTGCATTTTTGTTGGGGGAAGAAAAGAGAGCAAATCCGATACCTGATAGTGCCAGAAATGATGATATGGTTATAATATCTGTTCCTTCTCTTATTCCTGAGTAATATATCAGTGTTATAATTATCAGTGCCAGTCCTGCTGCTGTTACAAATTTAGGTTCAATTCTGTCTGATATGTGCCCTGCAAAAGGTGAAAATACTGCCTGTGTCAAAAATGCAGGGAGAAGAATAAATCCTGCTGAAAATGATGAGATTAACATTTCATTCTGGAGATAAATACTCAGGATGAAGGTTATGCTGCCAATGGATATGTAATAGAGTATATCAGCTGCAATTGAATATTTGAATAAACGGTTATTGGTAAATAATGATAAATTTATTAGCGGATTTTCAAAATGATTTTCCCATAAACCAAACAGAACCAGCCCTGTAAGTCCGGGGATAAGGATAAAAGCTGAATATGGGGATGTCAGGTCTGACAGGCCTAAGACAAGTAGCATTATTGATGGTGAAAACACCAAAAGTCCGATTATATCAAATTTGTCGGTATTTGTTTCATCAGGACTTTTAAAATTTTTGAATAATCTGAATGCGGCAAGTCCTGCAAGAATTGTGAATGGAAATGCGATAAAAAATATGCTTTTCCAGCCTGTGTTTTCTATTAGGATTGTTCCGATGGTCATTCCTGTAATATATCCCGAGTAGCCGGAAAACAGGAAAAAGCCAAGCGACCGGCCTCTGCTTCCTCTGCCGTATGTTTTTGTTAAAAGGACAATGGATGATGCAACCATCATGCCGTCTCCAATCCCCTGTATGAATCTGAAGAATACCACCATTTCCCCGTTTAATGCAATTCCGCACAAAAGGGATGAGATTCCAAAAATAAGACAGCCTGCGGCAAAAATTTTTATGTGTCCGTATCTGTTTCCGATTTTTCCGGAAGGAATTAAGGAGAGAATCATTCCGAGAAGATGTGCCTGAATGATAAAACCCATTATTTGTGCATTTAGATGAAAAGTCTGACCAATTACAGGATTTGCAATTACTATTGATGAGATCATAAAATAGATAAAAAAAGCAGCAATGCCTGTGATCAGTGAAATTTGCAGTTTATCAGCAGGTATAATCTGGTTTCTCACGGGAATTTAGTATTTGATAAAACATTTTGATAAATATTCCTAAAAAATCTTTTAAAATATACTTTTTTAGAATTTTCTTATAAAATTAGTTAAAATAAAATAATTCTTTATGATTTTTGTTGTCTTTCAGACAAACATCTGAAGAATTGAAAGAACAAAGTCAAAAATCATTTTCCACCAGTCAAGATTTTCCCAGAACATTTTTAATAACTCCTTTTTTCCTGGTCGTTGTGTTTGTATTACACAACTCCAATTAAAAAATAACCTCAATAGTTAAAAAAGATATTTAATTAAAACGAATTATTGAATGTTATTTCTTATCATGCATTTTTTGGAAAGATTATTTACGCAAAAATCGTGCCAGAAATTAATATTTACATGCCGAATATTTCAAAATATCCTGTGTTTAAATGACTTTATATTATAGTAGGAAAAAATTTGTACGTTCAGCATGAGCGTTAGTCACATAATTTTTGTCGGTCACCACAAGGAAAGACTGATTGATTCCATCAGAATGCTTGGGGATTATCCTATGGGGAGAGTTATTCTGGTAGTCGGGGAGCAGACCTCAAGCGGTGAAGAGAAGTCCAGAAAGATTGCAGAAGATATCAGCCACGATCTGGCCAATATTGTTGACAGCAGTATTGTTTTTGTAGACAAAAGGGATGTTACACGCGGTGCAATACAAATTATCGGCATTATCAAAGAAGAAGAGGAGTCAGGCAACGAAGTAATAATTAATATAAGCGGTTCTTTGAGAACATTTGCAGTTGCTGCATACATTGCCGGTTCCATTACCAAATCCAGAATAATCACTTCTATTCCGCTTTATAATGATAATGATGAGGAGGTAGGTGTTGAAGAGGTCATTGATGTCCCGTCCCTTCCTGTCTGTTTCCTGCGTGATGAGCAGATGCACATAATTTTATCAATAGACGAAGGGGTGGATTCTCTTGATGAATTGATAGTAAGGATGAAGCCTTCCATTGAGAAATATTCCGATGAGTTTTACAAAGAGAGAAGCCGCGTTAGTCATCATCTCAAAGTTCTGGAAGAAAACGGGTTTATTATAAAAAACAGATATGGAAGAAATATTTCTGTTCGTTTGTCAGATCTCGGAAGCATGATGTGTAAAATTAACAGCTGACCTGCAAAAATTTATCAGGTCAAAACCGATATCTTTTATTTTAAGTAATGCAAATATAAGAAGGAAGTTTGCCAAGGTGGCGGAGCGGCCACGCGGTCGCCTGCAGAGCGACTCCACCCCAGTTCAAATCTGGGCCTTGGCTTCCTGAATAACTTTCGCAAGAAAGTTTGAAGGTGCAGGAAATCTTTGGTTTCCTGTTCAATTGCGGCCATAGCAGTGGGGCAACACCCGGACTCATTTCGAACCCGGCAGTTAAGCCCACTTACGTAGGACGTTGTACTGAGATACGAGAGTTCTCGGGAACCGTCCAACGCTGCAATTGTTCTGCTAGAAGATTTGAGTCTTTTTTGTTAGTTTTTTTATTTATAGCGCAGACTATTTTGTAAAGTTTTTATTTTAAAATTAAGTTGCATATTCTTTTTGTAAATATTTATTTTTAAATCAGGCCGGTTATATTTAGCAGATATTACACTTTAAAATCCAAATTGTTATTATTCATTTAACCGTTTTAATAATCAAAACCAGGTTGCCTGAAAGAATGATTTCCCCAACTCAAAAAATATACAAATACAGTTTTGAAAGCGATAACAACTCCGGCGTTCACCCTCTTGTGATGCGGGCTCTGGAGTCTGCAAATACCGGATACACGTTATCATATGGCGATGACCCTTATACAGAGTCAGCTAAATTATGCTTTGCCGGGCATTTTGGTATTGAGGCTGAAGTCTTTTTTGTATTCACCGGGACGGGCGCAAATGTTGCGGCATTGTCGACGGTTACACGTCCTTATTATGGAATTATATGCCCGGAGACTGCACATATCAATGTTGATGAGTGCGGTGCACCCGGAAAGTTTACAGGATGCACGCTGTTAAGTGTCCCGACTCCTGACGGAAAACTCACTGTTCCGATAATAAAATCAAAAATGACAGGTCTTGGAGATATTCACTGTTCACAGCCAAAGGTTGTTTCAATAACACAGCCGACTGAGCTTGGGACCCTTTATTCGGTTGATGAGATAAAGGAAATATGTGATTATGCGCATTCAAACGGAATGACCGTCCATATGGACGGTGCAAGGATTGCGAATGCATCTGCCGCTCTTGGTGTTCCTATGAGGGAATTTACCGTTGATGCGGGTGTCGATGTTCTCTCTTTTGGCGGAACCAAAAACGGAATGATGTACGGGGAGGCTGTCATCTTCTTTAAAGAGGGGCTGGCTGATGATTTTAGATTCCTTCACAAACAGACAACCCAGCTTGCATCAAAGATGAGGTTTGTTGCTGTGCAGTTTGAAGCAATGTTTAAAGATGATCTCTGGTTTTGCAATGCAGCTAATGCCAATAATATGGCAGGATATCTTGCTGAAAAGGTGTTGTCCTTTGATGGTGTCAAGCTTGTTTACCCGGTTTTGTCAAACGCTGTTTTTGTGACAATTCCTGATAAGGTCATCACCATGATGCAGAAAGAACATCCCTTTTATGTTATCGATAGCGAAAGGTCGGTGGTCAGGTGGATGACTTCATTTGATACAAAAAAAGAGGATGTTGATGATTTTGTGGCTTTCTTAAAAAAATGCCTGGAAAATTCAGAAAATTAATATATGTGTATCTCCTGTAAAAAAAAATTTTAATATTTTTTAACTATGCAGGGCAGGGTATCCCTGATAATTTCATTTGTTTTCTTCCCCTTCCATATATGAAGATACATTCAGCGACATTTTTTTAATAATTTCCATGGCTTTCTGGATTTCATCGTCTGAGAAATTCCTGAAAAGAATTTCAGTCCATTCTTCAGATAAATTTTTCATATGCGGTTGTATTTTAATTCCTTTCTTAGAAACTCTCACCAGTTTGACCCTTCCGTCTTCCTGATCTTTTTCTCTAACGACATATTCCTGATCTTCAAGTTTTTTTAAGGCTCTTGCTGTAGTGGTTTTGTCATATCCTTTTGCTTTTGCAAGTGAATCCTGGTTAACGGTGCCATCATGATAAAGAGACATTAGAAATGGAAATTGTCCTCCGCTCAGATTGAAAGGTTTCAACTTTTTAGAGAGAAAGTTCAGGTTTGTTCTGTATAAATAGGAAATTAATGCACCTGATGAATTTATGTTTTTAATCCAGTTTTCCTGGTAATTTTCTGAATTCTGCATATTATAATTAATAAGTAATTTTTATGTGGGATAATAGTTGCTTTCGCAACTAAGTTTATATCGTTGTATATACAACTAATCTAGAAAAGTCGGAGTGTTCAATTATGAAGTGTATTATAAATGAAAAAATGAAACCTGAATTTTCTCCTGTCGCTCTTCTATGGAGTAATGAAAAACCGGAGGATGCTCTTGAGTTTCGTCAGGGATCCCACAGCTGTGTAATGTACCCTTTTGCAAGAGTTGCAGCTGAAGGAAAGACTGCTGTTTTTAGTGCAGAAACAACTGGGTGTCCCGGGGCAATATCCGGATTTGGGTTTGGCAACGGTTACTATAATGCCTTTGGTGGTGCTGGTGTGGAATTCATGGCGTGTTTTTTTTCAAAGGGTTCTGAGAGTGCCAAAGATCCTGTTTCATATGAAAAACTTATTGAGCATGTTCCAAAAAATGAGAAGGAAAAATTCACTAAAGGTGAGCGGCTTCATTCCTCCCGAGAGAAGGCAGTAAGGTGGATGACAGAAGAATTTCCATCAGTAGATATTCCGAAACATTATGTAATCCTCAAACCACTCAGTGAAGTAAATGGTAATGAAAAACCTGTTTCGGTTATCTTTATTGTAAATCCGCTTCAGATCTCTGCACTTACAATTCTTGTCGGTTCAGTTTGTGAAGGGACTGAACCGGTGACAGCACCTCCGGCAGCTGCCTGTCAGCAGATTGGAGCATATGTATACCGTGAAGCAAAAGCCGAAAAACAGCGTGCAGTTATCGGGTTTACGGATCTTGCAGCACGAAAAAATATCCGAAAGACCCTTGGTGATGACATTCTTACTTTTGCTGTTCCATACTCTCTCTTTGTGAGGATGGAAAAGGAGGCAGAAGATGGTGTTTTTGATGGTCCGATCTGGAGAGATCTTGTAAAGGAAGAATGATCTCCTCAATTTAATTAATTTTCAATAATCGTATTTGATTCAAAAGGGATTTTCAGTAAATGACAGTTATTCAGTCACAGATCTCAGGTGTTACCGGTAAAACAAAAGTTGTGTTGTTATTTTCATCGATGATGACAGTAATGGCAGGTGCAATTATCTCGCCGTCGCTTCCTGAACTTAGGGAACATTTCTCAGACATTCAGGGCATCGATATTCTGGCTCCTCTTGTGCTGACCATCGTTGCACTGAGCATTATTCTTTTCTCACCTATGGTTGGTATACTCTCAGACAGAATCGGGAGAAGGTGTGTTTTTCTTATTTCACTTTTGCTGTATGTCCTTGGGGGGACTGGTGGACTCTACCTTGATTCAATATGGATTCTTCTTGCAAGCCGCGTTGTGCTTGGTGCAGGAGTAGCTGGTATTGCCACCTGCACCCTTTCCCTTGCCGCTGATTATTTTGAAGGAGAGGAGAGAACAGGTTTTATTGCTCTGATTACGGCCTTTATGGGCCTTGGTGGTGTGTTCTTTGTATTCCTGGGGGGATTTCTGGCTGAGGCGGGGTGGCGTTACCCTTATTTGCTGTATGTGATCCCTCTTTTTATCCTGCCTTTTGCTTATTTTTTTGTTCCCGATTTGCGTGCATGCAAAGTTGGCATCGCAGGAAAGAACATGAAAAATAAAAAGGAGGTGAACAGGCAAACAGTCATCCTGATCTATACCCTAATTTTTGTTGGGATGGTGATCTTTTATCTCCTGCCCACCCAGCTTCCCTTCTTCCTCAGGGGTAAGGGCATTGGTTCAGCGGTGCTGGCCGGCAGTGCTCTCGCCGTTTTGAACCTGACGCAGGTTGGAATTACTCTCTGGTATCGGAGTAAAGGACACAGAGTTGACAAAAAATATCTTATCCTCCTCTTTTTCTTATTTGCAGGCACTGCAAACCTGTTTCTCTCTATGATCTCAACTTATGCGGGGGTAATTATCAGCATGGTGATCTTCGGAGCAGGTTTTGGCTTACTGATCCCTATCTGTAATGCATGGATCACAGATATTGCTCCGGATGAATCCCGTGGAAAACTTGTAGGCGGGCTGAACACTGCTGTTTATGCCGGCCAGTTCCTCTCACCTGTCCTTGCCTGGCCGGTTGTCTCTCTGTTTGGATACGGGGCGCCTTTTGGTCTTTATTCTGTGTTTGGAGCTTTCTGTATGCTGATCTGCTTTGCAGGTGCCGTAGTTTTTCTTTTTTTCAGGAGGGAAAGGTGAGTGGGTAGAGTATTCTTCAGTGTAGTCTCCATGAGTGATGGTGAATACAAAAAATTCTTTACATTTTGAGGCCTGGTTTTTAGGAAATCAACCCCTATATTTGGATTAATAATTTTAATTTGCTTCTTCTTTGTATTGGATATAATTATGCTGAGTTGATTTAGACTTTATTTTTTGGCGTAGAATATTCATAAAATATAAAAATTTTTGAAAATATAGGCTAACTATAAATTCTGATATTTTGGAGGAATGAATATTATAATCAATCTCAGTGTGGCTCTTTTGTTTGTATTCGCAGTCTTATTTACATGCTGCAATACAACAGTTTCAACCCGTAAAAAAGAAGATGTGCTTACCCTTGAGGACCTGAGGGGGAAGGAACTTGGAATTCCTCAGACTCTGCCGCCTTTTGATCCCGACAGGGATGTTCCGGATGCTCCGGATTATACCAGCCGTGAAAGCTGGCTTTCGATGCCTGCAAATTTCAGCAGTGAAAAACAGCCTGTTGATGTTTTCTGGGTTTATCCGACAATTCTCTCTGATAATTCAACTTATTTGATGGATACAAGCGATCCCGATTTGCGTGCCCGGGCATACTGGACGCTTGTCGAACAGGCCAGCATATTTGACGGGCAGGCAAATATCTACGCACCGCTTTATCGGCAGAACAATGTCAAAATCAACCCGCTGATGCTAACTGATGCACGACCAATATTTGACCTGGGCCAGCATGACCTTATCTCAGCGTTTGACTACTTCCTTAAGAATTTCAACCGGGGAGAAAGACCGATAATTCTTGCGGCCCACAGTCAGGGGTCTGTCAGGGTGGTTGAACTATCAAAGTCCGGAGAGCTTCTGACAAAGGATTCTGAGTCCCTGAAGCGACTTGTTGCTGCCTATGTCATTGGGTATTCGATAACACCATCCGATCTTGAGATAAACCCCCTGATTAGGATCAGTGAAAATCCAACCGATACTGGCTGCTTTATTACATACAATACCATCTCTGATGAGGAAGGAAAGGAAAAGGAAGGCCCGACCATAATTCCCGGAACTTTTGTAGTAAATCCTCTTAACTGGAGTATGGATACTGAATTTGCACCTGCATCTATGAATATTGAAGCTGTGTTTTTTAAGCATGAGCACCCGGAAAATCCTGACAGGTATCCGAATTTCGCGGCGGCACAGGTGTCTGGCAATGCTCTTGTTATTACTGATATAAAAAATCCCAAAGAGCTTCCGGCAACAAGTGTCACATTCCCAAAGGGCGTGTACCATATGTATGACTATGCAATATTTTATGGAAATCTGAGGAAGAATGTCGGGGAGAGAATCAGATCATATCTGGATCCGGAAAAAGAGATCTCCAGATAAAAAAAATTTTAGTCGTTCTTAATGTTGTTAATTATTTCTGAGATTTCTGATTTAAATCCGGGTAGCTGTTCGTTTATTATTACCCATAGTGTGTTGGTATCAACACCAAAATATTTGTGAATAACAATATTCCTGACTCCAACTATTCTCTTCCACGGAATATGAGGATATTTATCCCGAAAATCCTCCGGTATGTTTGAGACAGCTTCTCCGATTATCTCAATGTTTCTTACAACCGCATCAATGGTCTTTTGATCATTTTCAAATTCTTTTTTTGAATAATTGTCTATATAATCTGAAATTCTTCCGGCGGCCTCTGTAATATCTTCTAGAAATAATGTGATGTCACGCTTTGACATATACTATATCCTCTAAAATCCCGTCATACACTCGTTTCCTTTGAATTACACCTGCTTTAAGAACCAGATCTATTTTTAATTTAAGCAGTTCCTCGAGTTCATCCCTTAGATCAACCACTTCCCATCCGACAGGCTCAAAAAAGTCGACCATTATATCAAGATCGCTGTTCTCTGTCTGTTCTCCTCTTGCATATGATCCTATTACGCTGATCTCGGATATTTTGTATTTCTGTGAGAGGCGGGTGTAATTTTTATTCAGGGTCGCAACTATTGTATCCAGTTCCTCTTTTCTTTCTGTTTTTTTATAGGAGTATTTGTCAGAATTCATATGACAAAACCAGATAATTAATCAATTTTAATTATAGTGTTAAATCAGATAAATGATTGCTTAAGATTACTTATGCAATCAATTTTGTGGCCATAAATGCTTACTTTCCACGCTGAGTTTTCAATACATCCAAAATTAAAGGGTTGTCTATCCCGTCCGGAATCTTTGCTATTGGATGAAAATACGGCTCCCGCCTTGTAAGGTCTGGTGAGACAAACGGATTCTCTGCTGCTTTCTGCCATTATTGCCTGCGTCTTTGGCTTTTGGGCAGATTCTGCAGTACCTGTTTGTCGGGGGGATAGCGGTCTCCTTTGTAGTGCCGGCGGCGGTTCCCTCGTGGCTTTTGACATACTAAAAATGTAATTTATTAAAGCTGTTATTAAGCCGGCCCCGTGTGTTGCTGGAGCTCTTCTGAATTAATAAATAAAAAATCCACTGGATTGATACCAAAATAAGTGCCTTGAAAAAATCTCAGATTAATAATAAGTACAAAGAAAGAAACCTCTGGAGGGGTTTGGAGAGTATAAAGCTCAAATCTTCTTTTTTTAGGTGGCTCCGTCACATCAGAAATGGCTCGACAGTCGATGTCATCCGGGCCACAGGTAATGCAAAGCGGGCGGCTGATTTCCTCATCGGGGGCGGAGAGGAATAAATTCTCTTTTTTTATTGTACCGGCCGGGATTGTTCACTCGTAAAACTCGTTTCACAACACCGGCCTTGTTTTCTCCGGTTGAGCTGGTTTGTGTTACGCCCGCAGGGCCCTTGCCTGTTCGTCTCGGCCCCTGCCGGCTGTGTGTGTAGTGCACCCCGCTCCGCATCACCGGCCGATGGCCGGCCATGCTCCACGGGAGTGTTACGATGACAATTGCCAAAAATGATTATGCAATGATCTAAAGAATTCTCCCCTCATGGTATTCTATACCTGTATCCAGAGATTGGATTTCAAAGATTTCTTCGATTTTTCTTTTAAATCTTTCAAACTTTTCAGGGTCTCCATTAAAAAAATTTGTTCCCTCAATTTTCCCGCCAATATTAGCGAAATATGGTTGAATATAGTCTGGGAAAGGCTCAGGAGGGGAGGTGGCCCCTATCCCATGGTATAGTTTAGAGTAAAGCGGGGATACTTTTCTCCATTCAAGATCTTCGCGAATCTTTATTGGTTCTCTATTTGTAGTCGAGAGATATGCAATGCCCAGTAAATATTCAAAAACATCATAATATTCTTGATATCTGCTATCGCTGGGAATTAATTCATTCAATATTGAACGACAGGTTTCGTAAATGAAGGTATAGAAATATCCAATTTTACCAAAAAATGGTTTGTTTATGTATACACAAAAATCAATTGATGTGATGTTTGAAATATTTACTGTTTCAAAATAGGGAGATCTAGTTCCACTGTTCGATTTATTGAGTTTTGGAGAGAACAGAGCCCCTAAAGTATTAAATTGATTCCCCTTTGTTGCCGCAATACCGCATGAATAAATTACAATCAATGCTGGAATATGTCTGAGATTATATAGATTTTCACCAAATTTCTTTTTTGATACCATTCCTGTGAGTTCTAGGTTGTTCACTCCAACATAGGGGTTAGAAAAACGAATATTTATCAGTCTTTCAATCACGTCATATACGAGCTCATAATAAGAGTCATCGTAATAAGCGATAGTTGCTAACATTGCTGCAAGTGGTTTTGTTTTTTCGGTTAGGGAATTTGTTCTTTGAATAAAGATTTCTGGTGCATGAACAGTTCCGATAGGGACATATTTCTCCTTAGCCAGTTCATCTAACACAATATCAGTTTGATTATGAATTAACTGGGAGAGTATCAGTTCTGGTTTGGGTTTTTGTAGGGCATCTGTTACCTTTTTTGTGGCAATAGATACTGTAAGTGGTTGAGTTTTGTCAATAGAATGCATTCGATTGATTACAGTTTGAATGTCTGTAAAAAATTGATCTGCGGACTCTATTTCAATAGGTATAGGTTTCAAGTTTGCTTTTAAAGTATCATCATCAGGTATTTTGCCATCAGGACGAAGGCACCAGAATGTTGGATATCTATGAACATTGTCAAAGGATATCATCTTTCTCAAACCTATGTCATAATCTGCCGACCATCCACATACTACAAGGCCATATTCCGAACAGATTCTTATAATATAATCCTTAATTTCTGGCTCATATTTATCCAAGTCTTCAGGTGTAATCTTTAATTTTAGATCCTGAAAATCTCCATTGATTTTTATAATTCTGCATTTATCTGGAAATATTGACATCAGAGCAGGATCTGAATCAGCCTTGATTACAACTGGGTGAATACCTGTTTTGTTCTCAATTGTATTTTCAAGAAGATTATCAAAATTTGTAGTGATAATTAGGCTTACAATATTGTTTTTTACCAATTCTGCAATTATTTCATGTGCTTCAGTTGTCTGTTTTGATATAATGTTGCCATCTTCATCTGTTTGGTAGATGAATGGGCGTAAACCTTCACTACGTAATTCTTTTTGAATTATTCGCTCATCAATTAATTTATTGAGTAATTTGTCAAATGTAGCTGTCTCGTTGTATTCATCATCAAACCATTTAATACACTCCTCGTATTTTTGTTCTCCTTCTATTTCACCGTCTTTCCCTTTTGCTTTGGCAATCTCAAGAATTATTTTTGTTGCGATTTGCCTGCCACTAGGATAATCTGCAGCGATTGAGATGCCAGCACCTAGAAGTAGAGCGTATCTTTTTGGAGATGAATTCATGGCATATGCGACAGGAATTGTTGAATCAATTTTCATCTTTATTCACTCCTTTTACTTTTTGATCCCTCCAAAAATTCCAAATGCAATATCCCTGAATGACAAACATAATCACAATGCCAACTATCAGAGCCTGATAGACAAACACAAGCATGTTATAGTTTTCAGGAATTTCTGTTAAGTGCATTAAAACCAGGCAGAGAAGTGTAAGAGTCAGGAACCGGAGAATCCATTCCGGTGGATAAAAAAGTTCTCTGATCTCTTGCTGAGTTATCATGAATGATTCTTTCTTTTCACCTTTTATAAGAATTTGCGGTGAACTTCAAAACTCTATTAAAAGAGATTAAATTACAGCAAATCTTAAATATGTTCAAATAAAGGCCAAATTGCCTTTTTTTGCATCCTCACAGAAGCCTCAGATTGCATGATCTCAGGCCCGGTATAGGTAAACATCGTCTGAGGGAATAGCGGGCTTCTATTTGGCTCTGTTGAAACAGTCTATTTTAACGGTTTATTTTAAAAAAGGCCCTATATTGTGGAGTTATCCCCCGGTACGTGAATAGAGGTGATTTGGAAGTATTTGAATCTAGGAATAGAAGGCCAAATCAGGCGTATTTGGCCTAGAAAGAGGGGTGCAGGGAGGCCCCTCTCCGGTATTCGATGGTCTTTTTAGGCCAGCGCTGCGACAGTATCTGCCCAGGCCTCAACATTGGTGCGGATGGCATCGTCAGCATATGAGCTCAGTCTTACAGTGGTTCTTGTGAAGGCCACATAGTAGATCTCACCATTCGCATCCATACATTTGAGAGTGCATGAGAAGGCATCGTGTGCAGCGTCTCTGACACAATCTCCGCCCATTACAGTCTCAAGATTGGTATTCGCAAGAATCTCGGTGATTACACCGTTAAACTCTGTTATGCTGGGAGCTTTTGCAGATATGCTTCCAACAGTCTCTGCGTCATCATCTTCATAGATGAATTTCGCAGTATACCTCTGCTTTGATTTTGTCACTCCGGGTATCACCTGACCCCCGGAAACGTAGTCAATACATTCAAAGGGGTTGTTTGCGATAACATCTGAAATGATGGAATCAAAGGTTGCAATATTGGCAATCGGGTTTTCAAGAACCCTTGTTGCAGTTTTTGTGTTATTTGTTTCGATAAAGTCAGCCATTTTTTCGTCATCTCCGACAAAGTTCGTTTTTTGCAAAACGGATTCTGTGGTTTATTAAAGCAGCTCTTTGCTGTCCTAAAAACCGCTGTTGCCTGAACATATCCGGATTATGACAGACATATATGAATATGAGTGGCAGTAATATTGATCTGACTTTACGGGGAAATAAATTCATCAGGAAGAGGTGTTTTTCATTGTCAAATAGTAAAAGCAACAGAGATATGATTGTCGAAACAAACCGGGATGTGAAGTGGATTTGCAAGACCCTTGCGGAGATGAAGGAGTCTATCGGAGATCACGAAAACAGGATACGAAGCCTTGAGGGTTCCCGGTCAGAGTCGACTGGTTGGGAGAGGCAGATATATGCCGGAGTCGGTGCAGGTGCAGGTGGAGTTGTGGCTGTTTTTATGAAAATTTTTGGTGGTTTCTGAGATTACCAACCACCAAATTTGGGTTCTTTAAAATCTGAATCTATGATATTATACTCGTTTTTCCATTCTTCAAAGAGATTATCAAGGAGTTCTAAATAATTATCAATTACTGGTACGAGTTCTTTTTTTATTTGAGAATAATTTTCCATATCTTCTGAAAATCCATTTTCAACAAGGAATTTCAAAAGAGTATCTCTGTTTTTTATAAAGAATTCATATATATCATGTGTTTCTTCTAAATTTGATGATGCTATTATACAGGCAAACATTTGGTTGAGGTAAACATCGATGCCATATTTTGCTTTCTCATCTTCTTTTCCTAAGTTATGGCATAAATCAGAAAATTGGGTTTTAAATATCTCAAATTTTTTAAATGAGTGATTAATTATTCCTTTTCCTTCATCCAAGAGTTTATCATATTTTTCTGAATATTCTAAAAATTTCTCGTTATATTTTTTTAGGATTTCATCAGGAGGGCGAGTTTGTCCTTTAATGTATGGTGTTAATGGTGATAAAAAGGAACTCAGGTTACCATGTTCTAAGGAATATTTACAGGATTCTAATTGTTCATTGACTAACCAATATGTGTTTTTGAGTATGTCAACAATTACGCGGCGATAATTCTCTTTTCCAATATATTCAATTTGTTTTGCAGATGCCTTAGCTAATTTACTGGTAGAAATAGCATATGCAATTGTAACTATTACAAGGATGATCGCAAATATTGCTTGAACCCATTCTGGAGATAAATCCATAGATATGAATTATTTCTTTGAGAAAAAAGGCTTTTGAAATCCTTTACGATTTATTGAATTTGAGATTTTTCGAATTCCAAAACCCAGATGAAATTTCCGACAATCCGGCAGGCAAACCCGGCACGTCTGAACTCCGAACTTTTCGCAGCGACAAGGGCTGCACCCGATATTCCAAGGATTACCGCTGCACTCGATTATTGGATCGGGAAGTGTGAGAGTCGTGGTAAATATGATTGCGATATTTTCTTTTTAGTAGTCCATATTCATTCATTTATAGCTTTTTTGCCATGCACAGATCAATTGTGTCCTGAATTTTAATGCAGTTTCCGTGATTCTCAATTGAATTTGTGACTTCTGATTCAAATTTAGGTTTAATCTCATGCTGCATTTTTAAGTGATCTGAGTAGGTGTTTAAAAGGCTGACATACTCTTTAGAATTAAATTCTCTTTTAGTGTAATATTTTTTAAAAACAATGTCCTTGAATCCAAATTTTTGCAATTTTTCTTCTATATTGTCGTAATGATCTTTTTTCGCATTTTTTTGTTTTGATTTTGGCATGTATCTGGCATATATTTCCTGTATATCATCGTTTAGTTCTTTGCTTAAATTATCTATTGCAGGAGTGTTTTGAAATATGGCGAGAACTGCGTCGTTTTTTAAAAGATCATATGATTTGATAAATCCTGTATTGCCTTTAATCCAGTGAAAAGCAGAGGCTGAATATATGAGATCTTTGCTGTTTTTTTCGCCCTGATATTCTTCAAATGATATGTTTTCAACCGTAAAATTAGAAAGATCTCTGTATTTTTCTTCTAAAAAGTCAGAAAAATTGTTACCTATTTCAATTGCCGTTATGGTGCATCCGGTTCTCAGAAAAGGAAGTGTTGCCTGTCCTGTACCTGCACCTATTTCTATAACATGGCTGTTTTTTGAAACTGCGGCATATTGAATAATATCCTTAAATACTTCAGGCAGATATCGTGGCCGCCATCTATCATAGCCTTCCGGGTTTGAATCAAATATACAACTAAGATTCATGATTGTTTTCTTAAAACTCTGTATTATAAGAAACTAATTAGTATCGTATTATTGATATCTGAAAAAAGAAGGCATTGAACCTTTTATTACCAAAGCCTCAGGAGGGAATTGAACCCCCGACCTGCTGATTACAAATCAGCCGCTATGCCGCTAAGCCACTGAGGCGCACTACTTAGGTTGACCTTTAAGTATAAAAAATATTATGGTTTGATCTTTTGTGTTTTCAAAAACCTGTTGTGAAAACCTACCAATTAATCCCTGAAAACTGACAAAACAATATTCTGACACAAACATGGCGCATCTTACCGTAGACATAGGAGGGAGCCCCGGAACTGACTGCCGCGGGTTTTGCAAATACTGTTATTTCAAGCGCCTCAAAAAAGAGGAAAGCCCTGAAGCATTCGGATGTAAATACTGCCTTCCTTTTTCCAAAGGCTGTGAATACTGTACAAATGGTGTTCGTGAAAAATACGAGGGATTTAAGGATTTAAAGGATGTCGCTGATGACATCCTTGCAAATCTTCAGATAATGGACGGTGACCTTGAAAGAATCACCATCAGCGGAGGAGGAGACCCCTCATGCTATCCGGAATTCAAAGACCTGATGGAAATCCTTGGCAGCATGCAGGTTCCGCTGCACATCGGCTATACAAGCGGAAAAGGGTTTGACGAACCTGAAATGGCGGACTTCCTTGTCGAAAACGGCCTCACCGAAATATCATTCACGATTTTTGCGAGTGATCCAAAGCTCCGTGCCGATTACATGGGAGACCCTACCCCTGAAGCCTCACTTGAGGTATTCAAAAGGCTCTGCAAAAAAATAGATGTATATGCGGCAGCAGTTGTTTTGCCCGGGGTAAATGACGGTGAAATCCTTGAGGAAACATGCCGCTGGGTTGACGAGTGCGGTGCAAAGGGAATGATACTCATGAGGTTTGCAAACAGGGAGGATCAGGGCCTTATACTCGGAAATGCACCCATCATAAAAGGACAAAGGCTCCACACCGTCCGTGAATTCGGTAAAATTGTCGCACGGTTAAATTCAAAATACAATATGAAAATCAACGGAACACCTCTTGGTGATCCTGAAATCGGCTCTCCCTTTGCCCTCACCGATGAACCTGAACTGGTTGAAAAACTCCCGAAAGTCACAAAGAAGGCAACGATAATAACCGGCAGCATCGCGGCAAGGGCCATACAGAAAATCCTTGACGGCTGTGGCAATGAATCCTGGGTAGTCGGAACAAAAAAAGAGATTGCATGCCTGATGACAATAGACGACCTTAGGGAAGTGGATTTAAGCCGTGTCGAAAACACCGTAATCATTCCCGGAAGGGCCTTCGTTCATGAAAAAGAGGCTTGTGAAGTTCTCTCCGCAGATGGTGTCAGCAGAGTCGTAATAAGGGGGCCTGACATGCTCACTGCTGATGCCGAAACAAGCATGGGTATGACCAAAAATGAGGTTTTACAGATGGAAATGGATGGTTTTGCCGAACTAATCCGTTTAATCAACATGTATGGCAACTGAAATCAGGGATTTATACCCATCCCCTGTATTTCATAGCTTTTACAACCCGTGAAACCGCAATCGTATATGCCGCTTTTCTCATGGAAATATTGTACTCCTTTGCCGCCCCTATAACCGCCCTGTAACACATGGTCATTTTTTCATCAAGACGTCTGAAAATCTCATCCTCAGTCCATTTATCCATGTTCAGATTCTGCACCATCTCATAATATGATACAATCACCCCTCCGCCGTTACAGAGAATGTCCGGAATTATGTTAATCCCCATATCCAGCAGAATGTCCTCCGCTTCATTCGTAATCGGCCCGTTTGCAAATTCAGCAATGATTTTAGCCTTAACTCTGCGGGCATTATCTTTTGTTATCGCGTGTTCAAGGGCTGCCGGGATCAGTATGTCCACATCAAGCTCTAAAAGTTCCGCATTTGAGATGTTTTCTGCCCCTGCAAAATTCAAAACCGAACCCGTTTCCTTTTTGTGTTCAATAACACTCCTCGGGTTCAGGCCTTTTTTTGAATATATGCCTCCCCTGCTGTCGCTAATTGCAACAATTTTGCATCCTGCAAGTTCCTTTCCAAGCAGTGCCGCGTGATAACCGACATTCCCAAACCCCTGTATGGCGACTGTCAGTTTTTTCTGATCCGGAATATTTTCCTGTTCTGAACCTTTAAAATCAAGATGAAGTCCGATTTCTTTTGCACCCTCCCTTATAGCATACCATCCCCCGCGTCCTGTTGCCTCCTCCCTTCCTTTTGAACCGCCTACTCCAATCGGTTTCCCTGTAATTACGCTGAAGTTGGCCTTACCTGTGATTTTTGAGTATTCGTCAAGCATCCATGCCATTACTTCACTGTTTGTGTACACATCAGGTGCCGGAATATCGATATCAGGACCTATGAAATCAAGCATCGATTTCATGTATGCCCGTGAAAGTCTCTCAAGCTCGGATTTGGACATATCCTTCGGGTTGCATATGATGCCTCCCTTTGCACCGCCAAGAGGCAGATCATGAAGCGCACACTTCCATGTCATTATTGCCGCAAGACCCCGTATTATATCCGCACTCTCTCCCGGATGATATCTTATTCCTCCCTTTGCCGGCCCTCTTGCGTTGTTATACTGAACCCGGAATCCCTGAAAAGTTTTAATTGTGCCGTCATCCATCCTGACCGGAAGTGAAACATGAAGTTCGCGCATGGGCTGTTTTAGAATCCCCTCGATATTGGGAGTTAATTCAAGCTCTACAGAACATTTGCAGATATGTATTTTAACAGATTCAAACAGGTTATCTTCCTGTGTCATGAAATTTCCCCCGGATATTCATATTCCTGAAATAACCGACTGAACAGATAATGTTTTTCCGCCGGTTATCTGCCTGTGCATTATTTGAAAAAAAAGAATTCCGGCAAATCCGGGTGTCTGTCTCAAAGAATTTGTATAAGTCAGGATAAAAAAAATAATTACAGGAGTTTTGTCTGTGAAACCGGACTGGGCACCTTAACAACAAGAACCCTGAAAGGCTCGGGACTGTCATTGAACCACCTGTGAGGGATGTTGGCAGGACTCTCTATCACTGTGTCTTTTACTGCCGTTTCCCTTTCGTTTCCGATCTCAACAACACCTTCTCCTTCGAGAACATAGAAAAATACATCTACGGGTGTCTTGTGTTTCTTTAAGGATTCTCCAGGTTGGAGGGTGATTACAACTGCCGTTGCATCCTTTGTCTCGTAAATTTTTCGTGCATCCACATCATGCGGATTTTTATGAACAGGAATATCCAGGGTATTTGTAATTTTCATAATATTATCAGCTCCGCGGTATCTGAATTAATTTTGTGTAAATGCTATACATATAAAAAAGTCTTTCCCCCTTTTGGAAATCAATGCGTGAATAATCAGGATCTTTTGGTAATATTTTCTTTGGTAAAATTCCGGATGGGTGAAAAATAAAGGGTATAATTCTTATAATACAAAAATTTGTTAAAATCAGAGCATATTTTTTATTTCTGATTTTAGGATTTCACTAATGACTTTACCGTCAGCTCTTCCTCTGGCTTCCTTCATCACAACACCCATGACGGGGCCCAGGGCTCTCATGCCCTGTTCTTTTACGAAATCAGAACGCTCCTTTAATATATTCTGAATCATTTCGGTAAGCTCCTCCCTTGAAATAGAAGGTGCAATCTTTTCCATGGCATCAGTGACGGATTCGCCCTTTGAGACTGCGCGAAGAAGATCCGGAACTGCCTCCTTTGCCGTATCACCTTTTTCCACAGACTTTAGGATATCGAGAATATCACTTTCGCTGATGGATTTTGTATCAATTCCTTCACGCCTCAACTCTCTTAATGTTGAATAGAGAGTTCTTGCAGCGAGGTTTGGTTTGACGCCTTCTTCGATTGCACGCTCAAAAAGAGTGCACCTCACAGAGTATGCCATATTCTTTGCAAGTGCAGGGTCAAGGCCCAGTTCTTCAAAGAAGCGTTTTTCTTTTTCGGTTAAAAGCTCGGGAATCGATAGTGAATCCCAGTATTTCCCTGTAATGTTAACCGGGAGAACGTCTGTTTCAGGGTACATCCTTGCAGCGCCCGGAAGTGGCCTCATATATGCGGTTGATCCCTCTTCAAGCATCTTTCTGGTCTCTTCGGGGACTCCCTCAAATGCCATGCCTGCACGCTTTATGATCTGTCCTATTGCACAGTTTGCCTTTTTCTTTGTGTCTGCTACAAGAATTACACAGTCCTCAGGTTCTGCACTGACAAATTCACGAAGTTTGTCAACCTCTTCCTGTGTAACTCCGTATGCCGGAAGTTCATCTGTATGGAACAATCCTCCGACACCGCACTTTTTGGCGTAGTCTGACATCTCACTTCCAAGTCTTCTCCCCGGCTGGATTTCATATCCCACAAGGCCGTTAAATCCGGGGAGACGAATTGCAAGTATGCACTTTGCACGTTTCAGGATTGCAGAGCCTGTCTCCTTAAAGAGCTCTGTCACATCAAACTTATCTTCGGAAACGCATGCCCCGCGTTTCTTTAGTTCATCCCTGATGTACAAAAGACTCTGCTGTCTTTTGACCTCACGCCTGACAACCTCGTCAATCAGGTTTAGGTCCTGAACACCCTTTATCTCAACCCTTGCGCCGTCCCGGATTGAAATATTAACATCCTGGCGTATTGTTCCAAGACCGCGTTTTACTTTACCTGTGGAGCGGAGAAGCATTCCGATATATCCAGCGACCTCTCTGACCTGCTCAGGTGTATTCATGTCAGGAGCGGTTGTAATCTCTGCAAGAGGAATTCCAAGACGATCAAGTGAGAAAGTATCTCCCTCAACACGCTGTGCCGCCTCTTCTTCAAGGCATATTGATTCTATACGTGCTCCTGCCGGGATTTTCCCGTTGAGTGCAACAAGTGAGGTTCTCTGAAAACCGCTTGTGTTTGAGCCGTCAATCACAAGTTTTCTCATTATGTGAATCTGCTCTACCGGTTTCATTCCCATCATCTTTGCAATGGTAAGTGAAAGGTCAAGGGCTTCGGGATTCATCGGTGAAGGAGGCTCTTCATCGTTTTCCACAAGGCAGGTGGTATCGTAGGCGTAATAGGTGTAGATGCGGTTTTGTTTTTTCATCTCCTCTTCTGCCGCACGATCGATCTCGCCCATCTCACTCTCTGTCGCTCTTAAGTAACGCTGGAATTCACCGTTTTTCTCGGCGGTATCGCGAAGAACCGTCGGGCAGCGGCAGAAAAGCTTGGTCTTTGTATCAAGCTGCTGGTGAATTTCAATTCCGGCTTTCAGGCCAATTTCCTTATAATCCATGTGGTGTACACCCTCCTGTTTCACCGCGAAGGTTTGTCTGCATTAGCTCCTTTATTCTGTCATGATCATTTTCCTGTCCGAGAACCCACATCAGTTTAACAAAGGCGGCTTCAGGGAGCATATCCTCGCCTTCGATGATTCCTGCGGCGAGAAGATCACGTCCTGTATCATAAACGCGGTCACATACACGGCCGTTTAGGCACTGTGATGTCATGACAATCTCTGTTCCGTTCTCACAAAGCTCTCTTATCGAATCGATGCAGGCTGATGATGTATGGCCAAGACCGGTACCTGCAATAATCAGACCTTTGTATCTGTCATGTGCCCTGATAATTTCAGGAGCCATTCCCGGGTAGAAATAGATGAGTCCTACCTTTTCTTCGAGTTTGTCATTTAAGACAGGCTCGTTTGTGCCTCTCCTGACCGCGTGGCTGTCAAGCTTTACGTCAAGTGACGGGTAATCCACTTTTCCAAGAGGCGGGGTGTTCACACTTCTAAATGCATCACGTCTTGATGTGTGCATCTTCCTGACTCTTGTTCCCCTGTGGATTGCGCATGTGTCGTCGTTTGTCGTTGCATGCATGACCACGGCCACCTCACCGAGATCCGATTTTGCCGCAGCCGCACTGCACATGCCGTTCATCACATTGTCACTTGAGGGCCTGTCGGCGGAACGCTGTGACCCGACAAAGATGACAGGAACAGGAGTCTCTACCATAAAGCTCATTGCAGCTGCCGAGTAGGCAAGTGTGTCCGTTCCGTGTGTTACAATAATTCCCTCAACACCTGAATTGATCTCGTCATAGATGGTCTTTGCAAGAGTCCTCCAGATTGTCGGAGTCATGTTTTCAGAAAGGATTGTTGCAGGGACGTGTGCGTTGAAGAATGCAATGTCCTTTAGTCCGGGAATTGCACGGATTATGTCGTCAGCCTCAAACTGACTTGTGACAGCTCCTGTCCTGTAGTCTATCTTTGATGCGATTGTTCCGCCGGTTGAGATGATGGAGAGTTTTGAGAGTTTTTCATTCTGCTCAATCTTCTTTGGTTCCGGATGTTTTGCCGGTACAGACTCTGATTTTTCAACAAGAGCGGGCTCCACTCCGATATTGTAACCGCTGTCAAGTTTTATCACAGCTTTTCCGTCACGTTCTGTTATATATGTGCCTTTTAGCCTTGTGTCCGCATACGTGCAGAACACCTTGTCGCCTGAATTCATTGTTATGAGATCAACTCCTCTGCCTTTTTTATCATCTTATCGTTTGATTCTTCAATCCGGCACTTAAGATCATTTAGCCATTCCTTATCTTCCTCGAGGGCAAGGCTTCTTCTATCTATGCTTTTTTGGACTGCAACAGGTGCAGGACCGCCTGTTGCCGCTCTCTCACTGACTGAAAATTCAACGTCCAGAGCCCTTGCAACAGCTTTTTCATCCATGCCCTTTCCTTTAAGCGATATTCCCGCCATTTCAACTGCTGCTTCCTCAAGTGTATCAATATCGAGTTTACCCAGTCTGACAGCCCTTCCAACAATACCGTGTGCTGTCCTGAAGGGAAGTCCGAACTCTCTGACCATTACGTCAGCAAGCTCTGTTGCAGTTGCAAAACCTTTTCCCGCCTCTTCTTCCATCCTCTCTTTGTTATACTCCGCAGTTTCGATCATGCCAGTCATAATCTTAAGAGAAAGTTTAGTGTCGGATATGGCTCTCCACAGGTGAGGCCACAAATCCTGCATGTCGCGGTTATAGCTCATTGGAAGACCTTTAACAAGCGTAATTGCAGCAGAAAGTGCTCCTGCAACGGATGCGGTTTTTCCGCGCATAATCTCTGCACAGTCCGGGTTTTTCTTCTGTGGCATGATTGAGCTTGTGGAGCAGTATGCATCAGCAAGATTTACGAATCTGACAAATGACGAACTCCACAGAATAATCTCTTCGCACATGCGGCTCAGGTTTGTCATTGCAATCGAGAAGTCTGATATTACTTCCAGGCAGAAGTCACGCCCTGAAACGCAGTCCATTGAGTTCTCCAAAACTTCTGAAAATCCAAGAAGTGCTGCCGTATATTCCCTGTCAATCGGATAACCGGTTGATGCAAAAGCCGCTGCACCAAGGGGGCACTGATCCACTCTCAGATAACTGTCCCCAAGCCTCTCAAAATCACGTCCGAATGCCTGCTCATAGTTCATAAAATAATGTGCAAGGGTTGTCGGCTGTGCATGCTGGAGATGTGTAAAGCCCGGCATGAAGGTCTCTTTATTCTCTGAGGATTTTCTTATCAGAAGAGACCTGAGATACAGAATTTCGTCCAGAATTTCAATTATGTCATTTCTTAATCTGACTCTGACACATGTTGCGACCTCATCATTTCTGGATCTGCCGACATGCAGTCTGCCGCCTTTATCAATACCTGTTTTGTCTATGATGTGTGCCTCGATTCCTGCATGGATGTCTTCGTATTTGTCATCATAAACGGAATCGGGAAGACCGTTTTTATGAAAATCCAAAAGAACCTTCATTATTTCTTTTGCAGAATCCCTGTCAACAATTTCCTGTTTTTCAAGCATCAGAAGGTGGCTGATGTCAACAAGAATATCTGCCTGACCAATATTCCGGTCTGCCTGCATTGATGAGAGATACTCCCAGACTTCGGCAGGTCTTTCATCACCAAGACGACCTTCTCTTAAAGGGTCTTTGCTCATGATCTTTGATACACTCCTGACTAATTATTTTGATTCGTTAAATGATTAAAGCGACGATAAAGTGGATGGTTTAAATGAGCCGGTACAGCACTTCAAAAAGTCCCTGTTGTAAATTATTTTTTTGTGGCCTGCAACAGGTTCCTGATCTGAATTTTATGGAGGGTTATGGAAAAATTGTGTAACAGCCCACATAAATTATACATTTGTCACAATATGTATTCTCTATGGTGTACTTTTGGGATAATTGGTCTGTTAAAATGAATAAATTATATTATAATGAGTCTAATGGTATTTATCCAATAGTTTATTTTTAAGGAGAAGATTGTTATGAAAAAATCACTATACTGGTTTGCAATTGCACTTTTGGCGGTTGCACTTGTTCTGGTGGCCGGGTGTACAGGCACCGGCGATGATAACGGAAAAGACACAGTTGACGGCACTGCTGCACCTGCAATAAACTCACTCTCATTTGGCTATCAGCCTTCAACCCACCAGATCGCATACATGGTTGCATCTGATAAGGGAATGTGGAAGGAAGATCTTGCACAGTTTGGAATAACCGAAATTACAGATCACAAGTTCCCTACCGGTGCACCTGAGATGCAGGCAATGATGGCAGGGGAGATTGATGTTGCATACGTTGGCGCAGCACCTGTTATATCAGCACTCGCAAACGGTCTTGACGCAAGGATCGTTGCAGGCGTTCAGGTACAGGGATCTGATCTTGTAATCAGACCTGACATAAAATATGAAAGCCCTGCTGATCTCAAAGGTCTGATTATTGCAACATTCCCTGAAGGAACAATCCAGGATACGCTTCTTAGGAACTGGCTCTCCGAAAACGGTCTTGATCCCGAAAAGGATGTTGACATACGCCCAATGGGCCCCGGCGATGCAACAGTTGCAATAGCAGAAGGTGCTGTTGATGCTGTATTCCTCCCACACCCCGCTCCAAGTGTGATTGCAAATGAGGGCAAGGGTGTAACAATTGTTCAGTCAGGTTCAATGGAAGAGAATCATGCATGCTGTGTTCTGCTGGTCTCCGGCAATCTTATCAGAAACCACCCTGATGTTGTTGACCAGATCGTAAAAACACACATCAAGGCAACAGAATACGCAATGGAAAATCAGGATGAGGCTGCGGAAATTTTCCAGAAAATGAACAAGATCGATATCGATGTTGTAAAGAAGTCATTCAGCGAATGGGATGGCAAGTGGATTGAAGATCCAAACATGATTACAGACTCTGTTGTCAACTATACAGATATTCAGGCTTCACTTGGATACATCAAAAAACCTCTGGCAAAAGATGAGATATTTGATCTCTCTTTTTATGAGAAAGCTGTAGAAACAGCCTGAATGATCAAAAAATTTTTTTTAAAACTTTTTTTGGTTTAATTGCAGCCGGCTTTAAAACTGCAAACTGATTTAATTTTGAAAAACAAATGATTAGCATTCTGGCATGATAAAAAGAGATAAAGAGAAACTGATCAGATATCTTCTGCCTGTTGTTACTGCAATAATTTTTCTTATACTATGGCAGTTAACCGCGGTGTACATAGTTGGAGATTCCCACAGGCTCCCAAGTGTTGTTGAAGTTTTTGATTCATTTCTATACAGTATATTCGGGGAAAAGGGTTCTCTGCTGTTAGACCTTGAGATCAGTCTTTACCACTTCATTATCGGTATGTCTGCCGCCATAATTGTCGGAATACCTGTCGGTATTGCAATGGGGTGGTTTAAAAGAATTGATCAGGCAATAAATCCTATTGTTGAGATTCTTCGTCCGATACCCCCGCTTGCATGGATTCCTTTTGCAATTATATGGTTCGGGCTTACACACCTCTCGGCAGGTTTTATAATATTTGTCGGGGCCCTCTTTCCGGTTTTGGTAAATACATATTCCGGATTTAAGAATGTTCCAAAGGTCTTTGTCGAGGCAGGAAAGGTTCTTGGGTGCAGCAGCAGCCTGAGTCAGATCCGCTATATTGCATTTCCATCAGCCATTCCTTCAATTACAACCGGTATCAGGATTTCAATGGGTGTCGGCTGGATGTGTCTTGTAGGTGCTGAAATATTTGGTGCAGGCACTGGACGAAACGGTCTTGGAAAAAATCTCTGGACTTATTACAACCTCTACAATATTCCGATGGTTGTTGTTTACATGCTTGTGCTTGGCCTTATCGGTCTTGCAATTGACATGGCATTCAGATATTATGTGGACAGGCTGACCCTGAAATGGCAGGAAGAAGAGGTGAGATAAATGGGAAGTGTTTCTGTTAAAAAGGTGGTCCGCGTATTTGAAAAGGAGGGTCAGGAACCTGTCGTCGCCCTTCAGGATGTCAGCCTCGATATAAGTGATAAGGAGTTTGTATGCCTTGTAGGGCCTTCGGGCTGTGGCAAGACGACACTTCTCCGGATAATTGCAGGTCTTGACACCCCTGACTCAGGTGAGGCAGCCTTAAACGGTGAACCCATAAAAGGACCTGATCCTGAGAGGGGCATGGTCTTTCAGGAGTATTCCCTTTTTCCCTGGCGAAATGTGACTGACAATATCGCATTTGGTCTTGAGATGAAAGGCATGTCAAAGGCGGAGAGGAGAAAGATTGCAGAGGAATATCTGAACATTGTGAATCTGGAATCTTTTGGGAAAGCTTATCCGCACGAGCTCTCGGGCGGTATGCGTCAGAGGGTTGCCATTGCCCGTGCACTTGCAAATGAGCCTAAAGTTCTTTTAATGGACGAGCCTTTTGGTGCTCTTGATGCCCAGACCCGGAATACGATGCAGCGTGAACTTCTGGAAATCTGGAGAAAGACGAAGAAGACAATCATCTTTGTCACACACAGCGTTGATGAGGCTGTGTTCCTGGCTGACAGAATTGTTGTATTTTCAGCAAGGCCCGGGAAGATAAAGGAAATTGTCGAGGTAAAGATACCCCGATGCAGAGATCGCACTGCGCCTGAGTTTGCACACCTGCGTAAGTACGTCTTATCTCTCATGGGTGAAGGAACATCATGATTAAAATATACTGATTCGGGATATTACATAGTTAGATTTATTAGGATACATCCCCATTTTTTATAGCACATTCAGATAGCGAGGAGTTCATACAAATGGTCCGAAAACCAGCAAAAATGTACAGGGCAATCTCGAAAAGGGCATACACCAGACGTGAATATATGGGTGGTGTGCCCGGTTCGAAGGTTGTTCAGTTTAATATGGGCAACACAAAACAGCAGTTCCCGGTAGAGATTTCGATTCTTGCAGATGAAGCATGTCAGATTCAGCACAAAGCTCTTGAAGCAGCACGTATGGGTGTAAACCGTAAGCTCATGAAAGAGATTGGAAGGATGAACTACCATTTCAAGCTTCGTACATTCCCACACCAGGTGCTTCGTGAGAACAAGCAGGCTACCGGTGCAGGTGCTGACCGTGTGTCAGAAGGAATGAGAATGGCATTTGGAAAGGCAGTAGGAACAGCAGCACGTGTACAGCCACGCCAGAAAGTGTTTACAATTTACACCTCTGAGGCAAATGCGGAGAAGGCAAAGAAGGCTCTTAAGAGTGCCGGTTACAAACTTCCGACTCCTACACGTATTGTTGTTGAGAAAAGGGAAATAGAAGCCTAATTATTAGGTTTCTGTAAAATATCCTTTTTTGAATAATTTTTGATTATTCATTTGAACTGTGTATTTCCTGATATGGATTTTTCAGTTCATCTTCAGTCTTTAACTGTTTTGAGGCATTACCCTTTTCTGTATATCTGGCAGATGTGAGTTCTTTCACAGGGGTGATTTTGATTACAGAACAGCAAATTTTCAGTTCAGCAGATTCTTTTCAGGATATTGCTGAAAAAATTATTGAAGAGCTTAAGGCATACGCAGATCACGAGTACGCAGAGCGTGAGACGGCTCTGAACGGAGTTCCTGAAAAGGGTTTTATTGGTGTCAGAAAACCCCATATCCGGCTGATTGCAAAAAAGTGGTGGCAGAATGAGGTAAAATACATGTCCGGTGCTGATATTTTTTTGCTGTGCCAGTATCTTGTTGATAAGAACATTTTTGAGCTTCGTGCAGTTGCATTTGACTGGGCAAAACGAGCAAAAAAGCATTATTCCCCCGAATCATTTCAGTTCCTTGAGAGGTGGGTGAATGAAAATATTTTCTGCTGGATTGACTGTGATGATCTGTGCACAGGGGCAGCCGGTGAATTTCTCGAGAAGTATCCTGAGTTCATTTCGAATGTTTTAGAATGGACAAGTTCACAAAACCGCTGGGTGAGGCGTGCATCTGCGGTGTCCCTGATTCGTCCGGCACGAAATGGTTCTTTTCTCCCGGAAATATTTCGGATATCTGATGCTCTTCTGACCGATAGTGATGACATGGTTCAAAAAGGATACGGGTGGATGCTTAAGGTAGCCTCACAAAAGCATCCTGACGAGGTTTTCTCCTATGTCATGGAAAACAGGCTTTCCATGCCGCGAACCTCTCTTCGTTATGCGATTGAGAAGTTTCCGCCTGATATGAGGAAGCAGGCTATGAAAAAGTGATTTTTAAAAAAGTTATTTCATTATCTGAACCATCCGGTTCATACTATCAACTTCTGATATTTTGCTAATATAAACCTGATCTGAGTCAACATATATTCTGTAGGGAACAGAAAAAAACCATTACGGGGAAATTCTCATTTCCCGCAGGTTTATTCTTTCCGCAAAAAAAGGAGATTAAGAAAATGAAAAGAAATATTGTAATCGTTGCAGGACTTGTTCTTCTTGCAGCAGCACTAATCGCAATGCCTGTTAGTGCATGGCAGGGAAACGCCGGCAACACCGGAAGCGGATGCCACGGACAGATGTATCAGAACTGTGTCGCAAACACAGGTGATGACACACAGATCTCAGGACAATACTGCAACCAGAACGGAGAATGCCAGTATGACTGCCCGAACAACGGTGTAAGACCTCTTGACGGAACCGGCTTTAAGCACGGTCAGGGCAACGGACACCGTATGGGTAATAATGCAGGCAACTGCCCCTATCTCTGACGGGCACTGCCTGAAATAATACTTTTTTAACCTGTTACTGTTGAGCCTGAGATGGAAAGAATCTCTTCAAGAAGTTCTTCTGCTGTGGCGTAACGCTTTTCCGGATTTTTTTGAATACATTTCATTACGATTCTGTTTATCAGAGGGTATTTGATGTCCCCTGAAGTTTCAATGCCGGACATTTCCTCTTCAAAAGATGTATTCCCAAAAAGCATCCAGTAAATAAGCATCCCTGTCTGGTATATGTCTGTCCTTACTGTGCAGACTTCTCCTGTAACTGATGACATCTGTTCGGGTGCCGCAAAAGCCGGAGTATAACCTGATATCCCTGAGCTTTTCCTCCCAAGATCCCTGCCCACTCCCCAGTCTGCAATTTTAGGTATGAAATCACTGTCAATCAGGATGTTGCCCGGTTTTATATCGCAATGTATGATTCCCTTACTATGGGCGTAGGAGAGGCCCCTGAGTATCCCTGCCGCAATATGCAGTGCAATATCGGGTTTGACAGGTACGTGCAGGTCGTTTAGAGAATCAGGAACATATTCCATCTCTACATATGGCACAGGAAAAACATTTACTGACTTTATTGAAACAATGTTCGGGTGGCTCAGTCCTTCCCAGATTTTAATCTCCTGCAAAAATATTCTGCCTGATTTTTCATCCTTTAATGCCGGAATTTTTACAGCTACGATCTCTTCCGTATCTTTTATTTTTGCCTGAAATACAAATGAAAGCCCCCCTTTTCCAATAAGCTCCACATCAGAATACCTGTTTTTTAGTTCCGGTGGAAAATTTGGGGGCATGTTTTTATTCTCCTCTAAAACTGTCGTTTTGCCGTATTCATAAAGGGATTTTTGTTTTTTGTTTTCTTCACCGTATTTTTTCCGGGGCCTTAATCTTACAAATATGATGTAGAGAATTATGGCAACAAGCACAATTAAAGCAATAAAAAGTCCGTATATGACAGGCAGTGCGGTCTGTGTTCCCTGTCCCTGCCCTGAATTGCCCGGTGCATTATCTGTTCCATGTGCCGGAATGTTACGTTGTCCGTTATCAGACTGGCCCTGGTTTCCAAAGCCCGCCATCGCCGGTGCTGTTGTGGCCAGAATCAGAAAAATAGCAGAAATAATTATCAGAATGGTCTTTTTATGTGCATCTGTTATCATTTAATCACCCGGATTTTTAGGAATTTTGTGATTTTTTCTGATGGAATACAAGGGTTGCTTTTCCCTCACCCTTCCCAAGATCTATCATGTCACCGTCTTTTAGAATTGCCCCTGATGATTTTATTAGATCGTGATTGTTCAGAAAAGTCCCTCCTGCGCTTCCGGCATCTTTAATGAGCCAGTATTCTTTATCTTTGAATATTACCGCATGCGGTTTTGAAACACGGGTGACTGCCCTGTAACTGTCCTTTAGGACAATATCCGAGTCTTCATCAAAGAGCCCTTTTGCAGTAGGGTCATATCTGCCTAATTTTGATTCATTTCTTTTTAAGATATACGCCCTGCCGTCATCCTCTCCCCCGAGCAGAACAAGTACCGGCATGTCTCCTGCCATCTCATCATCGATCATCTTCCTGATATTTTGAAGTCTTTCCTGAATATCGGGATTTTTGATTTCCATGTTGCAGAAATTACCTATGTTCCTTGCGACAAGCTCCATTCCTCCGGGAATGGTGGAATATTTCCATACTGCATGTATTCCCTTTGAGGTTGGTTTTCCCATTCCTGCTTCTTTTTTAATTATTCCTATTCTGAGGAGTTTGTCAAGGTGTTTTTTTGTATTTTCATAACTTGTTTCTATTCCGCCTGAGATCTCCCTGATGTCTTTTGGATTGTTCTCTATTAGTTTGAGTATTTTGAGTCTTGTTGGATTCCCGAGTACGTTTAAGTATTCGGAAAGGTTCTCGAAAAAACCGCTTTCATCATCGCTGACTATTGTCTTGTAAGTGTCATCGGGCATATGTCACCGGCAAATATTGATATTCCTGATTATTGCATTTGTCAGTCAGGGAAAAAAAGTCTAACCTGTGAAATTCATATGACGAAGGGGCAAAAGGGTACCGTTTATAGTCTCCGGATACTGTTGTCTGAAATCTTTTTGTCCTTATTATATGCGCATATTTAAGAAATATCGCGTAAATGATCTATAAATTCATATATTTGTCTGGTGGAGAAGAAAATGCTTATCGAAAATATTTCCCGTGCGACTGAAAAGGCAATCAGGGAGGCTGAAATTCATCTCCCCGGTGATTTCATGCGTGCCCTTGAAAAGACTATTGCAAAAGAGACCAGCCCTGTTGCAAAGGCTGAATATGAAAATATTCTGGAAAATATCATACAGGCCGGCAGACTGGAGGTTCCGATATGCCAGGATACAGGGCTTCACATATTTTTTGTAACTCTTCCGCCGGAAATACCTCTTACCTCTGAGATTTATGAAGGAATATACGAAGGCGTCAGAAGGGCAAATAAGAGTGTCCCCCTAAGGCCCAATGCCGTTGATCCTATAACACGTAAAAATTCAGGTGACAACACAGGTGTAAATGTCCCTGCAGTACACATAAGGCCTGGTGAAAAATTTACAATAACTGCAATGCCAAAGGGAGGCGGCAGCGAAAACATGTCGCGTCTTGCAATGTTTCTCCCGTCAGAAACCGGCAGGATCAAAAGTTTTGTTGTTGAGACGATGCTGATTGCCGGCGGAAGACCCTGTCCCCCCGTTGTGCTGGGTGTGGGTATCGGAAGTACTTTTGACGGTGTGTGTTCGCTTGCAAAAGAAGCATTGCTTGAACCGGTCGATTCGATGGATGAGTTTGAACAGGAGATTTGCGATGCTGTAAATGAACTTGGAATAGGTCCTATGGGTCTTGGCGGTGACACAACCTGCATTGCGGTAAAGGTGAAAAAAGGGCACTGCCATACAGCATCCCTTCCTGTGGCGGTCAATGTTCAGTGCTGGGCATGCCGTCATGCAACAGTTGAGGTGGAGGTGCCCTGTAATGACTGAACTTAAAACGCCTCTCGGGGACGAAATACTCTCCCTTCGGGCAGGTGACAGGGTCTCTCTTTCAGGCACTATTTATACAGCCCGTGATGAAGCCCACATGCGAATGATGGAGGAGGGGATACCCTTCAACCCCGAAGGTGCGGTGATATACCATTGCGGCCCTGTTGTTAAGGATTCAAAAATAGTTGCAGCAGGACCAACCACTTCTGCAAGAATGAATGATCTCTCCGGTTTTTTGATTGATGCAGGTGTCCGCGGCTTAATTGGCAAAGGGGGAATGGGAGAAAATCTTCTCAATCAGATAAGGGGGCGTGCGGTATATCTTGCCTTCACCGGAGGCTGCGCGGCGCTGGCTGCATCGCGTATGACATTAAAAGGCGTATATTTTGAAGATCTCGGCATGGCAGAGGCAGTCTGGGAAATCTCTGTTGAAAATCTCCCTCTCACTGTCGGGATGGATTCGGCAGGGGGTGATCTCTACCAAAAGGTAAGGGATAATGCCCGCGATAATTATGAAAGGATGTTTTAACCGGCAAAACCGGTTTGCATTTTTAGCATATATTTAGTAGTTTTAGCGCGCAATAATATAATCAGCATAATTTAGATGCGGGTCGTGCCTGATGAAACTTGTTATAGAAGAGAAACTCTGCAAAGGATGCAATCTTTGTACAATGGTCTGTCCCTACAATATTTTTCAGGAAGGAACGAAACTCAATGAAAAGGGTATAGTAGTTCCTGTTCTTGACAGACCCGAAAGATGCACAAATTGCAGACTTCAAAAACTGTACCAAAGGCGTTTGTGTGGGGTATGTCAGCTTATATGCCCTGATCAGGCAATAAAATGGGTTGAGGAAGGTCCATATGAACCTCATAAAGTGGTGATAGAGTTTTGAGCAGAATAGAATTTATGCAGGGCAATATAGCCTGTGCTGAAGGTGCTCTTGCGGCAGGGTGCAGTTTTTTTGGCGGTTATCCAATCACTCCCTCTACTGAAATCGCCGAACATATGGCAAAAAAACTGCCAAAACTTGGTCGGACTTTCATTCAGATGGAGGATGAAATCGCCAGTATATCGGCAATAATCGGTGCATCCTGGACAGGTGCACGTGCAATGACCGCAACAAGCGGGCCCGGTTTTTCCCTGATGATGGAAAACCTCGGCTATGCAATAATGACCGAGACACCATGTGTTATCGTAAATATTCAGAGGGGGGGACCCTCAACAGGTCAGCCCACCATGTCGGCACAGGGGGATATGATGCAGTGCCGGTTTGGCTCACACGGGGATATCAGCATAATTGCACTTACTCCGTCAAGTGTTCAGGAGATGTATGAACTGACGGTAAAAGCATTCAATCTCGCAGACAGGTTCCGCTGTCCTGTGTTCGTTATGTCTGATGAGACAATCGGTCATATGCGTGAGAGAATTACAATCCCTGATGAAGTTGAAATAACGCAAAGAAAGCCCCTTTTGAAAGGCAGACTGCCTTTTGAACCTGAAGATGACATGATCCCGGGTTTTCCTGTATTCGGGGAGGGTCACCGTGTACATGTGACTGGTCTTACTCACGACATGAGGGGTTATCCTGACACTACAAACCATGAGACACATGCGACGCTTGTAAAAAGGCTTGTTAATAAGATTGAGTCCAAAAAATACGAGATTGCGGATTACGATCTTGTCAACCCTGAGGCAGAGGTCGTTTTTGTAACCTACGGTCCTGCGACAAGGACTGTAAGGCAGCTCATGAAAAACAGGTCTGATCTTAAGATCGGACATCTGAATCTCAGGATGGTCTGGCCTTTCCCTGAAAAACTACTTTACGAGTTTGAAAATGCCAAAGCATTCATAGTTCCTGAAATGAATCTCGGCCAAATCTCAAGAGAAGTGGAGAGGCACACTGATGTAAGGGTTGTATCCGTTCCTAAAATCGGCGGTGAAATTCATACAACAGAAGAACTTCTAAAAGCGATGGAGGACTTCATATGACCGGAGATGTCAGCGACTGGTACCGCCATGACAGAATGCCGCATATATTCTGTACAGGATGCGGCAACGGAACCGTCATAAACTGTACCCTTAATGCCGTAAACGAGATGGGCTGGGATATAGACAATACAATATTTGTTTCAGGAATCGGCTGTTCTTCACGATCACCGGGATATATCGTAACCGATTCACTTCATACAACTCACGGGCGTGCCCTTGCGTTTGCAACCGGTGTCAAGATGGCAAAACCGGAATTTAATGTCGTTGTGTTCACAGGGGACGGTGATTTGTCTGCAATCGGAGGCAACCACTTCATACACGCCTGCCGGAGAAATATCAACATGACGGTAGTCTGTATGAACAATATGATTTACGGCATGACAGGCGGACAGGGGAGTCCGTGCACACCTGTCGGGGCAATTTCAACCACAACTCCGTACGGTGCAAGAGAGCCTGTATTTGATCTTGCAGAGCTTGCAGTGGCCGCAGGTGCAAACTATTCTGCAAGATGGACATCATATCACGTAAAAGAGCTTACAAAGGCGATAAAGACAGGTATGGAAACAACCGGCCTTTCTTTCATCGAAGCAATGACACAGTGCCCGACATCGTTTGGAAGAAGGAATAAACAAAGAAAGGTAACAGATATGATTGATCATATGAGGACTCACTCAATTCTTCTCTCCAAAAAAAGAAGGATGGAGGAATCAGGTGAAAAGGTTCCTGATGATTTATTCACAGTAGGTGAGTTTGTAAGGCGTTACCGCCCTGCTCTCGGAGTGGTTGAAGAATGAGGCATGAGATTTTGTTCTCAGGCTTTGGCGGTCAGGGAATTATTCTCTCGGCAGTGATTCTGGGACGTGCTGCGGCAATATATGATAAAAAATTTGCCGTACAGACGCAGGTTTACGGCCCTGAAGCAAGAGGCGGCGCTTCAATGAGTGCCGTTGTCATTGATGAGGATGATGTGCTTTATCCGGAGGTAACAAATCCGGATATTTATGTAATCATGTCCCAGCAGGGATTTGAAAAATACGGTACCGGGGCAGGTGCTGATTCTTTCATGCTACTTGACAAGGGACTGGTCTTTTCAAGGCCGGAAACGAGATATTTTGAGGTTCCGGCAACAGAAGAGGCCAAAAATACAATGGGCAGGGTAATTGTCGCAAATATTATAATGCTCGGCGCACTGGTGAGTTCCACCGAAGTTGTCAGTCGTGAGGCAATCGAAATGGCGGTTCTTGACAGCGTACCGAAAGGCACTGAGCAGCTTAACATGAAAGCACTCAATGCAGGATTTGATCTTGGGAAAAAGGGAGGAAACTGGATTTGAAACTATTGGAATTTGAGGCGAAAAAGATCTTTAAAGAGCACGGCATACCCGTGCCTGAAAGTTTTGTCATAAACAGTCCTGAAGAGATTGGTGATCAGGCTTCTTCACTTGGCAGTGAAGTTGTGTTAAAGGCACAGGTTGATGTAGGGGGAAGAGGAAAGGCAGGCGGTGTAATAATTTCCGATGTTGCATCAGCTAAAAAAAATGCAGAATTGCTCTTCTCAAAAGAGATAAAGGGAATTCCTGTTGAAAAAATACTGGTAGAGGAAAAACTGCCGATTGAACAGGAATACTATGTGAGCATAACAATAGATCGTGCAAAAAAAGAGCCGGTAATTCTTTTCTGTGCAACAGGCGGTGTTGACATTGAAGAGACTGCAAAGAACAATCCTGATGCTCTTCACAGGGTAAGAGTTGCCCCTATTTTACATGATATTCCTCCTTTCATGATGAGGAGACTTTTAAGAGGTGTTCCTGCGGAGATAGGTCCTGTCCTGAATTCACTATACCGTGTCTACTGTGACAGTGATGCACTGCTTGCGGAAATTAATCCTCTTGTCACAACAAAAAAAGGTGTCTATGCAGCTGATGCAAAGCTCATCATTGATGACAATGCCCTGTACCGCCAGGGTATCAGGGTAAACCGTGATTTAACCCCGCGTGAACGAAAGGCTGAGGAATACGGCTTTTCATATGTGGAGCTTACAGGTAACATAGGCGTAATCGGAAACGGCGCAGGGCTTACCATGTCAACTCTTGATTTAATTGAGCTTTCCGGAGGAAAAGCGGCAAACTTCCTTGATGTCGGCGGAGGTGCAAATACCGAAAGGGTGTGCAATGCAGTCAGACTTGTAGCCGATATGCCTCTTGTAAAAGTCATCGTTGTAAACCTTCTTGGAGGAATCACACGCTGCGATGAGGTGGCAAAGGGAATTGTTGAGGCAGGTGTCAGCCAGCCTGTTGTTGTCCGTCTTGCAGGTACAAACGAAGAAGAGGGAAGGCGTATTCTAAAAGAGAACGGCTATCATATGCTTGATACTATGGAAGAAGTCGTCATGTGTGCAGTAAAGGAGGCAGGCAAATGATTTACGGGGATAAAAATACCGGTGTTATAGTTCAGGGTGCTACCGGAAAGCAGGGCAGATTTCACATTAACCTGATGAACCGTTATGCGGATGAGGTCGGAGGAAAAGGAGTTGTGGCAGGAGTCACCCCGGGCAAGGGCGGCCAGGAAGTAGACGGCGTTCCTGTATATGACTCCTTAAGAGAGGCACTCGCCGAGCATGATGCTTCTGCAAGCGTTTTGTTTGTACCGGGTTTTGCAGCCGGGGACTCCATTATGGAGGCTGCATACAACGGTCTTGAGACTGTTGTTGCGATAACCGAACATATTCCTGTTCATGACGCAATGTGCGCAATATCATATGCAAGACTGGAGGGTTGCAGCGTAATCGGACCAAACTGTCCGGGAATACTCTCCCCTGGTGAAATTAAGATGGGTATCATGCCTGCACACCTTGCATTTAAGGCAAATACCGGAAATGTGGGGATAATTTCCAGAAGCGGCACACTGACTTACGAGGTTGTAAATGAACTGACCCGTGCGGGAATAGGTCAGAGCACGATAGTAGGAATTGGCGGTGACCCTGTTATCGGCCAGACATTTGTGGACGTTCTTGAAAGGTTTGAAAACGATCCTGAAACTAGGGGAATTGTTTTGATTGGAGAAGTTGGCGGAAACCTTGAGGAGGAAGGTGCATCATACACAGATCTTCCGATTGTAACCTATATTGCAGGTGTTTCGGCACCCCCTGAGAAGAGAATGGGGCATGCTGGTGCAATTGTTGAGGGCGGTGAAGGAGATGCAGGGTCAAAGATCAGGCGTCTTGAAGCTCAGGGTGTCACGGTCGCAAGTAAGCCGTCTTTAATTCCGACACTGATTAGGGAAATGCTTTAAAAAAATTCTGAAAAAAATGGTTGATAATGAACTGATGATGCAGCATGCATCTGAAATTGCAGGGGATATAGGGGCAAAGGCAATTGTTTCATTTACAGAGCCATTTCCTTTTGAATCTGATAAGCCTGTGATCTGGGTGGAAGATCTTCAGCTTGATATTTTAAGGGATCTGACAATGCATGATATCCTTGAGATATCCCAAAGGCATCTGCACGATGCTGCTATCCAGATATATCTGACCAAAAATTTTGACGAAGGACTTGTGGTCGGGGTTTTCCCGTATGCCATTTTGGTATATGACATAAATGAAGGCAGGAATTTTATTAATGTCAGGGATTATGACGACATCGTAAGCCGTGAAGTAATGTCCGCAGTACTGAGGCTGGCACTTGATATTGCAGTCGAGGGGCGTGAGGGCAGACACATAGGCACAGCATTTATCATCGGAAATTCCGATGAAATAATGAAAAATTCACACCAGGCAATAATCAATCCTTACAAAGGTCAGCATCCTGATGACTGCGATATTAAAAACAGGCATAACTGGGAGAGCATAAAGGAGTTTTCGCAGCTTGACGGTGTTTTTGTAGTCGATCCTAATGGAAGGATTGTCGCCGCCGGAAGATACCTCAATATAAACACCGGCTCAATAAACCTTCCCGGAGGGATGGGTGGCAGACACCTTGCGGCAGCGGCAATAACACTGGATATTCCGGTAATTGGTGTAACCGTTTCCGAATCAGGCGGAATTGTAAGGATATTCCGTGACGGCAAATGTGATCAGACCATACGATCTGATGTACGCGTACGCTGGTAAAAGGATTTAAACGGATTCTTTTGAAAAATAATCCTCTCTTCTTTTTTAAATTTATTTTAACCCTGCCGGTCCCGTGCTGTTTTTGATCAAAGCGAATAATAATTTATTATGTGAATAAATACTACTATTAATAATCAAATGTTCCCGGGAGCATGAGCAGTAATATGGTACGAAATATCGCAATAGAAAAAATCCTTCAGACACCGATAGAAAAGCAGAATACGGAAATTGCAGAGAGAAAGTGTATAGGACACCCTGACAGCCTTGCAGATGGTATTGCAGAGGCCGTTTCAAGAGCACTTTCAAAGGCATACCTTGAGGAATGTGATGCAGTTTTGCACCACAACACAGACCAGGGAGAGATCGTTGCAGGAGAGTCCATGCCGAAGTTCGGCGGCGGAACTGTAACAAAGCCTGTCTATGTTCTTCTCACAGGCCGTGCAACAAAGAGTTTCGAAGGAAAAACAATTCCGACAGATGCAATTGCAGTTAATGCTGCAAGAGATTACCTGAGAAACACTCTTGAATACCTTAACATGGAGCATGACGTAATCGTCGACTGCCGTATGGGTGTCGGATCATCTGATCTTCGTGATGTATTCAAGGCAAACGGAAGCGGCAGAATACCGCATGCAAATGACACATCATTTGGTATAGGACACGCTCCTTTTAGCGATCTTGAAAATATTATTCTTAATGTCAGTGATCACATTGACAACAATGTAAGGGCAAAGCATCCTATAATCGGTACCGATGTAAAAATCATGGGTCTTCGTCAGAACGATGACATAACACTGACTCTGTGTGTACCTATGATTGACCGCTTCTGCTCCGATATGGGCGAGTATATTGAGGCTGTCGAGTTCATTAAAGAAGAAGTCAGGAATGTTGCATCCGGCTCAACAAAGAGAAATGTGAATGTGGCTATCAACACAGGTGACAGAATAGATCAGGAAAGTATCTTCCTGACAGTTACCGGCACATCTGCAGAGATGGGTGATGACGGTAGTGTCGGCCGTGGAAACAGGTGCAACGGACTTATCACACCACAGCGCCCGATGAGTATGGAAGCAACAAGCGGAAAGAATCCTATAAACCACATCGGAAAGATCTACAACCTTTTGTCAACCGAGATTGCAAAGAAATGTGTTGCAGAGGTTGAAGGCATAGACGATCTGTATATCCGCCTCCTTTCACAGATTGGAAAGCCGATTGATCAGCCTCTTGTTGCAAGTGCGCAGTACATTGCAAACGGAATCGAAGAAGCTGACAAGATGGAAAAGGAAATTTATGCAATAATCGATGACTCTCTTGCAAATGTAACAGATATTACAGAAAGGGTAATTCGCGGTGAACTCAGAACCTTCTGATTCTTAAAACTCATAAATACAATCAACTTTTTTAAAAAGAATGAATATTCTCATTATTTGATCAGTGATTTCTATTTCGGGTGTCTTCAGGGCTTAATGGTAAATATCCTAATATTACTAGCACCAAAATTTAAATGAATGAATCCTGACGGAAAGAAGAGGGATGTACTGAGACTTGCAATACCAAATAAGGGAAGGATTGCAGACCCTATTATCCAGCTTATCGAAAGCAGCGGCCTGAAACTTCAAGATACAAAAAGCAGGAAGCTTATTACAAAAACCTCTGATCCCAAAATCGAGGTTCTTTTTGCAAGACCTATTGACATTCCTGAATATGTTGCAAACGGAGCCGCGGATCTCGGCATCACGGGAAGGGACATGGTCATGGAAAGGGGTTCTGATGTTAAAGAGCTTCTTGACCTGAAATCAGGCAAAGCAACCCTCGTGATTGCCGTCCCTGATGATTCAGCAATAAAAGGGCCGGAGGATTTGAAAGGTCTGAAGGTTGCAACGGAATTCCCGGGAATATGCGAGCGTTACTTTGAGAAACTCGGAATTGAGGTTACACTTGTTCCGGTCGGGGGTGCCTGTGAGGCGGCGCCATATCTCGGGATTGCTGATGCGATTGTTGATCTTACAAGTTCCGGGACGACTCTTGCAACAAACAATCTGAGAATTGTATGCGAGATACTGACATCCACTACAATCGTTATTGAAAACAGGAATCTGGGAAAACTGTTCTCTGAAAAGGTTGGTGATTTTTGTCTTGCACTTGAGAGTGTCCTGCATGCAAGAGGCCAGCGCTATTTGATGATGAATGTGGAGCGTTTGCACCTCGATGAAGTGAGGAATGTTCTGCCGGGACTTTCAGGGCCGACTGTTATGGATGTCGTATCAGATGATAATCTTGTAGCCGTTCATGCAGTGGTTTCAGAGGAACACCTGTATTCTCTCGTTGGAGACCTGAAAAAAGCCGGCGCAAAAGACATCCTTGTTGTACCGATTGAAAGGATGATCCGGTGATTGTATGAGGGTTTTTCCTGCGGTTGACATTCTCGGCGGAAAGTGTGTCCAGCTGGTTCAGGGTAAAAGAGAGAATTCTACCGCATACGGCAGTCCTCTTGAGTGTGCCCGGAGGTGGACTGATGAAGGAGCAGACTCACTGCATATTGTAAATCTTGACGGTGCATTTGGTGACTCCGGTAAAAATGCAGAGCAGATAAAGTCTGTAATCGATGAGACCGGAGCCTTCGTTCAGCTTGGAGGAGGTATCAGAAGCCTTTCTGACGCTGCAGGATGGCTTAATGCCGGTGTTGACAGGGTAATCATCGGAACACTTGCAATAAAGGAGCCTGAATGCATAAGGGAGCTTTCGGCTGAATATGGAAGTGACCGTGTTGTTGCAGGAGTCGATGCCAGAGACGGTCAGGTTGTTGTAAGCGGATGGGAGGAGCCTGCCGGAGATTATATCGGATGGGCAAAAAGGTTTGAGGAACTCGGGGCAGGAGCTCTTCTTTTCACCAATGTTGATGTGGAGGGGCTTCAGGAAGGGATTGCTGCAGATCCTGTCAGAAGACTTCTGGAAAGCACGTATCTTCCGGTAATCATTGCAGGAGGCATATCCCTGCCCTCAGATGTCGTAACACTAAAGAAGATGGGTGTTGATGGAATAGTTATGGGATCAGCACTTTACAGTGGTAAAATTTCGCTTAAAGAGGCTTTGGAGGTTTGCAGATGAGGTGTGCAGAGGTCTTCCGGGAAACAAAGGAGACTAAGGTCCGTGTTCTGATCAATCTTGACGGACAGGGTGAAGTGTGTGCGGATACAAAAATTCCCTTCCTGGATCATATGCTAAGTGCCATGGGCAGGCACGGGGGCTTTGACCTGACTGTTGAGGCTGACGGCGATTTGGATATAGACTGCCACCACACAGTTGAGGATATAGGAATTGTCTTTGGGCAGGCACTAAAAGAGGCCATCGGGGAAGGCCGCGGTATTGTCAGGTTTTCACACATGGCTGTTCCGATGGATGAATCAATAGCATATGCAACACTTGATCTCGGAGGCCGCTCGTATTTAGTGATGGACGGAAGATTTTTTGGAAGCCCCGGAGATATCCCCGGTGATCTCTATGAGCATTTCTTCTACAGCATATGCTCAAATGCAAAAATTACTGCAAACCTTTCATTTACAGGAAGAAATGATCACCACATTTGTGAGGCGCTGTTCAAGGTTTTTGGTATTGCTCTTGGTATGGCAACAAGGGTCGATCCAAAGAAAGGCATCCCAAGCACCAAGGGAACATTATAGGCCAGGTTAACATATCAATACAATAACTTCTTTTCAGGCTGTTTTTGTTATCGTTTGTTTGTTATCTGATATTTTTTAAAAGAGATTTCTGTGTACGGAATTTATTTTTGTTATCTGATTTTTAATTTTAAGCTATGATTTTTTTTGAAAAAAGAAATGTTCAGGCGTTTACCGCCATGTCAACATCTTCCTTTTTGATTGTCTTACGTCCTGCGTGCTGTGCGTACTTGCTTGCCTCTTTTGTAAGGTTTGCAATGTATGCTTCAGATGCCTCAACTATTGCCTGTGCTGCGTCGCTTCCGACTCTCTCTGCACCGTTCTTCTTTGCAATTCTTACTACTGCTGCAATTGGTAGATCATTTGCCATATTAATTCCACCTCAAATGAAAGTATATCGGTGAATATAAATACTTTTTGGGAAAACAGGACTTTTAAAGGTTTGAATACGTTTATGGAATGATTATATTCATTTATTTACTCATCGTGTCTATAACGGGGTATTTGGTAAAATTATATATTAATTGAAGTTTTTTTTCAAAAATCTCTCTAAATTGGCGACATTATTTTTTTGCCAGCGATTCGGCGATTAAAATGGCATTGGAATAATCCTTGTTGGCGCGCGATGTATCCACGAAAATTCTGTCGATATTTAGCACTGGTGCACCATGTGCATTTCCGTCTCCAAGGAGTGCAAGGGTCCTGAAGATCAGGTTGCCTGAGATGCCATCGGGGGCAATGATTATTCCATGTTGCCGCACTGCATCTTCTATTAAAATTTCACAGTGATCAGCACCTGTTTTCTCTGCGATTTCTATTGCATCCGTTATGGTTTTGTCAACAATTTTATGCCGGCCGAGATCCCCTGTCCTGCCGCCTGAAAGTACTGCCACCCTGTCGTTTATACCGAACTTTTTTGCAACAGGCCGCGAGGCATTTATGAAAGATATCTTTTCATCTACAGTCCACCCCTCGTCAACTCCGACAGGTGCCAGAAGAAATCTTGTCCCGTCTGAGGTCTCAATAATGGCAGCCCTTTCAAGACTGCTTACACCTGCATGTCTTTTCAGGTTTTTCATCATTTTGTTTGCCGGAAGTGTCCCTCTCACAGCGGCATCTATACTCTTGTCATAGAGTGCGTCTATTAGTGCTTCTTCAGGGTTTTCACATTTGTGGATTTCAGGATTTGTACCGTTAAACTCAAGGTCAAGACTCGTGAATATTCTAATCCTGACTTTATCCCTGACAGAATTTATAGAATTAAGTATTTTTTCATTATTTTCGCCAACACCGATGCCGACAATCAAATTCGTCACCCTAAAAAAAATTAATCGAAAAGGCGCATTATGCCTTCTTTTTCCAGATCAAAAACAGAACTTTCTTTCCGGTTGTATGTAATAGTCAGATTTCTGCTGTCGTTTATGTATCCAATATCCGAGGCGGTAATTCCGACTTCTTCAAACATCTCAATGACTTTTGAAACATTTTCTTCCTTTGCGGTTACGATAAATCCCATTCCCGGATATATCCTGACCCACTGTGAAAACGGTATTCCCAGGCTTAAAAGATCAGGCCTTGGGATTTTGCCGAGATCTATTACAGCACCCGCGTTGCTTGTTTCAAGAAGCATTCCAAGAGTTCCGATAACTCCGGGGTTGCTGATATCCTTTCCTGCTGTTAAAAGATGCATCTCCCCGAGCCTTTGCATGACCCTTATCTGCCCGCGGACTTCATCCTGACTTCTTATTGTGGCCGAATCCCAGTTAAGAGCACATGAAGGGTGAATTCTGCCATTGAGATCGATCGCTGCAATAATATGGTCATCGGGTCCTGCCGTATGGGAGAATATTGCATCTTCCATTTTTACAATGCCCATTATAGCAACATCAATTGCCGAAAAATCCGAGTCGGGATGCAGATGGCCGCCGACTATCGGGACACCGAATTTTTTTGAAGCATCTGCCATGCCTCTTAAAACCTCATGGCATATTTTTTCGTTCTGGATTGAGAGTATGTCAACCATTGCAAGTGGTTTTCCTCCCATTGCAGCGATATCATGAACATTTACGAGTACTGCGCAAAATCCCGCCCAATAGGGATCCGCTTCCATTAACATGCTCCATATTCCATCTGCCGCCAGAAGTAGTCCGTCGTCATTATTTTTTATTAATGCAGCGTCCTCACCAAAGGATACGACCACATCGTCTGATTCAATTCTCAGACAGTGGATTATCTCTCCTATTGCGTGCTTTCTTGTAACGCCTGCGTATTCCCTGACTGCTTTCGCAATCGCTTCTGTGGAACATGTTTCCTCCACACTAAACACCAACTAATTAAGTTGTTTGTAGTTTTGGATACAATAAATTATATTATCTTGTTTTGATCGACTTTTGATAGGGGTCTTAACTTTTAGTATATCTGAATTTTATTTTTTAAGAGGCGGGAGTGATCCCTGTTTTTCATCCCGAGCATTCATTAAATAGCCTTCACGGTGATAATTATTAATACGGTTATGCAGGACTGGGTGGAAAAATACAGACCGCAATCGGTTTCGGATATTGTCGGCAACAAAGAAGCCGTGCGTCAGATGGTTGAATGGGCTAAGAACTGGCAGAGAGGGCAGGAGCCCCTTTTACTATATGGAAAGCCGGGTATTGGAAAGACCTCTGCTGCATATGCACTTGCAAGAGATATGGGGTGGGAAATAGTTGAGCTTAATGCAAGTGACCAGAGAACAAAGGGAATAATTGAGAGGATTGCAGGCTCAACCGCGACAACAATGAGTCTTACAGGTGCTTCAAGAAAACTTCTGCTTTTTGATGAAGCAGACAATCTTCACGGCAGTGCTGACCGCGGCGGTGCGCGTGCAATACTGGACATCATAAAAATTTCAATGCAGCCGATTATACTAATAGCAAACGATCTGTACGGCATTGCAAAGGAGCTCAAGGGTGCCTGTGAACCGGTTCAATTTAAGGCGATACAGGCAAGAAGCATTGCTCCGCGTCTTCGTTACATCTGTTCCGCTGAAAAGATATCATGCAGTGATGACTCGATAAGGGATATTTCAGAGAGCTCTTCTGGTGATATGAGGGCTGCTGTAAACATGCTTTTCGCAGCTTCGGCCGGTAAGGATACGCTCTCTGAAGACATGATTGCAACAGCAGAGAAGGACGAGAGGTCTACTATTTTTGAGCTTGTGGGGGCTGTTCTAAAAGGGCAGAGTGACCGTCGTTTAATGGAGCTCTCTTCAAATATTTCCGACACTCCTGATACGACCGAGCAGTGGGTGGAAGAAAGCATCTTTCAGATGAAAGGCATTGAAAGTCAGTATCTGGCTTACAAAAATCTTTCAGTTGCTGACACTTATGTAGGGAATACCTATCGCAGGCAGTATTACACTCTCTGGAAGTATGCATCGTCACTTATGCTCATCGGGTGCGCAGATGCTGCCGGCGGATGCGGGGTTTTTGAGAGAATCATGCCTCCTTCAAGATGGAGGAAGATGGCAGGCGGAAAAAAACAGAAAAATCTTCGTATAAGAGTACTGAACAAACTCTCGGAAGGCTACCATGTGCCTGAAGATACACTTCGCGATGAACTTTTAACCTCCGTCTCGGTGCTTGTGGATTTAAATCCCATGAAATTTGCCAAAGATTTCGAACTTGACAAAGATGAGCTCAATTTTTTTCTTCATGACAACACGCGGTCTGCTGAAATAATCAAGGAAATAAAAAAAGAGATCCGCGAGAGAGAAAAAGCAGAGAAAAAGAAGGAAAAATCTCTCTCTTCAAAGAAAACCAAAAAATTAGTCGAGACTGTTAAAGAAAAACCGCCCGCTCAGCCTGAAATATCTGAAAAAACAAAAGATGAAAAGAAAGACACGATATCTTCTGATGAAGAAAATGAAAACGGAAAAAAACAGGCGGAAACCCAGTCCACACTCTTTTCATTTTAATATTTTAAAATTCAGGGTTTGTAGTACCTGTTAAGAATAACACCGCATTCTATTTTTTCTCCGCCGTTTTGGTAGATTTCATTCCCCAGGTGATAGACAATAAGTTCACTCCCTGCCTCTTTTGCAATATTTACAAGGGACGGGATCATCTCAATGCCGGGTCTTACTGAGTATATGAGATTGCATCCATTGTAGAGCGAAATATCGGGTTCGAAAACATCATCCTGATGAAAATTTTCGCCGTAATCAGGAAGGTTTGTTTTAATGTCAACTGCTGATACATCAAAACCATTTTTTTGGAGACTAAAGAATATGTCGGGATTTTTGCCAATTCCCACCTCAATTATTTTCCTGTTTTTGTAATTGGCGGAGATGTAAGTGTAAATTGCCTCTTCAATACTCTTATAGTAGTCCATAGCCTAATTAATTCTAAAATGAGTATTCTTATTTTTTGGGATAATGACGTACCTGAAGGGTTGCAGCAGCCTGTTGCACGAGTCATCTCGGACGTTTTGGATATGTCTGTTCAGGTGCAGGAAAATCCTATAATGCTAAGGGGCTATGATCGTTTGCGAAATCAAAACGATGCCAGCAAAATTCTTGGTGACATGCAGGATTTTTATACCCGGAAAATGGGTTGCAGGGATTCTATTCTGATTGTAACCGGAAAAGATCTTTACATAAGAGGACGGGATTTTGTATTCGGACTTGCAAGGCCGGGTGTGAATGTATCAATCGTATCATCTGCAAGGCTTCAAAACAGCTGGTACGGACGGCCTGACAGGGATGAGGATCTAATTGACAGACTTGTTAAAGAGGGTTCGCATGAATTATGCCACTGTATGGGGCTTGATCACTGTAATAATCCCGAATGTATCATGTTTTATCCCCAGACACTTGACGAGCTTGACAGGAAAAGGAAAACACTGTGCCCGAAATGCCGTGAAAATCAGAATATTTACAAATTTACAGATTGAACGGATTTCTGTTTCAGAGATTAATCAAATCAGTATTCTTGCATAACATCCGATATGCCTGCCGGAATTTTAGGGATTTACAGGAAACTTCGGTATTATTTAAGTGGCGGAATGCGGAGTGATTTACATATCAAATCAATTTATAAATAGAAAAGTTCAAAAATTGGTAACGGATTTTACTGTTGGTTGAGGATGAATTCACGCTTTCTGGATATACTGTCTCTTGTTGCTGCTGTTATTGTGGTTGTCATAATCGCTGTTTTAATGAACAATCCACCTGCAGGAGATGAATTGAAGGTCAATACATCGGTTGACGTGACGGATTCCCCTGCGGTAATAGTTTCTGAAAATATCTCTCTTCAAAAGGATTTTCTGACAAAAGAAGATCAAAAATGGATTATTGCGAGCCGTATCTCAAAGGCCATGGATTACTATGAGCCTGATGTCAGGGATTTTGCCGCAAGGCTGATCCCAAAAGAACACGGTGGAGAATATTCAATACGGCAGGTCTCTGACATATGGGATGGGGTAAAAGAAGACTGGACCTATAAAGCGGACAAGGGCAGCATTATGGATGTTTCACCTGCAAGCCGGACTGTACATCTTGGTCTTGGTGGTGATTCAAATGATTTTGCGGTATTTATGGCATCAATGATCAAGGCTGTGGGTGGTCAGGCAAGAATAAAAACAGTGCCCCGTGATGACGGAAGTTGTCATGTATATGCCGAAATATCTCTTGGAAGCAGTGCAGACCTGGATAAAAAAATAATAAATTCTTCAGCACTCTCAGAACTAAAGTCCTCATATTCCTTTGCCTTCGCGAATGATCCTATGGGACTTAATGTTTTTAAATACAAATCCGGTGAGATCTGTACCGGGGAGAGCTGCTGGCAGTATGTTGAGCCCTTTTCCATGATTCTCAATGATCCTGTGAAATACAGTGATATCTGCTATGAAAATCCTAAATTAATAGAATATCTTCTTTTGGCCCCGTATACCAACGAGATTGAATTTCAGGCGATGTATCTTAAACTGCGTTATGGCAGTTACCGAAAGGATAGTACCCGTGCATCCGTTTTGAGGGATATAGAATACAATTACGATTACGAAGATAACGGTGATAAGACGTACTGGCTGCCGCTCGACTGGTTTGGAAGTTATCCGGGTGATGGCTCCAATAATGCTGGTGGTGCTTTTAGTGTGTATTACTCAGACGGCTCATGGAATGATCAGAGATTTGCTGGAATCGGGTTATGAAAGCCCTCTGATTCATGTAACAACATATATATTTTAAAAAAATCAGAGTTTTGAACAGAATGAATAAGGGTTTTGAAAAAATAAGGTATCCTCTGATTTTGCTGTTTATTGCAGCCGGATTGTATGTAATATTCATGCCCTTATCTGCAGGTGCACAAACCGCCGGATATCAGGATCCGGTCTTTCCTGGAACTATTGCAAATGAAGCCCGGATGGCTGATGTCATCTCAGATGCTCTTGATTATCAGAATCCTTCGATAAAAAATCATGCTCAGTTAATTACTATTTCTAAAAATTACAGTATCAAAGCCGCATGTGATCTGTGGGATTATGTAAATTCTGACTGGACTTATCTAAATGATCCACAGGGCCCCGAATATGTATCCTCGGCAACGCAGTCTGTAAAATCCGGGATGAGAGGGGAAAGTGATGATTATTCTGTTTACCTCTCATCACTTATTCTCTCTCTGGGCGGGGAGATCAGGATTGTTTCTGTTCAGGGAGACAGGGATTCATCTGTTCATTTATATCCTGAACTTTTTGCAGGAAATGATGAGACTGAATTAAAAGAAGCCTGCAAATATGTCTATTCGAGGTATGGCTGTGAAAAAGTCTATTACAGCGTTGAAAACACTGAAGGCAGGAAGAAGTACTGGATGAATCTTGACTGGAGTATTCCAAAAAAAGGTGACTTTAATTATTACATATATGGAAACTCTGAATATCTGATTAACAGATATCATCCCGGAGAGCAGTATTTTGGTGGGGAACAGACAACAGTATATTTCCCTGACGGTACCTGGAAGACAGAATCACGTATCACTGGCTATTTCTCAAGAACAATGTACGGAGTAGATAAATTCAATGTTCTCTAATTCCGGTATATCTAAACTGACCCTGGTTCTTGTCATAATTTCATTTATTCTTGTATCGGGGTGCACTTCGGAGGGAGATGCATGTATTAGTGTTCTCTCGGATATCAACTCCCTTGAAAATACAGCCAACGGCCGTTTGAAGGTTATGGACTTTGAAGAGCCCGATGAATTGTTAAGGGCCCAGTCTGAAGCATCCCTGACACAATATTCTGAAGCTCTCTATTTGATGACCGATTCCGGAGCATCATCGTGTATGCCTGATATAAATTACAAAAACAGAATCAGATCAATTCAGTTAAAAACCGGTCTTCTTGAATTGTACATGAGTCTTGACGATGCAGATAAGACAATAAAAACTCTCTCTGTTTTAGACTACCCCGAATACAGGGCTGCTCTTAAGGATTCAATAACCCTTCTTAATTCACTTCGTGATGAATCACTATATCTTTTGGTAATGGCGGGAGAAATTGACCCTGAATTACTCTCCCCGGAGAATGCTGCCATGATCCCTCTTGTAAAAAGTGACATTGAACTGCTGAAAAAGCAAATTGATGCAAAAATCTCAATCCTGCAGAAGTATCAGTAGTTAATAATATTTTTTGCTCTCTTTTGCCGTTCCCTGTATTAATATTGTGGAAATATCCCCCAAAATTAGGTTTTTTGTCAGATAAAACCTGTGTGGTTGGCGAAAGGTTAAGAATCAGGGGGTCAAATAGGGTACTATTCATAAAATCCGGACGATTAAGATGGGATACTATTCTTCACTAATCAACAGAAAATTCAAGGATGTAGTGGGAAGCCGCTACGAAGATGTACTCAAAGAGTACAGGGAATTCCTCCTCACAGAGGAGGATGTGGTAAAGGAAGTAAAGACCGTTCTGATGCCTCTGGATATATTTGTCAGCGGAATTTCAGAAGACCTGTATAAACTTTTCAGACTCTACGATGCCGAGGTTACGCTTGTCTACATAACCGACAAAGACGTCGTTTCTATTGTCAGTGAGATTCTCGGAGAGGATGCAGGTGGAGAATACATCCGGAAAAAAGAGGATTACGGACACAGACTGCTTGAAAAAGTCAGCAGTGAACTTGAGATGAATGAGGTCCGTTCTAAGACCAAATTATTTTCCGGGCATAAATGGGATGATATAGAAAATCTCTCGGAAAAGTATGACATGGTGGCTATTTCCAAGTCATATGGCGGAGGCAGAGGGGACGATAATGAAATAAGCCCTGTTGCGCAGAGACTTGTGCAGCAGATGAGTACTCTGACGGTTTTGTATTAATGGATAAAGCAAAGGTAAGATTTCAATGATACCAATAGAAACTCTTGTAGCCATAGTCATTTTTCTTTTGACTTATGCGCTGATTATTGATGAGAGGATTCATCGTGCAGTAGCTGCAATGGCGGGTGCAGCCCTCCTTGTGTTTGTAGGAATCGTCCCGTGGGATAGTATTTTAGAGCACATTGACTTTGGTACTATATTCCTGCTGATGGGAATGATGATTATTGTCAATGTCGCCGGCAACAGTGGCCTTTTTGAGTACCTTGCGATAAGAACGGCAAAAGCCGCACACGGCAGTCCTTTCATGGTTTTGATTTTGTTCTCAATTGTAACGGCAGTTACAAGTGCGTTCCTTGACAATGTCACGACCGTTCTTCTCCTGACACCAATGTTGCTCTACATAGCCAAGGTGATGGACTTAAATCCTGTTCCATTCCTGCTGGCAGAGATTATGGCTTCAAATGTCGGTGGAATGGCAACCCTGATTGGTGATCCGCCAAACATCATGATTGCATCATCGGCAAAACTTACTTTCAACGAATTCCTGTTCACCATGGGGCCGATTGCACTCGTTGATCTGGTTCTTGTTCTGATCATATTCGTGTTTATGTACAGGAAGCAGATGCATGTTGATGAGAATGAAAGGGCGGCCATAAAGAAGACAATTGATTCCCTTGACGAGCGTGCGGCAATTCAGGATATAAGGCTGTTTAAGAAATCAATAATAACACTTCTGATAGTGATATGTCTCTTCTTCGTTCACAGCAACATCGGAGAATATCTGCACTACATCATTCCGTTTGTTGATCCGTCAATGACGCTTGAACCGGCGGAAGTGGCACTTATCGGTGCTGCATTGATATTGTTCTGGTCAAGAACTGCTCCGGAGATGATCTTTGAAAAGATTGAGTGGCCTGCTCTTTTCTTCTTCGGAGGTCTTTTCGTACTGGTGGGTGGTCTTGTAAACACAGGTGTTATAGCAGATATTGCACAGTTTGTCATTGCGAATGTCAACACCACCGGCGAGGCGATGTTTGTGATAGCATGGTTTTCGGCCATTGCTTCTGCAATTGTTGATAATATCCCGCTGACTGCGGCATTAATTCCGCTTATTCACGATATAGGAGCAACCTCAACAACTATTGACATCTATCCTCTCTGGTGGGCCCTTTCTCTTGGTGCCTGTCTTGGAGGAAACGGGACTGCCATAGCGGCATCTGCAAATGTTGTGGTGCTTGGAATAGGGGATAGAGAAGGTATAAAAATCACATTTGTTGATTTCTTAAAGGTCGGCCTTCTTATTCTGTTTGTGACTGTGGCAGTAGGTCTTGGAATACTGTATCTGATATTTTAGGGGAGGTGTGATAAAATGAAGATGATGGTCCTTTTGGACGGTTCAAAGTGGAGTCAGAAAGCGGCTATGCATGCACTTATGCTTGCAAAGAAGAACGATGAGGCAGAAGTTGTGCTTTTTGCGGTTCTTGACAGCTCCGAGATTAAGGCTGCCGCTTTTTATCTCTGCATGCAAAGTGACATGTGTGATATGATAGGTGAACATGAAGCCAAAATTCTGCGTGATTTAAGGAAGAACATCAATGATGACATTGCAGATCTTATGCTTCAGCTTAACAAGGCAGGGGTGAAGTGTTCATCAAAGGTTGTCACCGGCAAAAGAGTGGAAGAGATTGTAAAGGAGTTTAATTCCGATGGCTACAACCTTGTCGTTATGGGAGCATTTGGCAAGAAATCAAATATTAAGGTCGGAACACTTTACGGTGATATTGCAAAGGAAATCGATGCTCCGATTTTAATTGTGAATTAAATCTCAATCTTTTTTTTTCTGTCTGTATTAATTTAAATTTTAAAAAAGAGACATAATGGTCCTGTAATTTTTTTCTATCGGCTGCTGATCTGTATATTAGTTTATATTATATACATGAGTGCACAAAAATATACATTGATGATTAGTAATATTAGTTCATACACCAGATTATTTTTAAATCTTACATTCCCAAACACGGAATTTTCTGGTTTAGGATCAGCGGATTTCCCTGTCCGGCCTTTTGCCTCTCTTTTTAGAGGAGGTGATTTTGAGCGATGAAATCAAGGGATATCGCAATTGTCGGAATTTTGCTTGCGATAGGTGCCATCCTTAGATATCTTTCAAATATAGTTCCCGGAGCCATCGTAGCAAATCCGATAATTGCTCTTTACTGTCTGGCAATTATTCTGATTGTCCCGAAAATCAGGGACGCTCTTGGAATAGGAATTGTTGCCGGAGTAGTTTCTGCACTTATTAGTCACTCAATCTTCCCGCCGGCAAATCTGATATCCGAACCCCTGGGTGCTTTGGTATGTCTCGGAGTATATCTGGCTGCAAGAAAAAGAGTTCCGTTTGCTCCGGGAATATCCACCTTTGTTGCAACGCTTGCAAGCGGTTTTACCTTCCTTGCAATCAGCATATTTGTAATAGTGTCGGGAATCATCGGACAGCCCGGTGAATCGTTTACAGTCGGTGCCTTTGTAATAGCAATATCCCCGATTATTATTCTGACTGCCATTGCAAACTCCGTAATTGCACAGATTCTCTATATTCCTTCTTCAAGAATATTGATGAGAAGTGCATCGGGAAGTGATTCTGTCAGTGAAATATCCAAAAACCAGACAGACAATTCTGATGAAAAATGTGCAATAGATTTTGATAATTATTCCTTTAGGTATCCTCTCGAAAAGACAGGTTCACTCAATGAAATAAATCTGAAAATAAAAAAAGGCGAATGTGTTCTCGTAAACGGAACAACGGGTGCAGGGAAAACAACACTCTGTCTTGCAGCTGCGGGTATTCTTCATCATGAATATGAGGGTGAGTCTTTTGGCACTGTTTCAATTTTTGGAAAGAATGTCTCCAAATATGCCGATATGGGTGATATCGGGAGAAAGGTCGGTGTTGTTTTTGATGACGCTGATGCACAGCTTATTTTCACAACAGTTGAGGAAGAGGTGTTATCAGGGCTTGAAAACCGTGGTCTTCCTCCCGAAGAGGTTAAGCAGCGTCTTGAGGAGATAATGGAGCTTACAAACATAGAGGGCCTGCGTTACCGTGCCCCCCATACTCTTTCGGGCGGGCAGAAACAGCGTGTCGCCCTTGCCGCAACTCTCGCATCGGGAACTGAATGTCTGATACTTGACGAAGCGACAGCCGAACTTGATGAAGATGCAACAGAGATGATAATTTCCGTTTTAGAGAGGCTGAAGTCACAAGGAAAAACCATAATCGTGATCGAACAAAAGCCCGGGCAGATGTCCGGCATTGCAGACCGGATAATAACCCTTGATAAAGGATTTGTAAAGTCTGTGACCACGCCTGACAAATATTATCCGGAAATTCCCGTTGAAACGGAAGAGTGTATGAAGGATGTATTCCAAAAACCAACGCACCTTCCCAAAGATCCGGTAATATCCATAAAAAATCTGGTTCACAGATACGGGAATGAGAGAGGTCTTGACGGAGTTTCACTTGAGATATATCCCGGAGAACTTGTTGCAATAATCGGAGAGAACGGTTCAGGGAAGACAACTCTTTCAAAGCACTTAAACGGACTATTAAAGCCTGATGAAGGTGAGGTGCTTGTTTGCGGGATTAATACCCAAAAAGCATCCGTAACAGAGCTTGCAAGGCATGCAGGGCTTGTCTTTCAGAATCCTGATACAATGCTTTTTGAGGATACAATTGAAAAGGAGATTCTTTTCGGGTTGAAAAATATTGGGAAGGATTTGGATCCGGATTCAGACTATATAAAAGAAGTTCTTGATGAGGCAGGTCTTCTGCACCAGTCCGGGAAGTTCCCCCGTTCAATGAGCAGGGGAGAGCGGCAGAGGCTTGCAATCTCCTGTGTTACCGCGATGAATCCCGAAGTGATCATACTTGATGAGCCTACGACAGGGCTTGATGAAAAGGAGGCTTCAAGGGTTATGAAAATTTTAAAGAGGCTTGGTGAAAGCGGGCACACTGTGATTATGGTCTCCCATGATATGGAGGTTGTAAAGAATCATGCAAAGAGAATAATCAAAATGACTGACGGAAAGATCTCTGCTGATTATACAAACACCGGAGGGTGCTTTTAATGGCTGAAATTCTGCAATATAAAAGGATAGACGGTATATTCCACCGGATGAATGCACTGACCAAGATAATTTTGCTTGGATTCATCATTGTCCTGGCAGTTATCTCAACAAATCCTTTGTTTTTGGGAGGAGTTGTTGTATTTTTGTTCTGCCTCTCCGTAGCCGGCAGATTTGCACGTGAACTGCTTGCCCAGATCCCGATGATTATGTTTCTGAGTGCAGGTCTTTTACTGCTTACAATACTGACCATGCAGTCCGGGGATGTAATCGGATACCTGATACCAACAGGCATTCCTGTAATCGGAGGTCATATTCCCATAACAGAGGGGGCTTTGAATTTTGCACTTATCCTCTCACTCCGGTTCTTTGTGATGCTCTTTGCATTTCAGGTTCTGATTGTCTCAACCCAGCCGAGGGCACTTGTGAATGCACTTCAGAAATTAAGGCTTCCTGTGGACTACACTCTCATGCTTTTGATTGCGATAAGGTTCATACCGAGCCTTCAGCTTGAGGGTAAAAGAATTCAGGAGGCTCAGCTTGCAAGAGCCTATAATCCGGGGACGGGAGTTTTGGGAAAGGTCAGATCACTGACCCCGATTATGATACCCCTTGTTTCAAATGCACTTGGGAAGGCAAATGTCCTTGGGCTTACGATAGATCTCCGGGGCCTGCGTACAATGAAGAGAACACCCGATTTAAATGACAAATTTATCTATGCTGATTATGCAGCGTTCATATTTGTCGGGCTGTGTGTGGCTGCACTGGTTTACAGCCTTTTATCTGGAAGCCCGGTTTGAATGCCGGTATAAAAAAAAGGGATTCTATTGTCATATTTTAGAGGGATAATCTTATCCCTTATTATCTGAATTCAAACTCAGGGTCAGTAAAAAATATTTTTTAGTATTCAATACCGCGTCTTGCCTTAACGCCGTTGTCAAAGTAATGTTTTACTTTTTTCATCTCTGTTACGAGGTCTGCAAGTTCTATAAGTTCTTTCGGAGCATATCTTCCTGTAAGTATGACTTCGGTGTTTTCCGCCTTTTCACTCAGAACTTTAATTACTTCATCAGTTTTTAAGAGCCCGTAGTATATTGCGACATTTATCTCATCAAGAACAACAAGGGAATAATCACCTGAAGAAAGAATCTCTGAGCATCTGTTTAGTCCCTCCCTCGCGATTTTTATGTCACTTTCTGTTGGCTCATCAAAGATGAAACAGCCTTTTCCAAACTGCTCTATCTCAAAATTTGGAAAATATTCGCTTAAGCGGAGTTCTCCGGTTTCAACTCCTTTAATAAACTGCCCGAAGAAGACCGTTTTTCCGGAAACAAGTGTCCTTACTGCTGTTCCAAGTGCTGCTGTGGTTTTTCCTTTACCATCGCCTGTGTTGATCTGGATGTATCCTTTATGCATTGTTTTTCAAATCCCTGTATATTTTGTCTTTAGGTTCATTATGACTTCATTCACACTGTTTTGAGGCACAATTATAAGCTGAATGTCATAGATTGTTGCCTGATTCTGCTTAATTTATTTGCAGAATAATATTCTCTGTTATTCTGAGTTCATATTACTTTTTTGTGCCTTTAAGTCTGAAAATTTAATATTAATAAATGCCTGAAATCTGAATATATGTTTATTTAATATTAAGGGAGGATTTCTGCAAAGAAAGGCATTTCTCTATTTCCTCAACAGATTTATTCGTAAATTCATGTGTTATAAAGTCCGGCTCTGTAAATTCAACGATCTCCCTGCATTTTTCTGATGTAAAAGGCCTGTGTTCATCAAAAAATTTAAGGTGCCCCATTATTGCAGAAAACTTTTCGTTAATATCAAGTTTCTGAAAATTCTCAGGCTCTTTGAGGTTTTTCTGGTATTCGGCTGATGTGCTCTGGTGAAAGTGGAGGCCGGCAATTTTATCGATAACTTCCTTGTCCTGTTTTTCAAGCACCGACATAACACATTGTATTGCGTTCTTTTCATCACGGCATTTTCCGGTTGCGTTCATGAGGTGCCCTGTGTCAAGCATAAACTTCCACTTTTTGAATTCAAGCATATCCATGAATTCCGCTGTAAGTGACTCATCAAGAAACGTAAGTCCGGGCCACCAGAGATTTTCAATGAAAATGTCATATGGTGGTTCGCCCAAAGGAAAACCTGCCGCTGTTTCATTGAGCATTTCAGCGTTTGCTCTCAGAACATCCCTGTCTGTGCATCCGTGGTTTCCGGAAAATGTGTTTTCCGCCTCCATATATCCGGCATGATAAACACCGTATGCAGGGTTTGTCACCTCTGCAAATTTTATGCAGTCTGTGAAATTCTTTATAATCTCTGATCTGGTTTTCCCGCCGTAGAAATATCTGAGAGAATCCTGATCAATAAACCCCGGGACTTTGAATTTATTATCAGTCCAGACCCTGTACCATCCCATAAATGAAGGAAGATGAACACCGCCAACGATATTTTCTGGAATGTTGTCAGGCAGCGGATCAAAATTTACCAAAAGCTCAACGCCGTCGATATCATTTTCCCTTAAAAACTCTGAAAGGCAGTTCCAGTCTCCGTTGAATTTTTCAATGTCAAAACTGTATATTGAAAAGTTAAGAAATTCTTTGTAATTCATGTTTCATCCCTAAAAAATTATTATTGCGGATATTTCCATACCGGTTTAAACCGGTAATATGCATCTGATTTATTTTCTGAAAATCATAATCAGGAACAGGGCCCCAAATAATGAAAATAATCCTGCCGGTGCTGACTGATTTTTTAAATTAGTATTATTTGTATGGCCTGATTCACTGCTTTTAGAATCAGTCTTTGTAATATCATCTGCATTTTTGTCATTTTCATTATTTGTATCAATATCACTTTTAGTATCCGAATCAGTTAATGAATAGCAATAAAGTTTATTTTCAGCAGACACAGCAATAATCTCACTGTTTTTATCTGCGGCAATGGAGGTTGCAGGCTTGTTTAATTCTATATGGCCTTTAATCTCACCTTTATTGTCGAGGAAAAGAAGACCGGGATTTACCGCGACTGTAATTTTTTCTCCCGCACTGCTGATGGCAATATCTTTTGGACTGTCAACATTTTTTGACCATAAAAGTCGTCCTGCCCTTGACAGCAGATATACAGTATTGTCGGATGAACAGGCAGCTATCATATTGCCGTTGTTTGTAACCGATATTCCTGTAACGGGCTTAAATGTTGCTTTGTATTTCCACTTCCTGTTAAGTCCGCTGTCAAATAAAAGAATGTTCCCCTCTTTAGTTCCTCCTGCAATGTAGTTGCCATCCCCGGATATCTCAAGGGACATCATATCCTCATCAGTTTCGGCAGACAGGGTTTTGTCACTTTCAATTGAATAGGAGTATATTTTTTCATCATCCATCCCTGCATATGCATATTTTTGGTCACCGGACAGCCCGGCGGATAATGCCATATATTTTGATTTATCGTTCCACAAAATATCCGCATTCTGATCAATTAGTGTAAGACCAAAACTGGCAAGAAGAATTTTTTCTCCATCCAATGAAATATCAAGCGATTTGAGATTACCTGATTTTTTTTCGGTTATCAGATTTCCTGATGAGTCATATACGTAAACTGTATCCGATGTGATTGCAGTTATAAAATCACCGGACTCTGATATTGCAGTGTCCCGAATAAGTTCACCCGGATTTTTTTCAAATATGAGGTTTGCTTCCATATCTGATGCTGATACAGATGCGCTTAATAGCAGAATAAAAGTCAGAAAAAAAGTTAAAAATATTTTTTTCAATCTTTCCTCCTCCTGATAAATCCTGTCATAAAGACGGAAAGGATTACTGAAACTATTGCAACGACGGGATACACAGGTGTGGTCTGACTGTTTATTGTTTCTGTTTTTGTGTTTGTGTTTTCAAACATTTCAGGATGAATGTCAGCTGCAACTTCTTCTAATGCATCGACAATTCTTGGTCCCCCTCTGTCGATTGTATCCGAATCTGCAATGTAGACTCTTCCCTCCTTTACCGCCTTTATATTCTTAAATCTGGGTTCATTCATTATGTATTCATAGATACAGTCTCTGCTGTTCTGGTCCATGCCTGAACCGGAATTTACAATCAGAACATCAGGGTTTTTGGTAATGAAGTCCTCCATTGAGACAATTACCCAGCTGTCCATGTCACCGAATGCATTATTTCCGTTTGATGTTTTGATAAGTTCGTCCTGGAATGTGTTTTTCCCGCTTATCCAGATTGGATCGTACCATACTATATGTGCAACTTCAGGGGTGCATTCATCCTGTTCAGCTATGCTTTTTACATTTTCAATCCTTTTTGAGAGTGATGATACAAGTTCCCCGGCCTCTTTTACATTTCCGGTTGCTTTCCCGAGAAGTGTGATGTCTGATAAAACACTGTCAAGGTCTGTCGGGTTTAGTGTAATTACAGACATCCCAAGATCTTTCAGGTGGTTTACAACATCCTCTGTGTTTCCGTATGCGGCAACTACGAGATCAGGCTTTAATGATACAACCTTTTCAATATTTACAGAACTAAAACCGCCTGCCTTCTCTTTTGACTGTGCTTCTTTTGGGTAGTTGCAGTAATCCGTAACTCCGACAACCCTGTCGCCTGCACCTATTGCGTAAAGAATTTCCGTATTTGAAGGTGCCAGTGATATAATTCTCTCCGGAATTTTTGAAATCTCTGTTGTATAGCCCATGTCGTCTGTGATTTCTACATGGTATTCAATATCCTGATTTGCAGAGTCAGCTGAAGAAGAATCTGATTTAACTGTGTTTTCCGGTTTGAGAGTTTCTTTTTGATTTGAATTATCAGGTGTTTTGGATGTGACAGTGTTTTTTAATGAATCAGTTTTCTGATTCTTCATAACAGGGTAGGGTTTTCCCATAAGTGCCGGAATTGCATTTGTTGACATCCTGCATTTATTGTCCTCAAGGTAATCTGTCCATTTGAAATATCCTTTATCTGCCTGCAGGCTCAGGAGATGTGATACAGGATTATTACCACTTTTTGTTGTCCATGATTCCGGATTTTCTCCTGCAGCGACTATTGCCTGTATTGCCCATGAATCAGATGCTGAATTGGCCTCACTTGAGCCTCCGTAATTGAATCCCCCGTTTTCCTTTTGGGATATTTTAAGGAAGGAAATTGCTTTCTGAACTGATTCTGAATCCTGCGGTTCACCGCCTGCAATCAGGGCCATCAGAGTGGAGGATGTATCGTCACAGTCACTTTCAGCCCCTTTTGTCCATCCAAAACCCCCGTCTTCATTCTGAACTGATTTTAGCCATTTTATTGAATCTGATGCATCAATACCGTTTGCAGAGAGAGCTGTCACTGCCCAGCTGGTTGTATATATGTGGTCACCGAACTGACCGTTTTCTTTTTTCTTCCCTGATAAAAGGGTGATAAAATTATTACCTGCAAAATTTTCCGGATCATATCCGGCAGCAGTAATGGTCATAATCATTTTGGCTGTTTCTGTTGTGCCGTCGATTGAATATGTCTCATCCGAGATGCTGTAAAGATAATCTATTGCACTTGTGCCGTTTTTCTTCCAGTCTTTTGGATCCTGACCTGCAGATACAATGGCCATTATTGCCCATGTTGATGTTGCAGGATTTGAACCCCTGTCTGATTCTCCAAAACCGCCGTCATCCTTCTGGCAGGTTTTGATATAATCAAGTGCATTTTCCACATTGTTGTCATTTTGTGTAAGCGGATAAGCACATGCGCATGCAACCGCCATCATAAAAATCAAAAAAATAGTTGTGAAAGTTGTAAATTTACTCATTTTATCTCCTGTTTTTAGTTGTATAAAATAAAATTCCTGCCACAATTATAATGACAGATATCAAAACCAGCGGAGATATGCCGGAACTGTTTGTTTTCTCTGTTTTTATCTCCTCTGGTATTTTATCTGCTATTTTATTATATGTACCTTTTTTATCAGATATACTGTTTTCATCGACTTCCTTTACCCAGACAAGGGCAAATCCCGAGAGTCCGTCCGGTGAAACAGCCTTAAATCTGTATCTTCCTGATTCATCTTCACCGATAAATTCTGTTTTTAGAATCTCTGTTTCGCCGTTGTCTTTAATGTGGATGATTTTAATTAAATCTGCATTTTCTTTATTCTGCATCCATATTTTATCAACAGTAAATATTATGGCTGAAGTTCCAATGTCAATTCCGTCTTCAAGATTTTTCTTTTGAACATCTACAAATGCACCAACTGATGCAATCTCCTGGTTTTCTCCAGCTAAAAGGTAATTGAATTCTCTTAATTTGTCTTCAGATACATCATCATACACAAGAGTTGTAAGTTTTGCGTCAACAGGGACTGCATAAAGGTCTGCATTAATGTTGACTGAAAAACTTCCCAGGTTTTTATTATTGGATTCGAGCTGACCGGTCTGAAGTGTTATTGACTCCACAGGGCCGAAAAGCTGACCGTCTTTTTCCTTGTAATCCTCGAGTTTTATCTCCATTGTGGTTTCGCCGTATGAAAAAGAGATTGTGTTTTTGTCTTTTTTAACATTATATCCTTCATTGAGAGCGGCATCAAGGCTGAGAGATAGATATGTTCTGCTTTCCTGAAGTGACAGGTCTGCCGAGTCAGGAAGTCCTATATTATAACTGTATGTTGATCCGGGACTCTCTGTTGATTCATCTCCCAAACCGGAGTTCTCGTTCTGTTGTTTTGAGTCTGTGGTCTGACTTTTCGAAAATGCTGCCTTTAGACCAATTTTGTCATATGAGTCCTCGGGTTTGTCAGTCATTGACTCACTCCAGTACCAGAGAACCTCGTCCCCTTCTTTTAATTCATAGTTGTTAGGACCAGTGCCAGGTGAAATTCCATTAACCTGATACATCCATCCTGTTGTACCTGTGGTCTTTTTCCCCTTTATGGAGTCAATAAACAGAGAACCATATTCTTCAAAGGCACTGTCTGTCACGGTGTATGAATACCCTGATTTTATGAGTATGCCAAGTGCGGTATTTTCTTTAACCAAATATTCGCTGCCGCTGATTGCAGTGACATTTAGTGTTCCCTTTCCAATTAATGTCGATTTATAGGTGACTGAGGAAGTGGACGGGGAGGAATCAGAGCTGTCTTTGCCTCCTGTATCCGGATTATTGATAACTGTGTCTCCTGCACCAAAGCAGTAGACCTTATTGTAATATTCGCCGCCGATATAGAGCCTGTTATTGTATATTGCCGGTGATGAGGAGTAAAATGATGCCCAGTTTCCGTCATCAGGTGCAGTTTGTGTGTAACTCCATATTACGTTCTGAGTGGAAATATCAAGGGCTATTACCTTTCCTGCCTTTTCTGATGTTGCAAAATAAACTGTTTTGTCAGATACTGCCGGAGAACCGCTTATGCTTCCTGATTCATAGTGCCAGTTTTCAACGCCGTTTGAAGTGTCATAGCAGTGAAGTCCGTCTGTCTCCCCGACAAAAAGTGAGCCGCCGGAGATTGCGGGTGTTCCCGAACCCGGACTGGCAGCTATATTCCATAAAGATGCTCCTGTGTCTTTATTAATGCAGTAAATGCCTGATTTGGTTGTGAAATATATATTTGAGTCATCCAAAACCGGTGAAGACCTGATGAAATCATCCACGGTCACATTCCATTTCCATGCATAGCTGTAAATGTCGATGCATGAGAGTTTTTTAGATCCCCCACAGGCAAAATACACATTATCTCCGTCACCAAGGGGTGAACTAAAGTATGTACTGTTCCCTGTATTCATTGAATACTGAATATTCCCTTTTAAGTCAAAGATGCTAAGAATGCCTGATTTCTGGCCTGTTACAAATATTCTGTCTTTGTAAACCAGAGGAGCTGAATTTACCTCTGACCATGGCGTAGGGTTCTCATCAATTGTCCTGATCCATTCGGTTGTGCCTGAAGTGAGGTTTACTGCATAGAGTTTTCCGTTTGTACCCCTGACAAGAATGTTACCGCCGCCAATTGCAGCGCCTGCAACAGATCCGTATCCGTCCTCAAGAGTATTTTTCCAGACTTCGTTTCCTGTATCAGCATCAAGACAGTACAGGTACATCTCATCTCCGTCTCCAAAGTCCATGTCGGGCCATGTCGATACGTAGATTTTTCCGTTGTAAATCAGGGGCTTTGTGTCAGGTGATTCCGGAAGTGTTGTTGTCCATTTAAGGTTGGCAGTTGAAGGGCCGTCTCCGGTCTGTGGTTTCTCAGGGTCATCTATCCCCGGTATCACTGAGCCGACTTTAATGGTAACCATTTTGTCTGCAGTATCCGGTGTTACCATTTCAGGGTAGTTGCATAACCCGTAGCAGAACTTTATTACATCATCTTTGACCACTTTATTGCCTCCCAGACCTGAGGATACAGGTTCTCCATTGATGTAAATAAGCCAGTAATTGTTCTGTTCTGCTGAACTGTTTATGTCTGCAATTCCGTCCAGACTGAATGTGCCGTAATCCTGATACCAGCTGTCACTGACATTCAGACTAAAAAACCCCTGTTCTGAAGCTTTTTTTAGTGCGCCCAAATCAGTGTTTTCTAAAACCGTGTATGTATTTGAGATATTGTTTAACGGGTGGTATTCAAAACCGGAATCTGACAGGGAAACTGTACCTTCCCAGGTTTTGAACGGCAGAACACTAACTGAGATGTTTACAATACACTCTGATTCTGAAATTGATTGTGGCTGCCAGTTTCCGGGAGTGACTTCTTCCCATACGCCTGTATAAAAGGACAGTTTGTCTCCGTCTTTACATATGTAATTCTGAATGCCTGTCCGGGCTGTTTGCCCGTTTACAAGGAAAATCCATTGTGATGAGTCCCCTGTGTTTCCTATTGTATCCAGCTGGTATCCCCATCCCCCATAAGACACCTGGTACTCAAAATCTCCTTCTTTTGATGCAGCATCAAGGGCTGCGAGTGCTGATATATTAGATGCAGGATGTTCTGAGTCGGGAACCAGGGCTATGCTTCCTTTTGTGAGCTGAACACTTCCTTCAAAACCCTCAAACTTTTCGACATTTGTGACATTGATTTTTATCAGAGCCGTTGCGTTGATTTCATCTGTGCCATCGGCACCATATGCAAAAACAATTGTGTCTCCGGTATTTGCTTCGTAATCTGAAGCACCCGTCATCATGTGGTTATTATTGACCAGAAAATTCCAGTATTCCCCGGTATCTGAATTGTACCCGATTCCGTTAATTGGATCAATAAATGCTCCCCATTCGGAATAGGTAACTGTATAGGGGAAGGATTCCTGTATGGATAAGATTTCCAGAGCGCCAAAAGCCGAGGTGTTTGACTCAAAATGTATTCCGTCTTTTGAAAAAGTGCCCTGTATCAGCTCCACATCACCTTCATATTTGAAATAATTTCTGACATCTGATACTGTAATATTTACAAATCTGACCGGATTATTCTCATCTGTTCCGTCAGGACCGTATGCGAAAATGATGTTGTCATCTTTTTTGCATTCGTATCCGGCAGGGCTGGTGTTTACAATGTTTCCGTTTACTATAAGATTCCACCTGTTCCCGCTTGTTATATTAACGGAGATGCCGTTTATTGATTTGATATCAGGAATATCACCGGTATAATTCAGTTCATAATTGAAATTCAGGCTCTTTGACAAAGAATTCAAAGCCGAAAGGGCTGATGACTGTGACTCAAAATGTATTCCGTCTTTTGTAAAAGTGGTCCCGTTTGTAATCCCAACATTTCCTGTATAATCAGCAGATTCTGCCAAAACAGGCGTTGTCATCAATAAACATAATAAAATTAATAAAAAAATCCCTGTTTTTGGTATCATAATATCATCTCATGTTTAATTGTCTTCAATAATTAAATATAACTTTACTTAATTTAATTTTTTTGGATAATGATGATTATTTAAAATATGTGCCTTTTATTTAAAAGGTGAGGGTCAAGATCAAAAAAATAGATAATCAGATCAATAAAATCTGAATATACAAAAATTAATTTGTAATGGTGGTGAATACCTTTTGGGATTGCATGAAAAATAAAAAAATATTCTTCTCACTGCTGGTGCTGACCGGATTAATCACCTTTATAATATCATTATTATGGGGTTCAAGTACAGTAGAGCTGAAGAATATTTTTCCAAATGATCTATGGGGCTTTATCGGGAGTCTGATTTTTAATAATTCACCCGAAGGGCCGTGTGCATTTTTTGACGACCCGACAACTTATCTAATTGTATATGACATAAGGCTTCCAAGAGCAATTATTGCATTTTTTGCAGGATGTGGCCTTGCAGTTGCAGGGACTGTCATGCAGGCTCTTTTTAAAAATCCGATGGCAGACCCGTATATCATAGGAACATCTTCAGGAGGTGCACTTGGAGCGGCGATATCGATAGTTGCAATAGGTGGCTTATTCCTGCCGCTGTTTGCATTTTTTGGTGCAATGGGTGCAACCTTCCTTGTATATGGAATATCAAAGAGAAACGGGAGAGTTCCGGTTGAAACACTTTTATTATCAGGTATTGCAGTCTCGATGTTTCTATCCGCTTTTTTGTCTTTTATAATGTACAACTCCGGAAAGAGTCTTCATCAGATAATGTTCTGGATGATGGGCGGATTTTGGAATGCGGACTGGGGGGATGCATATCTTGCCCTGATAATTCCTGTATTGTCAGTAATCCTTTTTGCAGTAGCAAGGGATTTGAATGCACTTTCACTGGGGGAAGAAGATGCGGTCCATCTTGGAGTAAATGTTGAAATCCTGAAAAAAGCCGTGCTTGCAACCGGATCTTTCATTACCGGGATTGCGGTTGCCATATCAGGTGCAATCGGATTTGTCGGGCTTATCGTTCCGCATACCATGCGTTTAATAGCAGGCCCTGATCACCGGGTTCTTCTGCCGGCATCTATGATAGCGGGCGGAATTTTTCTGATGTGTGCAGACACTCTTACAAGAACATTTTTCAACGAAATGCCTGTGGGAATAATAACAGCATTTGTCGGAGCACCCTTCTTTGTATATCTTTTAAGAAGGAGGATGTCAGCATGATAAAAATAGAGAATCTTTTTGCCGGTTACGGCAGTGAAGATATTTTAAAGGACATCAGCACCGGATTTTACGGGGGAGAATTTATAGGAATTCTCGGAAGAAACGGTTCAGGCAAAACAACTCTTTTAAAAACAATAAGCAGGGTTCTCGATTATCGCTGTGGAAAGATTGAGTTGTTTCAAAAACCTCTTGAAAGTTATTCTCCAAAAGAGATTGCGGGTAAATTAAGTGTTGTGCCCCAGGAAACCCTGATAAACTTTGATTATTCGGTATATGATATTATCATGATGGGGCGGTATCCTCACATGAAAAGATTTTCAGGGGAAACAGCGGTTGACAGAAGAATTGTCGATGAAGTGATGGAGAAGACCAATGTCTCGCGTTACAGAAATAAATCCGTAACGGAGATAAGCGGAGGTGAAAGACAAAGAGTTTTGATTGCAAGGGCACTTGCACAGCAGCCGCAGATTCTTCTTCTCGACGAGGCCACATCACATCTGGATATCAATCACCAGATTGAGATACTTAACCTTATAAAAAATCTTGATGACAAAGTAACCAGGATTGCAATATTTCATGATTTAAATCTTGCCTCACAGTACTGTGACAGACTCATTATAATGAATGAGGGAAAAATTGTCGCAGGAGGAAAACCGGAGAGTGTTCTTACAAGAGAAAATCTGGCTTTATATTTTGGTATCGAAGCTTTTGTTGAGAAAAACAATCTTTCAGGAAAGCCTTACATAAGGCCTTTGATAAATCCGCTGAAAAAATTCAGCAGTGTTGAAAAGGTTCATATTGTCTGCGGAGGCGGAACAGGCTCAGATCTCATGCAGATGCTTAAAGGAGCAGCTTTTAACATTAGTGCCGGAATTTTGTGTGCAGGTGATACCGATTACAAGACTGCAAAGGAGCTTTTGATCGATACTCTCTGCGTTCCTCCTTTTACTGAAATTACTGAAAATAATATTGCCTCGTTAAAAGATATGATTGAAAAGTCTGATGCCGTAATTTTAACGATGATGCCGGTTGGACCTGGCAATATATGCAATATCGAAGCTTTAAGGGATATTAACAAGCCTGTGTTTATATTTCAGCCTTCATCCATGGATATTTCCTGTTATGATTTTTGTGAAGGCAGGTTTGCAGATCAGCTCATGTATCTTATTGAGAATGGTGCAAAGGTTGTAAAAAGCATAAATGAACTCTCAGATTCTCTGAGTCAAAAATACACAGAATAGAAGTTTAATAAAAATTTGGGTTTATGGCCCATTTTTATTGGTTGATATTTTCAACTGCAATATCGACGACTGATGCCAGTCCTTCTTTATTCCATTTCTCAGAACTTATTACAAGATCATATATTGAAAGGTTATAGATATCGATATCATAGTATTTTTTGTATCGTGCAGCTTCGGATGCTTCGCGTAATACTGTCTCGTTCTTTGCGGATTCAAAAATCACATTTTCACGTTCAGCAATTCTCTCAGCCCGACATTCAGGTGATGCCAAAACCCAGATTTTCAAATCTGCATTCCGGATCATATGTCCGGCAAGTCTGCCTTCGATAATTATATTGTCTTTTTGTTCTCCAATCTCTTTTTGTCTCTTATCAATTAAACTGTCGACAGCGGGATCCTCTTCACACAATTTTCCGAAATCAATTAAATTCATATCTTTTTCACTGGCAAGTGAACGAAAGACTTCCCCTGCTGATATGAGTTCAAAAGAATATTTTTCGGAAAGATGTTTTGCAAGTGATGTTGTCCCGCTGCCCGGAGGACCGCTGACAGTAATTCGCAAATCAAAGGCCTCCTATATCCAGAGTTTTGCGAATTACCTGACTTAGTGTCAGTGAACAGATCATGTACCAGAGAATCCACGCCGGGAGGAATGAGAAAGTTGGATCGATCAGATTTAATTCTCCCAGATAGGGAAATGTTATTGTTCCCATTTCAGGAGCTTTTTGCAACAGCCACAGAAATATGGGTATTGTGATTATCATGATCCATCCCATTGGCTTGAACTGTTCCTGGGACATTTGAAGCTGATCCTGCATCATCTTGTCGCGTTTTTCGTTTAATTTGCGTAATTTCTTTTCATCTCCGGAAAGCTGAGCCTCTCTGAAAACTTTCTGGAAATCACGCATCTTCTTTTGCACTCTCTGCATCTTCTCATAGTCAATAGTGTACTTTTGAAGAAGAGATGAATAACATCCTGTTATTACTGCAAGAATAAGAATCATAACAGGCCATGAAACACCCAAAAATTGATGTATCGGACTTAAAATAACATCCGCAGCGTTTGCGATTCCATTTCTTAAAAAAGGAACGCTGTACACAACCATGGCAAGGACCATTATAATGAGGAATGTAAACATTCCTGCAGGTTTTGCATTTGTCTTTGCCATAAAAATGCTCACCTCAGAAGTGCTACCATTTCACCGACTGCATTTTCAAGAAGGAAGTCAAGATTCTTAACAATCTTAACAGTACATCCTGTCATCATTGCATATGATGCTGCCATGTAACGGTTAAAGCGCTGATGATCCTTAATTGTTGAATATCCTTCCATATCCCTTGTGCGTGAAGTGTCTGAAAGACGACGCTTTAAGATCTGATCTTCATCAGTTTCAACCAGCACAATGATATCCGGGTTTAATTCCTGTAATACCCACGATGGCAGGCCTGCAAGGTAACCATGTGGAGTACTTACTGTGCAGTGTGTGTCAATTATGACATTATCCTGTATTTTTGCGATGACCTGTGCTGCAGTTTTCTGCAAAGCTCTCTGGAGTTCCTGATCCAGTTTGCGCATTTCATCACGGTCGTTAACAATTCCCTGATCACATGCAACTTCAAACATACATGTGCCGAAATTGATAGAGGTGTAATTGACACCTTCTTCTTTTAATGCTTCAAGTGAAGAGTCAATTACTGTAGTCTTTCCAACGCCCGGTACCCCTGTTATGACAACTTTTTTTCCTTTTGACAATTTTATCACTCCTTTCCGAAGAAACCACGCATGACCGGATACATTTCCATGATCTGCTCACTTGCAATTTCCTCATAGAGACGGTAGACAATACTGACGGTCAGCAGGAGACCGGTACCTCCAACAGCTCCGATAACACCAAGATAGTTTGCAAGAACACTTAAAATACCCACAGCAATACCACCAATGACTGTTACACGGGGGATATAGCGGTCAAGATATTTTACGAGAACCTGCTCGTTTCTACGGTATCCCGGAATGTGCATACCACTCCTCTGGATCTGTCTTGCAACATGTGATGAATCAAGGCCTGCTGTTTTTACCCAGAACAGAGCAAAGATTGCACCACCGACTACCATTACAAAGAAATCAATTCCCATACGTAATATGACTTCCCATACCGGATGGCCGAGATCAATAACCCACCACATCCAGTCAGTCGGCCTGTTGATTGGTGCTGTGATATACATAATTCCGTTTACAGGATTCTGACCATCAAACTCTCCGAGGATTGTAATTCCCATGTTATTGAGGAACAATCCGAGCATCTGCCAGTTAGCCTGAAGAACACGAACAAGAATCATTGGCAGAACACTTGCGTAAATAAGTTTTACAGGGAATCTGCCTCTTGCACCTCGTACAGCCGAGTGTGCAAGCGGAATTTCAATTCTTGTTGATTCTGCATATACTACAAGACCAAATATTATGAGTGTTGTCAGAAGGGCAAGTACATCAAGCCCGAAGTATTCTACAAAATTGGCTCCTTCTCCTATAACTGCGAACAGACGGGGGAAGAAACCAACAGGATATGCATCGTTTACAGGAGCCCAGTTAAGGAAACCGTTAATCAGCCCCTGTGAAACACCTGCCACAATGAAGAGACCTACACCGGAACCGACACCCCATTTGGTAACTACTTCGTCCATCAGGAAGATTAGAAAACCACCGATACACAGCTGGATAAATATCAGTAATGATACCAGACCCATACTGCCTCCAAACAACTGCATTGCAATTGCAGGGTCAGGTGTTAAGAAACCTCCAATGACATTTGGTGCAGCTTCAAAAATGATCATAACGAATATGAGCAGTTTCTGAAGGCCCATGTACATGACCTGGCCACGTGCGTCTGAAGTGTTAATACCAAGAAGGTCAGCACCGTTTAATAGCTGGAGAACAATTGATGCAGTGACGATCGGTCCGATACCCAGGTGGACAATCGTTCCACTTGCACCGGCTAGCAGGGCACGGTACATACCGAGCCAGTCCTGCGTGTCGGGACTGAGACCGAATATCTGAACATTAGTTAACAAAAAATACAATATCAGAACTGCAACTGTCCACATCATCTTATTTTTGAAGTGGACGTGCCCCTCCGGACTCCTGACAGCGGGCATTGCCGCCAACAGGGGTTCCATTCTATCCAGCATTGCTCCCATATTTAGGTTCACCAAAAAAATGAATTAATTTTAAGCAGCCAGAATCTGGCCGCCGTTCTCTTCGATTTTTGCTTTGGCAGTTTCGGAAAATGCCTCGGCGGTTATGTTCATCTTATGTGTAACTTTTCCACCGCCAAGTATTTTATTAATTCCGATCTGCTCTGCATCTAAGATTATTGTGTCGCCATCGACAGTGGCGAATCCCCTTGCGACAAGTGAATCGATCATCTGATCGATATCGCCGATATCAAGGACTTTGTTTGCAGATCCGGTCTGGTTGAAAAATCCGTGTTTTCCATTGTGAACCTGACCTGCAAGGAGGAAGTGTGTGAAACGGTGGTCTCTGTGACCTGCACGTCCTTTTCCTCCACGATTTCCTGCACCACGACGATTTTTGTGTGTTCCACCACCGCATGTACGGGAACCACGGTATTTTGATCTTTTGTTTACAGGCATCTCCTTTTCACCTCATTCTGTAAAGAAGGTTGTTTATCTCGCTTCCATAGTTACCAAGTGCTCCACCCTGCTGGTATGTGCGCTTGATAGACTTGTATCCTTTTCTAGGCGGGTGAAGGCGCAGAACTGGTTTTAATCCCGGAAGATCTGTAAGCTGTGCTTCTCCTGAACAGATTGCATTTGCAAATGAACTGATGTCTGCGAACTTTGAGTTCTCTTTGACATATTCATCTGTAAGTTTTACGTCTCCTGTCAGGCGTCCGCGTGTTTCAAGGATTGTTGCAAGTACTTCTGAGTTTACTTCGCCGTATGCCACGTAATCCTTTACTTTCCTGATCATACCTGCATATGCAGGTGTGTCAGGGATAAGGACACAGTGGTTTATGTGGTGGAGGCGGAGCATTTTGAGTGTGTCTTTGATCTCTTTTCTGGTGTTTACAACACCACGAACCTGAACAACGACGTACATTATTGTGAGCCTCCCATTCTTACAAGGTTAGCCTGCTTGAGTGCATCGTAAGTTGCTTTTGCATAGTTTATGGTTGTACGTGTGTTACCGCTTGAGTAAGTCCATACATCACGAATACCTGCAAGGTGTAATACTTTCTTTCCGATGTCACCCGTTACAAGTCCGATTCCCTGTGGTGCCGGCACGAGTGTAACTTTTACACTGCCTGCCTTTCCTGTAGCACGGACGGGGATTGAATGACCCTCACCACATGCACATTCCCAGCTGCCACAGCCTCTTTTGACTTTGATTATATTGATTTTTGCATTGGCAATTGCCTTTTTAATTGCATTTCCGACCTGGGCATCCTTTGCCTGGCCAAAGCCAATGTAACCATTGCTGTTTCCTACTACAACAGCACAGCGGAATTTAACACGTCTGCCACTGTCGGTCATTCTCTGCACCATGTTGATGTCGAGTACTTCATCTTCAAGATCCGGGAGGAAGTAGTCAACGATCTGTGGCTCTTTGATTGGTCTTCCGCTTTCAAGCACAGTGTCAAGGCTTGGGATTTCTCCGGCGGCTACCTTCTTTCCGAGACCGGTGAGAGGAATCCATTCTTCCTGTTCAAAGGCCATTATCTCAGCTCCTTCATAATTGCATCTTCAACTGCTTCGACATTTTCTACAAGATCGCCTGCTCTCTCAGGAGCGTATTCTGCGATGTGTACTCCTTTTACCCTGTCATCATCAGGAAGGATATCCTCGCCATGAGGAATGTTGAAGCCTGCATTTACAGCTCCTTTCAGTGCTGCAAATATTTTTGCGCCGTATGTTGCACGGTGAAGACCAATGTCCAGAATTGCTTCTTCGTAGCCTGCATTGAATGCCTTGACTGCAAAGAGCATACCTGTAAGGTATGCAGCTGGTGTGTTTCCGGTTGCACCTTTGTAGCCATATTTTTCAAGTTCACTTGAATATGCGGCAACAAGTGTTCTGTCACCATCAAGGTGAGCTTCAACAAGCTGACAGATGATCTGTTTGTTAGTCTTACGAACGACCATACGTGGTTTCTCGGAGAGGAGAAGTTTTAAGCGCTTGTAGTAGTCTGTTTTGCCTTCTCTGCGTCTGCGGAACTGGACAAAATATCTTGGACCTGTTGCCATTATTCCATCCTCCCTGAGATCTGCTCAAGCTGTGCCTTCATGTGGGCAACACTTCTGAACTGCCCTCCAGCTGCTTTTCTGTACATAATTCTGTATAAATGTGCGTCAATCTCGCCTTCATCACGGAGTGTGCGAAGTTCTCTTCTGATTGCGCGTATTTTTCTAATCCATATGCGCTTGGATGGATTGCGTGCTCCTGCTGCACCTTTCCTGCGTCCTGCACCTTTACAGTGACCGTATGAACGCTTTGCTGCAAGTACACGTGCTCTTCCGCGGCTTATGCCCTTTACAGGTCTGGCGGAAATTGCACCTTCTTCAACAAGTCCTCTGATATCTTCGCGTGAAATAGCATTGGAGATCTCCTCTGCATTTTCAGGGTTCAGACATACACGGTTTACACCACATTTGAGAACTGCTGCTGCCATACGCTTCTGGTTTTTCAGATCACTCATTGTCTTTCACCTCTTCTGCTGCTTCAGCGACCTCTCCGGTCTTTATTGAAACATCCTTTGGGTTTATGACTTTAAGTGTAAGCTCTGCAGCTTTTTCCTGAATTGAAGCACGCTTTTTGTTTCCAACAGCTGCAGCAATCCTGATTGCCTGAATCTCTGAGTTAAGACCTTCGAGATCTGCTATGTTGAATACAAGTACTTCTTCGTATCCTGACGGGTGCATTCCGCGGACTGCCTTCGGGCTTCCAAAGCCTGATCTTGGGTGGCGTCCTTTTGCACGGTACTGCTTCCTCTGTTTGCTCTGAAGACCACGTGGTCTTCTCCAGGTGTCTTCAAGTTTCTTTTTCCGGGACAGACCCTGGCGCTTAAAGGTTGCACGCTGGGCGTTCCTTGCCCTTATCAGTCTTATTTTATCGTCAACCATTTTTCATCACGCCTTGTTTACGATGTAAATTCCGTCCTGGAAAACGCGTGAATCACGTCCACGGACTTTTGTTGCTCTCTCAATTCTCCCTGATGCAGTTCCTACCATTTCTTTGTTAATTCCTGTCAGTGTGATTTCATCACCGCTGATTTTAATCTTGACACCTTCTGGAATTTCAGCGAAACGGGATTCCTTTTCACCGAGGAAGTTTGCGATCTCAAGTTTGTTTCCGCTGGTCTTGAGCTGAATTGGGAAGTGACTGTATACAACTTTCATTGTATAGACATACTCTTCGGTAACGCCTCTGCACATATTTTTTGCGTGTGATGCGTATGTTCCGAGCATAGCGGTAATCTTCTTCCTTGTTGATTCGGTTGAAACAACGAATTCCCCTTCTTCAATTTTTATGTTGACATTGGGGTAGTGCATATTTCTCTCAATTTTTCCTTTAGGTCCGGAAACAGAGAGAGTTGAACCGATAATTTCAGCGTTGACACCCTCCGGAATTGTAACTTTTCTTTCTGTGATCATTTCCTGTCACCTTTAGTATACATATCCGAGAAGTTCTCCGCCTACACCGAGACGGCGTGCATTTTCGTGTGACAGAACACCCTTTGATGTTGTAATCAGGAGTATTCCAAAGTTCTTTGCAGGGAGGTACTGGTTTTCCCATTTTTCAAGTTCATCAACACTAACAGCAAAACGCGGGCTGATAACGCCGCATTTGTTTATGTTTCCGTTGAGTGAGATCCTGAACTGTCCGCCTCTGCCGTCATCGATAAGCTCGAAGCTTTCAATGTAGTTCTCTTCCTTCATGATGCCGAGCATTGCTCCAAGAAGTTTGCCTGCGGGTTCGACAATACATTCTGTCTTACCTACGTCAGAGGCGTTTTTGATAGCGCTCATTGCATCTGCAATTGGATTAAGCCTTGTCATCTTTAAACACCCTCTTAGTTCATCTTCTTAAAGCCGATCTTCGGAGCAGATTCACGGAAGCACTGGCGACAGAGCATAATATTGTACCTGCGTACAAGACCCTGCTTTCTTCCGCACATCTGGCATTCGTTAGCACCGCGTCCAAATATTTTTGCAGGTGCTTCCTGTTCATTTGAATTTTTTTCAGCCATGTTTACTGCACCTCGACACCAAATTCTTCTTCCATGAATTTGATTGCTTCTTCGCTTGTCACTCTCTGCTTCTCAGGAAGTTTTTTTGTCTGAATGCTTCTTCTTGCGATACGAACACCTTTCTTCTCAAGGATGACGTTTACATCCATACCATAGATACCGATCATTGGATCGTAATTCTGGGTTGGGAAATCTGTGTGTTCTTCAATACCGTAAGAAATATTTCCTGATTTGTCAAACTGGCTTGCAAAGAGTTTTTTCTCGATGATTTCGAGTGATGTACGGACAAATTCCTCAGCCTTTTCTCCTCTGAGATAGACTTTGCAACCGATTGGCTGGCCTTTTCTGATACCAAATGCCGGCTGGGTGCGTTTTGCAATTGTCCTTACTGACTGCTGGCCTGTAATTTCTTTCAGGATTGTTTCAGCTTTAACCAGTTTTTCACCGGCTTCGCCTACTGCCATGTGGACAACGATCTTGTCAATGTGCAGATTCTGCATTGGGTTCATTACTCTTCAATCCCCCATTCCTTGATTACGGACTCTGATTTTCCAACCATGAAGGTATAATCTTCAACAGTGTCGAATTCTTCGCCACTCTTTTCTTCTACAAGATAAATCCTGTTGGAGATGCTTCCGGGAATTACATTGATCTTTGTAATTTTGCCAACCTTTCCTGAGTGGCGTCCACCAATGATCATTGCAACATTTCCTTCTGCAAATGGGAAGTGGTCCACTACTGTAAAGTGTCCGTCGCCTTCTGCAATATTCAGAACAACTGAATCTTTAGGCTTGTATTCCTGTGAATCAACGAGAATGTTTGCACCGTAGCGGAGATTGAGCTGGATCTTTCCACCCTTTACAATTGTCTTGTCGGCAATTTTGCAAAGGCGTGTTTTTGCATCTTCTTCTGAGATGTCCACTGAGACATAGTCGCCCTTCTTGTTGCGGAGAATTCTGAAGTATTTCTCCATCTTTGGAATTGCAACGATATCAAAAACTCCCAATCCCATTTTAGGATCAGTGCATACCTTGCCGTTTACAATAATTGATCTTGAGCTAAGGATCTTTTTGACCTCTTTCATGTTGAGGGCAAGTCCGGTGTGATCTCTTAACCAGACAACCATTGGCATTGCATTCTTGTTATGTGGACCTGGAGCGGTCTTTGTAATGAATACGTTTTGCTTTTTTGCAATACGCCATCCTGTTGGCGCATTAAGTCTCTTAATATGGTTTGACATTAGTTCTTACCCTCCAGTCTTCCTTCACGAAGTTTGTCGTTCAGATTGAGTTTTACAATCTGCACATTTGATGCATATACAGGTCTTGGCACTTCGGTTCCGTCAACTTTTGTTACGGAAACTCCGTGAACCAGAACTGTACCTGCTTCTGTGTTGACTGAGTCAACAACTGCTTCTTCGCCTTTGAAATCTCCACGGAGAACCTTTACGGTGTCACCCTCAACTACGCGGAATGAACACTTGCCATATTTTTCTTTGAGTTCTTTTGAAAGGCTTGCGTTAAGGAATTTTCCACGCATGTGTGCAGGTGCATTGTAGCGTGCTTTACGCTGTTTTCTTGGCTGACTGCTTGCAATTCTTACCATTACCAATACACCTCACACGATGATTGTCGCCATTGAACCAATCTTTGGAAAACGCTCGGCAACTTCACGGGCCACAGGGCCTTTGATTTCTGTGCCTTTTGGTTCACCACGTTCGTTTGTGATGACCATTGCATTGTCCTCGAAAGTCAGACGAAGTCCGTTCACTCTTCTAATTTCTTTTTTCTGCCTGATTACGACTGCTTTTTCAAGCTTGCGGCGCATTTCAGGAGTACCCTTCTTTACAGAAACTGTTGCCATGTCGCCAAGACCAAGTTTTGGCTGACGTCTGCGGACACCATGGTACTTGTCGACAGATACAATCTGTACCTGACGTGAACCGGTGTTGTCTGCACAGGTTAATTTTGAACCTGTTGAAATTGCCCTTGGAATTTTAGACTGAATTGCTTTCATTCCTCAGACACCTCTACTACAACAAATTTCTTTGTCTTGGAAATTGGCCTGCATTCAGCGATTTTTACTACATCGCCGACTTTGGCGCCAAGACATGGAGGGTTGTGTGCGTGAAGCTTTGATGAGCGTTTTTCGTAACGCTTGTATTTCTTCACGTAGTGCAGGTAATCTCTTGATACTACAATTGATCCCTGCATGCGGTCACTCACGACTTTACCGGTAATCACCTGGCCGCGTACTGGCAAAGTGCCGTGAAATGGACAGTTTACGTCATTGCATTCCTTCTCCGGAATTGCGACGTTTAACCCTGTGTTTTTAGCCATATTTACCTCAGATTTTTGATTCGCATGCTGATTCTTTTTTCAGGCTGCATAACCAACACTGATCCATCAACCCTTAGACGGGTCTCATCTGGAAGATGAAGGTCAATTTTTAAGCCTGTTTTCTGCACTTTTTTGAGGCCGTTCCCAGAATGTATTGTCAGCAGATTTTTGCTTTCATCAACAATTATACCGGTTATTCCAATCTGCGAAGGATTGGTTGAATTGGAGATATATATCTCCAGACCGATTAATTCATGTCTGCATACATTCTGAGGTGTGATCAAGCCTCTTTTCTCCGTTTGTTCTGCTCAGTTTTGATTCTTGCAATGGTGCGCTTGATTTCGTGAATGCGGCCGGGGTTCTCCGGTGCTCCACCTGCGCTTACCTTTCCAAGATCCTGAACAAGTTCAAGTTCAAGCTTGTCAAGCTGTTCTGACAATTCGACATCACTGAACTGTGCAACTTCTGATGCACGAAAGATAGCCATTTCAGAAATCCTCCTCTGCGGGTACGTCCTCTGCGGCTTCCATCTCTTCGTCAATCTCTTTTCCGATGACCTCTTCTGCAGGAATATCTTCGATTTCCTCTTCTACAGGTTTGGTTTCAACGGGTTCCTTAACAGGTTCTGCTTCGAGAATTTCAAAGTGATCTGGAAGTTGTGCACCAGGAGGAACGATTCTTACGGTACATCCGATAGTTCCGAGTTTTTTGACTGCGATTGCATATCCGTGTTCAACAATTGTCAGACTTGGTTCGCCTGCAAATTTGACGTATCCTTCTGAGAACTTCTGAACACGTGAACGTGCACCTGTAAGTTTTCCTGACATTACAACCTGACAGCCAAGTGCGCCTGATTCCATGACTCGGCGAAGGATGCTGGATCCTGCCTTACGGAAGTACCATCCGCGTTCAAGTGAATTTGCAAGGCGTTCTGCCATGATCTGTGCATTGAATGCCGGATTTTCTACCTGCTGGACTTCAATCTGTGGTGATTCGATATTGTATTCGTTCTGGAGTGTTGCTGTAAGTTCACGTACAACTTTTCCGCCCTTTCCGATTACAATACCAGGTTTCTCAGCGAAGATTGTGATCTGTGTCCCAAGGGGAGTACGAACAATTTCCATTCCGCCGTATCCGGCTCTCTTGAGTTCTTTTGAGAGGTACTGCTCAACGCGTGCTCCGCGAACACCGTCCTCAACAAATCTTTTCTCTACTGCCAATTACTCCACCTCTCTGACCATAATTTCGACATTTGCGGACTCTGCGAATTTCGCTGTAGCCCTTCCCATTGCACGCGGGAAGATTCCGCGCTGTCTTCTTCCTCTGTTGGATGTTGCGAAGAAGATCTCAAGTTTCTCAGTATCAAGACCGATGTATTCCGCATTTTTCTCAACTGATCTGAGAACTTTGAGGAATTCGGATGATGCTTTGACAGGGTATCTTCCAGCGTCCCATTTGTCAAGACCTCTTTTGTGTGCAACATTTCTGTTGAATCTCTTGAATGGAATTGCCTTCTTGAGGGCCACAACATCTTCGAGGTATGCAATTGCTTCCTTTGTTGTCTTGCCTTTGATGAATCTTGTGATCTCAATGGCATGCTTTGGAGAGATTGGAAGTTCGTTAGCCTTTGCACGGGCAATCTGTTCGGCTTCCATCTTAAGTGAATAGTTTGTTCTTGCCATTTACATCACTTCAGTGGGACGAATTTACTGGATCTTGTTGCACCGATACCAGCACTACCGTGTGAGACACGTTTTCTTGTAAGTGCGAATTCACCAAGATACATGAATACAGCTTCAGGCTGAATTTCTACTTTGGTAAATTCCTTACCGTTGTACACTTCGATTGTCTTTCCAATCATATCGGGCATGATTACCAGATCACGAATGTGGGTTCTGATACGCTCTTTGCCTTCTCTGACTTCAGCAAGAACCTTCTCATGTCCTTCTGACAGACCGCGGTTGTATTTGCGGCGTGCCCTTGACGGCATGATAGGGAGAAGCTCGCTCAGACTCATTTGCTGAAGTTCTTCAATTTTAAAGCCGTGGTAGGTAAATTCCTCTTTTCGCCTCGGCAATCTCTTCTGCGTTTTCTTTGCCATAGTTTGCTACACTCCTTATTTCCTGCCTGTCCTCTTTGCAGCGATATGTCCGACTTTTCTACCTGGTGATGTACCACGTGATACTGTCTTTGGACGTCCACAGTGCTGATGTCCACCGCCACCGAACGGGTGGTCGATTACGTTCATACAGACACCTTTGACACGAGGCCATTTTGCTGCCTGTGACTTCATCTTGTGGAATTTCTTTCCTGCTTTTACAAACGGTTTTTCACTGCGTCCTCCGCCGGCTACAATACCAACGGTTGCACGGCAGTCCCCGTGGAACCACTTGTGTTTGCCGCTTGGCATTTTTATTCCGACGCGTCCGTCATCGGATTTACCGATAACCTGGGACTGAACTCCGCTTGAACGGATGAATTTACCGCCATCGTTGGGTCTTGCCTCAACATTGCATACATATGCACCGACAGGAATGTCGATAAGTTTCAGAGTGTTCCCGTTTTTGACTTCTGCTTCAGGTCCCCATGCAACATTGTCGCCAACTCCCATGCCTTCTGTAACGAGCATGAAAATCTTCTCACCTTCTGCGAGGACAACCTTTGCAATAGGTGCGTGACGTGCAGGGTCATGTTCAATATCAATAATTTCTCCGCGTACGGTTGTTGATATGTTACCGGGGTGCTTGAGTGAAGCCTTGTATTTATGTGACGGTGCACGGTATACAGGACCTCCACGACCACGGTTTTGCGAGATAATGCGTTTTCCCATTTACACCACCCTCACATTACTCCGAGTCTGCTGAGGATCTCTTCGCCTGCTTTTTCGTCAGCGAATGTGACCATTGCCTTTTTCTGACCTTTCATTGTCATGAGGGTCTTTACAGAGACAACTTCCTTGTCGAACATCCTCTCGATCTCTTTTGCAATCTGTTTCTTTGTTGCTGCGCGATCTACTATGAACTGGAGTTTTCCTTTGTACTCAAGGTCCATTGATGCCTTTTCTGAAACATATGGGTTCTTGATTATCATTTTTACATCTCCTCCAGTTTGTTAATAGCTGAAACAGTCCATACTGTCAGACGTCCTGCCTGTGTTCCAGGTGCAAGATGTTCTGCATTAAGTTCGTCTACTGTTATTGAGTCAACACCTGCAAGGTTTCTTGCTGCACGGAGCTGTTTTTCTCCTGTGACAATTAAGAGACTCTTGCGCTGTTTGTAACGGCGTCCACGGAGTTTTCCGCGTCCTGCACGAACTTTCTTGGAGTCTCTTGAACGAACGACATCTGCGTAAAGTCCTGTTGCTTTGAGAGCTTCGACAATGTCTTTTGTCTGTTCAAGTGATTCAAAAGAGTCTTCAAAGACGAATGGTATTGTTCCTTCAAATTTGTGTCCGCGTGCGAGAACAAGCTCTTCGATTGTGGTTGCGGCGATAGCCGACCTGATTGCCTTTCTTTTTTCCTGCTTGTTTATTTTACGGACAAGGATTTTCTCTACTTTTGGAGGATGAGCTGCACGTCCGCCTACTGCCTGTGGAATACGTGCTACACGTGAACCGTTTTTGATTCTTGGTACCTGTGCGACACCACGTCCGCTACCCCAGGATTCAGCTGATGTCTTGAGTCCTGCGTATGCGTTTGTTCCGTGTGGCTGGAAGCGTGTGCTCTGGAGTGCCAGTACAGCATTTTTTATGAGGTCAGGGCGGTATGCTTCTTCGAATACAGCCGGGAGTTCAATATCTCCTGCAACATTTCCGTCTATTGTTCTAATCTGTGTTATCATCTCAGATCACCCCTGCTTGCTCATTGTGCTGACATAGCTGATTGACGGTACACGGTCAACATGGCCTCTGATACGAATTGCAGGTCTGATTCTTACAAGACGCTTGACAGGTCCGGGTACTGATCCCTTGATAGCGATGTACTTTCCTCTTACGAGACCGTAGTGGAGGAATCCGCCGTCAGGATTAATTGACTCCGGTTCTGTTCCCAATTTAAGGATACGCTTGTTGAATTCTGTTCTCTGCTGGTATCCCATCTGACCCATCTGTGGAACCTGCCATCTTACGTGGTGAGGTGTCCATGGTCCAAGGTTTCCAATGTGGCGTTTCTTTCCACCGACAGAGTGTTTTCCCTTACGTGTCTGAATACCCCAGCGTTTGACAGGGCCGTTTGTGCCTTTACCTGTTGTTACTGCTGTAACGTCTATGTACTGGCCTTCTTCTGCAACTGCATCCAGTTCAATTTCTGAACCAAAGAGTCCTGTTGCAAATTCGAGGCGTGCTTCCATGCTTCCGCCGGCAACACGGACTTCCATTAAGTCCGGAACTTTCTTTGGAACACCGGTAAGCGCTGCCGGCTGAGTGTACATTAATGCAAAAATGTCAGAGACTCTCTCGTTTGCGATAGCGTCACGGATTTTCTGAGTGTTATCTGCACTGTTGTTGTTCTTTGGAATTGCAATGCGTCCTTTGAGTGCTTCGTCGACATTTTCTGCCCACACTTCTGAGAATGCATGCTTTCCGTATGTATCCTTAGCGTATGCACGCACTGCAACAACCTTCATGGGTGGAATTTCGACAATTGTAACAGGTACTGTGATGTCCTTGCCCTCACTTGGGCTGTTTTTGTGGTCATCAACCATTACAATATGCGTCATACCCACTTTGTATCCGGCAAATCCCTGCAGTTTTGGCTCCCCTTCGTACTCAGGCCAGGATTTGTATTTTGGTACCTGGCTCTTTGCACGCTTGCGGGGACTGTATGCAAGAGATCCTCTGCGTGGTCTGGATATTTCGGCCATTTTTCAATCAATCCTAAATCTTGATTTAATTATTAAATCGATACTGTTTTTCCGAGATTTCAGGAAACATGTTCCTGAAGGGTTAAACAGACGTTCTCGTCTGGCCTAATGAACCTGGATACTCGTGTATTGTTTACTCCGGCAGATTAAGGGTCTGCTGAATAACATGCAGTAATCTTCTGCCTGCCTTTTTGGAATTAAATAATTCCTTAGCCTTGACCGAATTCTGCCGGCCAATAGCTTTCACGTCTCTCTAACAGATTCTGACCTTTACCTGCGCTCTTCTGGTCAATGCCAGAAAAAGGGCCGAAAATACATTTTCGTCCACCCCATAATTTGGCGCATACATCAGATCCTACGTCGTCAGCCCGTTACTACCCTTCAAAGGGTAATAAACAACTATCTCGGCAATCACCAGAATCCTGAAACGATTTCAGGTTTCCGGGCAACCACTTTATGAAAATTTGTCTTTCAATGATGTTTATTCTCTGTCGTTGACAGGTTCATGAACAACATTTCATGCAAATTTCATAACGGTTTCCTAAATGTTCTATTTATTTTATTATAAAGATTTGTATTTTGGAACTCATGAATAAAAAAGAGAAAATGCCTGATGATGATTTTATAGTATTATTGTAAGTCTGAATATTTCCACATGATCTGAATTAACAATTTATAATCTGTACAATTTTTTGATTTTATTTGAATATATGGGCATTATGACTAAAAAATTCTTTGGAAAATAATAATTTCAGATATTTAATTGAAATATATGTCGCCTTCTTTATTGATGTATACATCAATGTCGTCTTTTATGTATCTTGCCCGGAAGCGTTCCGGATTTGAGTCGCGCATACGGTTAATGAGAGATATTGTGTCGTATCGTACTTTTATACCCTCAACTTCAGCTTCTTTGAAGATATCCTTGGCTGCCTCAATAAAATCAGAACCTGCGCTTATGGTGCATAAATGGGTGGCATCGAGGGTATATAGGAATTCGATTGTTTCTTTTGCTTTTTTGATGTTTTCCATCGCTGCTTTCTCAATCGTGCACACATTTGCTTTGGAAGTTTTTATGATGTCTGCAATCTGCTGCTGGGTATAACCATGTTTACGGTACCTGAGCACTTCTTTTTGGCGGTCAGTAAGTAGACTATCTTTCATTAATATGGTTATATGTTTACCTGAACTTAAACACTTCTAATTAACATGTTAAGTTAACTGTGTACAGAAAAGGAAGATTTCAAAATCTTTATTAGCAGATCTGCTGAATTTAAAATGTTCTCAAATTTGAGAGGTATAGAATATGGTAGTTAAAGTTGGAATCGCAAAACTCGGCAACATCGCAAGTGGTGTTATGGCTGAATTACTCCTTGATGAGCGTGCAGACCGTGAAGACATGGAAACATTCATGGCAACAAGCGGAACAAAACTTCAGGAAAACGACATTGCACGTGTTGTTGACAACATGAAGGCATGGGCACCTGACTTTTGTATTGTTGTGTCTCCAAACGGTGTTCTTCCCGGACCAAAGGGAGCACGTGAGGCACTTGCAGCAGCAGGCATTCCATGTATTGTAATTACAGACGATATCACATCAAAGAAAGATGACTTTGCAGCACTCAAGGAATCAGCATTTGGATACATCATCATGAAGGCAGACTCCATGATTGGTGCACGCCGTGAATTCCTTGACCCTAAGGAAATGTCAGACTTTAATGGAAACCTTGTAAAGGTTCTCGCACTCACAGGCGCATTCTCCAAACTCCAGATTGCACTTGATGAAGTAATTGACCAGGTAAAAGAAGGAAAGAAGGGTGCAGACCTTGTTCTTCCAAAGATCGTCATGACATCCGACAAAGCAGTTGCAAATGAGTTCACAAACCCATACGCATATGCAAAAGGACGTGCAGCATACGAGATTGCACAGGCAGTTGCAGGCCAGAATGTCAAGGGTTGTTTCATGACAAAGGGTCACGAAAACTACACACCTATCGTTTCATCCGCACACGAGATGATGCGCCAGGCAATGCTCCTCTGTGAAGAAGCACGTGAAATTGAGAAAGCAGGCGACGGTGTAATCAGAAGGCCACACAAGGGCGACGGAACACGCGTTGAGAAGAAAGAGCTTATCTCAAAGCCCTGGTAAAATAAATAAAATTTAATTATTTTTTTAATTTTGTTTCTATATTCAGATTGTTATTTGGAAAATCTGTTATTGTTTTTCGAAATGAAAAACGGCTGTTCCTGAAAAATTATATAATTTAGATGATTTTTGAATATTCGTATGTATGATTTTCAGATATAGTGAATGTTTGAATCATTTTTATAAAAAAAGTTAAAATAATTATCATCCCATTTTTATCCAAGGGCCACATCCAGAATCATCATAACAAGAAAACCTGATATTGCCCCGAAAGTTGCCAGGTCTGTATTTCCGTTAAGCTGTGACTCCGGAATTACTTCTTCGATAACGACATAGATCATTGCACCTGCCGCAAAGGAAAGGGCATAGGGGAGGACTGGCATTACAAAGACAACCGCAGCAGCACCCAGGACAGCTGCAACCGGTTCGACAACTGCTGACAGCTGGCCGTACCAAAAGCTCTTCGCTGCACTTGTGCCTTCACTATGGAGTGGCATGGAGATAGCAATTCCCTCCGGTAAATTCTGGATCCCTATCCCAAGAGCCAGTGAGATGGCAGCAGCAATAGTAGCCTCCGGATGTCCGGATGCGGCTGCTCCGAAAGAAACACCGATAGCAAGGCCTTCTGGTATATTGTGGAGGGTTATGGCAAGCACCAGCAGTGTACTTCTCCGCCATGATGTCTTAATCCCTTCAGCATTTTCGTAGGGGGAGCCTATGTGCAGGTGTGGGAGTGTCCTGTCGAGTCCGGCAATGAATACTGCTCCGAGAAGAAATCCTGCTGATGCAGGAAACCAGTTAAGATATCCCCAGTCCCCCGATAATTTTATTGCGGGAATTATCAGTGACCAGATGCTTGCCGCGAGCATTATTCCTGCAGCAAAACCGAGCATGATATCCATAAACTTTCTGTTAAAACCGGTGAACAGAAACACTACTGCCGCTCCGGCTGCAGTCATTCCCCATGTAAAAAGCCCTGCAAGAAGGGCCTGCTGCACAGGGCCAAGTCCCTGGAAATACTCAAACATTGTAAATACTCCAAAAGTCCTGCTTTCTTACATATTAAAAGATTCATTATATTTCAAAAACACTTGTGTGGATTTTTTTCTGACACTCAGTCATCATTGAAGTTTGGATTTCATTTTAAGATGCGTGTATTTTTTGCCGGATATCTGGTTTTTTAGATTATTATTTTAAAAAATAGAATTTTATTGTTCCTTAATTAATTGTAAATATCTCTGTTTTTTACTGATATCGATATTATCAGTGCAGCTACCGCAAGGACTGCTGAGAATATGTAGATCATCTCCATTGCATTGGTAAAAATTATTGGGGGCAGTGATTGGATAATTGTGGATTGAAAATTCTTTGTCTGAAGTGAAATGCTCTCCTGAAGTACGAGTGTGTATGCTGCTGTCCCTATACTCATGCCAACGTAAAATACGAGGTTGCTTATTGCAGAGCCTGTAATTTTATGTTTTTCAGGGCTGTGTTCAATTACCCTGCTTGCTCCCGAGCTTGCAACAATACCAATTGCAGCCCCAAACATTATCAGTGCAATTACAAGATGGATTGTGTCTGTGTATAGCGAATAAACGAATGGAATGCTGGATAATAGTGCTATTAATGCAGCTATTGAACACACCAGCCTGTTTCCTTCGTAATCAGATATGAGACCTCCTGCAGGGCCTGCGATTATCATGATGAGCGGGGGTATCAGCAGATAAAGTCCTGATATGTCCGGTGTCAGCCCTGTAATATTTTCCAGATAGAAGGGGAGGGTAAATTCGATTCCTCCAAGAAGTATCTCAAATAAAGTGAGGAACAAAACTGCTCCCAGAAATTTCCATGAAAGGAAGATTTCCGTGTTGATTATCGGGTTTGCATTCCTGTTTTCCCATATGAAAAATAATGGTGCAAAAATCATAAACAGCAATATACATAACAGAATTACCGGAGAATTCCAGCCAAGAGCACTCCCTTTTGTCAGTGTAAAAAGGAATGCGGACATTGCAACTGACAAAAATATTACTCCCGGGTAATCAAATTTACGGGTAATTCCTGAAGGTTTTTGATCTTCAAATAAATATAATGTTAAAATGACTCCGATGAGTCCCAGGGGTATGTTTATGTAAAATATCCAGTGCCAGGAGAGGTAATGGGTTATATACCCGCCTATGGCAGGCCCTGCTGCAAGTGCAAATCCTCCTGCACCCATAATAATTCCAAGCGCTTTCCCGCGAACATTTTGTGGGAATGCTATTGCAACCTGTGCCGGGACTCCGGCGGCCATCATGGCCCCCCCTATGGCCTGTATTCCTCTGAAGAGTACAAGCCACCATACTCCTGGTGAGATTGTGCAAAGGTATGATGCAGCCGTAAATATAAGAAATCCGCCGGCAATGATCCTTCCTGTTCCATATATCTCTGCGGTTTTTGCAAACGGTAAAAGAAGGCAGCTTATTACCAGGAAATATACGAGTGGGATCCATGAAACCGAGTCGAGTCCCGCGTTGAATTCGGTGGCTATTGTTGGCAGTGATATGTTCAGTGCTGTGCCGTCAAGAAGTTCAATTGCTGTTGCAAGAGAAAGAACGGTCAGGACAGACCAGTACCCTTTAAGGCTGTTTTTCATTTTGTATTGATTTTGAAGTTACTGTATGCCTCTCCAAGATCTTCGGGGAGTGTAAGTATGACAGGTTCCATGTGGAGGCGCTCCATAAATGCGGTGTCGGAAGTACACGCACGATTGGGATTTATCCGTGCAATAAAAGAACAAAATGCCCTGAATCCTTTATTTTTGTTTTTAGGTGTTCCTGTGTACAATGAAAAATTGAATGCATAATGACCTAAGTAATTGTAAAAATCAATTATATTTTTCATTCCTTTTGAGATTAGATCAATATAAGACTCAAGTTCATCCAGTGTTGAAAACGGCATATATCCTCTTATCTCTTTTTCTCCCAGTGGAACCGGGTTTGCGGCCCAGATTATTTCACTGCCTGCTATAAAACGTGAAGATTTCATTTCTGTATGTATTAGTTCATCCCAGTAGTTTTTGCCTTTTTCCTGATAGTATTTGTATGAATTTGTGATGTATTTTTCAGTTAGGTTTGAAGGGGTGTAATCAGATATTCCCTGCATATGCGGGTGAAGCATGCTTGCGCCTGCTGAAGGGAGAAAGTTCCAGTTGATTGATGAGTATCCGGTTTCGTTTATCAGTGCCCGGTACTGCCCGTCAATTGCATCTTCAATCTGCTTTTTTGAAAAAGTTCTGACATTGTGATCTTTAGTAATTACTGTAACCACATGTTTTCTGGCAAACGGGAAGAGATTTGGAAATGTTATACTCTCGCCTTTCTGTATTCTGGTTCCGTCTTTAAACACAGGGGTATTTATCAGAACATTTTCAGGGCAAAAAGGACATGGCTCATTATTATATTTTGAAAAATCCGGATTGTCTATATTGCGTTTAATTCTTTCAGGACTAATCCGACATTTTATGCCAGTCAGGTTTTCAGTCCTGTACTGAACAATTCCTGAATTTGTTTGGATTTCGCTGAAACTATATATGCCCCTGTCTGTCATATGAATAACTTTCCAGAGGAGTATATTTTCATTAAATGTTATAAAATAGTTGAATAAAAATGTGAAAAAAATATGTGATTTTTATTTTTTTCAGCTTTTTTAGATGACGTATTTTCCGAGAAGACGGATGGAGTTTGTCATGTCTGGTCCGAGTGGTGAACCAAATATGATCTGTGTTACACCTGATTTTGTAAGGTTTTCACACTTCTCCTGTACCATTTCCGGTGTGCCTGCAATTGTGAATGCGTCAATTTCGCCATCGCCAACGAGGCCTCCTACTGCACCAAAGTCAAAGCGTGAAAGTGCGTCTTTGATCTTTGCTACATTGTCAAGGTCAAGACCGTGGCGTTCAAGAAGTGCTGGTGGTGAACCTGCTGCGATAAATGCTGCAACAATCTTCGCTGCATTGCGTGCCTTCTTTTCGCTCTGGTCAATGGACATTGCAGTGTATGCGCCGACATCGAATTTCTTGAATTTCTTCTCGTCGACTTTGTCACATGCAGCTTTAATCATTGGAATTGCGATATCAAAGTCCTTGGAGTTTGATGCATTGATAAGAGCACCGTTTCCAATTTCACCTGCAAGTGCGAGCATCTTGGGGCCCTGCGCTCCGATGTAGACTGGTATCTGCTTCTTCTTTGCAGGAAGTTCAACACCTGTCAGCTTTGCACCATCGTAGTCAAAGAATTCCATGTTTCCTGACTTTTTGACTTCTTCGCCTGCGCAAAGTGCTTTGATCTGCTGAACACCCTCTTTTAAGCGTGAAACTGGCTTAGCTGGGTCTATTGCAAGTTTTGGCAGTGTTGAAAGGTCACCTGGACCGATACCGAGTGCTGCGCGTCCTTCTGAAATCTCGTTAAGAGTGCACATAAACGATGCAATTGCTGCCGGTGTGTCGGTAAATGTGTTCATGATACCCGGGCCCATTTTAATGCTGTCAGTTGCCTCTGCAATTGCTGCAAGGGTTGGGTAACAGTGACGGTTGTTGTAGTGGTTTGTAATCCATGCAAAGTCGATATCCTTCTGCTCTGCAAGTTTACAGTATTTTACTACCTGTTTAACAGATATATTTCCTGGTACAAATTCAATTCCATAACTCAAGGTCAATTCACCTCAATTAGTCTATTATCGTTAGCAGATTTAAAAACATTATCATTTTGATTACCCATTTAAAAAAATCAGGTTTGTTTTATGAATGTCTGAAAAATAAGATTGTGTTGAAAAATGAAATTCATATATTAATTTTTCAGCCTCATGGGCTTTAATTTTTTAAAATACTCTGATATATTCCGCCATTTGGATTTTTATTCATAGACGTATGAATCAAGACAATTATTAGTCTGTATGTACATACATTAAATATAGTTTAAACAGCTGCAAAAATAATTGTAAATTATACCTGCCATGTATGGCCGGAATACAATAAAACTGACTGATTGAGCGGGGTTTTACACCCTGTATTCAGCCGATAAATTAAGAACATATGTATTATCTCCTGAATTTGTAAATTCCGGGGTTTAAAGTAAAATGAGGATACTTGCCATTGGTGTGGGTGGGGCCGGTTCACGTATTGTGGATCAACTTTACTATCAGGACAGGCGCAGTAGTGTAAACTGTATTTCTGCAATTGTGATTGATACCGACGGGAATTTTCTGTCCCAGCTTCGGAATCTTCCTGATGAAGCAAAAGTATTTTCCCCCGTTCTTGATCCTGCCGTTCATTTTGATGCGTGCTCTACAATTGATGTAGACGAAGTTATGTCCCAGGTTAAAAAGATGGACAATGTCGACATCGATGCAATTTTTGTTTTCACAGGTCTTGGCGGGCATCTGAGTGATGTTATCCCTGACCTTACAAATGAGATCAGAAAGTCATATGTCGAACCGGTGTTTGCAGTCTGCACTTTACCGTATCTTCGTGAAGGAAGGCTTATCGCGACGAAAGCAGCCGATGATCTTGACATGATCGGTGAGTGTGTTGACGGTATATTTCTGTTTGACAACGAAACCTGGTACAAAAAAATAAAGGCCTCTTTTGAAACGACCCTCGATGAAGCAGGAAACCCTGTACAAAAACCATCGCCGTTTGGAAAACATTTTCCTGAAAATCCCCGGGATACCTATAAGATGCTTAATGAAAGGATTTCACGCCAGGTGGGTCTTTTGCTGCGTGCAGGGGAATTTAATGAATCGGGCTTTGAATCAGCTGAAATTGTTTTGGATGCAGGAGAAATTTTAAACACCCTTAAAGGAAACGGGATGACGGCCATCGGGTATGCAATTGAGATGCTTCCAAGCAATTGGCTTGATCCTCTTGAGAGGTGGAGATCTGATACATATTTCAGTGAGGGTTCTCATAAACGCGCAACACGTATTGTTTCACTTGCCAAACAAGCCGTTTATGAGGATATTTCAATACCCTGTGATCTCACAAGCGCCGACAAAGCACTTGTTCTGATAGCAGGGCCCTCCCGTGAACTTTCAATGAAAGGTTTTCAGACTGTCAGGAAATGGATTGATTCAAGTATTGCCGGCCTTGAAATGCGTTCCGGTGATTATCCTGTCCGAAATACGCGTTATGTCGGAATCATCATAATGCTTTCAGGTCTGCACAATATTCCCCGTCTGGAAGAGATAAGAAAAATAAGGGAGGTTTACAGGTTGGAAGAAGAGCAAAAAAGGCAGATGGAAGAAGAACAGAGAATCCTCCGTGAAGATGAAATGCTTCTCTTATCTAAAGGCAGATCATCAGAAGAAAAGGATAACCGCGAAATTTATGAGTCGGAGCATTCCCCCTTAAATCAGCAGTGTGGGAATTTAGGGGATGAAACGCCTTCGTATACCTCGGGATATCCGGAAGGTTGTAGTGGAGAGTATAATAACAGGCCTTCTTCGGCCTGTGATGATGAGTCACTTGAAGAAGAGGCCTGGGGCCTTATTAGCGGTTATTCGGACGATTCCCTTTCAGGAGCCTCAGACAATACGATTGCCGGGGCTGATGATCGTTTGGGAATGAACGGGGAAGAGGCTTATTTTGGAAGTTATGAGCTTGACCTGCTTGAAACTTCTGAGGGCGGGAATTTTTCGGCAGGTGCTTCTCCTTCTCTTAATATTGCGGACTTTCTGGAGGATGATTTGGCTGAGGCTGAATCTTATCAGGGATCTGAAAATTATAGTCCGGGAGCAGTTGATCAGGCGGGGATCAACAGGGGCTATTCATTTGTCGAGCTTTTGGAGGATGAAGAAATGGATGATTATGATGATGGCGGGGACAATGCGGGGGATTTTGTGAATTATGATGAATCTGAGCCGATATCTCTGACTTCCCGTGAATATGTAAAAAAGGAAGAGTACGAGGAGCTAAAAAAGGAACAGTCTGACGGTATGCCTTTGGTTAAGAAAGAAAAAGTGCATGATGACCAGATTGTAATTTCCGGTAAAAAGGAGAAGAAAAAGGATAACAACGGAATCAACCTGCCCGGAAGATCAGGAAAGACCGATCTTGATATGACAAGGATGACTTCTGTTGATATGGGCAAAGCTCCAAAAGACAGGATCTTTGGTGTCGGGGAGATCAAGGGGCCTTCTGTTCCGCGTGAAAAGAGTGATGTTGCCCGTGTCGGTGAAAAAATAAGTATTGGCGGTTCGGTTCAGCGGCCCACTGACAAGGCATTTTCAGGGAGCAGGATCTCCGGTGGGAAGGTGCTGAAACCTAATGACAATACATTTTCCGGCGGTTCCATCTCGGTGGGTCATAAATTAAAGCCCTCTGACAATGCTTTATCCGGAGGCAAGGTGTCGGTAAGTCCGAACATCCGTGCAAAAGAGGGAAGTCTTTCCGGAGGAAGGCTGTCAATAAGGCCTGCAATACGTCCCAAAGATAATAATTTAAATGGTAAACTGTCTATGGGGGGAGCCGCCCGCAAACCAAAAGAGCTTCTCTCAGGGGGTGTCAGAATGAGGAATGATGTCTCTGCCCCAAAGGAGCTTTTATCCGGAGGGGTAAAGATGAGGGGTGATGCTGTCAAACCCCGTGAACTTATCTCGGACGATACAAAGATAAAAGGAATGAAGGCAGTGCGTTCCAAAGATGAGTCATTCTCGCGTGCTGAAAAAAGGCTTGTAAGTGCAAAAAGTGCGGGTGCAAAAGATCCCGAACCTGGCAAAAGGAGACTTCAGGTTAAGGATGACAGGACACCGTCAGCAGATAAAAAATCTGTCAATAAAAAGAGTAAGAGCAGTTTTTCATCTGATTCAGAAGATGATGACATGCTCTGGCTATAATTTTTTTTAACCGGCTTTTTTTGTAATTTGGATCTGCAATTTTATCCCTGTGGATTTTTATAAAAGAACAATTTTTCAGAATAATTTTTATGGACTTGGCGGGATTTGAACCCGCGGCCTCTACGTTGCGAACGTAGCGATCTCCCCCTGATCTACAAGCCCATTTTTATTAAAATAAAGCTGGATGGAGAATTGAATAAATTTTATGGGTTAGATTAGAGAATAATCTCTATATCTAGTTTTTCTGCAAGTTCCTTATATCTGTTCCTGATCGTAACTTCGGTAACGCCTGCCACTTCAGCGACTTCACGCTGTGTACGGCGTTCTCCGCCAAGAATGGATGATATATAAATTGCGGCGGCGGCAACTCCTGTCGGGCCTCTGCCGCTTGTAAGTTCTCTTTCTCCGGCCTGTCTGAGGATTTCAACAGCCCTTGACTGAACTTCACCTTTGAGATTAAGTCCCGAGCAAAAGCGCGGCACATAGTCGATTGGTGATGTCGGAAGAAGTTTTAATCCGAGTTCTCTTGAGATGAACCTGTATGTTCTTCCAATCTCTTTTCTTGATACACGTGATACCTCGGCAATTTCGTCAAGTGTTCTTGGAACACTGCACTGGCGGCATGCAGCATAGAGAGCAGCGGCTGCAACACCTTCGATACTTCTTCCGCGAATCAGGTTTTTGTCAACAGCATCACGATAGACAACTGCTGCTGTTTCACGAACATTTCTTGGAAGACCAAGAGCTGATGCCATGCGGTCAAGTTCGGAAAGAGCGAATGCAAGGTTTCTCTCTGTTGCATTTGATACACGGATTCTTCTCTGCCATTTACGCAGACGGTATAGCTGTGCACGGTTTTTGGAGGAGATAGCACGACCGTATGAATCACGGTTTCTCCAGTCGATCATCGTTGAGAGACCTTTGTCGTGAATTGTAAAGGTCATAGGAGCACCAACACGTGAACGTTTCATACGCTGGTCGTGATCGAATGCACGCCACTCAGGACCTCTGTCGATAAATTCTTCTTCAAGAACAAGACCACAGTTTTGACAGGTAAGCTCTGCACGTTCGTAATCATGAATTAACTGACGGCTTCCACACTCCGGGCAGACTGTTTTGGTTGTGTCTTCCTTCTTCTTTTGAAGTTTTTCGACATTTTCTGTGCTTCTCTTTTTGAGTGCTTCTCTTTGTGACTGGAGCTGTTTGAGTTTTTCAATTTCCTGCATATTTCACCAAATTTTTTATTTTGTATAGATTTTTTCGCCTGTAATGCGGTTTTTTGTATTTTTACAATAAACGGTTGCATAAGGGGCGTTTATATTCCCAAATACTTCAACAAGTTTTCCAACAGGTTTTTGACGGCGGTCAACAACTTCTGTATGAATTCGTGGCAGTTGGGCCGGGTCACAACAAACAACGATTATGTGTTTTCCTATAATGGAATTAATACGGCCAGCAAGTTTCAATAGATTACCTTCCTGAAAAACCAAGATCAAATTCTACTTCGCAATCTATATATATGGGTCTAAAAAGTATATTAAGGTTGTGCTAAACATTATATATTTGGTAAGATCACCTAAAATGATCCAGGGCTTTATCTGATAAAATATTTTCTGCCTCGCCTGGTGTCATTCCACAACCAATGGCGACTGATTTACGCGCGGTTTCCGTCATCAAATCATCAGGGCCGTGTGTGTCGGAATTTACCAGAATATTACAGCCTGAAACCTTAGCAACTCTGTAAACATGGCCGTTTGTTCTGTTATGGCCTCCCCTTGAAGTTATTTCGAGAGCAACATTGTTTATTCTGGCTTCACATGCTTCCTCTTCTGTCAGTAGTCCCGGGTGCGCAAGAATGTCTACATCAGAGCACCTGCAGGCCGCCATATTGGTGCCGGGGCAGACCGGCTCAACCACCGTTTCACCGTGGACTACCACAATGTCAGCCCCTTCATTCCTGGCACGTTTTGCAAGCTCTGCTATCTCTTTTGGAGGAACATGTGTGATCTCAACACCTGAGAGGAGTCTTACTCCATAATGTCCGGCGGATATTTTTATTGCGTTTATTCCCTTTATCGCCTCACTTATGTTCGATGCATCGACATGATCTGTTATTGCAAGTGTTTTATATCCCAAAACCGCTGCCCTTCTCACAAGCTCTGTCGGGATAAGTTCTCCGTCGGAAATTGTCGTATGGGTGTGAAGATCATACATGTTTTTTTAGTCCTCTTTCATGGTTTCTGCAATTTTTTTAATCAGGCTCTCTTTGGGCTGATCCCATTCTACGACAACACGGCCGCTTTTTTCAATCCAGAAAGAAGGGTGTGTTTTGTCTTCTGTTTTATATTTGAGAGCTAATTTTGATGCAGCCTTTGCTATTGATTTTGTATCGGGTTTTTTTATTGCAAGTGTCTTTTCTACGCGCCTGCCTTCCTTTCTTTTCAGATCCTTATCAAAATAGCAGGGGTAGAGCACTTTTCCTGTTTCCCTTTCCATGTACAATAGTATAGTTGGGTGAACCTATTAACAGGTACTGATCATAACTATACCTATGCACCATATTGATATTAGCATTGAACAGGACGTTTTTAATGCAAATAACAAGCTTGCACATGAAAATTACCACAGATTAAAGGATCATGGTGTGAGGGGATTTGATCTTCTCGGGGCAATAGGTTCAGGGAAGACTGCACTTATTGAGAACCTTGTTCCTGCATTGAAGAAAAGAGGTATGAGTACAGGGGCAATTGCAGGAGACGTCTGGGGGGATGATGACTTCCAGAGGATAGTCGGTACCGGGGCCCCTGCTGTAAATGCAAATACAGGAAAGGAATGTCATCTTGATGCACATCTTGTGGAACATGCACTTGACTCTCTTCCGCTGGATGAGATAGAGATCTTGTTCATTGAAAATGTTGGAAACATGGTCTGCCCCACTGACTTTTCCCTTGGTGCTGAAAAGAGGATAGTGGTTGTCAGTACAACCGAGGGAGATGATGTTGTAAACAAACATCCGATGATGTTTAGGAACGGAACAATTGCTGTAATCAACAAAATAGATCTTGCAGAATTTGTTGGCTGCAACATTGAGAGAATGGAAGAAGATATTCACCGTTATAACCCTGTTATGCCTGTATTCAGGACTAATCTGAAGACTGGAGAGGGCCTTGAAGAACTCATTGATGAGATTCTGAGATAGAGAATTGCGGTGCAATTAAATAAGTTCACAAGGAATATATATAGCACTTCAGAAGTTTTTGAAGGACCCTAGGTTTTTCAAAAAATTAAGAGTATATCATAATTTAAAGGTGTATTAAATGCTCTGGCAAGGAAGATCAGTAAGAAGGCAGACCGGCGGTCGTATTAAGCCTGCCTGCGGAAAGAGAAGAGTAGATATTGGAAGATCACCGGCAGAAACACACATTGGTGAGGCACGCCGTAAATTAATCCGCACACACGGAGGCAACCAGAAAGTCCGTGCAATGCGTGACAATTTTGCATGTGTTTCAAACCCAAAAACCGGTGAGACAAAGAAGGTAGAGATCAAAAATGTGGAAGTGAACCCGGCAAACCCTAACTACGTGCGCCGTAACCTTCTCACAAAGGGTGCAATTATCTTAACCGAAGCAGGAAAAGCAAGAATTGTATCAAGACCTGGTCAGGACGGCGTAATAAACGCAGTTCTGATTGAATAAATTTTTTTGATCCGATTTTTAATTTAGTGATTTTTAAGGGGGTAATCCAACCCCTGGTGTTTACCAACTCTTTTTTATAAATTTAAGCATCAATATTGTACCGATGCGCAGAGTATATCACAGGTTTCCGCAGAGATGCGATCTCGATTTTGAAATTGGAAGGCCATTTTCTGATGTGGTTGAAAAGGTTATTCTGATGAACGGCACTCATGTAACAAACAGGGCGGGGGAGGATTTGGTACGCCTTGATCTAAAAATTTCTGTTGCAAATGAGAAGACAAATCTTGTTCCTGTTGATCAGATTCCTTCGCTGCTTGAAAAGATTTCAGAGACGGCAGATTTTCAGATAATTCTGAATGAAACCATTCTTACAGGGGAGAGAAAAATCCCGCGTTCTGCAACCGTATATTACCTCAGACTCATTGAGAAGGGAATGAGTACTGAGTGTTTTGTGGCAAAAGAGGGCAACGGCGGGAATACAGATGCTTATGATATTAAAAAACTTATTGCGGGTGCCTTTTAATTGACATTAAAAACTGTGATTGCCGCTCCTTTTAAGAATATGCGAAAGCAACAGCTCAAGAAGGGGGAGTTTATCTATTTTCTTACGATTGACAAGAGGTGGATGAACAAGGATCAGGTTGTTAAGTTAATTAATATGGGGGTTGATTCAGGTCTGATTTCTGAAAATGACGGCTATTTATCGCCTGGTTTCGATGTGTCCGGGACGGATATTCCTCTGGGTTACAAACCGTCTTCATCAATATTTGAAAACAATGATCCGGTTGAAAGACTGCTCGAAGATATTGCCGGTTCTTTAAACACAGATGTAAGTAAGATCGTTTCTGAGATGAATATGATTATAAAAGATGTATTTGACGGAAATCTCCGGCCTGAGGCGGCCTGTGTTATCCTTGCCCGGAAATATGATGTTGACTTTGAGGGCTATCTTGAAGATTTGGAAAAAAATATCGAAAAGGAATAGTAACTATCTATCCGTTTTTTGGAATAAACAGGAATTCTAACAATATTGCTCATTTTTATAAAAATTGTATCTCCTATAATATTTTACCAGGTTTATCTGAATTAAAAATCAGGATGAGTTTTTTCTTAATAAATACTTCATGAAATAATGTTTTGGGTCTTTATGAACAGGAAATTAGGAAAGTGATTTTTAAAGTAAAATTAAATGAGTTTCCCTTTCTTATTTAAGAAGAGAAAAAATATTTTAAATTAATTTAATGCCGGAATATCTGAACTGTAAATTATTTTATTAAAATACAGTTTTAATAAACAGGCAAAAAAATTGTTTTTATTATTACTGTTCAGCAGCTGCTTCGGGTTCTTCCGGAGCAAAGTACTGTTCCATTGTCTTTTCGCCGTATTCGACAACCTTTGCATTCACCTGAACAAAGTCTGATGTAATCTCAGATGCACGGATTGTCTTTCTCTGACGCTGTCCGTTGTATGTCGGGTGGAAGCCTGTGCTTTCTGAAAGAAGAAGCTTCCTTTTGCCTGCTCCTGGCAGATCTTTTCTTGCCGGAATGCCTGTTCTGTCTGTTGCACCTGTAATCAGGATCTTGTAGCCTGCAAAACCAAGTGCATCACCATTGATCTCTTCTCCAACGGATTTTCCTATGATTGCTCCTGCCATTCCTCCGGTTGCTTCTACATTGTATGCTTTGCCGGTTTTAGGGTCGGAGAGGACTATTTTTAAATCTGCCATTTCTAGAACTCCAATATTTAGTTCTCTATAATTTTGAATTATAACATTAAAAAGACTACTTGCCCCAGAAGGGTTTGTCTTTTCTTTTCATACGTGTCAATTCTTCCAAAATTTCCGTCATACTGCTGTTTAAATGAGAAATCATCTCAGTTTCAAGAACTTTAACATGATGTTCGGGTATGTCCACGTAAAGATCATCGCCGACATTCACCTGTCGTCCTATGGTCGGGCCTTCAATGGATATTGCAATCTCATCGCCGTCGATTGCTTCCTGAATATTGTCCTGACCTTTCTTCATCTGTTTTACTTTTCCGACCTTTCTTCCGTCAAGGTGGATCAGGTTTACACCTGTCTGGAGTTTTCCTCCAAGTACCCTTATTCCAACAACAGCCGGGTTGTTCTGTCTGAATACACAGTCCGGGAGAAGTGTTATCTTTGCGGGCATGACAAGTTTTTCAAAGCTCTGTTTCTCCATTTCACGTCTTTTCTTCTCCTCCCACTCGATGTAGTCATCGATTAAATGGTAGATGACGCTTGATTCAAAGACTTTGACATGATCCATTGAACTTTCCATCAGTGTGTCGAGTGCATCAGGCAGCATTGTTGTGTTAAAGGCAAGCAGTACGGACATAAGCGGGTTTTTAATTGTCCCTACTTCAATTATGTCATGTCTGCTCACAGGTCCTACTTCTGCACGCATGATGGGGATTTTGTGCTGTTCAAGCTCTTTTGACAATGCCTCAAGTGCACCTATGGTGTCAGCTTTTATGAAAAGTCCTTCTTCTGAGAGACTGACTTCTATATCCTGCATTTCATGCTTTACGCGCTCAATTAATTCATCGCGGTTATTGTCAACGACAATTAATGGTGAACCTGCAACAACGTCATCAAGGTTTGGTGCCGATACCTTAATTCCGCTCGCAGCGCTGACAGATTTAACCCTCTCAAAGCGATCTTCCGTGAGGATTTCCTGCATTGGTCTTGGCTTAAGGAGGGAGCGAACCTTTGTGGTAATAACATTCTCATTTCCTCCAACGACAATCTCATCACCGACTTTTAGTGTCCCGTCAAAAAGGATGACATCAAGGGTTGTTCCAAGGCCTCTTTCCTCTTTTACTTCAATTACTGTTCCTGTGCCGGGTCCTTCGACTGTCAGTTTGAGATTTTCTGTCATGTATCTTTGTGCAAGACCTATCATGACCATCAAAAGATCCGGAAGACCTTCACCTGTAATGCCGCTGACAGGGACAATTCCGATATTTTTCTGGAAATCCTTGATTCTGTCGTAGCGTTCGCAGTTAAATCCCAGTTCTGAGAGTTTACCGACTACTTCATAGGTCTTGGTCTCAATTTCCAGTTTTACACGATCGTTTTGTGCATCGTAGCATTTCATGAAAGGTGCGTTTTCATTGACACGCCATCCGTGAATACGGTCTATTTTTGTTGCGGCTACAACAAACGGTGTTTTTGAATTTTTCAGGATCTGAAGGGCTTCTATGGTCTGGGGCTGGAAACCTTCGTTTATGTCAACTACGAGGATTGCCATGTCGGCAAGAGCTCCTCCTCTTGCGCGAAGCGTGGTAAAGGCATGGTGTCCGGGTGTGTCAATGAAAAGAAGACCCGGAACGTCGAAACTGACTTTGCCCTTTGTCCCGCTCATCTCCTCAATTGATTCGAGGGGTACGATGGTCGCGCCGATGTGTTGTGTGATTGCTCCGGCTTCCTTGTTGACCACGGATGATCCGCGTATCTTGTCCAGTAGTGATGTCTTGCCATGATCCACATGTCCTAAAACACAAACGATTGGCGTTCGGATTGTATTTGCGTCTGGTTGCTGCTTATTTCCTTTATTCTTTTTTTTGGCCATTGCGCCACCCTCCAAAAAAATGACTGGCTGATATTGGATATTTAAAATCACCAGACATTTAAGAAATTATCTGTTTATTTATTGGCACATATAAGAATATTAAGGGTCCCCTGGGATTGGTCTGATTTCAGGATCAAAAAGATATCTTAATTTATAATGGGAATCAACCTAAGTAAAGCAGCCCTGCCGGGGTGGGGTAGTTGGTTATCCTCAGGGATTGTGGCTCCCTGGACTCGGGTTCAAATCTCGGCCCCGGCCTTTGTCTTTTTTGAATTGATTTAATTAATATGTGTTTTATTGCTATCAGTTCTAATCTAAAATCCTGCCAAACAAAAAAATTGCCTCCAATCAGGGTGAAATTCTGTTATAATGTCAAATATTTGAATATTTTATCTGCTGATTTTCATATCCTGAAAAATAATGGTTGATGCAGATATTTTTAGATTATTTTAATTGACTGAAATCGGATTTCAGCTGGGTCCTTAGTTTATCTGATCATATATTCCGGTGCATCATATGTTATAAATACAAATTTGGTTATTTATTGCTGTGGTCATAGCCGGGATTTTACTGATTATAATATACATCTTCATAATGTCATCTATGTTTTCAATAGGGCTCGGTATTTCTTTTAAAAAAATAGTTGATATTTTCAGAGATCCTGAACTGCTTACAAAATCTCTTCTGATAAATTTAATTTTAATTCCGGCAATAGCGGTTATGCTTGCATTGCTGCTTGGAATAAAGGGAAGTCTGTTCCTTGGGTTTATGATGATGGCATGTGCACCGGGAGCATCTTATGCTCCAAGGATTACGGAGATAGCAAACGGGGATGTTGAACATTCAATAATTCTGATGTTTGTTTTGTGTTCGTTTGCATTATTTTCAGCTCCGCTGACACTGCCTTTGTTTATTTCCTCTCCGGCAATAGTAAATCTCTGGGATGTAATCAGGATTCTTGCAATAGTTCAGGTGTTTCCTTTAATATCCGGAATATATCTGAACTCCCAAAAACCAAAAATCTCCCGTCGCATATCACATATTGTATTTAAATTTTCAAACATATCCGCCTTTATCGCCATAATGGCATCACTTGTAATTATTTTTTTTTCAGAAGCCGGAATGATGCTATATTCTGTGATAACCGATCTAAAATCAATAATTGGAATGATACTGGTTGTTTTTTTCTCTCTGTTACTTGGTTATATGTCGGGCGGGGATAATATCGGGAGAAAAAAATCTATGGCAACAGGTTCTGCAAACAGAAATGCAGGTGTTGCATTTCTAATAGCCTCAAGCAGCTTTGTACTTCTGCCTGATGTTATCATAATTATAATAGCCTACATCATTATCCAGACCTTAATGTCAGGAAGCCTTGCCGGATACTGGTTATGGAAAGATATGAAGTCTGGTAAAAGTACAATATTGTCAGTCAATCGCTAATTTCAAAAAATTTTGTAGAAGATTATCCTAAATCCGGATGGAATTTACCATCCGCGTGAATATTCTTCAAAACACGGGATGCAGACTATTTTTCCGTCCTGAACCCTTGCCCTTGACTCTGAGACCATCTCTCCGCACTTTGCGCATTTGACTGTTCCAAAAATTCTTGCTTTTTCAGGAATTTGAGGCTTTATGTGGCTGATATTATACAAATCTTCAAGAGGCATCGAGAGGATATGTTTTGTAATCTCAGCCCTTATTTCATGAAATTCCTTAATCTCTTCAGGATTTGCAGATCCCGAAAAGACCTTTCCTTTCAGCTCATCTGCTCTTTTGTTAAAGTCACCCATTCCGGTTTTGTCCTTCTGGGATATTCTGACTGCATCGCTGTTATCCCGTTTGATAAATGTATAAACCTGTTTGCCGAAATCCCTGAAAATCAGGTTACCCTTTCCGATAGTGCAACCGGTAACAAACTGAATCCCGTCAATTCCGCATGCATCATTTTCGACTATTGCAACAAGTTCTTCATCCATGCTTCTGCCGTGGAAAAGCTCTTTTAATGCGTACTCAGCTGCCCTGTATCCATATGCAAGTCCGGGGCATGAATGCCCGTGAAATTCAACTGCTTCCTCAAATGATTTTATATTTTCTGACATTTTTAAATCCTCTTTCATTAATCTGATATTTTTTAGTATTTTCTCAATTTTAAATCGTTTTTTCCTAATCCGCAACAGGTATTACAACAGGATTCCCCTTGAAATTCTCAATGTCGACATTAACGCCATAAACATTCATTATTACATCCGGCGTAACAACATCACGCTGTCCTGCAGCATATATTGTCCCGTTCCTTAAAAAGAGGAATTTGTCGGAATACCGGAGGGCACTGTTTAAATCATGCATTGTCATTACAGCTGAGACGTCATGTCCTCTTACAACTTCTTTTATGGTTCTCAGAATTTCAATCTGATTTTTTAGATCAAGACTGCTTGTGGGTTCATCGAGAAGCAGTACTCTTGGTTCCTGTACAAGTGCCCTTGCAATGGAAACCTTTTGGAGTTCTCCCCCGCTCATTTCGTTTATGTATCTCAGGGAAAGATCTTCCATGTCAAGTTTTTTAATTGCTGATTCAACAATTTTGATATCTTTTTCAGAAACATTCCACTTAATGTGCGGTCTTCTGCCGAGAAGAATTGAATCGAATGCGGTAAGTCTTCCTGTTTCACATTTCTGGGGGACATAACCGATTCGTTTGGCAATCTCAAGCTGATCGAGTTTGGTCACATCATCGCTGTCGACCATAACAGCACCTGCCTTTGGGCGGAGAATGGCATTCATACACTTTAGAAGGGTGGTCTTCCCGACTCCGTTCGGTCCGAGAATTGAAAGAAGCTCATTTTTCTGTACATTAAATTCAATGTCATTTAATACACTCTTGCTTTTGTAACCAAATTCAACTCCGTCAACATTCAGGATCATTTTGCATACCCCCTTACAAGCAGATAGATGAAAACCGGTGCTCCCATAAATGCTGTAAGAATTGCAACCGGAAGGACGTGTGGTGCAAGAATCATCCTTGCTGCTGTATCTGATGCAAGGAGCAGGATTCCCCCTGCAACTATGGTTCCCGGAATAAGGAATCTGTGGTCATCTCCGATGATACGGCGCATCATGTGCGGACAGACCAGACCGACAAACCCGATAATGCCTAAAAAACCCACAACAACGGCGGAAATCATGGATGCTACAATCATACCTACGAGTCTCAGCCTTTCAACATTTACGCCGAGACCTTTTGCAGTTTCGTCACCTGCATCAATTGCATTGTAATTCCAGCAGTTGTAAACAAAGTAAATAATGGCAAGACCTGTGAGGATTCCCATTATCATAAGTTCATTCCAGTTGGCTCTTCCAACATCACCGAAAGTCCAGAATACGACTGCGGCAAGCTGTACATCATCTGCGAAATATTGCAAAAACATGGTTCCTGCCGTAAAAAGAGATCCTATTGCTACCCCTGCAAGAACCATTACCTCCGGAGATGCCCTTCTTATTTTGGATATCAGCAGAATAACTGCTGTCGATAACAAAGAGAAAATAAATGCAACTGTGGTTGTGACATAAGGATTGCTGATAACAATTGAATTGACTCCTGTACTCTGCATTGTCCCTGCCCCGAGTACAATTACGGAAAATGCTGCCCCAAATGCTGCAGCATGTGATATTCCCAGTGTAAACGGGGAGCCCAGGGGATTTCTGAGTATTGACTGCATGGCAACTCCTGAAACTGCAAGTGCAGCGCCTGCAACAATTGCCGTTAAAGCCTGTGGTATCCTGTTGTTCCAGATAATTGCAGTGAACTGATCGGATACGTTTGATCCAAAAATTGTTACAATTACATCCAGAGGAGGAATATTTACAGGTCCAAGGGATATAGCCATAATAAGTGTTATCAAAAGGAGGATAAATCCTCCAAGGATAACTGATATTTTTTTCCCTGTGTATTTAAGATAATCCTCAGGGATTGTGCCGTCATTTAGGTGCATTTTTTCTACGCTCTTTAAAGCTCAAGTTTTGTAAAGCCCAGCCCCTTAAAAGCGTCTGTGTTCATCTGATCAAATACAGGTTTTGCAACAAGGAATTCAAAAATTTCATCTGCCTTAGCTTTAGGTTCAATGTCTTTGAAGTTATCCGGATAAAGCACTTTTCCGATGTAATATGCATCTGCAAGAACATTTCCGTGATTTGCTGTATAAGAATTGTATGGGATGACTCCGTAGACTTCTCCTGATTTTACAGCGTCAAGTATCTGGTATGAAGGATCATTTTTAAGCTCGTCAAGACCGGAAGGATTTGTTCTAAGTGATGCAAGGTCAAGGAAGATGATACTAGGATTCCACTCAATTATTTTTTCCTTTGCGACATCTGCATGTTCTGTTCCAAGATCACCTGCAACATTGTCGGCGTTTAGGAATATGAATGGCGGGTACTCCGGTTGTGTGGACTGCATTCCGTGTGGGCCCCTATAACTTACACCACCGATATAGCAGGTCTTTTTTGTGCTATCGGGGACATCTTTTGTTCTTGAATTCAGGTCATTTATGGTGTCTTCAAAGAATGCAATGACTTCTTCCGCACGTTCTTCTTTGACCATAACCTTACCCATTATTCTGAGGGATTCGTAAGCATCCTGACGGTGGTATCCTATATCTCCGTAATTTAATGCAACAACAGGAACACCTGTCTTTTCGGAGAGTTTGTCGGCATCTGCTGTTGATGTGACATATGTCTTAAAAATCACATCCGGGTTTAGTGCAATTATCTTTTCAGGATCATCATTACCCCTGAATTCTCCGATTAAAGGCAAATCCTTAAACTGCGTGTTTGCAATTCTGTAAGGTCTTGCGTCTGTTGCGTCTTCCCTGTATTCAATGTCATCGACACCGACTGTTTTGTCCTGTGCCTGAAGATATGTCAGGTATCTGAGTGCCCCTGATCCTGAGCATACGACTCTCTGGGGGTCTTTTGGTACAGTAACTTCCCTTCCAAGAGAGTCCGTAATTGATATTTTATCGTCTGCAATCTCTTTTGCAGTTGATGCCTGTGCATTTTTGTTTTCTGCTGTACATCCTGCTGAAAGCAAAAGTGCAGCCATTAAAATCATTAATACAATCAGTAAAGCTCCATAACTTTTTTTCATATATTATTACCTCTCATAAAAATACTGATTACTGTGTTAATAAAAATATTCAAATGTGTGTTAACTTTTAAAATATTAAATAATATTTGATCTAACAAATTTGTATTGTGTGTGTGCAAGTAATATTAATTTTTAAAAATGAGATTCTCTCTCAAATTTTAAACATAACTTCACGTATAGTATGCACACCAAAAAATATGACGAAATAGAAAGTTAATGTTGTATTAGATTATAATCCTCTTTTCTGACAAAAGCAATAATTACCATGGTGATTATATGAGATTCAATTTATTTACATAAAAAAGGGGCAAATTCATGTTTTCAAAGAGACAGATATCTGAATTATTTTTATTGTCTGTCATCTTTCTGATTATTTTAGTCACCGGATGCACAGACAACAGTACAGTACAGTCAGGCAACGGTAACATCAACGGTGAAAGCCAGATCAAAGTTGCGGTTTCAATACCTCCACAAAAAGAATTTGTCGAGAGTGTGGGCGGTGAACTAGTTGATGTTTTACTCTTTGTTCCCCCCGGCGCAAGTCCGCATACACATGAGCCTTCACCGGAGCAGTTAAAGGAATTGTCCAAAGCTGACATTTATGCAGAGGTTGGTTCAGGTATTGAATTTGAACTTGCATATATGGATAAACTAAAGGGAATTAATCCTGGGATGAAGATAATTGACTGTTCAAAGGGAATTGATCTGATATATGGTGATACCGGAAGTCAGGGGGATGGTTTTGGAGATCCTCATATCTGGCTGTCGCCTAAAAATGCGAGGATAATGGTTGAAAATATCTGTGAGGGCCTTTGTGAGTTCAGTCCGGAAAATGAAGAATATTTCCGTAAAAATTCAGAAGAATATATTTCAAAACTTGACATGCTTGATAAGGATATAACCATGGAGCTTGAAGGTAAAAATGGCGAAAAAATAATGGTTTATCATTCTGCATGGGCTTATTTTGCAAAAGACTATAGTCTCATTCAGGTACCTGTTGAAACTGAGGGCAAAGAACTGACATCAGGGGATATTTCTTCTCTGATAGAACAGGCCCGGGCAGATAACATATCTGTCATATTTGCATCCCCACAATACAGTCTGAAAAGTGCAAATGTGGTTGCTGACGCGATTAATGGCAGGTTGGTTTTGATAGACCCGCTTGCAGAGAACTATTCTGAGAATATGGCCGCAGTTGCAGGCGCTTTTGCGGAGGTCTGAAAAATATGGCAAACACTGCGATAAATATCAAAAATATTACATTTGAGAGGAACGGACAAAAACTTCTTGAAAATGTTTCTCTTTCAATATATGAGGGCGAATTTTATGCAATAATCGGTCCGAACGGTGGAGGCAAGACAACTCTTTTAAAGATAGTGCTCGGGCTTTTAAAACCTTCATCGGGAATAGTTGAAATCTATGGGGAGAGTCCTGAGAAAAATCGTTACATGCTTGGATATGTCCCTCAGTTTCATACTTTTGATTTTTCCTATCCTGTCAGTGTCAGGGAAATGGTACAGACCGGAAGGCTTGGACACATAAAAGGTATTCACAAAAAGTACTCCGAAAATGACAGAATCCTGGTGGATGAAGCATTAAATGACCTTGGTATTCTTGATTTGGCAGACCGAAGTTTTGGCGAATTATCGGGCGGTGAACAGCAAAGGGCAATAATTGCAAGGGCCATAGTTGGTAATCCCCGTGTTCTTCTGCTTGATGAGCCGACTGTTTATGTTGATTCTCCCACTGAAGAAAAATTTCTGGATATATTGCATGAACTTCATAAAAAGATGACAATAGTGCTTGTAACACATGATATAGGGGTACTGGCTTCGGGTGTGGACAGGGTTGCATGCCTTAACAGGACGCTTTTTACCCATCATACAAACGAGATTACTGAATCGATGCTCCAAAAGGCCTACAAGTGTCCTGTTGACCTGATAGCACACGGAGTACCGCACAGAGTTTTCCGGGAGCATGAATGATTTGTGGTGGTGACTGAACCGATGCTTTCTGTTTTGGGATATGAATTCTTCAGAAATGCCCTGTTTGCAGGTATCATTGCAAGTATGGCATGCGGTGTTATTGGAAGTTTTGTTGTTGTAAAAAGGATGGTTTCATTGTCAGGAGGAATATCACATGCTGCTTTTGGCGGTATAGGTCTTGGGTATTTCTTTGGCTTTGATCCAATAATCGGTGCAACTGGTTTTAGCATAGCAACTGCGGCTTTAATCGGGCACATAAGAAATACTGCACATCAGCACATGGATACTCTTGTAGGTTCGGTATGGGCTGTGGGAATGGCGCTTGGAATTATGTTTGTGTATCTGACACCCGGGAATGCGCCTGATCTTTTTGGTTATCTCTTTGGAAATATTCTCCTTGTGCCTTTTAATGACATTTTAATAATGGCCTTCCTTGTTGCGCTTATTTTTCTGATAGTATTTTTATTTTACAATCAGATTCTTGCCGTAACCTTTGATGAGGAGTATGCGGATGTTATGAACATCCCTTCAGAAAAAATTATGATCCTTTTGCTTGTGTTAATTGCTCTGACTGTTGTGATGCTGATACAGGTTGTGGGTGTAATTCTTGTAATTGCACTGCTCACACTCCCTGCTGCAATAGCGCGTGAGTTTACAATGAAGATCTCCCATATGTTTTACATATCATCACTGCTTGGTGCGGTTTTTACAACGTCAGGCATCTTTCTCTCATACCTTTTGAATGTGCCATCAGGTGCAACAATTATTCTTTTGAGTGCTGTTGTGTACATAACTGTCGTGGCAATGAGAGAAGCCGGTTTGAATTTTCCGGCAATCTGAATTTTTTTGTTTTTAAACGGTAATAAAAATATACTCCTCTGAAATATTTTTTTAAAAGAAAATTTGGCCAGTATTAAGATGAATTTATTTGAAGGTTTTTTGACTTTAATCTTCTTCATCCTCTTCATCGCTGAAGACTATCTGATTCCATTTTACCCTCTGCCATTTTCCGTTTTCAATCCTCATTATATCAAATGCAGGCGGTATATCTCCGTTTTCATCAAAAACTTTCGGGCCGCAGAGTCCCAGGTACCTTATCCTCTTAAGGGCACTGCTGATTTCAGGCCCTTTATAGCCTCCTGCTGATATTGCCTCGGAAACAATTGCCATAGTGTCATAACCGTATGAAACAGGCCAGTTAATTCCGGTTCCATATTCAGATTCATACCTTTTGATGAACGATTTTGACTGGACCTGACTTGACTGCATAAGTCCGGCAATTCCTTCCGAATATTTTCCGACAGAATCGGGGAGTTCGTCATTTACAAGGCCCTCTGAACAGAACCATTTGACGTTTACGCCGTTATTTTCTGCTTCCTTTAGAATAATCCCTGCATCTTCAACTGTTCCAATTAATACGACTGCATCGGGTTTCGTATAGATGATTTTGTCAATTAATTCTGAATATGATTTTTCACGTGGTTCATAGCTTTCAATTAAAACAATATGTCCGCCGGCTTTGGGGAACCAGGTTACAAATGAATTCTTAAGTTCACGGCCGTAGTCGTTGTTGAGGTATAATACTGCGGCTGATTGCACATCCGGGTACATTGTGGGAAGAACTTTTGCCATCCCTTTGCCCTGATAAATGTCGGAGGATATTGTCCTGAAAAAATAATCCTTATACTCGGAAAGGTTGGGGTTTGTTGCAGCCGGAGATATGATTACAACTTTTTCTTCTTCTGCATAAGGTGCGATTGTAAGGGCAGTTGTACTTGAAACAGGGCCTATTATGACCGGAACACCTTTTTCTGCAAACTTTTTCAATGCGAATAAGGCCATGTTGGGATTTCCCAGGTTGTCAAAATATTCAACACTCAAAGGAGTGCCTTTGATTCCTCCCTGTTCATTGATATCAGAAACAGCCATATCAATTCCGCGTTTAATTTCAATGCCGTATGTCTCCATAGGTCCTGAGAGTGGCAGTATTGATCCAACAACGATCTCATCGGGGAAATCCCCGGGCGGCGGGCCGAAGTTTGTTGAGATCATAAAAAATGCGGATATTAATATTACTATCAGAAATAATACTGTTGAAATGGAGATTTTTCTGATCATTTTTTATCTCCCTTGTTCTCTTTTTTGGATATTTTGGAATTTTTTCTGAAAATTTTTTCTTTAAGCGAAGTTAATCCGGTACCGGCTGATATTTCATAACCTCCTTCCTTTAGGAAATATACAAAGATCAAAACCCCGGTCATGTTTACAATTGTCATTGGAACAAAACTTGTTCGCAACAGATTTTTCAGTGTTTCAAATTCAGGTTTCAAAATCAGTGGAAGTATCACTAAATTGAAGATTTCTATTGATAATACCATAAATACGGCCTTTGAATATGTAATTCCTCCCCTCCAGTATCTGGTAAAGTATCCTGCCAGAATACCTGCCACAATTGTTGAAAGTGCAAAAATAAATGAATGATCTCCCTCGTTTTGCATTATGTAAAATCCGCCGATTAAACCTGAAAAACCACCTGCAAAAGGTCCGCAAATAATTCCGGCAATCATCGGACCGACATGACCTGCACTGATTATAACATTAGAATATGGTATGCCACGCAATGCCCCATAGACTGATATTCCTCCGAATATGAGGATAATCCAGATAAGGTCGTATCTCTCCAGCTTTTTTTGGATACACTTTTTGAAAAGATCAGTTCTCATGAAGATGTATACGGGGACAATCAAAAGAACAAGCCTCTCAATTAACGGAAGACCCACTTCAATTAAAGAGCCCTCCATTAAAAGTGCCATCAAAAGAAATGCGGAACTGCCAAAAATCATTACCAGAAGCCACAGTCTGCTGCCGCGTGAATATGCGGGAAGGGTAAGATCAATATATATTGCCATGAAACCGAGAAGAGCGAACATAATTGATGCCATCGCGGCAACGTAATGGATGACTTTGGTAGGGTCTCCCATAATTATTGCAGAGATTATGATTGCCGAAAATACTCCGAGAAGGATTCTGTAAATTTTCTTCTCATCAAGCTTTGTTTCGGTGGATGATTTTATGATTGATGATATTGCACGGGCACGACCGTCCATTCCGGTAACGGTTGCACCAAACATTATCAGATATCCGAATATAAGGAAGAAAACAGTTCCATATGGTATGTTGGACAGAACATAAAGGGTCTGGACAATAAGTGTGTCAATCGTCAGTTCCTCACCATGTCCCAGGAATGAAACGACAAATCCGCTGACACCCAGTGTCATGAAAAGAACTGTAATTACCGCAACAAGGCCGAATGCAAGAATCAGATCAAGATTAACACTCAGGATATATTTTTTAAAGTATGTCTCTCCGTGTTCCCCCCTGCTTTTTTCATTCAGCCATACGGAATATAGGAGAAGATTAAGACCTGAACCAATTGCACCCATCAGAGCCATTATTGGCAGTATGGAATCATGAGGAACTGTTGGAATAAGTCCGAATGCAACTGATTCCATTGGGATTCCAAACTCAAGAAGACAGTATCCTATTCCTATAAAAAGGCCGATTGCAATAGCAATCACGAGTTTTTCAACTCTTTCATAAGAATCCTTCCACAGCAGGAACATGACAATTGCAAGAGTCATTATTGCTATGAGCTTTGAGAAGTAGACTCCCGGAAGGTAATAATCCAGGAATATTGAACCAAACAGAAGCATACCGCCAAAACCAAACATCTCAAGGAGGTAGATGACTGTAACGAATATAACAGTCCAGTTCTTTGGTCCCGGTATCTTTTTTAGTCCCTCAAAAATTGTTTCTCCTGTTGAAAGGGTATATCTGGCAATTCCATTTGTGAATGCAAATTTGAACAGAAGTGTTACAAGAATTACCCAGATAAGGTCAAAGTGAAAGTGTGCTCCGATCTCAACTGCCTCTGCAATTCCGCTTTCTCCCGAGGCGGCAATTGCGAGAAGAAGTCCGGGTCCGATGAATTTGAATTTGTCAGAGATGTCTTTTGGTATGTAGCTGGCGAGTATTTTACGCATGGATTTCAACTTTAAGAAGATTTATTAAAATTATTTAATTCAGGCAGTTTTAATTGCTTTTGATTTGCATTTTGAAAATTATAATATGATTTAAAAGTGATTTTAAAATAAGAGATGTCTTTATTTCCACCAAATATTCTGTTTAAATAAACAGAATGCTTTTATTTTATCCATAATATTTGAAAAGAAGTTCAGTGGCATTCCTGACGTCATTTCCATCCTTTCTAACTCCGGCAAGGTATGCATTGAATATCTGATCGGTTATCACGTGAAGATTTGGTTTATACATGTCAGCATGCATCTGGAGATCAAAAGATCTGGCCTCGCTTTCTGTCAGTTTTAGTGATCTGTACTCTCCTGTATGTGGGATGTAAGTCGGATTTTCATCCATTGGTGTTTTTAGCACCAGATCGGCAAGAGGCGTTTTTGGAATAGGTTCTGCAATAGAAACAAAACAATCATCCAGACAGTGTTCTGCAATAAAGTCCTTTGTTGCCTGATAATCTTCTTCTGTTTCATATGGATGGCCTACAATGAAACTTCCGGCAACTTTGAGTCCGTGTTCCCTGCATGCAAGTACTGCTTTTGATGCATCCTCTGCCGATGCTCCCTTGCCCATGTGCTTTAAGACATTGTTGCTTCCTGATTCCAGACCAAAAAAGACCCAGCCAATTGAATAATCCCTTATTGCGTCAAGGACTTTATCAGAGATGCAGTCAACTCTTATATCGGGTGAAGAAATGTTTTTGCTGCCCATTATCTCAGCCATTCCCTTTAACAGACTTACAAATGCATCCTCGTCAATATGGCCGTCTTTGTAGTTGTAAAGAGATCCTGTTCCACCGGATACTGAAAGGCGTTTTGCACCGCGTTTTTTAAACTCCCTGACTTCTTTAAGTATATCTTCAAGATCCCTGCTTCTAATCCCGCGACCGAAATATCTTGGGACCTGGCAGAATGTGCAGGTACCTGTACATCCCCTGTGTGTTTCAATATATGCCGAGGCACCTCTGATGTCCTGTTTTGCAATGTCTGTTGGTATCAGGGGCACTGGTCTTTTCATAGATGCGGGCACTGCCGGTGTATTTATTATGATTTCACCGTTTTCATCATAATAGGAAAGACCCGGTACATCTTTTGAAATGCCTGATTCTACAAGTTTCAATATAGATCCCTCACCCTCGCCTGTCAAAACAGCATCGGGACTGAGTTCTCCGAGGACAATCTCTGGATATGCTGACACCGGACCTCCGATAAATACCTGACCGCCTTTTTTCCGGTGATCTTCAATAAATTCCTTTAAAATGGGAGATCTCAGGTGAAGTGTCGAATAAAGGCTCATCATAACAGTGTCTTTTGGACGTGCCGAGAGTTTATTTTTGATCGAAACATCGTATCCTTTGTCTTTTAAAATGCCTCCTATAAGCATTGCTCCATAGGTGTATATTTCAGGAGAGATAACGGTGAATTTCATAAGACTGTACATTTTTTTGTTTTATACAGGCAAAAATCTGATTGATAGAATAAGAGTTAAAAAAATTTATTGAGAGGATCACTCTCTCTTTGATTTAAACACTGCAAGGCCGATTCCTGCAATTAAAAGGCCGGCTATTGCTGCAAACGGAATGGTTCCTGACTGTGTTGGCTGGGTTGTGGGAACAAGTGATCCCTGCACTGTTGAAGTTCCGCCTGAATTTACAGTTGCTGTTGTTGTTGAATCCATATATCCTGTTAATCTGAATGAAACAGAGTATTCTCCTGCCGGAAGAGACAACTGGAAAGGAGTAATGCCTTTGTATTCATTGTTTATGTAGACATTTGCCCCTGTGGGTGTTGATGAAATATCCAGAGTGCCTGTTCCTGCCGGTGGATTCACCGGTGTTAGTGGAAGTGATACTGTTGCTGTTCCTCCTCCTGAAACTGACACTGAGGTTGCTGCATCCTTATATCCTGAAAGCTTCAGTGAGATTGTATGTGTGCCTGCAGGTACGTTTCCGATAACATATGTTCCGGAGTATGGTGTGACGCCTTCATACGATCCGTCAAGATAAATGTAAGCCCCTCCCGGAGTTGATGAGACGTATATCGAACCCTTTGAAGGGCTTGGAATTGCTGTAAGTGTTTCTGAGACTCTTGTTGTCTGGCCCGGATATACGTTAACCTGTCCTGACCATTCATTATAACCCGCTTTGTTGAGTTCAACCACGTGGGCACCTTTTGTGACACCGGATATTGTTGAAGGTGTGAGTCCCTTGTAATTGCCGTCAAGATAAATTGTTGCACCTGATGGTGATGAAGCAATTGAGATAGTACCATGGTCATTGACTGGAATAAGTGTTGCAAACACGTTTACCTGGCTTCCTGCAACTACACTTGCAGAAGATGCCCAGTTCTGGTATCCTGATTTTATGACTTCAACATTGTGCTTGCCTGTTGAAAGACCCCTGACTGAATGCGGTGTTATTCCAACGTAATTCCCGTCAACATAAACCTGTGCATTTGTTGGTGATGAGTCTACGTATAATGAACCTGTTGTTGGTCCCGACGGGTTTAAAGTGAAGTAATAATCAACTGTCTGACCTGCACCGGGTATCGAAACACTGACGGTGTTGCTTGTCTGATAACCTGACTTTGCTGCATATGCAGTACTTGGCATACTTGAAGGACTTCCATCAAGGTAAACGGTGTATGTGAACTGTTGGTTTACTGTTGTTCCAACCGGATTTCCATTAACATAAATTGTTGCGCCGTCCACGTTTGTGTGGAAGGTGAGCCAGCCTATCTGGTTTCCGAGCGGTTGCTCTGCTGCACCAGGGGCGATGGTTACTGCTAGTATGGCAAGGAGTAATATCCCGCCGGACAACGCTTTACTGAATGACATAATAATCAAATCACTTCTATAACTTCTCTCCTTTTTAATGATTTTGTCTTTGATTTGCAGTATCTGTATTTAAATCCGGAGTGCAGCGTTAAATTGCCGGAAATAATAATCAGAATTTATTTTTCAAAAAGACGAATTAACAGGAAATTATCATAAAATTATTCGAGAATATCTGTAATTAAAAAAAATAATATTCTATATATCTGTTTTAAAAAAGAAGTTTTTAAAATAAATGTTATACGTACTGCCCTGATGAGATATCACCCGGGTAATTTTCAAAACAAATGAGATTTTAAAAAAATTCAGAATTTGTAATTTTTTTTGCATTTATTTATTACAAATACTGAAAATACAGCTGCAAAAATGAGTAACCATATAGGAAGTGGTGACTGCTGCATTTTTTGTTCTTTTACATCAATGATTTTTATTTTTGTCTCCGAGTATTCACCCTCTCTTAGTCCGTCAAGGTTTCCGGGGTTTAATGATGAATAGATTGTATAAGTGCCGTCTTTGAGTCCACCAACAATTAGTCCTGTATCCCAGTTGTAATCCCAGCCAGGGCCTGAGAGGTATATTTTATGGTATGGAATTTTTGCATTCCTCACATCCCCGACAAGAGGCGTCCCTTTATCAGGAAGATCAGGGCCTGTCATAAAAAGATAAACCGCAGGGGCACTCTGCCCTCCCACTTTCCCGGATATTGCTATAATATCACCTATTTCAGCAGTATTTTGGGAAATTTCAATAGTGGTTTCTGTTGTGGCGGCCGCCTGCACTGATGTAATTACGACCCCCAGTAAGAGAATAAGTAGTATTGTCTGAATTTTACCTGTCATAGCAATAGTTTGTATTTTAAACCGGTATTAAAAATTAAGTTTGTCAATTATCTCTGAAATTATTTTTAAAAAAGTATAATACTCTTTTTCCGACAGAATTACGCTTTTGATATATATTATTAGGTTCTTTTTGTAAAAGAAAATAGATGCGTGGATTTAAATATATCTCCAGTGAACTCCACAAAGGAAGACTCGAAGCACTCACAGACGGTATTTATGCTATCGCACTTACCCTCGGGGTGCTTTCAATAGATGTTTCAGATCTCCCCACAGGAACTACGGTTGCAAATCTTGGAAATTCCCTTATACGTCTAGAGCCTCAGATTTTTCATTATGGTATTGCTTTTTTCATTCTGGCATCTTTTTGGATGGCTCACCACAGACAGACGAATTATATTAGATCTGTTGATGAAATCTACATATGGCTGAGTGTAATTTCATTGTTCTTTGTATCTTTAGTGCCTTTTAGCGTTCAGCTCGTTGGTGACTACCCTGCTTCTTTCCCGGCAGTATTTATCTACAGTCTGAATATGTTTTTAATCGGGTTTTTAAACACCTGCGGGTGGTATCATGCAACAAGAGATCACCGGCTTATAGTTGATGACTTTCCTGAATCCAGGGTTGTGAGGTCTGTAAAAAAAAGTCTGACAGTGCCTTTAATTTCCGTATTTGTGATCATATTTGCACTGTTTGTAAACCCACTATATTCTACGGTATTTTATTTCCTTATACCGGCAATTGGTTTTTTGATAGTTTATAAAGAAAAAAAAGGAAAACAGGAATAACTTAAATTTTTACCTCTGGTATTGATAATGCAGGTTAGTGGCAGTAATATATAAAAATTAATTTTTACAAGAATATTATATTCTAGTTATTTTTATGTTAGTTTTCTGGCCGCCCTTTTTGCAAACATTGTTGTGAAATATGACAGTAATACTCCCAGCGAAAGCATAGCTGCAAGTATTGCCCAGTGTTGTGGCCCTATTGAGCCTACTGAGAGTCTGACTATTATGTTTGCAGTATTAAGGGGCATTGCAAGTGCAAAGATTATTACAACAACAATTGCAGTTGAGAAGATAAACTGTGCATTTGTTCTTTCAGTATATCTCAGGGCAGTAAGTGCCCCGATCAGTATCAGAATAAAAGATCCTATGCTTACATGGAGAAGTATTGGAATTGCTCCCTGAACTGTAATTCCGTTTAGCATTAATAACAGAATCCACCCTGCCGACTGTAAGGGCACAAGAATAAAGCAGGCAAGGATTTTTCCCCATAACATGTCCGTAAAGGATACGGGTGTGGACATGAGTGTTAAAAGAGTGTTTTGCTGGTACTCTTCCGTTATCAGATCGATTATAAGGGCTCCGGATATTATTGCCGGCATGAATACAAGAAGCGGTATTAAAAGGCCGTAGACAAATTCAAAAAAGTCGCTTCCGGCAGAAGAAGGCGGCAGAACAATCGTCACAGGTTTGTGTACAAGCCGGTTGCCTCTTTCTTCCCTGAGTCTTTCCTCATAATCCAGGAAGACATCCTTTAGTTTTACATTGACGATGCTTGACTGAATGTCATTCTGGATTGTATAAAGTGTAATTTTGACAGGATTTTCAGAATCCTCAGCAACATTCGGCATCCATATAACGGCAGAGAGTTTTCTCTCCTTTAAAGACTGTACGGCAGAGGAGAGATCCATTTCATAGACGACAAAGTCATTGCTGTCCTTTAGGTATGATATTACTGCTGAGGGGTCTCCTGAATATCCGACAGGATATTTTACAGTTGAGTATTTGCTTATTGCGTCAGGATTGTACATCGAGGTAAGGCCTACCAGAAGGAATGATGAAAACATTGCAATAAAAAGCTGGAGAAGTATTGCAAGAATTATTGTTTTTTCACTCATCAGACTTCTAAGCTCTTTTTTTGCAATTATTTTGGAATATTTTGCATTCATTTGAAATCACCCGCTCCAGCCCAGAATAAAGTAGAGGTTGTATAATGTATGCACAACTGTGGAGGCCATCAGTGCAGGAATGTAAAATTTTCTGCCTCCGGCTTTTAGAACGGCTGTCGTTGTCAGTACCCCGATAAAGTGGAGAGACAACGGTAGCCATAATACCTGCAGGCTTGTGAATAAGACAGCACCGAATATGGAGTCTGAAATCTCGGCAAGTGTTGCAAACAAAAGCAGCTTTTCGCCGATCAAAAATCCGAGAGCAACTGAAAATGATGCAAGGATAATATTTTTCAGGTTGAAGTATTCGGGTCTTTTTGAAAAAACTGTATATATTCCTACGGATTTTGCAAACTCCTCGATGAATGCCGCACTGATAAGGAGAAATATCAGGGAGAGCGGCATTGGGAGATTGAATAAGAGTACAAGGAGCATCAGCTGTGCCATGAATACAAATGGTATTGTAAATATGCTGATCCCAAAAAATGAGAGGTTCGTTCTTTTTTTTGAGATTACTGTTTCTGTAAACTCTCTTAATTTCGGCATAAGTTTGTGATAATTAAACAGACCTTCTTCTTTGTAGTTTTTAGCGGCAATATAAAAAATCACGGCGCTTGTGAGATAAAAAAGGGATGTTGAATAGATGTAGTCAAAGACAGTGAAACCGTCCCCCTGCATCTGATAGATTACAAGAGTAAGGGGCGAAATAAGACTGACAATGTGAATATTTGCAAAGATACTCGGGAAAAAAATGTATGATGTTGCAACAGTTGAGAAAAATATCGATATAAATGAGAGTTCCTTGAAGCTTCGTGAAACCATCCCTATGAGCAAAGCAAAGGCGAGGAAAAAGAGAATTACAGGAAATATTGGCAAAAGTATGATGAAATTTCCGCTTGTCATTGCAGTGAGGATTACTGCAATTACAATCATCATCAAAAGATAAGGGAGACCTTTTCCAGCTATTATTGCCCAGTTTTTGACTGGTGTTGCAAGGAGGGCCTCTCCGCTTCTTTCTATTCTTTCATTCATAATGCTCATCATAAAAAACTGTGATGTGAAGTACAGCGGAAATATGAATACAAAAACCAGTATTATCGTGTCAAACGGCAGCGGCGGGGAGAGCTGTGCAGGGGTTTTAAATTCTGATGTGACTCCTGAGGGGGCCAGTACATCTGTATATCTGCTCAATCTTGTATCGGCATTTTCTCCTGTAATTAACTCTGTTCTGAGTTCTTCTTTTGTGATGCCTATATCTGCTCCCGGTGGTTCCACATATGCAGGTACTTTTTCAGGTACGGGGTTTACATTCGGGTTTGGGGGTGCTATTGCTCTTTCGCCGCTTTGTGTTGCAACAAAATCGATCTCACTTTTGACGTAATTTTCCTCAATCCAGAGTGGGTATGCCGCAAAAAGATCCTCTTCCCTGTTGTAAATGATGGTTTTATATCGTCTGTAATCATTTTCAAGAGCCTTAAGTGCGGCAAGACCTTTTTCAGTATTTGATGCGTAAACCTCATTGTCGGAGATGACAAGATCGAAACCTGATGATGTGGGTAGTGAACCTTTGGGAATTTTATAAGCGGAAAAGCGAGGGTCTCCTGCGATTATTGAAGCTGACGAATCGGAATCCACCGCGACAGAATACATGTCATCCTGCATATGAATTCCGCTCTGCTGGGTCAGTCCGGTAGCGGCGATTAACAGTATAAACAAGAGCACTGCTATTGGCAGCACTTCTTTGCTCATTGTGCCTGTAAAGCGTTTAATCTCCCACTTTGCAATTGTAAAAATCTGGTGTCCTGTACTTGTCATCCGCTAAAAAATCCCGATATTCTTTTTCTTGAATATGAATTAATGCTATAAGAAAGTTTATCTGTAAAATTGATGATAGGTATCACTTGAAAATCTATGATTCATGCCCGTTCTATTGTCAAAAATTATAATGGATTTACTGCACTGGATGATGTCAGTTTTGATCTTGAAGATTCAGGAATTTTTGGGATTGTCGGGCATAACGGTGCGGGCAAAACAACTCTTTTAAAGATAATGTCTGGTCTTTTGACCCCAACGTCAGGAGAACTTTTAATTGACGGAATTGATGCCGTAAAACATCCGGATGCATTGAAATCAAGACTTGGCTATCTGCCAGAGGAGTCGCGTCTTTATGAGAATATGACAGTCGGAGGATATCTTTCTTTTTTTGGTGAGATATACAGGATGTCTCCGGAGGAAATCAGGAAAAGAAGCCGTGACATTCTTCATAAACTCGATCTTGATGCCGGGGACAAAAAACTTGGTGAATTATCAAAGGGTATGAAAAGGAAGGTTGCAATTGCAAGGTCGCTTATACATGATCCGTCTTTTCTTGTCTATGACGAACCAACTTCCGGCCTTGATCCGATGACTTCAAGATATATTAGTCAATTTCTCCGTTCCATTAAAAAAGAAGGTGAAAAAACTATCCTTCTCAGCGCACACAATCTCTATCAGGTGGAGGAACTCTGCGATAAAGTACTGATCCTTCAAAGAGGAAAGAGACTGATGTTCGGCTCGATGGACGAACTTAGGGAAAAATTTGGTTCTGTTACATATGAGATAGAATTTGTTGTCAGCGACAGAAGTGTTTTGAGAGGTGTGCTGGACAATTACGAGGAATCCGGAGGTGTCATATCGGCAAAGGTTGAAGATGTGGATTCCCTCAATGATCTGACAGCGATTATTGCCTCGGAGGGTGGACGTGTTAAAAGAATAGAATCTCATTATCCAAGTCTTGAAGAGATGCTTATGCAGATCGGAAGATAAACGAAGAAAAAAATTACAAAAATTTTGTTTTATTTTAGTGGTTTGTTCCCGCAGTTGAATATTTAATAAACGGAAATATGCCGATATATTTCCCATAATAATCAGCCCTGCGCATACCGTATCATTATCCGTTTGAAATGTTTAAAAACAATCTTTGAGGATAATACGTGGTAATTTAGCCTGAATTGTTAATATGGACAAAAAAGAATCAAAAGCGGGCCTGAAGGGATTTGAACCCCTGGCCTACGGATTAAGAGTCCGTCGCTCTGCCTGACTAAGCTACAGGCCCATGCTTGTGCCTAAATAAGTCTAACTTAAATGTAAATAAAGATTTCGGAAATCGTCTAAATATCTTTAAAGTGAATATATATTAACACATGGCAGATAGTCAGTCAAATGGGTCACTGGATAAAGTGAAGTACATTGTTCTCGGATGTGGAAGCATCGGTTACAATGTAGTTGAGGAATTAATCCATGACACCAGTCACGTGATTATTGTTGATCGTGATGAAAAACGTGTTGAGGACTTAAGAGATCAAAATTACGACGCAATTGTGCGTGATATAACTGATCCAGGTATTCTTGACGGACTGCCCGTTCCTGAAGTTGTTTTTATTCTTTCAAGCGATAAGAATGCAAATATAGAGGCTGCAAAGAGGGTTAAGGAGATTTATCCGGCAGCCTATGTTATTGCAAGGGCTATCGACAGGCTGAGCCTGAATCTTCTTGAACAGGCTGGTGCGGATATTGCACTTTACCCCCAGGAAGTGTTTGCAAAGACTGCGGTACACCACATAAGGCGCCTGCATTCCTCGCGACTTGCAAGAAAACTGTATCATTTTCTGTCAGGATGCGAAGGGACACTGGGTATAGTTGTTCATACAAACCCCGATCCCGATTCGATATCCAGTGCAATGGCTCTTTGTGCCATTGGAAAGGAGGCAAGCGGTGGAAAACTTGAGTGTCGTATATTATATGACGGTAAAATAGGGCATCAGGAAAACCGTGCATTTGTAACTCTTCTGGATATTCAGATGGAGAAGATAACGCAGGAGATAGTTGATGAATGCGATTATCTGGCAATTGTTGATTCTCCAGGTCCTAGCGTTAATAATTTTCTTTCCCCTGACACAAAAGTAGATATTATAATCGATCATCATCGCGAAGCTGATGAAAAGGCCCTTGAATCATTCTTTACAGATATAAGGCCCGGTATGGGTGCCACAGCCAGCATAATGACACAGTACCTTCAGGAGCTTGATATTTCAGTAGATCAGATTGTTGCAACCGCACTTTTGTATGGTATACGTGCGGATACAAGGGAATTTTCGCGCAATACAACTCCTCAGGATCTAAATTATGCTGCCTTCCTTCTTCCCCTGACAGACGGGGAACTACTCGATAAGATAACATCCCCGTCCATTTCAATTGAAACTGTTGATGCTCTCGGAGATGCCATAAAGGGAAGAAGGGTTCAGAACGGTTACCTCTTCACAAATGTTGGATATGTAAAGAACAGGGACACAATTCCCCAGGCCGCTGATCTTCTGATTCAGCTTGAAGGTGTCAATACAGCTGTTGTTTATGGAATTGGTGATGATTTTATAACGATTTCCGCAAGAAACAAGGATATAAGAATGCATGTCGGCAATGTGATGAAAGAGGCATTTACAGGAATCGGTGAAGCCGGCGGACATGCAACAATGGCAGCGGCAAAGATACCCCTGAACTCTTTTTCACTTGTAAGAAATAAAGAAGAACTCCTTTCACTGATTATTGATCCCGTTTTAGAGCGCTTTGCAGATATTGTGGGAATTGGAAAAGAAGAAAAAAATGAAGTTTGAAGAATGGGAACCCCATTATCAATACATTCTTGATTATTTTGGATTTGACAGGAAATCTGATGAAGAGGCTGCAGCTTATGCAAGAACTCTTACTGACAGGGATGATATTGAAATATTTAAGAAGCTCTGCAATGGAAAAACCGTAACTGTATGCGGGAATGCGCCATCACTTCTTAATGAAACAGAAAGGATAAAAGGGGTTATTTTTGCCGCTGATGCCGCTGCAGACAATCTCTATAAAGCAGGTATACGCTCAGATATAATATCCACAGACCTCGATGGTTGTGAAGACAGTTTCATTGAGATGAGCAGTCTTGGAACACTTATTGTGGTTCATGCACATGGGGACAATATACCTCTGTTAAAAAACTGGATCCCAAAATTCAAAGGTCCTGTGGTTCTTACGACACAGAGCCGTCCGACAGAGGGTGTATATAATTTTGGTGGCTTTACAGACGGGGACAGGGCTGTTTTTGCAGCTGATGAACTTGGTGCATCAGATATCAGGATAATTGGATTTGATCTGGATGATATCTCCGTAAATTCAATGAAGCACGGGAAACTGATGATTGCACGCAGACTTTTAAAATTAATCGGTTATGAGCTATAATTCTTTTATAATTGACGGGTATGTGGATGAGCCTGCCTGTTTTGGCGTTCCTCCATATATTTCCCCGTATGTAAGATATGTGGCCGGCGTCTGTAAGGAGCATGGTTACAATCCGGGTTATATGAATATTGATCAGATTAGAGAAAATCCTGCTCTTCTTCAAAGCGCTGAAAGATCAGATCTTATTGTTTTCATATCAGGCGTTACAGTTCCCGGAAAATATATAGGTGGCAGGCCTGCGACCGGAACAGAAATCATGCAGATAGGGGCAAGCCTGAGAAGTCCTCTGAAATGCATAGGCGGGCCTGTAGTTTTTGGAAGTGGAGGCGGCGGTGGATGCACTGCCGTTAAAGAATCATTTTCTGTTTATGATCATGTCCTGCAAGGAGAGATCGCATCAGCACTTGACTCGGTTCTTTTAGGCGGGAGTCCTTTTGGAGAATTTGATTATTCTAAGATCGACAGATGGAGCGTTTTGGGAAGCGATATAATCCCGCAGCATCCCGCATTTCCAAATGTAATGTGCGAACTTGAAACTGCAAGGGGATGTTCACGTGCCGTTACGGGAGGATGTTCCTTTTGCACTGAGGCATTTTATGGTCTGCCAAAGCACAGGGCTGCCTGTGGGATACATGCCGAGGTTTCAGCGCTTTACAAAGCCGGTGCACGTCATTTCAGACTTGGGAGACAGCCTGATCTGCTTACTTACGGAACAAAGGGCGGTGGTGAGTTTCCTGTTCCAAATCCACAGATAATAGAGGAGTTGTTTAGCGGAATCAGGAAAGTTGCGCCGGAATTAAAAACACTCCACATAGACAACATAAATCCCGGCACTATTGCAAGACATGAAGATGAATCAAAGGAAGCTCTCTCTTCTATTGTCAGATGGCATACTTCAGGAGATCTTGCTGCTTTTGGACTTGAATCCGCAGATCCTCTTGTGATACGGGAAAATAACTTAAAAGCCCAACCGGATGATGTTTTGCGTGCAATAGAGATCGTAAATGAGGTCGGAGGTGTCAGGGATGAAAATGGAATCCCCCACCTTTTGCCTGGCCTGAATTTTGTTCTCGGCCTCAGTGGTGAATCCGAAAAGACCTATGATCTCAATGAATCCTTTTTGAGAGATGTCTTAAAACGGGATCTTCTGGTAAGGCGTGTTAATATTCGCCAGGTGATGCCTTTTGAAGGGACAAAGGCGTATGAGGAGAATACCATTGGTAAATATGAGAAGCGTTTCAGGCAGTTTAAGGAATGGGTCCGAAATGAATTTGATCTCCCTATGTTAAAGCGTGTATTTCCCGCCGGAACAGTACTCTCAGATCTGATAATTGAAGTCGAGGGGCAGACTTCTTTTGGGAGGCAGCTTGGTTCATATCCTATTCTTGCCGGTATGCCTCTACAAATTCCAAAGGGAAGCATAATTGATGCTGTTGTCTGTGACTGGGGCTTTAGATCGGTTACTGCGATTCCTTATCCTGTAAAGATTAATGAACTGCCTGCATCAGCAATAAAAAAGATTCCAGGGATCGGAAAGAAAAAGGCTGTCAAAATAATTGCAAAAAGACCTTTTCAATCATATGAGGAACTAAAGAAAGTAGCAGAAGATGTCATCCCTGAAAAATATATCGGCTTTTAAATATATCTGACATCTTCTTTTCTTTTACAAATATTTTTTTGCTATTTTTTGGATTTTATAGGAAGACTCCTCCGTTAAATATGGGATATAATATCCCCTTGTTATTTTTTAGAATAAATCTCCTTTATTTCGATAAATTTTAGAATATCTGTTCTGGTAACGATTCCGACAACCCTGTTGTTCTCGACAACAGGAATTCTTCCAATACTGTTAACCGACATTATCTTCATTGCATCTGAGAGGGGTGCTTCCGGGGGCAGTACAATAACACTGGTCGACATGACATCTTTTACAATCATTGCCTCCCTGTCAATTGATGAAACCCTGCTCAGGTCTGATAAGGTTACCATTCCGATAATCTCATCTCTGCTGATAACCGGAAATCCAAGATGATGGGTTGAATACATCATATTGACAACCTGGTCAACGGGCATATCGGGATCTACTGAAAGGACCGGTGATGTCATCGCCCTTTTAACATCCACATCGCGCAGAAGTTCGTTGAATTTCATCATCTCCGCTTCCTGACCTGCACCGAGATATATGAATATCGCAATTATCACCAGAATCGGGCTGAATAAAAGTATCCCTGCAATTCCAAAGATAACTGCAAATGCCCGTCCGATATCTGCGGCAATTTTTGTTGCTTTATACATTGGCATTTTTCTTGCAAGAATTGCCCTGAGGACTCTTCCCCCGTCCATTGGGAATGCAGGAATGAGATTGAAGAGGAACAGGATTATATTCAGAAATGAAAGGTAACCGAATACATAGAATAAAAGGCCGGCAAATGCCGGAGCTGAAATATAGTTATAGGACGCATAAGCCAGAAATCCGGATATAAGTCCTATTATCAGACTTGCAACCGGACCTGCGATTGCCATTGGGAGTTCAACTTTTGGATCCGGACTTTTACCCTCATCTATCGCTGCTATGCCGCCCAGAATTAAAAGTGTTATACTTTTCACCTTCATTCCGTTCTTTTTTGCCACAATAGAATGGGACAGTTCATGCAGCAGGACACCTGCAAAAAGACTCAGTGTTACGATCAGGCCCAGACTGTACGGAACAAAACCTCTGGTTATCAGAGATGTATCTATTGGTTGAGCCAGATTGAATACACCTTCCAGAAAGAGAATTGTATATTCTATCTGGTATCCGACAATAAAGGTGAACAGAGGGATTACCAGGAGGAAGGTGAAGTGAAGTCTTATGGGTATTCCAAATAATGTTCCTATCTGTACTGAGTCTGCCATTTGGAAAGATTATATTTTTAACTTTTAAGTATTATACCTTCAACCGGTAACGATGAAGACACAAATAACTGACCTCTTCGGGATGGAGGTATATACCGATAAAGCAATCCGTGTTGGTATTGTCGATGATGCAGTAATTAATGTGGACACGAAAAAGGTTGATTCCCTTGCAGTAAGCGAGTTAAATCCTGATTTGCTTCAGCTTAAAGGATTCAGGGGTATTAGAATTCCATACCGCATCATAAAGTCCATTGGCGATATTATTATCATCAGGCACTTCAATAATATGTTCCCTTCAAAGGAAATGGAATAATATCAAATGCGGGGGGTTGTCCGGGGAAGATCCCGGATTAATGAATTCCTGGAAAGTAATCAGGAAAAGCCGGACTAAAAATCACATGATGATTGATATGCCCGATTTAAAGCATTAATCTTAATTTTTAAAAATATATGCAGGAAAGAGAGATTTTCAGCAGACTGAATATTGTAACGCCTTATGTGGTCCGTCTTGACGGAAGGGCATTTCATCATCTGACTTCTGATCTTGGTTTTGAAAAACCATATGATGACAGGTTTAATGATGCAATGTGCCGCGTATGTGAAGCCCTTATTTCAAAAAGCGGTCTCGAACCTGACTTTGCGTATACTTTTTCTGATGAAATAAGTCTGTTCTTTTCAAAAACCATATTCAACGGAAGGGTTGAAAAGATAGATTCCGTGTGCGCATCATACGCCGCAAGTGCACTGACCCTGTTTTTAGGTCTTTTAGAACCCGTATCTTTTGATTCAAGGGTTGTATGTGTTGATTCACAGTCCTTCCCCGAATATTTTTCCTGGCGGCAAAAAGAGGCGTGGAGAAATCATATGAATGCCTACTGCCAGAACGCGCTGATAAAAGAGGGATTCTCAGCACAACAGACTGCTAAAAATCTCAGTGGTGTGGGATCAAAACAGATGCATGAAATGATGTTTGAGCGTGGGGTCAATCTTGCAAAGACACCTGCGTGGCAGAGGCGGGGCATTGTTGTGCATAAAAAAAGTGTGATCCGTAAAGGCTACAACCCGATAAAGAATGAGGAAGTTGAGACTGAAAGAAAGGTTGTAGTTGTGGATAAGGATATACCACTTTTTGATACTCCTGAAGGTCTGGATTACATATGCAAAATATCCGGGCAGTAAACTTTCAGTTTTTAAAACTGAATGCTTTAAATTAATCCGTCCGTTTAAGGTTCAAATAAATATTTTGCAAAAAAAATAGATTTTAAATTTGTTTTTATGCTTTTGATATGCCTATTTTAACAGATATTCCTTCAACATCCCAGTCTTCAGAGAGTTCTGCATCTGCGGCTTTTTCTTCCTGAAGAGAGAGCTCTCCTGCCCTGACCTCGCCTGCAATCAGATCTTTCCATGCTGTCAAAAGTCCGGCTATGCGTTCATCAGAAACCGAGACGCCGGCATTGATTGAATCCTCGACATTGAGGTTTGACTGTTTTCTCATTTCCTGAATTCTTCTGATAACCTCGCGTGAGTATCCTTCAGCTTCAAGATCTTCATTCAGGGTGACATCGACACATACGGTGGCATCTGCCATTTCTGCAGAGAAAATTCCTTCAGGCATTACTTCTGAGAAGTTGACATGGGCATCTGTTATGGTATATCCTGAAACAACTGCACTGCCATTTGATGAGATTTCCGCCTTGAGAGCAGAAGCATCGGTACTCTCTATTGCGGCCTTTACCTTTGGCCCTTCCTTTCCGAATTCAGGACCAATCGCCCGCATATTTGCTTCGGCTGAAACACCCATTTTGTCCCATGCGCCTCTGACAACTGTCACTTTCCTTGCGTTTGCACGCTGGAGAGAAAGATCATAAAGGCGTTTTACAGCGTTTTCAACTGTATCGGAATCTGTCAGAACAATTACTTCTGAAACCGGCCAGCGGAGTTTTCTCTTCCCTTCCTGCCTTGCAGTTGCAACAGATTCATCAAATGAACGGATGACTGCCATCTCTTCTTCAAGTGCTACATTGATAAGTGAATCATCGCCGGAGAACCAGTCACACATGTGGACACTTTCAGGGTCCTGTTCTTTACGGAGGTTTTTGTATATGTTCTCTGAAATGTGAGGTGTGAAAGGCGCCATGATGCTGACAAGCCTGCGCACAACGTAATACATGGTTTCGTATGCCTGTCTCTTCTCAACAGCATCTTCCTCAAGCCACATCCTGGCTCTGACAAGCTGAACATACCAGCGTGAGATATCCTCAAGGATGCAGTGGATTACTGCACGGGTGGCTCTGTGAAGTTCGCAGGTTTGAACAAATCCGGTGACTTCTTTTCCAAGTGTATTTACACGTGAGATGATCCACCGGTCTTCATCAGGCATTGACGGGAGATTTTCCTTTATGTATTCCCCGTTCCATACTCCGTTTTCACCGGTTGCCGGTTCAAAGGAGTCAAGAATCATATACGGCAGCGGGAAACGATAGACATTCCAGAGAATGTTTGCCGCCCTGTTTGTGGTCTTAACGCCCTCCCAGTTGAATTTGAGATCATCCCATGGTGCGCTTGCCGAAAGGACGTAAAGGCGAAGGACATCAATTCCCACTTTTTCAATGACCTCTTCGGGAGTTACGACATTTCCGATGGACTTTGACATCTTGCGGCCTTCGGAGTCAAGTGCAAATCCGTGCATCATTACATTCTTGTAGGGGGCACGGTCAAATGCGATTGTTGAGGCGCCCAGCTGTGAGTAGAACCATCCTCTTGTCTGATCCTGACCCTCTGTAATGAAATCGGCAGGCCAGAGTTTCTCAAATTCCTCTGTTCTGCGTGGATAACCTATTGTTGCCCAGGATGCCATTGCAGAATCAAACCATACGTCAAAGATGTCTTCAACGCGTTTCATATTACCGCCGCATTCGCATTTGTAGGTTACATCATCAACATAGGGTCTGTGCGGATCTGTAAGGTCTGATCCCGCAGCATCGTTGAGTTCTGCGACTGTGCCAAATACATGGTAATTTTTGCATGTGTCACATTTCCATACCGGGATTGGAATACCCCAGTAGCGCTGTCTCGAAATGCACCAGTCTCTTGCGTCTGCAACGAAGTCATGGAAACGTGCACTTCCTGCCCATTCCGGATACCAGTTGACTTTTTCAATCTCATCAAGCATCTGTTCTTTGATTTTCGGGATTGCAATAAACCACTGTTCTGTTGCACGGTTGATAATCGGTGTTTTGCATCTCCAGCAGTGCCCGTAGCGGTGGACAATCTTCATCTCACGAAGCAGATGATCTCCGAGCGCCTCGATGACTTTATGGTTTGCATCGCGTACATAGAGACCTTCAAACTCGCCTGCGTCTTTTGTGAATCTGCCGGTACCGTCAACAGGGCAGAGGATATCAAGTCCGTCTCTTAATCCGACAAGATAATCATCCCATCCGTGTCCGGGGGCAGTGTGAACAAGACCTGTGTTGTCCATTAAAACATGGTCTGCAAGAACAACGTGGTGTTCTACATCGCCCTGCATTGGAACATATTTTAACAGAGGTGAATCGTATTCCGTTCCTGCAAGCTCCTCTCCTGTTTTTGTTTCGAGAATTGTGAAATCTTCATATCTGCCTTTTTTGAGAACTTCCTTTGCGAGATCCTTTGCCATCCAGAGAATCTCTTTTCTGCCCTCTTTTATGGCTTCAATTCTTGCGTAAACAAAATCCTTTCCTGCCGCAACCGCCACATTTGCAGGAAGTGTCCAGGGTGTTGTGGTCCAGATTACGAGATACTCATTTTCCTTTCCCCTGACGGGAAATTTCACATATATTGAAGGGTCTTCCTCATCCCAGTATTCGACTTCCGAATCTGCAATTGCAGTTTCGCAGCGTGGACACCAGTTTACAACACGTGAACCCCTTTCGAGCAGCTTTTTTTCATCCGCTTTTTTAAGAGCCCACCATGCAGCTTCAATATATTCCGGTTTTATTGTTTCATAGGGATTATCAAAGTCCATCCAGATACCAAGTTCCCTGAACTGATCGGACATGATCTCCTTGTGTGTAATTGCAAAATTCTTGCATTTTTCAATGAAGTTGGAAATTCCGAATTTTTCGATATCCTTCTTTGACTCAAATCCAAGTTCATTTTCAACACGCACTTCGATAGGAAGTCCGTGCATGTCGTATCCTGCACGGTCTGTAACATTGAAGCCCTGCATTCTTTTATAGCGCAGGATAGTATCCTTCAAAATCTTGTTCCATGCAGTGCCCAGATGGATATGTCCTGTTGTGTACGGGGGGCCGTCTACAAAGAAATAGTCGTCACCGCCCGATTTTAGCTCTTTCACTTTCTTGTAGGTGTCGTTTTCAGCCCAGTATCTGCTGACCTCAACTTCGACCTCTTTTGCATTGTAGCTGCTTGTAACCTCTTTCAAATGCAATCCCTCAAATAGTCCAATAATATATGTGATTCTTTTAAGATAGCATTTGTGAGAGTGACCGAAAAAAAGTCAGCTTCAATAGCAGTTGAAATAACTCTCTAAATGAAATAATTATGATTGTTCATGCTCATTGCAATAGTTAATTCATCAATTGATCCTGCCGGGTGCAATATCAGAAAACATCTGTTATCAAAGCTCGGTGAAAACGGGGAAGTCGACGTGGAATATCAGTCTCACAGGCTCCGTTTTTATCAGACCGAAGGCAGGTTGATATTTGAAAAAAATCTGGACTCACGCACAGGCGCGGATATGATTGTTTTTATCTCGCGGCATACAAGTCAGAAGCCGTCACCTGCCCTGACTGTACATGTCACGGGAAACTATGGTGTGGCAATGCTTGGTGGAGATGACTCGGCGCTTTCTAAAACAAGTCCCGGATTTATGCATGCTGTGCTTAACGCAATGTCAAAAAGAGCGCCGGAAGGCTACCGCGTATCCTATGAGGTAACACATCATGGCCCTACGGACATTTCTGTTCCGTCCTTTTTTGTAGAAATAGGGAGCACAGATGCCGAGTGGACCAATTATTCTGCGGGAGATGCAGTTGCTGAAAGTCTTCTTGAAGTGTTATCCTCCGAAAATCCCGATTCGATAAATCTGGTTGGATTCGGAGGCAATCATTATGCGGCACGCCAGACTGAAATCTCTTTAAATTCGAGAGGCGCATTTGGCCATATTGCTCATTCAAGGGAAGTTGGCGGTCTAACGCCCCTGCTTGTGAGCGAGATGGTTCAAAAAAGCGGTGCAGTTGCAGGTTATATTGATAAAAAGGCTGTTTCGAAGAGTGAATTAAATAATATCCTGAAAATTGCAGATAGTTTAAAACTGGAGATTCTTTCTGAAGGGGAGATAAAAGATCTTGGGGAAACCGACTGGAACAGTTATCTGAAAATACGAAAAATGGCGGGAAATGTGACAAATGTTAGCAAAATACATTTACATAATCTGAAAGGTGCGGGAGTTCCGGAAATTATCAATATTGATCCTGATTTGATTGGGGAAACCCTCAAAACAAATGAAAATGAATTTGTTTTAGGAATTAAGTCGCTTGAGGTTGTACATTTAACTTCAAAAACCGGCCAGATACTGCCAATTTTTATCTCTTATGAGGGGAATAAATTACCAACAATAAATGCTTTAATAACTTTGTGTGTTAAGATCTTACACAAAGAAGCAGACACTGCAGTTGATGGTGATCATCTGATTATCAGAAAGATCAGATTTGACCCGGCAAAGGCCAGAGAACTGGGGGTGCCAAAAGGGCCTTTCTTTGGAAAACTTGCTGCCGGTGAGGAAGTGTGCGTTGACGGCAGAATAATAAATCCGTCAATGGTATCCGATTGCAGTGAAAAGGTTATCCGTGTACCGGGGTTGGAGAATTATCTATGATGAAATCAATTGTAGAAGAGGCATTAAGCAGGGCGAACGCCGACGTTGAGATGATAGTTGACTCGCCGCAACAAAATGACGAGGAACTGGAGGAGATTCTAAAATCCCTCCGTACAGAGATCTCGGTTGTTGGCTGTGGCGGTGGTGGTTCAAATACTGTCACCCGCATGGCCGAGGAAGGAATAGACGGTGCTACTTTACTGTCAGTAAATACTGATGCACAGCATCTTATCAGGACCAAGGCTGATTACCGCATTCTTATCGGCCGTCAGAGGACGAAAGGGTTTGGTGCAGGTTCGGTGCCGCAGGTCGGAGAAGAGGCAGCACTTGAGAATGACGAGGAGATCCGTGCAAAGCTTGCAAACAGTGATATGGTATTTATTACGGCAGGTCTTGGCGGAGGAACCGGAACAGGTTCCGCACCTGTAATTGCCCGTGCTGCACGGGAACAGGGCGCTCTTACCATTGCGATAGTTACTCTTCCTTTTACAGCAGAGGGTGCAATAAGAAAGGAGAACGCGGAAGCAGGTCTTGAACATCTTCGTGATGTTGCCGACACAGTAATTGTCGTTCCCAATGACAGACTTTTGGAGGTTGTGCCAAGGCTTCCACTGCATGCGGCGTTCAAAGTTTCCGATGAAGTTTTGATGCGTGCCGTCAAAGGTATTACAGAACTTATTACCCAGCCAGGTCTTGTCAACCTTGACTTTGCCGATGTTCGCACTGTAATGGAGCGTGGGGGCGTTGCAATGATTGGTATGGGTGAGAGTGACAGTGAAGACAAAGCGGCAGATTCTGTCAAAAAGGCACTCAGATCTCCGCTTCTCGATGTAGACATCTCAAATGCGACCGCGGCTCTTGTAAATGTGGTCGGCGGCCCTGATATGACGATGGAAGAGGCAGAAGGTGTTGTGCAGGAAGTATACGAGAGAATTGATCCGGATGCACGTATTATCTGGGGTGCACAAATTGATCCTGAAATGCAGCACCGCATGAGAACCATGCTTGTGGTAACAGGTGTTAATTCCCCTCAGATTTATGGCAGGGGCGATGTCTCACGCAGCAAATCTTCCGAAAGAGAATATGATATAGACTTTCTCAGGTGAGTAAATACAAATGTCATTTAAATTGGATGAAGAACTATTCAAAAAATACTGGCGTGTCCTTAAACTCGCAAGGACGCCTGAAAGAGATGAGTTCCAGAAAATAGGTCTTGTTGCGGCGGCAGGTATTGCCTTAATCGGTCTGATTGGCTTTATTATTTATGAAGTCATGCTTCTCCTCCCCTAAAAAGATCTTCATTTTATAAAGGATTGTTGAAATGAGCGAAGAAAATGAGTCTGTAAACAAGATCTATGCAATAAAAACAACAGCAAAGCAGGAAAGGACTGTTGTTGACAATATCGTAAAAGCGCTTGAAGATCATGATGAGATTCATGTGGTCGCAATAATGGCGCCTAACGAACTCAAGGGTTATGTACTTGTGGAAAGCCCTGACCCTATTGCACGCATTGAGCAATTGCGTGAAATGGTGCCCAATGCACGTGCCGTTGTTAAGGGGGAGACCTCTTTTCACGAGATCGAGCATTTCCTCGTTCCGAAACCTGTTGTATCCGGCATTGACGAGGGTACGATTGTGGAACTTATTGCCGGGCCTTTCAAAGGTGAAAAAGCAGTTGTCAAGCGCGTTGACACCTCAAAAGAAGAAATCACTGTTGAGCTTTACGAAAGTATGGTTCCGATTCCAATTACTGTGCGCGGAGATAATGTGCGCGTAATTGATAAGATGCAGGATTAACCATCTATTTTTTTGCATACACTTATTGATACTTTTAAGTCACCTTGGAAGTAATATATTAAGACCCAAGCTTAGTGGCAGGTTTAATCCTGCTGCACTGGCGAAAGGTGATATTACAATGGGAGAAGTAGTCGAGGTATTGGTACCCGGCGGTAAGGCTTCTGCCGGACCCCCACTGGGGCCCGCATTGGGACCACTCGGGATAAATGTAAAGGCAGTTGTTGATGAAATCAACAAGAAAACTTCAGAATTCAACGGCATGCAGGTGCCGGTGACTGTTGAAGTTGACGACAAAAAGAACTTTACAATATCCATTGGTGTTCCACCTGCATCAGCTCTTATCAAAAAAGAGGCTGGAATTGAAAAAGGTTCAGGCGAACCCAATCTCCAGAAAGTAGGTGACTTACCGTTTGAGGCTGCTGTCCGTATTGCACGCATGAAGTTTGACGACATGCTTTCATATGATATCAAGAGCGCCGTAAAGGAAGTTGTTGGTACATGTGTCAGTGTTGGCGTTACAGTTGATGGTAAGAATCCAAAGGAAGTCTTTGGTCTTATTGACTCAGGCGAATACGACAGCCAGTTGGAATGAATAGACTATGAAAACCCATAGAAGATCCGGTTAATTCAGGGTCGTTGAACTATGGAGGTAAAAGATGGTTGAAAGGGTCCAGATTCTAGAGGCCGTAAAAGAGGCTATAGAGAAAGCGCCTGATCGAAAGTTCCGTGAGAGTTTGGAAATATCCATAAATCTCAAGAACATTGACATGGCGCAGCCGAAAAACCGTATAGATGAGACTATGATTCTGCCAAAAGGTACGGGAAAAGTTAATAAAATTGCCGTACTCGGAAAGGGAGATATCACCACGCAGGCAAAAGCTGCAAATGTTGATCTCATCATCGGGCCAGAGGAAATAGAGCGTCTGGGAGGCGAACCACGTGAAGCAAGAAAGATGGCTGATGAATACAGATTCTTCCTTGCAGAAACCGCAATGATGCCACTTGTTGGTCGTTATTTAGGTACCAGACTTGGTCCACGTGGTAAAATGCCACAACCAGTTCCGCCACAGGTGGATGCAGGACCTATCATCGAGCGTCTGCGCAATTCTGTAAAATTCCGTACAAAGGACAAAAAGACATTCCATGTCGCAGTTGGAACAACTGTAATGTCTGCGGAAGATATTGCTGAGAATATTGATGCAGTGATGAAAAAGGTCGAGGGAAACCTTGAAAGCGGAACAATGAACATTCGCTCAGTATATGTAAAGACATCCATGGGCCCTGCAGTGAGGTTGATGTAATGGCATTATTTACTACGCACCTGCCGCAGTGGAAGAAGGATGAAGTAGAGCAGATCAAAGAGCTCTCCAAAGAATATAAGCTTACAGGTCTTGTAGATCTTCACGGTATTCCTGCAAGTCAGCTTCAGCAGATGCGCCGTGATCTTCGCGGCAACGCTGTGCTTAAAATGTCAAGGAATACACTCATTGAGCATTCATTTGGAGAACTTGGCGGTGACATCGAAGGTGTAAAAAAATACCTTGATGGACAGAGTGCATTGATTTATACAGATGCAGATCCGTTTAAGCTCTACAAGAAACTTCAGGATACCATGACCAAGATGGTTGCCAAAGCAGGGGACATTGCACCTGAGGACATTGTTGTTCCTAAGGGTCCTACCGCATTCCCGCCAGGTCCTATTGTAGGTACCTTACAGCAGGCAGGAATCCCGGCAGCTATCGAAGGTGGTAAGGTTGTCATTCGTGACACCAAGACTGTAGTCAAAGCAGGTGAAGAGATAAACGCAAAGATGGCAGATGTTCTTGGAAAACTTGACATCAGACCAATCGATGTAGGTCTTAGCCTTCAGATTGCATTCTATGAAGGATCATTCTTTGAGCCAAGTGTACTGGCAGTTGATGAGACAGAGTACTTCAACAATGTTGTTCTCGCAGCACAGCAGGCATTTAACCTGTCTGTCAATGCAGCATATCCGACCGCCACAACTGCTGAAGCAATTATTGGCAAGGCAGTTCGTGAAGCCAGAAATATGGCTGTCGAAGCGGCAATCTATGAGAAAGATGTTGTTGATTTGATCATCGGACGCGCACAGAGGGACGCACTCGCGATAAACAGCATTGTCGAGTGAGTGAATAATAATAAATTTATATATTAAATCATAGGTGAAAAAAATGGAGTACATCTACGCAGCACTTATTCTGCACAACGCAGGAAAGGAAATTACTGAAGAAGCTGTTACAGGAATTCTGGGAGCAGCAGGTATCGAAGTTAACGACAACCGTGTAAAGGCACTTATTGCAGCACTTGATGGCGTTGACATTGCAGAAGCAATTGAGAAATCAGCAGTTGCAGCAGTTGCAGCAGCACCGGCAGCAGCAGCCGAGGCAGCACCTGCAGAAGAAGCAGCAGAGGAAGAAGAAGAGGCAGACGAAGAGGGCGGCATGGCTGGTCTCGGAGCACTCTTCGGATAAAACTTTTTTTTATTAATTAAAGAACCCTGATATTCCCTGTCTGTTTAATCAGGCCGGCGGATATGATAATTGCACTTCTGTAAATACAAATTTTTGAACAATTCTATCTTTCCTAATCTAAGAATTTCCTATATATGTTGGATAATAAATGTAATTGCCAATTAATTTTGTAAAAATATAGATATTTTTAAATTATGTGTAAACTAAAAAAAGAATGGTCATTGTGAGGGGATATGATCAGAGTTTTGATGATTGATGATGAACAGGTTGTTCTTGATGTAACGAAGATGTATCTTGAACATTTTGGTCATATTAGTGTAGATTGCGTATTATCTGCCAATTTGGGTATTGAAAAATTAATGTCCGAACATTATGATGCGATAATATGTGATTATGATATGGATGAAATTGATGGGATTTCATTTCTAAAAGCCATACGTGGGATCTATCCGGGAGTAAATTTGCCCTGCCCCGATATTCCGTTTATCATATTTACGGGAAAGGGTGATGAATGTGTGGTAATAGAGGCTTTAAACAGCGGTGCTGACTATTACCTGCAAAAAGGAAATGATCCCAAAGGTCAGCTTCTTGAATTGTGCCATAAAATAGAGGATATTGTACAGAGAAGATGCACTGAAGAAATTGTTTCTGCTGCTTTTGAAAATACAGGGACATGTATGGTTTTGGTCGACAAAAAAGGAATAATAGTCCGTGCAAACAACCAGATGGGAAAAATATATGATTGCCAGGTCGAATCTATAAACGGGCTGAAGCACTGGGAATCATTTGTTTTTAAAGAGGATCATGGTAAAATTCATGAATTTTTGGAAAAAATATGTGAAAGTGCAAAAAGAACAAAATCAGATTGTGAATTTAAATTTGTCAGCAATAATGATTCTGTTTATCCGGCTCGTATGAATGCTTCATATATTCCTGGGAAAAAAATATGTGTGATGTCTATTGATGTAAGTGATTAGATGGACATTATCTGTATTTTCAAATGATATTTTTAGATTTTAAAAGCTCTAAGGTATTTTTTCTTTGATATTATCAAAATCAGGTTTGAATTCTCTGTTCAGGATTATTTAAAATATATGCTTATGTTGAGGATAATCGTAAATTTATGAAATATTATTAGATAATCTTATAAATAAAGTGATTAAACTAACTTTATTACAAAAGAAGTGATTCTATGAAGAAATTATCAGTATATCTAATGACCTGTCTGGTTTTAATCGCACTAGTTCCTATGATGGCATCTGCAATGACAGTAGGCGGAGACCAGGCATGGTTTAATGTTCATTGTAATGTTGACGGGGCTTCTGTTTATTTTGACGATGATTTTAAGGGTGAGATTGTCAGCGGAATACTCTCTGTTCCTGTTTATACCACAGCAACACCTTACAAGCAGATAAATGTTGAAAAGGCAGGCTACAATACCTGGAATGAGGAGATTAAGAATTATCCTGCAATGGGCGAAAAAGTTGATGTATATGCAACATTAAACCCGATGCCCGAACCGGAACCGACACTGATTGGCGGGGATATGGGATATTACGTTGTTTACTGCAATGTTGATGGCGCAAAGGTCTATTTCAATGATGACTATAAGGGAGATATTTCAAACGGTGAACTAACAGTTCAGGTTTATACAACCGGTACTCCTTACACCACCTACACTGTAAAAATGGACGGCTACACTTCATTCACAGCACAGGTAAGCGATTACCCTGCAAAAGGTGAGACAGTAAAGCTTCACTCAACTCTGACTCCTGAAACACAGCCAACCAAATCACCTGTTTCAATGTTTACAGTAATATTTGGTCTTTGTATTGCCGGAATCGGATTTATCTTTCTTTCAAAAAGAAAATAATTGAAAAAAATTTTTTTTGGCATTTATGCTAACATTCAATATAAGTCAAATCCAAAAATAATAATGATCGATAAAATCAATTGAGATTTTAATTCTGATAAGACAAACCTGAAGGTTAATCAGTGTTTGTTATAATATAAATTTAATCAGACAAAAGCAAATAAACAGGTCGCGGCACAATGAATGATAAAAAAATCCTCTTGATGGATGATGAAGCACCTATTATTGACATACTATCAGTTTTCCTTGGCAGGTTGGATTTTGAGGTATACAGTGCCGGTAATGGTACAGAGGCACTGAGAATTTTTAAAGAAGAATACGAAAAAGGAAATAAATTTTCGCTATCAATCCTTGATGTTTCCGTTCCCGGAGATCTCGGAGCAAAAGAGCTCATAGGTCCGTTAAAGGAGATAGATCCTGATATTAAAGTTATAATATCCAGCGGGGACTCTGTTCAGGGTGCCATGGAAAACCCTTTGGAATTTGGTTTTTCCGGTGCATTGAAAAAACCATTCCGCTCAGCCGATCTGAAAAAAGTTATTGATCGGGTTCTTAATCAATAAATCTCTTAGTCGCTTAATTTGGTTTATTTTTGCCATATAAGACACCTTTCCTAAAAATTCATCTCAAAAATTTCTGCACTATAGGCAGGTATTACTTTTTAAAATGATAATACTGATATTGATCTTTTAATTTTGAAATAATGAAACTTAATCGGAGAGACGAAAAATATGTATAATAAACGCCGGTGCATAAAAATTAATTCCGATGAATCGGCTGAAACCCAACAGGATCTGGTTGTTGAGGTTCCGGTCACTATCTATGTCAATGGAAGGCAGGCCGTAACTGCGATGGCAAGTCCTGAAATGCTAAAAGAGTATGCAACCGGCTTTCTCGTAACCGAAAGCGTTGTCAATAATCCTGATGAGATAGAGTCTGTACAGGTGGATGGAACCAAAGTGAGCATCATCACCTTAAATCCAAGAAAGATAATATTCTCTAAAAAAACCGTTCTTTCAGGCTGTGGGGGTACTGCAACTGTTATTGACTATTCACGCCTTCCTTTTGCACCAAAAGGGAGAATATTTGGGGCAAAAAGGATACAGGATGCCGTTTCTGAGATTAAATTATCTGAGGAAAAGAAAGGTGCAGGTGAGATTCAGTACGCAGGGATTTTTTCGGCATCAGATACCATTGCAATAGCAGGGGATATCGGGAGAGACAATGCGCTCGACAAGTCTATCGGAGCAGCAGTTCTCAAAAAAACTCCGCTGAACGAATGCTTTGCGGTAATAAGCGGGAGAATATCATCTGAAATCGTCAGAAAATGTCTTTATGCACAGATACCGGTTATTGTTTCCCGTGGGGCAGCGACATCACTTGCATATGATATAGGACTGGAAAGGGATATGACTCTGCTCGGTCTTGTGAGCGCTTCGAAGATGATTCTTTATACCGGTGGTCACAGGATTGTGGGGCAAATGTGATTAAAAAATTTCCAGACCATGGGTAAATGTTGGAAAAATTCTAAAAATGTGATTGAATATCTATACTATTTTTTAATTGGCAAATCTGTTTTTTCCAAAACAGTTTCCAGGCAAAATTTTTGATCTTACCACTGAAATATATCTGTTGGAACAGAACATTTTGTTGAATAAAATATTGATAAATATACTCTGTTTTGATTATTGAAGGTCTATTTTTTGAAAAAGTTTTCTCTTTGAAAACAGCATAAGCGTTACTCTTATCCCTCAAAAACTCCCTTTTTATTGATATGATACATGACCCTCCTGTAAAAAAAGTATTATACTGGTGTAAAAAGTGCAATATTCCCCTTCTTGGAAAAACATGCTCTTGTGGCAGTGAATCCAAAAGTATTCAGCTGCTCAAGCCTTATGAGCTCAGGCCGGCTCTATCAGCGGATCTTTTGCTCATTAAAACTCTTATCCGGGATAAATTTGGTCCTGTACCATTATCCGGTATAATACTTCTAAACAAATCCGGAGGCGCTGATAGGACTGATCTTGCCATAATGAACGGCGAGCGGCTGGGCTGGCTCATATTTGATCCGGTTGAACGAAAATACAGATTTGATATTGCGGTAGAAGCCCTGCCTTTCATCCTAAGTCATGTGACTAAGGGCATTGTTGATCTTTATACTGATACAGACCATTCCAAAGGGATGGGGAGGGTTGGCGGAAAAAGATTGCAGCTCACATCCCCTATGCCAAACGGAATGGTCATTGTAAAATATAAAAATAAATTTGGGACAGGGATCATAAAAGACAATAAAATAAAGGTTAAGGAACTTGTCGCGGTGGAACCGGTAACAGTCCCCGATCCAAAGTGGAAAGATGTTATCCAGAAGAACAGAAAACATCTAAAACACCTTGAACATAAGGCAATCAGGACCATAAAGGACCATATCAATGACCGTCCCACAGCAAATGTATCATTTTCGGGTGGCAAGGACAGCACAGTCGTTCTTCATCTTGCAAAGAAAGCAGGTGTAACAAAAGCATTTTTCATCGATACCGGGCTTGAATTTCCTGAGACAATTGACTTTGTCCGTTCAAAAGGTGTGGAAATTATTGAGAAGGGAGGGGATTTCTGGCAGGCGGTGGAGAGAGCCGGACCTCCTGCGAAAGACAACCGCTGGTGCTGCAAACTCTTAAAACTGCATCCTCTCAAGGTATATCTCTCTGAAGTGGGCTCTTGTGTCACCATACAGGGCAACCGCTGGTATGAGTCATGGAACCGTGCCGGTCTTGAAGAGACCAACCAGAATCCTGCAAATCCTCTCCAGCTTAATATATCCCCGATTCGCAGCTGGAGGGCACTTGAGGTTTATCTCTATTTGTGGTGGCAGAATCTGGAAATTAACCCCTTATATGAAAAAGGTCTTGAGCGGATTGGATGTTATCTCTGTCCGGCTATGCTTGAGAGTGAGTATGAAGACCTCCGTATGCTGCATCCTGATTATGCAGAGCGCTGGGATCAGTTTCTTGATCAGTGGGCTGATAAGAAAGGTCTCCCTGAAGAGTTTAGAAAATGGGGACTTTGGAGATGGCGTGCACTGCCTCCTAAAATGAGGGAGATTTGCAAAGAGAGAGGTATAGAGATCAATTACGACTACACCTTAAAGACAGGGCCTGCAAGGGAAATAAGGACAAAAGAACCTGAGGTAATTAAGATAAGGCCTGAGGAGCAGGAGGCAGCTTTGGGAAAACCGGCAGGTTACGATGTATCGGTGATACGAAAGGATTTCCCTATTCTAGGGGATGTCACTTATCTGGACAATGCGGCCACAAGTTTTTCACCTGAACCTGTAGTAGATGCCATAATTGATTTTGAACATAATTACCGTGCAAATATTGGCAGAGGGGTACACCGTCTGACCCAGATATCCTCCCAGCGCTACTGGCATGCACATGAAAAGGTTGCAAAGTTTATCGGTGGTGAAAACGGCATAACCGTCTTTACAAAAAATACGACTGAGGCGATAAATATGGTTGCAGGGGGTATCTCATGGAATCCGGGAGACAGGATTGTCACGACAGTTCTTGAACACCATTCCAATCTTCTTCCATGGAGGGCGCTTTCAAAACAGGGTGTTATTGTTGATGTAATAGGAACAGACTCTTCCTATTCCCCTGACCTTTCTGAATTAAAGAGAGTAATCTGCCCTTCAACAAAACTTGTTGCCGTGACTTATGCGTCCAATGTACTTGGTGTTGTAACACCTGTCTGTGAGATTGCAAAAATCTGCCATGAAAACGGGATTAAGCTTCTTGTTGACGGTGCACAGGCTGTTCCCCACATGCCCGTGAATGTCTCGGATATTGGATGCGACTTTTTTGTTTTTTCAGGTCATAAGATGCTTGGACCTACAGGCACGGGGGTTCTCTGGATGAAAGAACCCTCCATTGAACCATTATTCCTTGGCGGAGGGATGGTTGAGTCTGTTACCAAAGACGGTTTCACCGCAGAGAGTGGTTATAAAAGGTTCGAGGCCGGCACTCCGAATATTTCGGGTGGAATTGGTCTTGGGATTGCTGCGGACTATCTTGAAAAGATTGGTATGGGGGCTGTCCGGGAATACGAAGAGACTCTCACAAACAGGCTTATTGAAGGATTAAAGAAGATACCTGGTGTCACTGTTTATGCACCGGACTGCCCGGAGAATCGTATCGGAGTGGTATCGTTTAATGTTGAGGGTTTTCATCCTCATGAAATTGCCCAGGAACTTGATGAAAACGCAGATATTATGGTGCGTTCAGGATTTCACTGCTGTCAGCCGTTGATGGAATATCTCGGGCTTAATGAAGGAACTGTCCGTGCAAGTATCGGCATGTACAATACCATGCATGAAATTGATCTTTTAATTGCGACAATTGAAGAAATTGTACAATAAAATTATATTTTTTGATCGAAAGCCGGAGATGTCAGAATATATACCCTGCTTTGACCTCATGAGTGGCTACAAAAAATAAGAATTTATTATATCATCTTTTTGACATTCCTGCAATGATACATTGTCCAAATGAGATGCATCCGTCCCCTAACGGATAATCGCTGTTTATAATAAATTCAAGATCCGAACTAATAATTTCCTCTTTTATGGTTTCTCTAAATAGGTGGTTGTATGCAACACCGCCTGAGAGTGCAACTTTATGTATACCTGCCTCGTTTGCGGCATCAACAGCCATTTTTGCTATGCCTCTTGCGAGATTATATTCAAATGATGCGGCAATATCAGGTATTTTAGAAGAGTCCGTCTTATCAAACGCTGTCTGAATCAGGTCTTTGGTCGAGAATATCCGGCATCCGTCTTTTTTGTAATAGGTTAGATCCCATTTATCAGGTTTACCCGATGCACCCGCAGACTCAAGCTTCATTGCAGGCTCCCCGTCAAATGTTTTTTCACGACAGATTCCAAGAAGTGCAGAGGCAGCATCAAGTATCCTTCCGGTGCTGCTTGTTTCTGCAACATTGAATTTCTTTTCAACCTGTTTTTCAAGAAGATTGATCTCCATCTGCCCCCATCCGCGTGAAATCAGAAGATCTTTTACCCTTTCTTCAGGCATTATACCGTAAAGCATTCTTTCCGGGAATTTTGTTGCAAGATCACCTCCCGGCATCATCACGTTTTCAAGGTGGGCTACCCGCCTTAAGTCTGTCAAAACTCCCGAAAAGATCTCTCCTCCCCATATTTTCCCGTCATCGCCAAGACCAACACCGTCTGTTGCAATTCCTACAACAGGTTCGTCGGGTTTATCTGCAACAGCTGCTGCAATATGTGCCCTGTGATGCTGGACGGCAACTGTTTCTGCGCCGGTCTCTTTTGTCATCTCCTTTGCAAATTTTGTTGATAGAAACTGCGGGTGCATGTCATGTGCGATAATATCATAATTCGCACCAGTAAGGGATCCTATATTTTCCACAGTCTCAGCAAGGTATCTGAGGGTTGGCGGGTTTCTTACATTTCCAACATGAGGTGATGTATAGCAGAATCCTGATTTGTATATTGAAATATTTGAGTTTAATTCAGGCCCTGTCCCTAGTATGCAGAGATTACCTAAGTCAATCTCTTTTCTTTTTGGTGCATAGCCCCTTGACATCCTGATAATATATCCTTCTCTTACAACGGAGTCGTCACACCTGTTTTGAATGAACCTGTTGTGAGTCAGAAAATAATCCACACAGTTATTCAGTTTAAGAACAGCCATATCCGTTTCGGTAACCATCGGGTTTCCCGGGGCATTCGCGCTTGTCATTATCAAAAGCGGATTTTTAAGCTTTGAAAATAAAAGATGGTGAAGTCCGGTGTAAGGAAGCATGCACCCTATTGTATTCATATTGCTGATATCAGGGTGCGACCCGTGATCCTTTTTATTTAATACAACTATCGGATGCTCCGGACTGTTTAGGGTGACTTTGTCCTCAGGTGTAACATATGCGATATTATTGATAGCCGTTTCTTTAGCCATTATTGCAAGTGGCTGCTCTGTTCTTCCAAGGCATTCCTTGAGCTTCCCGGCAGAGGATTCTATGCAGGATATATGAAATCCGCCGATCCCTCTTATGGCAACTATATGGCCCTTGTCCAGAAGCGATGCTGCCAGTTTGACAGGATCATCTGTGCAAACCTGTTCTCCTTTTTTGTCGAGCAGGAATATTCCGGGTCCGCAGGAACTGCATGCAATAGTCTGTGCGTGATGCCTGCGTGATTTTGGGCTTTCATATTCCAGCAGGCATTCTTTGCACATTGGAAATTTGTCCATGGTAGTTCTTTCACGGTCATAAGGGATGTCAGAGATTATGCTGTATCTCGGTCCGCAGTTTACACACGATGTTGCCCAGTAATTTTCATATCTTCCGCCTTTTTGAAAAATGTCAGAGATGCAGTCATCACATATTGCAACATCGGGAGGTATGAATCCGGTTAGTTCACCTCTGCTGCTTTTTTCAATATAAAACGTACCGGGATTATTTCCTGTTACTTCCAAAACAGTTACGCTGTCAATTTTTGAAAGTGGTGTTCCTTTAGAGACCGCACATAAAAAATCTTCAAAATTATCTCCAAAAGCGTTTATCCTCACTTCACTACCAAGATTTTTGACATTTCCCGATATATTGAATCTGATGGCCTGTGAATAGACAAAAGGTCTGAATCCGACTCCCTGAACTATTCCCTTAATGATTATCTGTCCGCTGTTTCGCATAAACTGCTCTGCCCGGAAATCTTTCCAACTGAAAATATGACCTTCATGGGTTTAAAATGTGTTCGTTTTTGCATTTTATGGATATATACATATGTAGAAAAAGTACAATTAGTAACTTTTTTTAGCTTTTTTCAGGTAAAAAAATCAGGAAAAATATTCCTAAAGTATGAATTAGGTTTATTTTGATATAAAGCATATATTAATTGGGTTTTTACTTTGACGGGGCATATTAGAATAGTAAATGATCCGGTTGATCTCGTTCCGCTTTTGATTACATTCAATAATTCGGATTTTAAAAAAGTATATGGTCTGATCAGCAAGAACTGGATGACTGACGAAGAATTGTCTGAAGAAGTGGAAATTGAGAAAGTACGGGAATGTATTGCTATTTTGAAAAAAGGAAATCTTGTAGAGGAACAGTGGAGGATGCCGGAGCCTGGCAAAAAACCTTCAAAGGAATATAAAACAACATACAGCAGATTCAGGGCAAATTTCCAGTGTACTATGGATGACCTGGGTGATCTTATAAACGTATCAATATCAACGGATGAGGTGCTCAGGGATCTTGTGGATGAAATCGATAAAAGTGTCCATTCCGGTAACGGTTCCGTAAATGACCTTGCCAGAAAATTTAGTGTAAGTCCAATATTTGTAAAGGGTCTTGCAAAACGTGTTCCACACCTTGAAGTAAAAGGACAGGGGCTGGTATCTCTTGAAAGCAAAGGAGAATGATCCTTTATACATTATTCTCAGAAGCAAAAGGGAAGCAACAAAATTTCAGATTCTTGTAGAAGTTGCCGAACATCAGCCTTCGGTTCGTCAGCAGGAAATTGCGGAAAAGCTGGGGATAACCCCGCAGGCAGTTTCCGAGTATATCCGTGAACTTGTGGATGACGAGATGGTCAGATCCCAGGGCAGAGGCAGCTATACTATAACACACAAGGGCGTTGAATGGGTTATCAATAATGCTGAAGCGCTTGAATCATATGCAAAACACGTTACAAGAGACATTGTGCAGCAGGTTTCTGTATGGACAGCGATAGCTGACTGTAATATTCGCAGCGGTGATCTTGTCGGTGTATATATGAAAGACGGATTCCTGAGGGCATCTTACCGGGAAAAAAGTGCTATGGGTAAAGCGATAGCAAGTGCGAAAGGCGGTATGGATATTGGCATATCCAATCTCACCGGCATTATCGATCATTCATATGGCCTTGTACATGTATGCAAGGTGCCCAGAATACAAAGAGGCGGTTCCCAGAAAGTATCAGCTGAAATCTTAAGGGATACTCTGGAAAAAGTCAGTTATGTCGGCGCGGTTGGCATTGAGGCTGATATTGCAGTCAAAAATGCAGGTATGGAACCGGATATATATTTCGGAGCACGTGAAGGAGTAATAGAAGGTGCAATACATGGCATGGAGTGTGCACTTGTAATAGTAGATGAGGATTTTACTGATTTTCTAAAAAGGCTTGAAACATCCGGTCTGCGTTATGTAATCCATGATTTGATCACTCCATGAAGATAGTTATCAACCCGCAACGCGGGTCATACAAATTGTTTTTTTACGACAAAAGATCTGTTGTCGGTTATGGTATTGTAGAGCTTACAAAGACATCAAAAGGCGTACGTCCAAAGAATTATCTTTTTAAGTGGCTTGGAGAGAAGCATGCAAAGAAAACTCCGACAAAAGAACTAATCTCTCAGTTGAGAAATGCCGATGCAATAAGACTTACCATAAAGAGTAAGAATTTTGAAGCTTTTTTGGCTGATCTTCAGATAGGTTTCGGCTACCTGAAGGTATGCAGAACCTGCATGCTTGAAGACAGAATTACTGTATTAAAGGGTAAGAATTCTGTAAAATACGGCCATGAGAATATCTGTCTTCACTGTGCAAAGAATGAACTCCGCCGTGAGATGGGATATATCGGTGGATTGGGTGGCATGTCTTCAGATCATCTTGAAAAACTGCTTGAGCTCTATATGGATCTTGATAAAGTTCTCTCGATGGTTCAGCCCGAAAGGCTTGATCTTAAAAATACAATTTTTGACACCCTTGAAGCTCACAAATTAACGGAGACAAAGAAAATCTCTGAACTACCGCTCCCTGAAAAGTTTAAGGAATCAGTCAATGTGGAAAAACTGATGCCTGTACAGCAGCTTTGTGTTGATGCCGGACTCCTTGAGGGCAAAGATCAGCTTGTTGTTGCCGCAACTGCAAGCGGCAAAACCTTCATCGGTGAGATGGCCGGAGTTAAAAATTATATTGAAAAAAGAGGCAATATGCTCTTTTTGGTACCTCTGGTTGCACTCGCAAACCAGAAATACAGCAGGTTTACTGAAAGATATCCGTTTTTGGATGTATCCCTCAAGACAGGAGTGTCAAGACTCAACCTGCCCGAAACACGTGTCAATGCAAGACGAAGTATTCGTTCAGGCATTATTGTAGGTACATATGAGGGCATTGATCACTATCTCCGCTGTGGAAAAGTACTCAGTAATATTGGAACTGTGGTAATAGACGAGGTTCAGACGCTTGAAGATAAGGACAGGGGCCACAGGCTTGATGGTCTTATTGCAAGGCTGAAATACATTGCGCCGCAGGCGCAGTTTTTGTATCTTAGTGCAACAATCGGTTCTCCCCATCTTCTTGCAAAAAAGCTGAATTCCGAACTCGTCACATACAATGAAAGACCTGTACCTCTTGAAAGACATCTTATTTTTCTGGAGAGGAAGCAGAAAATACCGATGATAAAAAGTCTTGTAACGCAGGAGTTTCGGAAAAAGTCTTCCAAAGGCTATAAGGGGCAGACAATAGTCTTTACAAATTCAAGGGCAAGGTGCCATGAAGTTTCAGACGCGATAGGAAGCAGGTCGGAAGCCTACCATGCAGGACTTACCGCAAAGGAAAGACGAAATGTTGAGAAAAGGTTTGAAAAGGGAGAAATTTCTTCTGTTGTAACCACGGCCGCACTGGCGGCAGGGGTTGATTTTCCTGCATCACAGGTTATTTTTGATTCACTTGCCATGGGTATTGAATGGCTGACAGTCCAGGATTTTTATCAGATGATTGGACGTGCAGGCAGACCTGATTATCATGATATGGGCAAAGCTGTCATTTTAGCCGAACCCGGTGGAAGCTATTCCCGTGATTCCAAGATAACGGAAGAGGAGGTCTCAATAAATCTCTTAAAAGGTGAGATGGATGAGGTGGCGCCGGTATATGACATGGAAGGCTCTTCTGAGGAATACGCTGCTCACGTCGTTGTCAGTAAAGGTGATGAGAAGGCAATTGACGTTATGTGCAAAAGAATGGTCGGCGAGATTGAAGATATCTATCCTGTCTTAAGAAAGCAGGGGATTGTTGCCAAAAAGGGTGGAAAAGTGGAATTGTCTCCCTATGGCAGGGTGATGGCGGAGCATTTCATTGGTATTGACAGATTAAATAAGATAAAAGTTCTGGTTAAAAAAATGAAAAATCCTGTTGATATTGTTGCCGAACTTAATTGCAGCGATAATGAGGATTTGGAAAATAAGAGAAAAAAATAATCAGAACTCTTTAATCTTATAGAGAACTTTTTTAAGTAATATTATACTATTTAGCACTTAAGCCGTTGGCTTATTTTAATTGAGAGGTGAAATATATGAAAGTCTGGAAATGTAAAAAATGTGGTTATCTCTATGATCCAAGGATAGGGGACTCTTCAACAGGAATTCCAAAAAATACTCCCTTTGAAAATATTCCTTCTGACTGGAGATGCCCGCGTTGTGATGCGAAAAAGGACAAATTTGAGGCTATAGAGGTCGAAGGATAGATGGGTTTAAAAAAAATGAAATGTATGGTATGTGGTCACATCTATGATCCGGTGAAAGGAGATGTGGGGGCGGATGCAGGAACAGATTTTGAAGCATTACCTGCTGAGTGGCACTGCCCTGTATGTGGTACTAAAAAACAAAATTTTAAAGAGTTATAATTATGGCAGTAAGAGAGATCACCCCTAATGTGTATTCCGTCGGTGTAGTTGACTGGGATCGTGAGATTTTTGATGAACTTCTTCCCCTCCCTGACGGAACGACCTACAATTCATATCTTGTTATTGGAAGTGAAAAAACAGCCCTTATTGATGCTGTTGATAGTGATTTTGAAGAAGAGTTCATAACTAATCTGGCTTGTTCAGGGGCAACCGGTATTGATTATCTTGTAGTAAATCATGCCGAACAGGATCATTCCGGTTCAATCCCTGTATTCCTTGAATTGTTTCCCAGTGCAAAGATTGTAACCTCTGAAAAATGCAAGGAACTTCTAATGAGCCTTCATTTCATACCTGAGTTCCGGATAATTGTTGTAAAAGATAATGAAACTCTCTCACTTGGAGACAAGACTCTGGAATTCATGGAAACTCCGTGGGCTCACTGGCCTGATACGATGCTTACTTTCCTTAAGGAAGACGGGATTTTATTCTCCTGTGATCTCTTTGGTGCCCATTATGCATCCAGCAGTCTGTTCATAGATGACGAGCATACTCACTACCTTCTTGCAAAAAGATATTTTGCAGAAATAATGATGCCTTTCCGTAAGAAAGTGAGTGAATATGTTGAAAGGGTCTCATCATATGACATACAAATTATTGCGCCGAGTCACGGTCCCATGTACAACAGGCCGGAGTATATACTTGACATATGCCGGAAATGGAGTTCAGACGAGGTAAAAAACAGAGTAATCATTCCTTATATCTCAATGCACGGAAGCACAAAAAAGATGGTTTCATATCTTACGGAATCGCTGATTGCCAGGGGTATTGAAGTACGTCCGTTTAATCTTGGAAAGACAGATTCCGGAAGGCTGGCAATGGAGCTGCTCGATGCCGCAACTATTGTGATCGCAACACCAACAGTTCTGTTCGGGCCGCATCCAAAAGTTGCGAATATCGCATTCATTTCAAACATTCTCAAGCCAAAAGCAAAGGCAGTCGGAATCATTGGTTCTTATGGCTGGGGTGGAAAAACAGTAAAGGATCTTAGTGACATGATCCAAAAACTTGATGTTGAACTCTTAGAACCGGTATATATAAGAGGTCTTCCAAACGAAGAGGCGTTCCTTAAGCTTGATGAGATGGCAGACGATATATTAAATAAACATAAGGAATACAACATCGCCTGATAGCAAAGGAGATTTGTAAATGACAAAAACCAGAGATGTATACAAGTGCGAAAATTGCGGTAATGTAGTATTTGTCGCAGATGCAGGGGAGGGGGAGCTTGTCTGCTGTGGTGAGCCGATGGTTCGTCTAATCGCTAAAACTGCGGATTTTAAGACCGAAAAACATGTCCCGGTCGTTGAGAAGACTGATTCCGGAATTAAGGTAACTGTTGGTTCTACTCCTCATCCAATGACTGAAGAACACCACATTGTCATGATTGCAGTTTGTGAGGGGAATGAAATGATGGTTCACTGGTTAAATCCTGGTGATGAACCTGTTGCAGAGTTTTCGTGCACGGATGCCGGAGTCAGGGCATGTGAATACTGCAATGTCCATGGGTTGTGGACAAACAAAAATTAAAATTTAATTTTTTTTTATTTTGTTACATAAACAGAACGAAAGATTATGCAAACAGATATATGATTGGGTAGTTTACCTTAAATGCATCTAAGATGAATCGAATAGCACAGTTTTCTGTTATAGCGGATGACCTTGGCAATGTTCTGCGTTTCATCAGTATAGGCACCTGTGTTCCAATTTTTATTGCACTTATTTATCGCGAATGGGATATGGTTCTGCCGATGGCTCTGGTACCTGTTATCCTTTTTTTAATCGGAACGGGGTTTTTAAAGTTTCCGGAAAATAAAAGGGAAGCAAAATTAAGCCATGCACTCTTTTCAGTGGCACTTATCTGGCTGATTTGTGCGTTTGTGGGTGCACTTCCCTTTACAGTCGGGATTGGTATGCCTTATCTTGACTCTGTCTTTGAAGCAATGTCAGGCTGGACTGATACTGGACTAACCCTTCTTCCGGATGTCGACACCACGCCTTATACCCTTTTATTCTGGCGTTCAATGATGCAGTGGCTTGGAGGTCTTGGAATTGTTGCATTTACAGTTGTAATGCTTTCAAGAACTGGTCTGAATCCTTCAAGATTCTATCGTTCGGAAGGCAGGACTGAAGCCTTCATGCCAAGTGTGGTGCAGCAGGGGCTTCAGATGTGGAAAATATATCTGATACTGACATTTTTTTCAGTTATTCTGATTCTGCTTTCCGGTGTTTCTTTGTGGGATGCATTAAATATTGCTATGGTTGCAATTGCAACGGGTGGTTTTTCCGTTCATTCTGCAGGGATTCCTTTTTATGAAAATCCGCTTCTGGAGATGCTTATAGTCCCTGTGATGATTGCAGGGGCTCTTCCTTTTAAGATATACTATCTGTCATACCGCAAAAAGAAGCTCAGCTTTTTTAATGATGAACAGGCCTGGCTGTTGTTCTTTTTCGCAATTCTGGGATTTATTGTAATAGCCCTTGACCTTTTCATATTTACAGGTACGGACTCCCTTACCTCAATCCGGCAGGGGATATTTATGGCAGTTGCCGGTATTACAAGCACAGGTTTTCAGGTAACATCCCCTTCCACCTGGGCTCCTGTCACGGTTTTGTTCCTTATACTTTTGATGTTTATCGGTGGCTCTTCAGGCAGTACTGCCGGAGGCATAAAACTTTCAAGGGCGGCGCTTGCATATCGCGGAATTTTATGGTGGTTTAAGAGAACTTTTGTAAGCGGTAAGGTCATTGTTCCTTTCAGATTTGAGGGAAAGGTTATTCCAAAGAATGTTGCCGAAACAGAAGTTTCAAAAAATATGCTGATAATTATCCTTTATTTCCTTGTGATATTTTTCTCGGCAATACTGATTATGCATTTTGAAACACCAACACATGACACAAGCAATGTTCTGTTTGAAATTGTAACTGCAACCTGCAACAATGGTATAAGCACCGGATTTGTAAATCCTGATATGACTCCTTATAGCAAGATTGTTTTCATATTTGCAATGTGGATTGGGCGTCTTGAAGTAATGCCTGTAATTGTCTTCTTTATGAGTATTTTAAAAGGATTTGAATAACAATTACAAATATTGAATCTATTTTTTTAGCAGCTCCCACGATGTAAAAGAACTGTAATTATACAAATAAAAAAGACAAAAAAAATTATTTTTTTGTTCACTCATAGAGGAACTTTTCATCGATTTTCTCAAATGAAACAATCTCTTCAGGTTTGAAGTGAATAGCGATCTCGCGATCTGCTGTTTCATCAGAGTCAGAACCGTGAATTACATTCATTCCAATCTCAAGAGCAAAGTCACCACGGATTGTTCCTGGGAGTGCCTCTGCAGGATTGGTTGCACCAATCATCTGACGGGTAATGGATACGACATTTTTTCCTTCCCATACCATCAAAAAGCAGGGTCCGCTTGTGATGTATGCCTTAAGGCCAGGGAAGAACGGTTTGTCTTTGTGTTCTGCATAGTGCTCCATTACACGATCTTCGGGAAGCACTTCAAATCTGCCTGCAACCAGTTTCAGACCTTTCTTCTCAAAGCGTGCAATAATCTCACCGATAAGTCCGCGCTGAACTCCGTCCGGTTTGATCATAAGGAATGTGCGTTCCATTTTAGGATTCACTCCTTACCAAGAGCAATTTTGCCTGCCTTTGTCCATGTGACACGGCGTGGCACTCTTTTAAGGCGGTAGTTGTTCTGACACTTTGAGCTGCAGAAGAAAAAGATTGAACCGTCTTTTTTGACAAACATTTTTCCTGTTCCCGGCTCAACCTGTTCGCCGCAGAATGAACAGACATATGTATCTACCATTTTTAGCGCCTCGACAATTTCTTTGCTTCACGTTCGGTCTCGATGAGCATAAGCACATCGCCCTCACGGATTGGCCCCACAGTGTTGCGGGTAATAATCCTTCCTTTGTTTGAGCCATCAAGAATACGGCACTTTACCTGAAATGCTTCTCCGTGCATTCCTGTAGGACCGATGATCTCAATAACTTCTGCCGGCGTTGCATCTGCCATGAAAGGTCACCTCACTGTCTAAGTTCGGCGATCTGACCGACGACTTCTTCAAGGAGTTCCTTTGCTTTACCAGGTTTTACGATTGCTGCTGCTGCTGAGCCTACGTCAAGGCCGCTTGCTGCACCGACATCGTTCTGCTGGTTTACAATTACGTATGGGCACTGCTTCTCGTCACAGAGAGCCGGAAGGTGCATTACAATCTCCTCAGGTTCAACATCGCCGCCAATTATGACAAGCTGTGCGACGCCTCTCTCAATTGCCTTTGTTGCTTCGTTTGATCCTTTCTTAATTCTTCCTGTGTCTCTGGAGATCTCCAGAACTTCCAGTGCTTTGTTCTGAATATCATCAGGAACTTCAAATTTTGCGTATACTTTTGACATAACTCACCTCATTCAGGAGCAAAGAGCCAAAAGAACATGTGAAACTGTTCTTCCGGTTGTTTTTTGTTTGAGTTACTCCTTCATCACTCATCAGTCAGCGATTGATGTAGCTATATTAATTCAACATGAAAATGGATAAAGGTTATTGAAATTATCAGAATTCCCCTGATGAACATTCCGGGAAAAAAAGTATTTGTGTGGGATAAGATTGGGAATTGTGTCAGTTAAGCGCATAGATCTGAACATTATTTTTATTGTATATCAGTTTCAGTTTTTCTGCAGGGAGATTTAAATTGTATGTATCTCTCTCTGTATCTCCAACGTAAATATGCGTCATATTGTATTTCTTCATGAGATCAAAGGATTCATCCCTGTTTTCGTATATTTTTCTGACATCATCTGTCCTCTGATACACAAGCGCATCATCGCCACGCCACATGTATTCATGAAAAGGCATCCCGATGATTGTGGAAAATCCTGTAAATGAGGAAACCCTTGAGTAGTATTTGTAGTCTCCTCCTTCTGCCTCAACGATTGTTATGTCACCCTCTAATGTTCTCAGATAAGACAGTGCGTCATAGTCCCCTGGATGCATATTTGAAAGCCACTCCATTCCGTCAAGAGTCTTTCCCCCGTAGCCGTAATTTAAGTCAGGCATGACAACAGGTACTGAAAAAAGAACACTCAGAATTACTGCAATAAAAACACTTCTTTTTCTGTTCTCCTGACAGGATCCGTAATTTCTCTTTTCAAGCCATTTGCCTGCAAAGATCATTGAGGAAGTGCCCATCATCATCCATCCGATTAAGGAGAATTTAAAAACAGTATTCATGCGGTAATACTGATCTCCCATATTATCTTTGAGGTACATTATTTCCGTAAATCCAATTATTAAAAGACCGATTGATGCCAGAATTTCTTCCGGCAGAAGACTTCTCCTGAAAATCAGGCATGCAACAGGTATTGCCAGCAGGCCGGGACCAATATATCCTGCAAGTATGAACGGAATTCCAAATGCTATAAGGTATGGTCTTTCTTTAAGATCTTTGAAACACTCTGCATAGAATATTAATAAAAAGAATCCGTACACAAGTAAAAATGAAATAAGGTCTGTTGGTGTATTTACAATGCCTATGCCTTCAATTCCCCCTGCATTGAGCATCAAGTAAAAGGGAAGGTAAATTGCAACTGAAAATGCCGGGACAAGCACAAACAGTCTCCATGGTGATGTTCCTGAAATATTGTCTTTTTTTGTTTTCCACCAGATAAGTGCTGCAAAACAGAGCAGAACTGGTGCATATATTAAAACATCCCAGGTGTTTATGAGAGGCATTGAACCAAGGCTTAAGGATAAAAGACCGGTTATTATCCATCTCCCGCTGTTTTTTAGATCATTCCATCTGAGGTACGCAAAGACAATTAAAAAGATGAAAAATGCCTGATTGAAAAGTGAAATCACATGTGCATGAGGATCTCCCCATAACATTGAGAAGACAGGGAATTCGGTAATTGTATCCTGAATCGTTCTTGTGCTCTCCCACATCACAGTCGGCATGCTGTCCCCTGATAGTATATGGTATATAAATGAGGGGTTGACCAGAAACATGGTCAGGACAGGGAGCCATGCAAATCTCTTCAGGAGAAGTTTTCCTGTTGCATATAGTGAAATCCCTGCATTTGCAAGTACGGTTGGAAGTATGAAATTGAATGCAACAACTGACTTTACTCCTGATACGACTGCAAGACACCCCATAATCCAGTGCCCAAGATAATAATATACATTCAGAAAACCTCCCGAGTACCATGGATCCTGTGGGGGAATTATTGGGTTGTTAATAACAGATGCGAGAAATGCATGATCCATGAATTTTTCCGCATATGATATGGAAGGATTCAGGTATCTGACTTCAAGCATAAACAAAAAAAGCAGGAAGAAGACAAGGTCCCATTTCCACTTTCCCTGAAAGTTTTCCCTGCAGTATTCCTTTTTTATCAGGTAATATGCTAAAATTGCAGCAAAAGGAATTAGCGCTGTGTAAATTGTAACTCCGAGTATCCCGCAGTACCATGAAATGAGGCCGAATAAAAGAATTGATGCAGGATATGAAATACCGTATGAATATTCACCAAAACAGTTTTTTAAAGCAGGCCATATGGAGATCTGAATAAATTTCAGAATAAACATCCATAATATGACATATAAGATCTGAATCTCCGGTGTCACACCATATCTCCTTTATCAAGACCTTTTGAAAATGCACGTTTTAAGAGATCAACTGACCACTCGCCGAATACATAGAGGGAAACTATACCTCCTGCAAGTGTTATCAGGTTTTTAACGAGATGATCAATTACTGCTATAAGAGTTGCAATCGCCGCCGGAGTCCCTGAAACTTCAAGAGTTAGTGCAACTGCAAGTTCATAAGTTCCGACGCCTCCCGGTGTCAGCGGAACAGCCTTCACAAGATTTCCAATAACTATTGCAAGAATAATTATAATGAAAGGGATACTTTGCTGAAACATCATGGCAATTACCCAGCAGATTGCGCTGTCAGTAAGCCATATAATAATTGATGAGACTCCCAGGATTCCTGTTGCATATAATCCAAGTGATGCCTGTTTCACCTCATTTAGCAAATTTAAGACGAGATTGATGTATTTGTTTGTGGAGCTTAATTTCCCGAATGCAAAGAGGATGATTAAGAATAAAAAACACAGAACAAGTGTGAATGCAATAACAGTTGAAAACCATTCCGGCATGTTCAGTGCAAAAGGAAGGGCCATTGCGCCCAAAATTGCTATTGTGATTATATCAAAAAATCTCTCGACAACAAGTGATGAAAGGCCTTTGGAATAAGTTGCATCCACTTCATGTCTGAGGATGAGCAGCCTCACAAGATCCCCGAGACGTGCCGGTACAATCAGGTTGGCTGTCTGGGATACGTATATACACGCTGTGGACAGCCACATATTTATCCTGACTAAAAGTTTTTCAAGAATATACTGGTATCGAAAACCTCTCAAAAACCAGGCAAGTACACATATTACGACTGCCAGAATAAGATATGAGGGAGTTGCAGACTGTACTGCAACAATTAAATCATCCCATACTCTAAAGAGCATATATCCTATTATAAATGCGGCAATTATTGTCGGAATAATTACTGCACCTGCTTTTTTCATATTCATCTAAGCTTCCACCAGAGTTTCAGAATATCCGTTCCCATTGAAAAAACATCTTTAAATCTGACTGTCGTACCCTCTCCTGTTCTCCAGTGGACAGGAAATTCAGAGATTTTGTATCCTGAGTGCTGCCCCCGGACAAGCACTTCAGTATCCCAGAACCAGTGTGTTGCGGAAACAGAAGGCAAAAGGGACAGCAGTTTTTCCTTATTAAATGCCTTGAATCCACACTGGTGATCGTGAAGAGAACTCCTCAGAAATAATCTTACAAGAAAATTGTATCCCCTGCTTGCGATTTCGCGATCTCTTGTTCGGACAATATCGCTTTTTGGCATCAGTCTTGAACCGGTTGCAAAATCGGCTCCGTTTCTGATACTGTCTATCAGTTCTTTAAGATGCTTCATATCTGTTGCAAGGTCGACATCATAATAACAGACAATTTCTCCTTTTGCAGATGAAAATGCCCTGTTTAATGCATTCCCCCTCCCAAGCCTTTCATCACTGTGAAGGAGTTTTACCCTGCTGTCTTTCTTTTCCCATTCCAACACAAGTTCGCGGCTTTTGTCTGTGCTTCCGTCTTCTGCGATAATAAGCTCAAATGAATCTGAAATTTTGCTGAGTGTCTCAATGGACACCGGTATTGCAGTTTCAAGTGATTTTCTGTCATTATAAACCGGAATAACTGCACTGATTTCTGTTTTATTCATGGTTCAGATTTCCTGCCTGAGATATTTTGTTTCAATAATTTCTGCAACTTCTTTTCCCGCAATGATCGATCCTTCCATGCTTCTCTCGGGATAATTTGGCCTTGAAAACATTCCTGCGACAAAAAATTTAGTGTCAGTTTCGTATTCCGGTATCTGTTTATTATAACCTGTTGTGTACACCGGGCCTGCCCCTTTTTCTATTTTCATCCTGTGCCAGTTGATATCAGAATCACAAACTCCGAATCTTTTACAGAAATCATCCAGCATTTTTTTATCCAGATTTTCAGGCGGTTTATCTTTGAAGTATGATGCAAGATATACTATGTGCTCCCCGTATCTTTCCTTTGGCACAAAATTTGTGTGTCCTATAACTGCACCGTATGGTGCATTGTCTTTCATGTTCAGCCAGTAGATCCCGTTTGTAACCTCTTTTGAGAGTCCGATCATCATACATGCGGCCCCCTGATACTCAATACCGGAAATTTCGTGCGTACTGATCTTTTTTAAGCGTTCAGGGCTGGTTGTGGATATAACTATATCATATAATTTTCCGTTAACTTCCCACTTCTCATCTTTACGGATTATGGATCTGGCAGGTTCTCCTGTAAGTATACTGCAATCTGATTTTAATAATTCGTCTTCAAGGCTGTTAATAAGTGAAATATATCCGTTTTTTAAGTATCCGAGTTTTTCTCCTTCAAGAGTTCTGTCCGATCTTATTGCAATTCTTGATACAAGCCATGCAGCAGATACTTCTCCTTTCATATCTCCAAATTTGCTGTTTAAAAGCGGCTCAAAAAATGATTCATATACTTTTTTACCGCATTTTTCTTCAATGAAGTCCTTTGCAGGTATATTGTCAAGAATCTCCCGGTCATATTTTTTTGACCGGATTGTGAGCATTCCCAGTCTGAATTTGTCCATAAATGACAGGTAAGGATATTTTAGGATCTCGACGGGAGTAGTCAGGGGATATATTTTGCCGTCTGCATAGTAGCCGGTACTTCCGCTCAGCCATTCAAGATCTTTTAAAAGATCGAGTTTCCCGAATAACCTGAGTAAATTTTTGTCTCCTGAAAAACAGTGGTGATAAAAATCCTCGGCAAAACCGTTTCCTGCTTTAGAAGATGAAAGACAACCTCCCAGTTTGCCGGATTTTTCATAAATATTGATATTGGCTTTTTCCTTTAGGTGATAGGCGGCTGAAAGTCCGGTTAAGCCACCGCCAATTATACAGATATCCATTCATTCTAATGTATGTCCGATATGCATTTCATATTTTTGATGCCCTCGTTATGATCGTCTTTGGTTTGTTAAATGAAATCACTATATTTTCTAAAGTCAAATCCAATAGTTATTTATTGTATCGTCACCAAAATACTAAGGTTATACTGAAAAACGTGGATTTCAGGATTTTTTTTCAAAATACATAAGAAAGTTTTTGAAGTAATGAAATAATACATTTTTATATCCTGAAGTAGCGGGAAATAATCTTCACCCCCACTGGATGGTGTTTTGTTAAATGAGAGTCTTTTTCATTGGATTTGGCCAGGCGGGCGGCAAAATAGTAGATATGTTCATAGAACAGGATAAAAAAGCCCCCGTACGAAGCTTTAGAGGAATTGCAGTCAATACTGCAAGAACCGATTTAATGGGTCTCGATAATATTGATTTAAGAGATCGCATTTTAATCGGCCAGACCGTTGTCAAAGGGCATGGTGTAGGAACCGATAATGTTACCGGCGCAAAAATTACCGCCGATGAGATTGACAGCATTATCAACACTGTCGATACAAGAGGAACACATGATATCGATGCATTTGTTGTAGTTGCAGGTCTCGGAGGAGGTACCGGTTCAGGTGGTTCACCTGTTTTGTGCCGTCATCTAAAACGCATATATCGTGAACCTGTTTATGCCCTGGGAATTTTGCCGGCACCTGAAGAAGGCAGACTTTACTCATATAATGCAGCTAGAAGTCTGTCAACACTTGTAAATGAGGCTGACAACACCTTCATCTTTGATAATAGTGCCTGGAAAAATGAAGGAGAAAGCGTAAGATCAGCATATGAACGACTGAATGATGAAATTGTTCGCAGATTTGGTGTTCTCTTCCGTGCCGGAGAGGTAGGAAAGACCGGTGTTGGAGAGATGGTTGTTGACTCAAGTGAGGTCATCAACACACTCCGTGGCGGTGGTGTCACATCAGTCGGATATGCAATAAGTGAGAAGGTCACAAAGAGCGTTAAGCAGAAAAAGGGACTTTTAGGGGGTCTTTCACTCAAGAAGAAAGAGACTTCCGAAGAAGTGCTGACCGGCGAAGACAAATCCGCAAAGGTAATTGGTCTTGTCAGAAGGGCAATGCTCGGGCGACTCACTCTCCCCTGTGATTATACAACAGCAGAGCGTGCTCTTGTGCTAATAGCAGGTCCTCCTGATGAGATGGATCGTAAAGGTGTTGAAAAATCAAAATCATGGGTTGAGGAAAACATAGCCGGTGTTGAGGTTCGTGGCGGTGATTATCCGCTTGAAAGTTCAAAGATAGCCGCAGTGGTTGTACTTGCGACAATCGGTGATGCACCCCGTATCCGCGAACTCCTGGAAATTGCAAAAGAGACAAAAGAAGATGTAATTAAATCCAAGGAGCGCCGTGTTACAATGTTTGATGATGAAGAAATTGATCCACTGTTTGAGTGAGGAAATATGAAAAAAGAAATTCTTTTTTTGATATCTATTGTACTGGCATTATGTCTGGTACACTCTGTTGGTGCAGCAAATTTTGACACTCCTGTTGTAAAATTTACACCAAGTCAGAATTCTTATTCCCCTGGTGATTCTGTATCAGTTAGTGTTGATGTAAAACTTGCAAGTTCGGGTGACAGTACGTTTCCCGCAGCTCATTCCCTTGAAGCTTATACAGAACTTGATGATCCAAGTTGGGAATATACGGTAAAGATTAACGGTCATGGTGAGAGTCAGTCATCCACAAGAAGCTTCCTTACATTAACAGGCTATCTTCTGGATTATCCCTCAGCTTCCAATGAAGTGATTGTAAGTTACCGCATGGAAGGGACTGTCCCTGAAGTTTCAAGTACCGGAGAGAAAATCTTTTTCCAGTTGTCACAGATTGACGGAAGCGGAAACACAGTTTCCGGAGGAGAAGTTGTCTACAAGAAGCTTGTGTTAAATCCGGGAGACATTGACAAACTCAGAGGAATTGTTGAAACTTCACTTGCGACTTTTAACACCCAGATTCAGGATAAACTGAAAATTGGCGTTGACATAAAAGAAGCACAGGCAAAATATGACAGTGCAAGAGAGAAGTTCATAAAGTCTGCAACAGCATCCTATTCCGATGCCAACACCTATCTCTCAGAAGCACAGACCCTGATTGATGAGGGGACGAATCTTCTGAATAAGGCATGGGCACAAAAGGCAATTGATGATGCCCAGGCAAAAATAGACAGTACGGCATTTTATATTACGGATTTCAAGGTAAACCGCAGTATGAACAATGATGCCCGTGTAATCAACATTGAGACGAAGATTGAGTCTGCACAGTCATCATTGAACTCTGCAAAATCACTCATGAATGACGGGAACTATCCGCAAGCCTATACAGTTGCAGAATCTGCACATTCCAAGGCCAGTGAGGCACTCACAGTTTCAGAGGAGCTTTATGAGGAAGTCAGCAAAGGATTCATTCCTGACATTGGTGGAATAGGCATATTTGTTGTAATTGGAATCATTGTAATTATTGCAATTGTCGGAATAATTCTCTACAGGCGTCAGACATCCTGGGATGAACTTGGGTGAAGTAGCATTTATCATCTGTTAGTTAATTCTGACAGACAAAATATCTTTTTTAAGAAAATTTGTTTTCTGAATTTAATTTTTATAAGATTTTGTGTAGTGATATTTTGCCGTGCAGTTCAGAAACGGCTTTGAAAACATCTTAAATGATTTAAAAATTAGCTATCTTTCATGCAACATATTTTAATTGTTTATCTGATTCATAATTCTTCAAAATAATTAATCTCTATTTATCTGAGAAACAAAGGGTCAAAATTGATATAAACTATATCGAAAAAGTGAAAAAATATCAGATGTCTGAAAAATTATAAAAAATGTTTTAGATGTTTCTTATTCAAGCATTTTGTTGATTGCAGCAGCAGCCTTTTTTGCATTGCCCATGGCTTCAATAACGGTTGCAGCACCTGTAGCAATATCTCCTCCGGCAAATACATGCGGAATTGAGGTCTTGCCGTCTTCATCAACAATTACATTTCCTTTTTTACCACGCTCAAGATTATCCATCAGGGATACAAGCAGTGGATTGGGGCTCTGGCCTATTGCTTCAACAACAACATCGACATTTAGTGTGAATTTTGCATCTTTTCCTTCCATAGGGACAGGACGCGGGCGTCCACTGTCGTCAGCATCGCACATTTCCATTCTGACACATTCTATTCCGGAAACAGAGGGGCCGCCGGTTATTTTTGTCGGGTTCGCACAACAGACAAACTCAACACCTTCTTCAATCGCGTTTTTGACTTCCTCTTCCCTTGCAGGGAGGTCTTCTTCACGGCGCCTGTATATCAGGTAGACTTTTGCGCCCATTCTTCTTGCAACACGTGCTGAATCCATCGCAACATTTCCACCACCTATTACTGCAACCCTGCTTCCGTTAATTACCGGAGTGTCATATTCGGGGAATCTGTTGGCATGCATAAGGTTGATTCTTGTCAGAAATTCGTTTGCTGAATAGACTCCGTTCAGGTTCTCTCCTTCAATACCCATAAATGACGGGAGACCTGCTCCTGTGCCCAGGAATACTGCGTCATATGACAAAAGCTCTTCAACCGGAATACTTCTTCCTACTATATGATTGAGTTTGAGCTCAACGCCAAGTTTTAGCACCTGATCGATTTCGGCTCTGACGATTCCTTTTGGAAGTCTGAATGAAGGAATACCGTAGGTTAATACACCGCCGGCAGCGTGCAGTGATTCGAAAATTGTAACCTTGTGTCCTGCACGTGCAAGTTCGGCTGCTGCCGTCAACCCTGCAGGACCGGATCCTACAACTGCCACTCTTTTTCCCGTATGTTTTGCAATATGTGGGGGCCTTGCTCCGTTCTTTCTTTCCCAGTCTGCAACAAATCTTTCAAGAGCACCGATTCTTACAGGCTTTTCCTTAATGCCAAGAACACATTTTCCTTCACACTGGTTTTCCTGAGGGCATACACGTCCGCATATTGCAGGCAGCATATTGTCTTTTTTGATTATATTTGCTGCAAGTCTGAAATCTCTCTCGTTAATTGCGGCTATGAATCCGGGGATATCAATATTTACGGGGCATCCTTTAACGCAGAGTGGTCTTACACATTCCATACATCTTGAAGCTTCCAGTACTGCGTTTTGATCGGATATGCCCTGATCGACCTCATCAAAATCATGTATTCTGATTTTTGGATCTCTTTTACTCATGGTGGTGGCCTCCGCACTCACAGTAATGTTCATGGAACAATTCAAGTGACTGTTTTTCCTGTTCGGGATATATTCTCTGCCTGTTCATCAGTTCATCCCAGTCCACAAGATGAGCATCAAACTCCGGACCGTCAACGCATGCAAACTTTGTTTCGCCGTCTATTGTTACCCTGCATGATCCGCACATCCCCGTGCCGTCGACCATAATCGGGTTAAGGCTGACAAAAGTCTTTACATTGTAAGGTATTGTTGCCATTGATGTAATCTTCATCATAATTGCAGGGCCGATTATCCAGACTGCATCAATGTTTTTGTCTTCAAGTTTCTGCTTGAGAATGTCTGCCGGAAAACCGTGGAAACCGCGGCTTCCGTCATCTGTGCATATTACGAGTTCATCACAGTTTTCTTCAAGTTCATCTGCCAAAAGAAGCAGTTTTTCATTTCGTGCTCCGATTATCCCGGTAACCCTGTTTCCTGCATCCTGTAATGCCTTTGCCAGAATTGGGAGACATGCAATACCGACGCCGCCTCCGATGACAACACAGTGACCCCATTCTTTTATTTCACTTGGGTGTCCGAGAGGGCCTGCAACATCAAGTATTTCATCTCCAACTTTTAATTTTGAGAGATATGTTGTGGTTTTACCAACTGTCATAAAGACGATTCTTACGAGATCTTCTTTTGCAGCAGAGATTGTCAGTGGTATTCTTTCCCCGCTGTCATCAATCCTTATGACTAAAAACTGGCCTGCATGTGCATTTTTTGCGACATGGGGCGCATTTATCCATAATTCAAAAATATTATCAGCAATTTGGGTTGCTTTTTCGACTTTATATGCCAATACTGTCACTCCAGATTCAAAGAATTTGTGAATATAATTTATTCTTCCAACTTCTTTACTTTACGCACTCTCACAGCAACACCGCGTGATGATTTCAACATTTCATCAGCGCCCATAACTGCCTTCCCTGTCGCAATGGCTTTTTCTCCGGTAACCAAAACCTCATCGCCTTCCCTGATTTCAGGATCACAGTCAATGACTCCGGGCGCAAGAACATCTCCTTTTGGAATGAAGTTGTCAATTGATATTTTGTATACCGGACTGATAAGATCCCAGCCTTCCAGAGTAGGACGGAAAAGACCTGTTTCATTGTCAATGCTGAAAAACTGCTTTTTCTTAAAAAGAACTTTTTCGCGTCTGAATTTGCCTTTAAGAAGAAGATTCTTTGTATCGATGTCTTTTCCAAACTGCCAGGAGAGTGTTCCTTTAATTAAATCAGGCTTTATTTTAGGGTAGCCTCTAAGTGCACTTTCAAGGGATTTTAGAGAATCCGATGATGTAAGTCTTTCAGTTGCTGTACATTCATACTCTGTGTTTGTTCTCTCAAGTGCCTCTTTTGCAATCTCAAACGAGTCCCCGTCAAGATGTACAAATACTTTTTCGTACCTGTTTTTTTCAAAGTACCTGGCTATCACATCTGTAATGAATGCCCTTTCCTCACCGTCCCAGTATCCTGTAACAGGTACATCATAGTGTCCTGCCGGATAAATTCGTTCAAGTTCGCGCGGAACTATGCCGAGTGGTGATGTGACAATAATTTCATGTGCCCTGTTTTGTATGGCAGACTGAAACTTCATGTGGCTTTGTGAGTTGGAGTATGGCTTTCTTGCAGAACAAGGTATTAGCACTGCAACATCCGTTCTTGTAGGTACAAAGCGGTCAATTACTCTTTCAACAAAGCGTTTTACTTCAGCTCTCTTGAGCGACTCCCCTGAGTTTGCAAAAAGTCTTTTGGATCTGACTATTGGGATATATTTCTCAATTGTATTGTATGATTCGTCAAACAGGCGGAGAATTGCTACCTGTGATGCGGAATTTCTGCACCTTCTCTCTAAAAATTCCCTTATATGGCCGGATTCAATGAACTGTATTACAGTTGCAATTTCGCAGTCGAGGGCAATTCTGTTATGCATGCGAAGGTCGCCTTTTTTGCACCCTTCACACTGACAAAGGCCTTTTCCGGTAACATCTGCTGCTAAAAATTCCCCGTCAGGGGTGCAGAAAAATCCCTGTGCCGATTTGAGATCGACTGCACGATAGTCAAAGAGATCAAATCCTGCCGAAATAAGTGTTGCAACATTAGACGGCAGGGCAGCACCCGGAATATACCACATGGTATCGGGCGGAGTCCCTGATTTAAGTCCGGTTATTGTCTCAACGAAGAGTCTTGAATTTTCAAGAAGGGTATGAAAATTTGCTGCAAGGAGAACATCGCCTGATTTAAATTCCTGTTTGATTTCCGGATGAATCAGATGAATATTCTGATATGAGGGTGCATAGGCGGATACAAATTTTTCACCCTCCAACACAGGTATATTTGAAAAAGGGTGTTTATCAAGATCCGGGAAATATTCTTCAGGATCAACTGCAAGAGGGGTATTAAGGGAGATTTCTCCTTCTTTGTACAGTCCTGTTCTTGAAAAACCGTCTCTTTTTAAAACTTCAAACATATGAATACCTGCCTTCTATTCCTTTTAGCGCTTCTGATATTACGGATTTCCAACTATCACTGCACGAAATATAAAATGAGGATTCTTCATTTGATTCTATGAGCTTTATGATGCCTTTACAGCCTGAGTTTACCATATCAAAATCCCATTCCGGAATTTCACTCTGACCGACCGGATAGGTCTCGCCGAGTTCCGGAAGATAAGGGCCAAACGGTGGTTTAAATCCGAACACAGTATCATAATCTCCCTTTGTTTCTCTGTCAACTGAGATCAGCACATTTTTTCCTGCAGGAAGTCTTGTGATCATCTCATGGTATCTTAAGACTTCAGTCCTCTGGCAGCTCTCACTTCCACGGTAGAAGAAGCGTCTTTTTGTAATTCTGTCAGACTTTTCCAGCTGATCTGTATATTTCAAAAGTTCCCTGTAACCTTCAAGGAGTCTCGGGTGGTTTCTGCATCGTTCATCTACAAGTTCCCAGAGGGTTCCGTCCAGAATAGACTGTCTTATTCTGGAGATTTCAGCAAGGGTTACGTACATATTATGAAGTGCCAGAAGCCTCTCTTTGTCAGGGGAATTCTTGAGCTCGGCTGCTGTATGTGTCCTGCAGACCTCGCAGGCACATGGCAGTTCATTTAATTCATTCAGTTTGTAACTTCCCTGAGGTGTCATGTATCGTCCCTCACGGGCATAAAGGGCGTATGCTGCCGAGTCAAACACGTCACATCCCATTGCAGCTGCAAGGGCAAACATCGACGGGTGACCGGCGCCAAACAGGTGTATGCAGGAGGAAGGAGAAAGCTTTGATTTTGCGGCCATAACAACCTGTACAAGTTCCTTGTAGCGGTAACTTTCCATCAGCGGAACAACAGCACCTATCGGGCAGAATATGATTCCAAGATCTTTTACCTGGCTGCCTGCACGTTTCCTAAGTTCAGTGTGAATCCCTCCCTGCACCGGTGCGCAGAGATGACCGTCGTCAATAACGCTAAGAGCCTCTGTTATGCGCTCCATTGTTATCTTCAGCTCTTCTTCCGCTTCTTCGAAAGTTTTGTCAGGTCCGGTTGCAATATCCATCGGGACAATTATCTCACTTCCAATGGCACGCTGAAATTTAATTGTGTCAATATTTGAGAAGTCGATGTCCCCATAGACAGAGTGTTGGAAAGCTCCGGAATCAGTCATTATGACGCCGTTGAAATCAAGAACCTTGTGAAGTCCCTCACTGACTGCTCTCTCGTGAAACTCCTCACTTTTATTAAAGATGTACGCATTGGTAATCAGTGCCTCCACACCCATTTTTTCAAGTTCTTTTGGCTTTATAAGCTGAATGTGTGGATTTATTACCGGTAGCAGGAGTGGTGTTTTAACAGTTTTATCGCCGACTCTCAGCTTTCCTGTCCTGCCCATTATATCTTTGTGGATAACTTCAAAACTAATGCTCATAATTTCCTCGTTTAATTAAATATCTGCCCTTCAAATGTCATTATTTCAAATTTTTCTTCCATCCAGCACCCTTTGGGAAGCCCTGCCTTTATACATGTATAATCTAAAAATTCCTTTGGGCTCCAGACATACTCTGTTGCCACCTGTGGCAATAAAAGTCCGCTTGTTCCTGCGCCCCGGATAATCAGGCCGTGTTTTCCTATAATTACATGACTGTCTCTTTTTGATGCAGGGCATGTAAGCCGGACTGGAGGAGTAAGAACTGTTACTTCAAATTCTATTTCTTCAAGTTCTTTTGATGTTACCGCCATAAAACGCGGGTCTTTTGTTGCTGCTGATACTGCTGCGTCTGATATTGCCTCTAAAAGAGGCAGAACGGGATATGGATAACCAATACATCCTCTTAATTCACCGTATTCTCTTATTGTTACAAATACACCTCTTTTTTCCTTGAAAATATCAGTTACCGGCGGACACTCTATATTTATACCCGCGACTTTTGAAAAAACCGCCTTTTTTGCTATACATATCGCAGTCTTTCCTTCATCTTCATCCAGCAGCATCATTACCTACATATATTGCAGGCTGACAATAATAAGATTGAGAGAGAGAGTGCGGCTGACGGTGGCATCTATTTGCTGCTGAGGAAAGTCCCCACACTGACCGGAAGCGCAGCTGCATGTAAAGTGCGGATGGCGAGAGTCATGGCAATGGCACAGAAACGACACGGCCTCAATTCCGAGTTTATGATGCAGGTTAAAACTGCTGAGACGTCTTTAAGGACTGAGGATTCGATGAAACGGTGAATCCCTGCGTGTGCAAGCCGAAGAGAGACATTTAAACAGCACCTCCGGGCTGGTCTCAGGTACGGCGCGTAGCTGAATGTCGCATAAAAACATAATGGGGCTTACTACTCTCACTCATTTGATTCATGATTTAATTTTTAAGGGATAATTATCAGTTTCTTCATCAGGTATGATCAGTTTCAGAATTTTTTTGTTGATGTCATAGTCCTGATTCTTTTTTGGATTAAGATTCAGGTCGATGTAAAGAGCGCCGAAGATACTTTCCACAAGTGAGCCCTTGAGGTGAGCAATTTTTTTGGTATCCTGTGTTGTGATTTTCTTTAGTGTAACAGAATTTTCAAGAAGTTTCCATTTGTCTGATAAATTTGCGAGATTTGTGTTTTGCTCATATTTTTGTCTTTTAACTGTCAGAATGTCTGTATTGATGTCTGCCATATTGCATATGTCAATATCGTCAAGGAGTGCGGATTTGATGACAGTATCTCCAATCCATGCGAGTGTTTTGGCAATTTCAGGAAGTTTTTCCAGATATTTCATTGTTATCCTGTCGATTCCCGAGTGATTGTAGCCATGGTATTCCTCGAGAATTTCCATATAAACATTTTTTGTATTGGACATGAAAAAAGCGGTTACAAGAAAATTGTGGTCATTAAACCTATATCCCAGGTCTCTTTCAATATCAGGGATAATGTTATTTTCTACCACCTCAATTTTTTTAACTATATCTTCCAGCTGATGAATCCATTTCTTTTGTTTATCCTTATCTCTGGAGTTTTTTTCTCCCTTTGACTTTTCATTCAGCCATTTTGATATTGCCAGGACTGCTGTTTTTATATCCTTATATTTGCATTTTGGGAAGAAAAGGAAAGACACAATGATTTTTAAAATGAGCATTATCTGATATAATAATTTCTGATAATATGAACCATGTTAATATGGCTTAAAGAAATTAATATTTATATAGCTTTAATGATTATGAGTAATAATAATGCACATTCCTGATTCCGTAGAAATAAGGGACAAAAGAGTTGAACTCGGTCTTACCCAGGCAGAGGTTGCTGAAAAGGCCGGATTAAGCCAGTCAATGATTGCAAGAATAGAATCTGGCACTGTTGATCCAAGGGTGAGCACACTTAGAAAAATTGTTGAAGTTCTTCAGCGTGCCCAGAGTTCGATGATTACAGCGGCAGATATGATGAAAAGTCCGGTAATAAGTGTTCAGGCAAAAGAGACTGTTGCAAGTACTGTTTCAATAATGGAAAATTACGGTATATCACAGATTCCTGTACTGGATATGGGAGTGCCTGTAGGCTGTATTTCCGAATCTGCGATAATAAATGCGATGGATGAGGGCAGAATCCAGAAAATACAGTCTCAGGTTGTTTCTGATTTTATGGAGGAGGGTTTTCCAACGATTCCTAAATCTACTGATATGGATACGATAATACATATGCTTCATAATCATCATGCGATTCTTGTTGTTGATAAGGGAATTGTGGAAGGCGTTATCACAAAACATGACCTGATTGCAATTATTTCAAGATAAAATAATTCTAAAGCATTTTTGATAAATTATTGAAAAAAGTACATGAAATGAATTTTTAGGCTCTGTCTGATGAAAAGAGCATTAATATATTTTTATGTAAAATTTGATGAAGTCTTAAATTATATTTTTGATACAAGTGATCTTAATACCTTTTCAGGATCATCTGCCTTAACAACACCTGATGCTAGTAGTACACCGTCTGCACCAAGTTCAATTGCCCTTTTAACGCATTCTCCTGTGCTTATGCCTGCACCTGCAAGAACCCTTATACTGCTGTTTTTTTCTTTCACTGCAGTGACTGAATTCTCAATAATTTCAGGATCTGCCGTTGCAACAGATATGCCGCTTCCGATAAGTTCGGGAGGTTCTATTGCAATAAAATCCGGTGAAAAGGATGCTGCTGCTGCACTTGTCAAAATATCATTTGTGCAGACGATTGTCTGAAGATTTGCTTCTTTTGCTGCCTTTACAGATCCGGAAATATCCGCAAGTGTGAGACGCCTCTCCGAGTGATTAATGAGAGTGCCGGTTGCCCCTGCTTCACGCACAGCGCCTGCAAGAATGTGGCCTGTGTGTGCACCGGGATTTATTGCATCTATGTGTTGGGCATAGACCGGAAGATTGTAGTGATTTGACATAGGGTGAATATCCATATACCCCGGAGCAATTCCTATCAATACTCCTGATTCCATTGATACATTTAAGGCAGCCTGTGCAATACTGTGTGCCCTGTGACCGTAACCTTCCTTGTATGCCTTAAAATTAATTATTATTGTAGGGAATTTTTCAGGCATTTTTTCATCTCTTTCATTTATTTCTCTTGATTTTCATCACATCGCCCAGAGTAGGGGTAATATGGCCGGTTTTTCCGGTATCCTGACTTGATTCCATAGACTCAAGAAGGTTTATTTCAAGTTCGGATTCCAGTTTTTTTCTGACATTGTCTTCAGGAATCATTCCTTTTTCAATCTTTTTTATAAGTCCCTCTTTTTCTTTGATTTTAAGTGCAAGTTCTTTTTGTGACAGATTTCTGCTGATACGTGCTTCACGGATGCGTTCGCTGAAGTCTTCAATTATTTCACCATCCATTAAGTCAAACACATCGCGTGTACGTTTTTTTGGTGCAGGTGTCATACCTGGGGCAGAAACTCTTGATATTTTCCCTATATTCTGGTTTCGGGCATTTATTCCGGGTTGCTGTATTTCTGTGCCCAGTTTGGAGCATTTTTGGCATACCCGCATTTTTGCACCGCCAATTGAAACTAGAATTGATTTTCCGCGGATAATTTCCCCGCAAACCTCACATTCTGACATGTTAATCGCAAACATCTATATATTGAACTATCCCTATATAACTATTTGAGGAAGCGGATGCCAGAAGGCCGAAAACCCGAATCAGATTCAAACACTGAAGAAGTTACAAGATATCTTCTTGACAGAATTTCCAGTTTGGAAAACAGGAATATAGAACTTAGAGAAGAGAACAGACAGGTTGAATCTGAGAAAAAGTTTTTGGAGAGTCAGAAAACCCGCTATGAGAGAGAGATCCGAAAACTCAAAGGTGAAATTGAGAAATTAAGGAGTCCTCCTTTAATAATCGGAAAAATAACCGATGTTGCCGGTGATAACAGGTATGTTGTCCAGTCAAGCGCAGGTCCTGTATTTATGGTACGTGCATCCGGTTTTATTGAGCCTGAAGACTTAAAAGCCGGAGTCAGGTGTACTCTTAATCAGCAGTCCCTGGCAATAGTTGACCTGCTGCCTCAGACTTTTGATTCCCAGGTTTACGGGATGGAAGTGGAAGATCCACCTGTTGAAAATTATTCTGATATAGGAGGGCTTGAAGATCAGATTCTGGAGATTAAGGAAGCTGTTGAGCTCCCGCTTTGCAAGCCTGAACTGTTTGAAAAAGTCGGAATTTCCCCGCCCCGCGGTGTATTGCTTCACGGCCCCCCTGGTACCGGCAAAACTCTTCTTGCAAGAGCCGTTGCGCATGAAACCAATGCCAAATTTTTAAGGGTTGTTGGTTCAGAACTTGTCCAGAAATATATTGGTGAAGGTGCAAGACTTGTCAGGGAGCTTTTTGAACTTGCAAAGAGGGATGCTCCATCAATAATATTTATTGATGAAATAGATGCAATCGGGGCGCAGAGGACAGAAAGCCTCACCTCGGGAGATCGCGAAGTTCAAAGGACACTTATGCAGCTTTTGGCGGATCTGGACGGCTTTAAGAACCGTGGCGATGTAAAAATAATCGGTGCCACCAACAGAATTGATATTCTCGACCCGGCGCTTCTAAGGCCCGGCAGGTTTGACAGAATGATTGAGATACCAGAACCCGATGTTGACGGAAGGTATGCAATTTTAAAAATTCATTCAAAAAACATGAGCCTTGGAGAAAGTATTTATCTGGAAAATATTGCTGAGCTGACTGAAAGAATGAATGGTTCAGATCTCAAATCAATATGCACAGAGGCCGGAATGTTTGCCATTCGAGATGACAGGGATACAATAGAAATGGCCGACTTTGTAATGGCAATTGATAAAGTCAGGCATAATCAAAAGGGCAGTGTAAGTGAACTTTCAGACGGAGCAATGTTCGCCTGAATAGATCAAAAATTTACTACTACTCCTTTTCAGATTCGCTGCACCAGACTTCAAAAACAATATCATTGGAATCTACAAAATCCGGATAATCCTCTTTTGAAGAATGTGATTCCATCCAGATCTCATCAGAGATGATATTCTCTTTTATTCCAATTAATTTGGAGAAATCCCATGTTTCACCCAATTTAATGTCACGCTCATATATCTCAAGAGCAAATTTGTGTGAACAGTAAAGTTCGGGTGATATCTCATAAAGGATCTCGGAAACATAACGCCTGATGTACCATTTAAGCTCTGATACAAGGGATAATGCACTACCCAAAGTGGCATTTTCAATTATTATCCCGTATTCTGTTTCTTTTGGTTTGTAAAAACGGAGAATATTTCTGCTTGTCTCAGATGAAACAAGTGTTTTGTATAACAAAACACCTTCCTTTTGAACAAACAGAAGATTCATGATTCTCAGATATACATTATATCTTCAGTTTTGTTTTTCTTTCTTACCTTTAAGACGGCATCTTCAAAGTTTTTCATTGTGACATAATTCAGGTCTTTTCTGACTGCAATCATTCCTGCCTCACGGCATATTGCCTGAATTTCCGCCCCTGTGGTATTTTCTGTTAATTTGACAAGATCCAGGAGATCCACGTTCTTCATGTTAAGTTTTGAAGAGTGAATCTTGAGGATTTCAAGTCTTGCACTTTCATCAGGGAGTGATACTTCCAAAATCCTGTCAAATCTTCCCGGACGAAGGAGTGCGGGGTCAAGCATGTCAACACGGTTTGTGGCTGCCATTATCCTGACATTTCCGCGGTTGTCAAAACCGTCCATCTCTGCAAGCAGCTGCATTAATGTTCTCTGTACTTCAGCACTTCCTGAAGTGCCATCCTGAGTACGCATACTTCCTATTGAATCTATTTCGTCTATGAAGACAATTGCCGGGCTTCTTTCACGGGCGAGTGTAAAGAGATCCCTGACAAGCTGTGCGCCTTCACCAATGAACTTATGCACAAGTTCACTTCCCGACATCCTTATGAATGTGGCGTTTGCCTGGTTTGCAACTGCCTTTGCAATAAGGGTTTTTCCTGTTCCGGGAGGTCCGTACAGCAGAATTCCTTTTGGAGGTTCAACTCCTATTCTTTCGAATACCTCCGGTTTTGTCAGAGGATATTCAACTGCTTCTCTTACTTCTTCAATCTCTTCTTTGAGACCTCCAACATTTTTAAAGGATACATTTGGTGACTCCTCGAGTTCCATTACCCGTACCCTTGTATCGAAGGTATTGCCAATAATTTTCACGATTGATAAAGCGTTATTGACGGCGACTTTCATTCCGGGCCTTAACTGACCCTGAAGTGCTTCAAGAGAATGTGTAATATATTCCTGATTGTTTCCCTGCTGACGCAGGTAAACTTCGCCGCTTTCAAGAATGTCGACTACTGCTGCAACAAAGAGTGGAGGACGCTTGAGTTGGTTATTTTCTTTTTTAAGCTGAGCATTATCTTTTTCAAGGCGGCTCACTTCTCTGTTGAGGACTTCGACCTTCATCCTCAGGTCCTGGACCTGTTCGTTTAATTCCTGAATCCGGGGCTTTGAAATATTATCTTCATCCGGATTATTGAAGATGGTCTCATCCATGTTACTTTATATCTTAATCTTACAACATTTATTAGGTATGTCTTTTACAATTAAGGGTAGAGGTATTTCAAAAGGTGAAGGTAAAGGTGCTCTTCTGGTCAGCCCTGAGCCTATATCCTTTCTGTCCGGCGTAGATCCCGAGACGGGGATAGTAATAGAAAAAGGACATTTTCTGGAAGGAAAATCTATTGCAGGGAAAGTACTTGCTTTTCCTTACGGCAAAGGGTCAACGGTTGGTTCTTATGTCATGTATGCCCTTAAAAGAAACAATAAAGCTCCTGCTGCAATAATCAATGAAGAAGCCGAAACTATCATTGCAACAGGGGCAATAATTGCCGACATTCCAATGGTTGACAAACCACAGAAGTCTCTTTTGGATATGGCTGACGGTACAAGTGTATCAGTTGACGGAAATACCGGTGAGATAATAGTAGAATGAATCTTTTTTCATTATCAACCTAAAATCTATAATATTTTGGAGGCGTGCATTGCATTACTTCGTTTTACTTACTGATGACTGTAATTTGAACTGTTCATACTGTCGGGGAAAAATTTTTGAAGTACCTGACTTTGATTTTCAGAGTATCGACATTGACGAAACTCTTCCCTGTGAAGCCAGCTTCAATCCCGGGACACTATATTCCTTTCTTTCAAAGGATGAAGAAGCGGTTTTAACATTTTACGGAGGAGAACCCCTCTTAAGAGACGATCTCATAAAAGAGATGATGGACAACGCACCGGTAAAGGATTTTATGATACATACAAACGGGACCCTTTTAAACCTTCTTCCATCATCGTATATCAACCGTTTCAGGTCAATATTCGTCTCAATAGATGGTAACAGGTCTCTAACCGACATGTGCAGGGGAGCCGGCACTTATGAAAGGATAATAAATAATCTTGTAGATATTTCAAAAAATGGCTATAAGGGTGAAATTATCGGGAGAATGACTGTCACGGAAAATACGGATATATACGAATCTGTGAGGTTTCTATCTTCAAACGATGATTTTTCTTTTTCTTCTATTCACTGGCAGATTGACGGAAACTTCTGGAATGATTATTCTCTCAGGGAAAATTTTTCCAGATGGGTACATGATACGTATAATCCCGGGATATCAATGCTTATCAGGTACTGGGTAAATGTGATGGAAGAAGAAGGCAGGGTTTTAATGTGGTATCCATTCGTTGGAACTATGGGTGACCTGTTATCCGGCTATAAGAAATCACCTCTTAGATGCGGGAGCGGATTTGCGAATTATAGTATTATGCAGGATGGGAGTATTGCTCCCTGTCCCTGTATGGCAGGCATGAAAGATCACTATTGCGGACATATAGATACGTCTTCCCCCTGTACAGCTAAAAAAGAGTGCATCTCAGGAGAGTGTCTCAAATGTGATATTCTGGATTTTTGCGGAGGCAGATGTCTTTATTCAAATATTACCCGGCCATGGCCTGATGAAGGCAGAAGGGCAGTATATGAGACTGTAAAAAATCTGAAAAATTGCATTGAGTCGGAACTTCCAAGGGTAAAAGGGCTGATTGAGGAAGGGGTTGTTTCGCCGGAATCCTTTGAGTATATAAAATACAATGGCTGTGAGATAATTCCATAAAATTTCAGGACAGAACTGATTATACATGAAGGTTAACTGGAGAAACATAAAATGGGCCAGGAATTCCTATGCAGTTTTGTATGCTGCATGTGAGAAGAACAATATTACATTAAATCCGGTTGACCATCCTGAAGATGATGTTACCTTATACAGTCTTAATTCAATTAATGCCGGTCAGTATCTTGATGAGATGAAAGATGCCGGGTGTATTACAATAGCCGGAGGGCCTCATCCTTCGGCCAGATATGAAGATATCCTGAATTATGCTGACTATGTTATTGTTGGTGAGGGTGAACATACTCTTCCTGCTCTTTTAAAGGCAATTGAGAATAATTCCCCTGTTCTTCCAAGAGGTGTGGCAACAAAGGGACAATACATAAAATGTGACAAATGCGTATTTCTTGATGCCTATGAACCGTTTACCAGGGTGAAAGGTTACATAGAAGTTTCCCGTGGTTGTCCTTTCGGGTGCGGCTACTGTCAGACCCCTCGTCTTTTCGGAGGTCACATGAGGCACCGGTCAATTGATGCAATAGTCAGGGCATCTGAGGCTTACAGTGATGTTCGTTTTTTGACACCGAATGCACTTTCCTATGGTTCGCGTGATGGAAGAAAACCGGCATTTGAAAAACTAAAAAAACTCCTTGGAAGTTTTGACAGGGATAAAAATCTCTATCTGGGTACTTTTCCAAGTGAGGTAAGGCCTGAATTTGTTACGGATGAATCTGCAGAGATAATTGTTGATTTCTGCAAAAACAAAAAACTGCATTTTGGTGCGCAATCAGGCAGTGAAAGGGTATTAAAAGCAATAAACCGTGGCCATACAACTGAAGATGTCATAAATGCGGTAGAAAAATGCAAAGATTATGGGATATTTCCAATAGTTGACTATATAGTAGGTCTTCCTGGTGAAACAAAAGAGGATCAAAAAGAAACCATTGAGCAGATAAAATGGGTTTGCAGGTTTGGAAAGGTGCATGCCCATTATTTTACGCCGCTCCCCGGTACCCCTCTTGCAGATGAAAAACCTGCGCCCCTGATTCCTGAAATTGAAAAAACTCTTGGGAGGCTTTCACTTGCAGGCCGTGCAACAGGTTCGTGGATGAATGCTGAGTTAAGATTTTTTACAAAGAACAAAAATCAATAATCAATGATGAAAGTTCTTGTGCTGACTGATCTTCATGGTCAGTATGGCAAAGTTGGTTCATTTATGGATTTAGGGCCTGACATGGTCATAATTTCCGGTGACCTTACTGATATGGGTCCCCTGGAACCGGTCATCCCGATGCTTGATGAGATAGATGTCCCATGCTTTGCAGTTCCCGGGAACTGTGATCCAAAAGAGATTATTGAAACGCTTGAGGAATCCGGCGCAGTTTCTCTTCATGGCTCTTCGCTGACTTTGGGAAAGATTACGCTTGTCGGAGTCGGAGGCTCAAATCCTACCCCGTTTAACACACTCTTTGAACTGAATGAAGAAGAAATTGATTCAATTCTGACCACGGCGGAAAAAAGAGTAAAACCCAATGTACACAATATTCTTGTTTCTCATGCTCCCCCTCTTGGAACACTTGACAATGTAGGGGATGCAAATGTTGGGAGCAGTTCGCTAAAAGAGCACATGAAAAAATACGATCTCATATGCTGCGGACATATCCATGACGACTACGGAGTAAAAGAGATTGACGGAACAATTGTTGTGAATCCGGGTCCCGCAGCTGATGGCAGGTGTGCCCTTGTAACTCTTGGAGATGAGGCAAAGGACATCAAAGTTGAGCTTATAACAGTCTGAAAATATTTTTTTTATGTGTATGAAGGCGGTTCATGTCTTCATATGGAATTTTCTTTTTCAAGTACCATTTCAAGATATGATTTTGTGATATGGTCTCCAATAATTCCAAGCTCATTTTTTGCCTTTTCAATTAAGGATAATGCATTTTCATTATCATCTGTCACGACTTCAATCTCTACAAAAGTTCCGATGCCCGAAATATCGTCAAGTGCAATTGTTGTGCCCATGAATCTGTATTCCTCTCTTGTTTTAATCACAGTCTCTGATTTTCTGTAACCAAGCCTGAGAAGAATTTTTTCAAGGGTTTCTGGGTCATTAAAAGATATATTGAACTCCTCTCGTGCCTTTGCGGAACTTCCCTTTAGTTTTGGCCCTTTATATGTGATTTCCGTATTATCATCTGTTACCCTTATGCGAAGTGCCTCATCTGTTTTTGCAAAGTCTCTGTCCGGGGCATTGAAGTACATGTCCTTTTGGACGCTTTTACCAAGAGATTCTGCCTTTTTATTCACTAATAACTCCTTTATCGGAAGATGTGAGTTTACCTTAATTTTTGCTTCGACTTCAAGCATCCTGCATCACTTATATAGGTTGATTTAACCAACTAATATAGACAGGTGTAATTATATGGCAATAAAAGAAGGAGATTTTGTCAAACTGAATTATACAGGTTCAGTCGAGGGTACTATATTTGATACTACCTCTGAGGAAGTTGCGAAAGAAAACGGTACATTTTCCGAAGGAAAGGAATACAAGCCTATTGTAATACGCGTAGGTGGAAACCACGTAATCCCCGGACTTGACGAGGATCTTGCCGGAAAAGAAGCCGGACAGGAATATGAAATCGTAATCCCTCCTGAAAAGGCATATGGAGATCACGACTCATCACTTGTAAAGTCTGTTCCAACAAACGAGTTCAAGGAAAAACCTGCAGTCGGAATGCGTGTTACAGCAGACGGACGTCAGGGTGTTGTTGCAAATGTTGTCGGAAAGCGTGCAGTAATTGATTTTAACCACATGCTTGCAGGCCAGACTCTCAACTACAAGTACACCATTGAAGGAGTTGTAGAGGATTCAGTTGAGCAGGCAGGTGCTGTTTTTGACCTCTTTGTAGGACGTGAACTTGAGATGAGCCTTGAAGACGGTGTTTTAACAGTAATTCTCCCTCCGGGCATCACATATGATCAGCGCTACATGATGGGCAAGGGAATGGCTGTTCATCAGATCTTTGAGTTTGTAGAAGAGATCAATGAAGTTGTGTTAAAAGAATCATTCAAGAGGCCTGAAAAAGCAGAGCCTGTTGAAGAAGCAGCTGAAAAATCAGAAGAGTAAATAAAGAATACTCTTTTTTTAAAAATTCTATTCTAAAAAAAGGTGCGTGAAAAGAAAATTTTCAGGCACTCTATGATAATAATCACAAATTGATTTCTATTAAAAATAATTTGTTATCTGTTACATTAACAGATTATACGGGATATTTCTGAGATAAATAATTCATGCAATTGCAAATCTTAAAAGTGCAGCAATTCCTCCGAGTGCATCAAGCTGTCTGCCCGGATCAAATTCCGTTGAGAGAACAATCACAGATGCCCGCATATTTTCTGCCTTTTCAAGTATCTCTTCGGTTTTTCTGTCACGAAGAAGTCTGTCACAGACTAAAATGTGCTCAACCGCACCAAAGTCAACAGCCGATGAAACTTCCGAGAATCCGTATGCGGCATTTCCATCGGATGATAATCTTTTTATTAGTTCTTCCATGGCCTCTACTTCACGTCTGAGCTGTATGTCTTCAGTTATTTTGTCAAGCACTCCGAGACCTATTACTTCCTGTACTGCACCTCTGCCGATACGGCGTGTTTCTGCCGTAATGCATCTTGCTGCAACTTCGGGGTTTTTGGAATTTGCAAAGGCCATAAAGTCATCCTTAACAAACCCCGGTCCTGCAATAACCACAGGGCCTGTAATATGAAGCATATTATCCAGGATATCAGCGAAAAATGCCTGACGGTTATTTAAGCCTTCACGTTTTCCTGTGCCGCTTATGATACCGGTTACAAGCTCAGGGCCGTACTGCCGTATCCTGAATATTTCAGCTTCTCCTTCTTCCACTGTGATGATGTGAATCAGACCTGTTGTGGATGCCTTCACGGCTCTCTCAATTCTTTCAAGATCTGTTTGTCTCCAGTTTTTGACAACCGAGATTTCATGGCCTGCCTCGACATTAAGAGTATGGTAAAATCCTGTATCCGGGCCGTATTCTATTACCCCTGAAACTCTCAGCCTGTTGGCATTATGGTGGAACTCAACTTTTTCCACTCTGATTCCCAGTCTTACAGGTTTTTTCTCAGTTTTTTCCGGTCTTGCCTTGTCAGTTGCACTGTCAAGACTTCTGAAAGTCGTTGCATATGAGAGATCTCCATAGGAAATCAGATGCTGGAGGTGCCATAAATCATCGATATTTTCAGGAAAAAGTTTAATCTCTCCGAATGATTTTTTCAGATCACCATATTCAGCCTTCATATTCACTCCTCAATAATATCCGATCCGCCCGGCGGTATGAAAGCAGCGATCCCTTCAGTATTAAGGATTTTTTTAAGGCTTTTCTGCTCATCGGCAGGTATTTTTTCCTTTATGGCTTTTAAGACCTTTTTTGCCGCATCATTTGATTCATATGTGCCCGGTTTTAACTCAACATAGTATTTTGCACGCTTTTTAACGGCAGAAACAGGTCCGCCGATAACACCAAGGGAAGGTTCGTACTGAAGGCCTATTGCGACTCCCAGGGGAACATCGCGGAAATATTTTCTCTCTCCCCTTATTACAAACGCTCCTCTTGCAACATATTCCCCTGACTCGGCAGTTTTGGATACCTGTTCACGGTTTGCAACATATACATCGCCTTCAAAATGTCCTGCTTTCCATATGTTTGAATATGATGCGGCAAACTGTGCCACTTCATCCATGCATTCGGTATCTCCCTTTATGATGACGACACTTCCTCCATGGACATCGGCATGTGCAAATCTGTCGTTCCCTTCAAGGTATTTTTTAACAATTTCTTCATTTGTTCCGGCATCCCTGCCGCCGATAACCAAAACCCCGTCACTTGTGAAAAACCACCTGAAGCGGTGATACCATTTCGGTTTAAGGAATACAAACTCTTTTTTCTTTTTTGGAGGCTCTTTTTCCACAAATCTTTCCATTGCAGCGAGAGCTCCGGTCTTCTTCTTTTTGTATTTCTTGATTTCGTTGTAATACCTGTTGGCATTCGATTCAAGACTTTCATGTACATAAATCCTTATGCGGTTTTCATCCAGATTGATATCAACCGATGAATCCTGTGGATAAACTCTTAGAATATTCTTTGTTGAAGGACTGTCGCTTTCTTTAAGAATTTTCTCAATATCCTGCCATGAATGGGATTTGCTTGCTTTGTCAAGGACTTCAATTATATTTGATAAAAGCTGGTAATTTGCATATATTGAGTTAACTTTTTTCTGCAAATCTTCAACTTTGGCGTCAAAACCAATAATAGCCTGTTTCTGACGGTTTCTGATGATCTCTGACTTTGAGAGTCCCTGTAATTTATTTCCCTTTGCCGATTTTTTGGACTCTGCAGTTTCTTTTAAAGCCGGGTAGAATAATTCGAGAGCTTTATTGTAACTTTCAAAATCATTCAATTTCTCTTCATCTGACAGCAGAAACGGCCAGCAGCCGGATTTTGTGATTACTGCGTTTATTCCTTCTTCCGATTCGTGAATAATTTCATTATAAGCATCTAAAATTACCTTTGGATCTGCTTTATCTGAAGAAATCAGCTTATCAGAATCAGCCCTTTTACAAATTTCCTCTGCATATTTCCCACCAGTCATAAGGTCGGAAGCAATCGTTCTTACAAGATCTTTTTCTGATGAAGAAAGAATTTCCCTGAGTTTTTCTTCAGTTAGATCTTTCAGACTCTCTCCGGGGAATACATATAATTCGCCCGGGAAAATTTTACGATCCTTAAATCTGTGATTTTTCAGGGGATTGATTATAATGTATTCCTCATCACAGAGTACTGCATTACCCTCATCAAAGAGTTCAAAGATTAGATGATACCGTTTTTCAGTTTTGCCGATAGTAAAGTCGAGAATTCTTTGAAGACCATACTGGCTTATATCCAAAATTCTTCCGCCCGAGAGATATTTTCTTAAAAACATTGAATATCCTGACGGGCTTGGAGGTGATGGCGGCAGATTTTCAGTGAGGTGGGCGCGCCGTCCACACTCCACAAGAAAACTGAATTTCTGGCGGTCATCTCCATTGAACTTAAAACCGAAAGTACTCCCGTTATACTGGTAAACTTTGCCAATCCATAAAGGGAGGCAGGATTTTAGTTCAAAGAGCATTGAGTGTACATCTATGCCGCTCATTCCTGTTTGTGTTGCCATTATATACCAAACTACATATTGTCTGAAAACCAAAAAATAACCACTGGTGTCTTGATGAGTGAGGAAAATATTGTTGAAAGCATAGAAGAGACAACAAAAGCGGAGGATGTGCAAAAGACTCCTGAAGACAAGATGAAAGGACACCGCGAGCGAATGTTGCGGACAGGTGTTGCCTGCTTCATGGGAATTATTACCGGAGTTATATCTTTTATTGTAATAGGAGATCCTACATCAGTAACGGGAGAACCAAAAGGTATACTTGGTGTTCTGCTATTGCTTGCAGGAATTGTGTTTCAAAAACATGCATTCATTGCCCTTAAAATAGATCTCTCCGGACTTGGAGGAAAAGACTGGTTTTATCAGGGATTTATGGCATTTGCTTTCTGGTTTATTTCATGGACAATTCTTCTTTCACTACAATAATACTTAACCAATAATTGATTTTTTAAGGATGATTTTATGCGAATAGCAGTAGTTCATAAAAACAGATGCCATTCCAAAAAATGCGGTAAAGAATGTATATTATACTGCCCGCGTGTAAGAACCGGTGATGAAACAATTGTTATCGGTGAGAACGGAAAAGCGGTAATTTCAGAGGAGCTTTGTGTGGGTTGTGGTATTTGTGTCAAAAAATGCCCGTTTGAGGCTCTGGATATAATCACTCTCCCCCAGGAACTGGACTATCCCACCCACAGGTATGGTCAGAATGGTTTTGCACTCTATGGAATAGCGATACCACTTGAAGGAAAAGTAACAGGTATTCTTGGTGCAAACGGTATCGGTAAAAGTACGGCGGTCGGAATATTATCAGGCCAGCTGATACCTAATCTTGGAAATATTGAGGAAGAGCCCACGTGGGAAGGGATATTAAAGGAATACACCGGAACCGAGCTTTATGATTATCTGAATATGGTTGCCGGAGGCAATGTAAAAGTTGCTGTCAAACCCCAGTATATCGATCACATCCCAAAGGTATTCAAGGGAAAGGTAAGGGATCTCCTATCTTCAGCAGATGAAAGAGGCGTCCTTGAGAGCTATGCGGCAGAACTTAAGCTTGAAGCAATACTTGACAGGGAAATTGGAAAAATATCCGGTGGAGAACTTCAGCGCATTGCACTGGCCGCCTGCCTTTCACGTAATGCGGATTTTTATTTCCTTGATGAAATTACTCCTTACCTTGATATATATCAGAGAATGGCAGCTGCAAAACTTATCCGCGAGGTTGCAGAAGAAAAACCTGTCATGATTGTAGAGCACGACCTTGCGATACTTGATATGCTTGCAGATAATGTTCATGTTGCATACGGAAAGCCCTCGGTTTTTGGTATAATCACAAGGCCAAAAGGTGTCAGAGTTGGTATAAACCAGTATCTTGAAGGTTTCCTTCCTGAAGAGAATGTTCGTTTCAGGGATTATTCGGTAACCTTTGAAACAAGAGCTCATACGCGTGATTCCGACAGACAGACTCTGTTTGAATTCCCTGCAATGAGTAAAAGCTATGATGGCAAATTTACATTGAATGTCAGAGGCGGGGATATCAAAGCCGGAGAAGTTCTCGGACTTGTTGGTGCAAACGGTATTGGAAAGAGTACTTTTGCAAAACTTCTTGCAGGTGCCGAAAAACCTGACAATGGGGAGCTTGAGACAACACTAAAGGTTGCATATAAGCCCCAGTATATTAAATCCGACTCATCCGATACGGTTGAATTTCTTTTAAGAAGAACAACAAGCAGGTTTGACACTTCCTATTACCAGCATGAGATAATCGAGCCCCTGTCCCTTGATACGATCATGCAGTCACAGGTTGATCATCTCTCCGGTGGAGAGCTTCAAAGGGTTGCAATAGCACTTTGTCTTTCCCAGAGTGCAGACCTGTATATTCTGGATGAACCAAGCGCACACCTTGATGTCGAACAGCGTGTGAAACTAGCCCGTGTATTAAGGCGGCATGCGGAAGGTAGTGAGTCGGGTGTTTTGGTAATTGACCATGATATCTATCTAATAGACATGATAAGTGAGCGTCTTTTTGTATTTGACGGGCAGCCCGGCGTATCCGGAGAGGCTGTCGGGCCTTTTGACATGAAAGACGGCATGAACTATTTCCTCAAGGAACTGGAAGTTACTTTCCGCAGAGATAAGAGCGGAAGACCCAGAATAAACAAACCCGGAAGCTATTTGGATCGTGAGCAGCGTTCCATTGGCGAATACTATTATGCTGATATTAGCAAAACATAATCTTTAATTTTATAGAGATTGACTATTTTTTTTAATTATTATTTTTTTAGGTGAACCAATGCCAAGAGGGGAAAAATTAACTGATGCAATAAGATACGAAAAGGTGGATGGGCTTAAAAACGATCTTTTTGCTTATATTGACAACAGTCCGGATAAAATCTCTGCAAATCTGCCTGTTTTTTTTGGCCATGTGATGTCTGCTCTTGATCATGCTTTCCCCGATATTGACAATAATGCCTATGATGAATTTATTGATGCTATTGCATACAGGCTGATGGTTTCCAGCAAGGATGCAAATAAGGTTGATTTCGTTGAAAATATTATAAAAAACGCTCTTCGCTGTAAAAGGAAAAAATCAGGAAGATCGACTCTCCGAATTCTATCCGGCATAAAGATGATGGAGATTGGAAGGTACAGGGAAGCAATTGGATATTTTGGTGAATACTGGAAATATGATGCAAGAATCGGGATCTATATTGCCTACTGTAATTACTGTATGTCGGAGATAGAAGGAAAAAGAAACGGAAGTTCCGTTTCTGGCGGGGCTCCTTCACGATTTGAGCTTCAGGCGAGAGAATCGCTTCTTGAACTTGCAAGAGTCCAGCCCCCCGTTGCAAGATTAAAACAGCTTGATATGAAGGACAATGAAGTGATGGAACGTGCCTTTTGGGTAATAATCCGTAAATCACTTGAATGGTTCCCCACAGAGCGCTGGTTCCTGAAAATCGGCATTCAGAAAGCTAAAAATGATAATAATGATGAGAGAAGAGCCCAGCTTTTGAGTTATGCAATTGATAAATATTACAATGACCAGGACTTTCTCAGAGAAAATTTCTACCTGAAACTTGAGAAGCGTGACGGGGTGGGTGCTTCAGGTGTTGTAAAGCAGATGATACAACAAAACCCGGACAGTCTTGAACCTTTATACTATGGAATTAAATTATCCTTACTCTCAAACAGTAAAGGGCTGTACAATGAATACCGTGATACTGCGCTTGATAAAGGGATGCCCCATTATCTTATTCAGCTGTTTGATCTTGCCCTTTTTATCATGAGGGATGAAAAGCATGAAGCAGAATTGCAGTTAAAACATCTGAAAAAGAGATTTAAATCTTTGAGTTTTTACTTAATTACAATTGATTATCTGATTAAGGACATATTTTCAGAAGAAAACGGGCGGAAAAAAGTTTCAAAAAATGCTTTTTTTGAATCACTGGATCGCTATGCGGTTCAGGTTATAAAAATTCAGGAATAATTATCTTTTTAAATATTCAGAAGTTCACATTCACATGAGTTTGTTTATTTTTAAAATTGTTAAAAAGTTAAAAATTTTAAGGTATGATTTGCAGAATTTTGTAAGTTTTTAAAAATTCAAACTGTCAAAATATTGAAATTCTATTGATACGAGTGGCTCGAATTCTTTTTCATAATAATAGCCTGTAAGAATTTTATTTACAAACCACCATCTGCCGTCAGCATCCACGAATACTTTTTTTATATTATTTTCTTTTAGATCTTTTCTGGAGAGGTGTTTTAAGATAATTCCTTCTTTCCATGCATATAGGCCGTAATTGGTTCCTATAATATATTTCCCGTCTTTTGTGGAATATACATCATTGATATTGTGCACATCCTCTGAGAGGTCTGTAACATTTAATATATTCACAGCACCTGAAATTTCATTATAATGCACTATATCAGTCTCATTAAAGAAATACACGCCGCCTGAAGGATCTGAACGTACATTTTGCATATCTTTTGATATTTTATGGGATATTATTTCATCAAAACCTGGATTGTCTGATGTAACATTCAGGATATATTGTCCTTCATTATCAGATGCAAGGACAAGAGCACCTGTTGAATAGTCAACCGCCATTGAAACAATGCGGTTTGCTCCGGGACTTTTATCGGTATAAGGCTGAAACCACTTCCATTCGCCTTTAGAGTAACAGTAAACACCACTGTTGCCTGTTGCAACCCACATTTCATCAGAACGTGCCTGAAGGTCATTTATGGAATAGATGATTAATGTCCTTTCAGGATATCTCATGGTGCGTGGTTTTGTATATCCGTCATAAATCTGTATACCGTCCGAATATCCCAGCCACAAATTGCCGTAAATGTCATATTCTGCATCAAGAACATAGTCATTCAGGGGGATTCCTTCAAGATAACCCCTCCTGTCCCTGGCTTTGGAATGTAAAATTTCCCAGTTTCCATCGTTGAAAATGGATATACCGTTGGTAGTCGCGAAAACAAGACTTTCTCCCGGAGCATTGGTAATGTCTTTAATATCACTGGTTCCGATTGAATCCTCACCCGGCCAGTATAAAATGACTTCTCCTGAAACGGGGACTATTGTCAGGATTAAAAGAGTAAGTAATAATATTAAATATCTATGCATGTTCCATCTGCTCTTCTGACCGAGATAATGCCTTTTTTTGCAGGATCGTAAGTGATGGAGCGTCCAACATTTCCGCCTACATCTTCTGCAACAAGGGGAATGCGGTATTCTTCAAGAGCTTTTTTAATTGCCTCAACATTCCGTCCTCCAATATCGAGATTGCCCTTGAACTGCTTAAACATACTTGATCCCCCTGCAATTTTTGCAGTTATATCTCTTTTATTGCTCCCCTGCTTTAACAGTTCGGCATAAAGTGTAGGTATTGCAGTATCTGCAAATTTACCTGGTCTTTCTTTTTTTCCGTTACTCTCAGGAAGCATGATATGCGCAACTGCCCCCATGGAATGTTTATTGTCGTGAAGTATCAGAGCAACACATGAACCCAGACCTATTGATGTCATCAGGGACTGACCAATGTGGTATTCCCCAATACCTACATTGACTCCTTTTGTTGCCGGGGGCTTGTCTGTCATTTTTTCAACCAGGGTAAATTACTGTGGTGATTTTACAAGGTCTTCCAGGATTTTTAAAATCTGTTCAAGTGTTCCTTCATCAGGAAGCATAACAATTGTGCTTTCGATGTCATGCATTTTTGATTTGAGCTCTGTTCTGAACAGTATAATCTGGTTTATATCGACTGCAACCATCGAAACAACATTTGCAAAAGCTGCATGTGCCATATCTATTGCTATTGCCGGAGGTGACGGAAGCATTACAATTCCGAGCAGTGTTGCTGTTGCATCAAGGAATTGTGAGACCATAATATTTCCAACCTCTAACAGGGCACTTTCATCCATTTCATTGAACTCCCTGTCCATATCTGTTGAACCAAGCATGGTATTTGTAAGTCTGATTGCGGACTTTTTTGGAAGATGCAGTACTACATATCCTCCGGGATGGAGTTCTCCCTGGATTTCAAAGACCACCAAAGCAGAGATTTCATCGCCAAAATATTCGGAAATATCTGCAATGTCGACAATTCGTGCTTCCGGGACTGTCATCTCTATTTCAGACATCAGCATTGTTGAAAGGGACGTTGCCGCATGTGATGCACCGATATTTCCAAGCTCTTTCATCGCATCAAGCTGAGTTTCATTTAATTCCATTTTTATAATCCTCTTAATTTAAGGTTAAATTATCATTGTGTTTACATCCAGAATCGGCAGTACATCGCCATCTCCCGGTATTGTTACTCCTCCGACACCAGGACAGTTGCCGATAATGTTACTGACCGGTTTTACAACAACTTCCTGCTGTCCTTCTACCACATCAACAGGTATGCAGCATTTTGTTCTTTGGTACTGGACTATCACTACAATGCCGCTTTCTTTTGCAGGGCCGAACATTTCATCCAGGCGGTTTATCTGAACTACCTCATCCCTTAGAAGAATTGCTTCCGTTTTACCGATGTGACTTATTTCATTTAAGTCAACTTTTGCAACTTCAACAACCGCGTTAATTGGGATTGCACATCTCTTGTTGTTAATCCTGACCATCATCACTTCAATAATGGCCATTGTCGGTGGAAGTGTAAGTGTGAATTTACTGCCTTTTCCCTCTTCTGAATCTACTTTTATTGAACCTTTAAGAGATTCTATGGCACTTTTAACGACATCCAGACCTACTCCCCTTCCACTGATATCTGTGATCTCTTCAGCAGTTGAGAAACCGGGCTGAAAGAGGAAATTCGGGACATCCTCATCAGGAACGGCTGATGCTTCTTCGGCAGATATAAGTCCTCTTTCAATTGCTTTTTTAAGAACCTTGTCGCGTTTTATTCCTGCACCGTCATCTGAAAGTTCAATTATTACATTGCCCTGATCACGCCAGGCTGAAAGTTTTACCGTTCCTTTTCCGCTCTTTCCTGCTGCGACTCTCTCTGCAGGTGTTTCTATACCATGATTTACGCCGTTTCTGATAAGGTGAAGCAGAGGATCTCCGAGACCGTCTATAACACTTCTGTCAAGTTCGGTCTCGCCACCTGTCATTATAAATTCGACCTCTTTTCCATCATGATGTGCAACATCTCTTACAACACGTGGGAAGCGGTTGAAGATCTGGTTTAAAGGAATCATTCTGATATACATCATCAGGTTTTGAAGATCTGATATCGAGCGGCTGACCATGTTTAAGGCTTCATCCATATCCTTAATCTGGTGTTCCTTTGAGATCTGTTTGAGGCGGCCGCCGTTTATTACAAGATCTTCAACGAGATTCATCATCTGATCCAGTCTGTGTATATCAACCCGTATATTTTTAACTTCACGTTTTTTAGATGAAGATTTGGGTCTTTCCTTTTTTTCTGTTTCATGATCACGGGTTTCTGTCCTCTCATCGTGGATTTCTTCTTTTAAAAGAACCTGTTCTTTCGATTCTTTTGTCTCAGAAATTAAGCTGTAATCTGAAACGGTTGCTTTTAAAATGTCAGGTCCTGTAACAGCTTTTAATAAGTTCTCTTCTGATTCTGACCCTGAAAAGATGATTTCAAGTTTGTCTTCAATTTTACCTTCATCAATCTGTTCAAATGTTGGACTGGATGATATTATATTACCCCTGCTTTCAAGATTCTGAAGAATAATCATTGCCCTGATATCCTTCATCGTACATTCAGGTGAAAATTCAATATTTATTGTATATGCAGGAGTTGTTGAGGTGACATCATTTCCTTCTTTTGTAATTTCTATTTCTGAGATATCGGTTACAGAAGCCGCACTTTTTAATGCCTCTTCACCTGCATCACTTTCAATTTCAACAGTCAGGGTGTCATCAATTATTCCCTGATCAAGCTCATCCATTGTAGGGGTGCTTTTGATAATCTGTCCAATATCCTCGAGATTTTGGAGGACGATCATTGCCCTAACATCTTTCATACCGCAGTCTTTTGCAAGAGTGACTTTTAAGCGGTATTTCTGGATTTGCGTGATTAATGGAACTTCAGTCAAAATATTTTCCTTGTCCTCCGTACTCACCTGAATATCGGAATCATAAGTTTCCTTGTTATTGATGATATCAGACCCGGATTCGCCTGTCAGGTTACTTATTTCGGTTACAGTGGACTCTTTATGAGTATCTTCAATGCTGCTTTCAATTTTTTTGAGTTCCTCAATCAGATCTTTTGAGCCTATTGATGAACTGTCTCCCCCGTTTTCAATATCCTCAATCATTTCTTCTATCCTGTCAGTGCAGGCTAAAAGCAGGTCTGTGAGGTTGGGAGAAATTTCTATTTCACCGCTTCTGATTGTATGAAATATATCTTCCATCTTGTGGCAAAGGTGCTCCATTTCGGAATAACCCATCGAGGCTGACATACCCTTAAGTGTATGGGCCGAGCGAAAGATTTCGTCAATAGCAGCATCGTCAGAACCTTCTTCAAGAATGAGAATATTTTTTACAATGTTCTCGTGGTTTTCAATAGATTCTGCAACAAAGAGTTTTCTGTATGAATCCTCGTCTGACATTTTGATTATCACTCCATATTGGAAATTGTTCTCATGATATCCCGGGGAATGGACTTTAACGGCAGTACTTTATCAACACAGTCTCTTTCAAGTGCTGAGCGTGCCATGCCATAGACCAGGCAATCTTCTTCTCTCACTAAAATAGTTCTGCCGCCGCTTTCCTTTATTGCGGCCATGCCTTCTCCGCCATCGCTGCCCATTCCGCTTAATATTGCAGCGACAGTATTTGGTCCGAATACTTTTGATGCGGACTGAAATGTTTTGTCAACTGCAGGTCGTACAGCATGCACAGGAGGTGCCTTGGAGTGCGTTATTCTTCCTCCTTTCCTTCCGGAATTATCAAGGGTTGCAGAAATAACTGTATGGAATCCTCCTTTTGAAACATAGATCCTGCCATTTTGCAGGAGATCGCCGTTTGCTGTCTCTTTTACTTCAAGCGGGGAGATCCTGTCCAGTCTTTGAGCAAGTGATGCGGTAAAACCTGCCGGCATATGTTGTGTAATTACAACTGCGGCATTTAGATCCGGTTTTAATGCTGATACAATAATATCAAGCATAGGAGGGCCTCCTGCAGATGAACCAATTAATACAACCCTTTTTGCAGGAATTTCTTCAACTGTTACTTTATTAGAGACCTTCGGGATTGTAATGAGATGTTTTATCTTTGTAATAAGTTCTTTTTCGATACCCCTGACAGTACCAAGGTTTCTTGGTTTTAGCATGAAGTCATCTGCACCAAGTTCAAGACCTTTTTTTGTTAGTTCAGCATCTTTTGAAGTAAGGGTGCTGAGCATAAGGATCTTTGGTGGATCTTCAGATGACTGAAGCTTTTCAAGCATTTCGATGCCGTTCATTTTAGGCATCTGGATGTCAAGGGTAATTACATCCGGAGATAATTCTTCTATCTTCTTTAATGCCTGAAGACCATCTTCCGCTGTTCCAACGACCTCTATTGAAGGGTCTTTACCAAGAAGATCAATGAGTACCGTACGCATGAATACGGAGTCATCAACAATCAGAACTCTGATCATCTTTTCAGGAGTTTAGAACATTATTTACTTCTTCAAGAACTTTAGGTGCCTGGAACGGTTTTACTATGTATCCTTTGGCTCCTGTCTTGATTGCCAGTTTAACCATCTGTTCCTGTCCCACAGCTGTGCACATGACAACCTTTGCATTGGGATCTTCAGTCATAATAGCCTTCAATGCTTCGATACCGTTCATTTTAGGCATTACAACGTCCATTGTAACAAGGTCGGGTTTAAGCGCCTTGTACTTCGTAACGGCGTCTTCACCGTCTTCTGCTTCACCAACAATGTCATGAGAGCCGGAAAATAAAATATTTTTCAGAAGTGTTCTCATGAACATTGTATCGTCAACAACAAGAATCCGTCCCATTGTGAATCAGTAATATTTCTTAAATTAATCATATTAAGACTATCGAATAGTTTAGCGAAATAAATAGACCCCTTTTTAAACTGGCGTTAAAATATGAAAAATATGTATAAATTTTAAGAAAATAATGTGTTTTAATCTGTTCCTGTTTTCAGGTTTTTACCGCTTCACTTACAAAGCGCACCCCTTTGGTTGTAAGTTTTACTTCACGTCTTGTCATTACAACTTCCACAAGGCCGGTTTTAATCAGCTTATCATATATGGATTCAATTTGCTTGTTTGAGATATTTATCATATTTTCTATTGCATGTGTATCCATTCCGCTGTAAACAAGCATTGCAACCTGTGCAGAAACGGGATCTAGCTCTCCCGCTGATACATCAAGATCCTTTGTCGTGTCTTTTAGATAATTGAATAGTATCTGCAGGGTTGTTAGAGGACAGAGAACAAAACTTGTGACAACCTCATCATTTTCAATGTGGTTAATCTGGACAACATCGCTTTCTTTACCCTGTACTTCCCTTTTTGTCAGATCTATTCCGGAAACTTCATCAAGAGGAATACAGATCTGTTTTTCTTTGCTTACAAACCATATTCCGGTATTTAGTACTGCAATTGCTCCTTTTTCCCATTTTGCAGAACTTATCATTACTCCGCCTCTGATAGCCGGAGACATAAAATATGCGGTTAATCTGTATGCGGAACAACCCATCAGGATAATTCTTTTTAAAATTAGCAGAACCTTTGGAACTGATGCAAGTTTGAAATTTTTATTATTTTTTGTACTTATTATAAGCATGTTCTTTTTTTCTTCGATATCGTCAATGGACTTTATTTTTATTTCTTCTGATATTGGTTCGGGAATAATTATTTTGTCCTCTTCAAAGCCAATTTTTAGCGACATCCATTTTCCATTATGTTCTAATTTTACCGGAACCTGTTTCATATCAAATATATCCTCCAACAAATAACAAATTAATATATAATTATGATTCTTCCTCAGTTATCTCTTCTTCTTTTTTTGTTATCTCTATTCCGAATTCTTTCATGATTTCTTCAAGTTCCCCTATAAGTTCTGTACTATCTATTTTGGTATCTTTCAGATTACGGACAAGGCTTACTTCCTGTATAGCTACAGCCTTTTTAGTATCCGATTTTAGCATTGCAAAGAGATCATCTTCATCATTCCCCCCTCCAAACGCCATTGATACCGGTTCGTCAAAATTACTTTCTGCCTCCTCTTTTCCTAATACTCCGCTAAGAGAGCTTTTCTGCTCCCATTCTTTTGGCGGTGCTGATAATATGTCTTCTTCATCAGTTGGAGCTAATGCAGGCACTTCTTCTATTTCTGAATCAGAGTCTCCTATTTCAATTTCTTCAAATGAATCATCATCATCACCAATTTCAATCTCATCTTCGGTTTCGATTTCATCAAGATCGATTTCATCAAGCTCTCCCAAATCATCATCTTCAAAATCAAAACCTGAGATATTACTATCTAAATCATCTATATTTTCCAGACCGGAATCAGGAATTTCGCTGTCTTCGTCATTAGTATTGTCAATTGATGCCGGGAAATCACTATCATCCAATTCAAGTTCAATTCCCTCTTTTGCAAGTATATCGGCAATTGCAGAATCCGGGATCTCTTCTTCCAGAGCTGCTCCCGGGAAATCCTCTGCGCTTTTTGGAATTGTTATGTCTCCCTCTTCCTCTTCAGAATCAAGTCCAAGATCAAAATTATCAAAATCTGAAAAGTCATCATCGGATGAATTATCTTCAGAATTATTTTCATCAGAGGCATTTGATACGCCTTCTCCTGAGAGGGCCTGATCAAGCAATGTATCAATTTCCTTTATTTTTTCTTCTGATTTACCAGATTTAGGTATTTTGCTTTTTAGTGAAGAAAAGCCTGCGAATAAAGATTTTTTTGTGGTTTCGGAATCTTTTTTGGTAATTTTTTCTGCTTTTTCTTCTTTCTTTTTTGAAAATATTCCTTTTAATGAGTCTAAAAGGCCGGGTTTACTTCCCTCTTTCGTTTTAGAATCTGCTTTAAAAGTTTCAGATTCAGGTTTTTTCTCACCTTTTGATTTATTTTGTGTTTTATCTGTTTTTTTGAGGCTTATTGGCTGATCAAGCTTATTTTTTAGATTAGACAGATCCGACTTGATTTCATCCAATGTAATCATCTGTAATGCAAACAGCATCACGACTCCGATGGCAACTGCAATAAATAATACAATAATTGGACTTAATTCCAGGAATGTTACAGCTGAACCTGCTAAAATGATGGTTAGCATCATTAGAAGTCTTCTTTTGGAATCACTCATCTTTGTCATGTTATAGTGCCTCAAATCCCGGAATGGAGAACATTAGATCTACAAATACAGGAGTTGTAATATATATTATTCCGGTCAACCCAAATAAAATACTACCAAAGAAATAAAACATATAGCGATCTCCTCCTTTCACAATTTTACCTGCAAGTATATTCGCAACAGTCACAATTAGTATACTGATTACCAGAAACATCTGCATTTTATCTTCAGGGAAATTGGCAAAAATGTTTATTGAGCCAACCATTGATCCCCCTATTGATGTGGAACTGGAACTCAGTGCGGATGCAGTATCCGAAAAAGTGGTCATGACACTTTTAATTGCACCCGCCATAGTCAGAAGAATATGGAACAGGAAACAAAAAATTCCAATCATGGCCATATGCATTGGTATCAAAAGTACTATGAAACCTGTTGAGAGCATTTCTCTTTTTTGTCTTAGGAGAGTCTGTTCAAGCATTGAGGTACTTACAATGTGTGCCACCTCAGCAGGCCCTGCTCCGAGTTCAACTGAATCCCTGAAAATACCCAGATATTTGTAAATCAGGTTACTGCCGGTATCCCTTATGAATTTGTTCCATACAAGTCCCTCATCAAGACCTATATTCATCTTTGAATAAACTGAATCTATAAAGTTCTGAAGGACAACAAGAGATTTACGATCTACTTTTGCCAGTGCGGGAGTGACTGTCATTCCCATTCCTCCCATAATTGAGCCAAGACCCCTTATGAAGACCGTAAAATCCTCATCTCTTGCAATAATGTTTTTATCATCACGGTATCCAAAAATTCCCAGGGGTGCAAGAAGAATTCCTGAAAGAATGCATATAAGACCAAAATTAATTCCTGATATAAACAGAATGAGACTTACCAGCACTGTAACAGGTACGATAAATCTTTCCATTTTTCTTACCATATTCTGTTCATAACTTCCGCTACCACTGAGATTGTGGCATTTCTGATCATCAGGAATTGATTTGTACATGGTAATTATGCCAAACGCTGAAACTCCTATTGTTAGAAAATATGATGAATTCAGGGTAGATTCGAGATCGTCAGGAGCATAAATTGCAACTGATACCATGATAATAATACTTACAATGGTTGCAGAAAGCATCAGGGCGATATATGCATCACCCCACTTTTTTAGCATTTCAACTCCCTGCTCAAATGTATTTCTGAAGATGTTTCTTACAGTTCCCAGTTCCTCATTTAGAAAGATATTATCCGGGACACCTGATTCTATTGAGTTTCCAAAACGGTTCAAAAGACTTTCGACAAGAGGATTTCTTGCTCTTTCTGCGACAACTCTCAGGCCTTCCGCATAGCTGTAATTCCATCTTTTAACAAAGCATTCGACTCTTTTAATGTATCTTGCAGGGATGTATTCTTTTCTCTCAGAGGTGTATGCAAAAATTTCAGGTCTTGATACATTGGCGTTTGTAATGGATGCCATGTATGTTATCATAAACAGGAGATCGTTTCCCATTTTTTTATTATCACGAATGTCCGATATTTTATTGCGGAGCTCAGCAATATTGTCCTCAAACGGAAGTTTACCTCCGTTTTTCTCCCTGATGTTTTTTAGCTGAGTATCGAACATAAAAGATATTTCCGCCTAAAATTCAATCTTTAAAAGTCCCTGCTTTTTTACTTTTGTCATCATGTGGTATAAATCCCAAAAACCCATATAACCTGCTTTGTGCAGCCTTTGAAGAATTTTTGCTCGCTTTTCAACTTCAAAGTACATCTCGGATTTTTTATTGTCAGGAATACCAAGTAATGTTCCGATTTTATTTTCCAGAAGATAGCTGCTGCCTTTTCCCGGGAAATCAAATTCATCTGTTACAGGATTCCAGACAAACATTGATACAAATGAAAAACCGCCTGTCTCCGGATCATATCCGACAAGCTCATTTATGCTCAGCATCCGTCTCACAGTGCTGCCATCGGGTCTTCTGACAGCACTTTGAATAATCACAAGATTAAGGTTGTCCACGTGTGTCATTGGAATATTAATTGGATCACTGCAAAGACGCTGGATTAGTTTTTCAACCGATGCAGCGTGAAAGGTGCTCATGACGGGGTGACCTGTCTGCATTGCACCAAAAGCCACAGCTCCTTCTGAACCACGTATTTCACCGACAAGGATGTAGTTTGGACGCTGACGGAGTGCGGCACGAAGAAGATCGAACATGGTAATGTCGCCTCCGTCTCCCTCACCTTTTCCTTTTCCCTTTGATACCTGCCTTGTCCAGTTTTTATGAGGTACCTGAAGTTCAGGAGTATCCTCGATAGTTACAATTTTACTTTCCGGAGCAATGAACGATGTGAGTGCATTCAGGCTTGTTGTTTTGCCGCTTGCTGTTTCTCCGCTCATGAACAGTGACATTCCAAATTCAATACAGATCCAAAGATATCCCGCAACCATGTAGTCAGTGGTTTTCCATTCAATTAATGCAAGAATGCTTGGCGGATCTTCTGCAAACTTACGAATGGTAAAATTACTGCCGTGTTTTGAGATCTCAGTTCCATATACGATGTTTATACGGGAACCGTCAGGCAGGGTTGCATCAACAATCGGGTTTTTGTATGTGATTGGCCTTTTTATGCGTTCTGCCATTTTGATTACAAATTCATCAATTTCCTCTGAATATTTGAATTCCACAGCAGATTTGAGGCCTTTAAATATTTTGTGCTCTACAAAAATCGGGCCGACACCGTCACAGGTAATATCTTCATTATAGGTGTCGGCAAGAAACGGATTTAAAATACCCATTTCTATTTTGTCCCTTATTAACAGATATTCAATTGAGCGGTATTCTGCCATTGAAAGGATAACTTTCCCATCAGGAGTCTGGGAAATTTTCGACCCTGCCAGTTCACCTGTTTCTTTTTGTGCTGTAAAATCAGTATTTAAAAATTTTACAATCTTGTCTTTGAAACCTGTTTTGCCTGTTTCTGCCTCCCCTGTGAGCATGGCAATATTTTCATCAGGCTTTTTTATGTATATTACTTCTTTTAAAACCCTTTTTAAGACCTCTCTTCTTTCTTCTTCTGTAATAGGGTCCTCTTCGAGAACATCTATAAGGTCTATTAGTTTTTTCTCAATCAGGGGCATTGCATCCGAAACCGAATGCATAAACGAGGGTTCAATTGGAATATAATAATTCCTGACATCCTCGGGATCTGAAAAAATATGAATGAATGTAAATTCATTTACAGGATAGATTACATTCGGGTTTTCCAGTCCTTTTAGTTCTCTTTTAAGCTCTGAGAAGAAAAGGGGTATTCCGTGAATGTTTACCGGAAACATCTGGAGATATTCTAAAAGGTGAGGACTGTGTGCAACATATTCTTTTGCGTTTGCAGGCAGCATTCTGTATAATGCTGAGGATTCATAGTTAGAATATATATCATCCTCCTCATCGAGTTCTTCGGGCTGAAATGGAAGATTGATATTTGCACTAAGTGATCCCATGGTTTATTCTCCTTTTATACTCTTGCAGTTGACATTGGAATAATCTTCATACCGTAACCAGGATGTACTTCAAAAGAAACGACATTTCCTGTTGTTTTTCTGGCACCTCTGACTTTAATAACTTCCATTACCATTACATATTTGTCGCCGATAAGAGCTTTTTTCATGAATAAATGTGCATCACAAATTGATCTGATTCTGACAAGTGTATCTTCCTCAAATGCATATGTGTGGAGTGTAATCAGTATTGTTTTACCATGATCAACAAGGTTTTTGCAGTTTGTCAGGAATGCCAGCAGATCACTCTGAGATGTTGATTCGGTCAGGAGTGTCAGTGAATCAATGATTATTACTTCAGATTTGCTTGTCTGTATTTTTCCGATAATTCTTTTTAAAATACCGTTCATTTCTTCTTCACCCCATTCAAAACCAATTGTGTGCATGGGGTATATTTTCAGATATCCCCATGCAAAATAATCAGAAATATCCAGACTCATTGAATCCATCTGTGAAAGAAAACTTTTTGCAGTGTTTTCTGAAGTATAGAGATCCACGTTCATGCTGCCTTTCATCGCACCCCAGATGATCTGCTGGGTCATTACACTTTTTCCTGTATCATTTTCTCCTTCAATAAGAGTTAATGATTCAAGTGGAAGTCCGTCTGCGAGTTTTTTATCAATTTCCGGATTTCCGGTTGAGAGGATGTGTCTGTCATCTCCCCCTAACAGATCACCAAGACCGGGACTTTCTTCATCTTCAAACATATTTTTACCTCATTAATTTTTTTTAGGTGTAAGCTGATGCTGAAACCCCGTTTGGAGTTGTTATCTGTATCCAGGCAGGTGCTTCACCGGAATATCTTACAGAAATGTTCATGATTTCCTGTGGATCAAATTGTTCGGGGTTTATTATATCAGGTTTTATTGAGACAATATTCCATTCACCGGTACCATCTCCTTTTTGATAATAGACAGGTGTTTTTGATGTGTTGCTTCCGGTGTAAATATCAAAGTATTCGAAGTCGGATATTGTCGTTTTTCCATCATTTATTACTTCAACATAAAGTGTTTCAGGAGGAAGAACTGATGTCTGGTTGATTCCTATTGATGTTCTGATTCGTAATTCCTGCTGGTTTATTTGTTCGCCCTGTGCCATTGAAACAACCTCGGCTGTTGTCAGTACTACTCCTACCAGAAAGTAGGCAGTGATCATAAGAAGAATCAGTGCAAATGCTGTTGCGACGATTGTTGCACTTCCCATTTAACCACTCGCTGTAAAGGTTTTAGCAAGATTCACTCCGTTTGGAAGGGCTATACTGAAATATACATAATCACCTTTGGTAACAGGTATTTTACTGGATTTTATACTGATTTCAAGAGTTTCCCTCGGGTCCCAGTAATCATTTGTATCCGTTTCAATGACTGAATAATTCCATTCGCCATTGGAGGGTATATCTGTAAGATCAAGTGATACAAGGGTAAAATCTCCTTCTGCCCCAATGAATACATCAGACATGTTTATACTATTCTTGCCGATTCTTGCGCTTCCAATATTTTTTATCCAGACTCTTGCATCCGGGCTATCTGCAAATGTATTGATGACTTTGATGTCAGTTCGCAATCTTTCATCCGCAGAACTGGAGGATTGGGTAAAAGTTGAAGTTGCCTGATATATTATTGGAAAAAAGGCATTTACAAGTACTGCCGCAGCGACGATCGCTGTAATCAGGAAAATGGCTGTAGCAAATGTTTCACTTGACATATTTTGTGTTCAGACTTTTTCAAGCATTTCGATCCAGTCTTCTTCATAACTCTCTTCTTCAGACAGTTTTGCTAATAATGGATCTTTTGAAGTTCTTTTTTCCATTATGACTTCTATCATTTCCCTGTCCAGAGAGGAGTCATCAGGTATCAGTATTCTGTTTAAAACATAGAGTTCCGCAACAAATTCTTCAGAACTGATCTCATTACATTCACCTGATGATTCAGGCATCAGTTTTGAAATTTCCTTAATTTGTCCAGCTGCCTCTTCTGAAATATATCCCATTGTTACATAGGATTCGGTCATAATTCTGAGTCTGTCGTGACCGTATTTGTTCACCATTCTGCTGACCCACTCAAAGAGTCTGTGAAGTTTTTGTAGTCTGGGCCTGTCTGATGTTTTTGTTTCAGGCGGGATTTCCTCCGCATTTCTGTTAATATCTTCAACTCTTTTTCTGAGTGCTGCTAACATCTCGGCATCAGATTGTTTATACCCTTTTTGAAGATCAAAATTTGCAGGAGCTATTTCATTGTCATCAGTATTTATATCGGATATTTCCTCAGTTTCCGAGATTTCTTCTTCAGGAACTGCCGGAAGAGAATCTTTTGCTAAAGGGTCTGTTTTATCCTTTAACTGACCAGGGTCTGAAGGAGGTATCATAGCTGTAACTATGAATGGATTTTCCGTTTCATTCAGCCTTTCCCTTAGATCGATTAAAAGCTTTTTTACAGATTTTTTCAGGAGATCAACTTCATCCTGCAAATTTTGAAGTTTCACTTCCGGATCATCGGCAGATGCTGAACTAAGAATATGGTCTACCTGTGACTGGTTAATAGCCATAGTTACAATTATTTTCTCTTTATGAATTTAAAAAACTGTTGAATTAATCAATACTGAAAAATATTTTATTAAAATTTGTTCAATTGAAAATATTATTTCATATTTTGCTGTATAATTGTGGATATTATTTATTTTTAAGATATGGTGTCGGGCAATATGGTGAATAATATTTTATGAAAATTTCTATTATGGCATATAATTTATTAGAAAAGCTTTGATAATTTATGATTATTTGATTATAGTTTATGAAAATGCGCTATAATAAAAATTCCTGATCAGAAAGGATTGTAATAAGATATTAAGAGTATTTTTAGAAAATGATCTCAAATATTTTCCAAACAATTCAGAATAACAGAAATTTATAACCATAATTAAAAAACTGATTGATTTTAGAATAATTAATTCAGGATATTAATTTTTGTAATTCTTGCAGGAGCTTTTCTTTTAATTCCGTATGAAGCACCAGAAGCAGGCCTTATCTCAAGATTGAATTCCTGATTTGCACTGATCTGGTTTGGTTCATCAAACACAGTATAGATTGTGAACTGTTCCTGGTTTTCAAGAAGTGCTCCTTTGTCATTGTTTTCATAGTTTGCAATATCAATTATCCCCCATTGCCCGGGATTAATTGCAGTTTTGTCACTTATGACATCTGTTGAAGAACTGCTGATTTTGGTAACATTGTTAATCTTTGTTACATTGTCTTTGGTCTGGAATGTTAGAGTTGTTGATGCAAAATCAACAGGTGATCCACCAGCTGTGAGTCCCACTACAAACCTTATTCCATCCATTTTGGCGTTTATTCCGCCTACCATCGTACTGTTGCCATATACATCACCGAGTATTTCAATACCTGAAGATGACTGGCCTACACTTGTATACACAACATCCTGAGCTTTTTGTGTTGCAAAAAAACCGGCTCCGAGTATCACATAAGAGAAAACTGAAGCGGTTACTACAAATGCAATTAAGACAATTGCAGCTTCAAGACCTGTGAAACCCTCGCTATTTAAAATCATGGCTGTCACGTCATGCTAGTTTTCTGGTTTCTTCAAAAAAAAGATTAGTTGAGCAGGTTTACCTTCTCAATCTTTGGTGGTGCCGTACGCTTAATTGCATATGATGCACCCTTTGGTGGCTTAATTTCAAGACTGAAGCGCTCATTTGCTGCAATTCCTGTTGCACCAACATTTGCATATATTGTGAACTGCTCCTGGTTTTCAAGGAGTGCTCCCTTGTCGCTGTTGTCATTGGCAATGTCGATGATACCCCATTCGTATGTAGTGATGTCTGTCTGGGCAGAAACTACATCTGAAGCTGAGCTTGAGATTTTTGAATCATTTGTCAGATCCTTTATTGAAGTTGTATTTGTGAATACAAGTGTTGTTGAAGCAAAATCAACAGGTGCTCCACCTGCTGTAAGACCTACTACAAATCTGATTCCATCAATTTTTGCATTGTCTCCGCCTGTACTGTTTCCGTACACATCGCCTAATACTTCAAGACTTGATGATGCCATGTCAACACTGGAATAGACTACTTCCTGTGATTTCTGTGTTGTGAAGAAACCCGCTCCCAATACTACGTATGAGAAAACCGCTGCTACTACAACAAATGCAATCAATACGATAGCAGCTTCAAGACCGGTAAATCCTTCGTCTGATTTAAATAATTTCATCATTTTAATCATCCTCCTTAGTAAAGGGTGTTAACTCCCGTAATTCTTGCAGGTGCTTTTCTGCTGATGGTGTATGATGTACCTACTGAAGGGCGCAGATCAAGGTTGAATCTCTGGTTTGCCACAATGTTGTCGATTGGATTCGCCACAATTGTAAACTGCTCCTCGTTTTCAAGGAGAAGATCTGCACTTGCATTGTTCTTTGCAAGAACAACTGACCATGTGCCTGAGGTGATTGTTGCATCGGCATTTCCGATAACTGCATCTCCTGCTCTTTCCATCTTTGAAACATTTGTTGCATCTGCATATGTTATTGTCGTCTGTGAGAAATCAACAGGTGATCCACCTGCTGTAAGTCCTACAGTGAAACGAACTGTGTCAATGTTTGTGTCATCTGAGCTTGTACCATAAACATCACCTAAGATCTCGACACTTGAACTTGCCTGATCTACACTTGTATAGATAACTTCCTGAGATTTCTGTGTTGTGAAGAAACCTGCTCCCAATACTACGTATGAGAAGACAGCGGCTACAACGACGAATGCAATCAAAACGATAGCAGCCTCAAGACCTGTAAATCCTTCTTCTTTATTTATTTTCAGCATTGCTTTTCCTCCAATTATTTTGATTTCATATATTCCTTATGAAAGATTCCTGGATCCCTCCAAAATCTATCAGTAATACTTAACATAGGCATTATTTAAAAATTTTTTTCATTTGTCATATTCAGAGCAGAAGATCTGATCCAATCTTTACAGGTGTGTGGAATTAATATTTCCTGTTCCGTCCATGTTGGGCATAATATTTCATAAATATTTAGAATAGTATTATTGATCGCACTATTATTTTTAAAAATTATTGGTGTTGGTTTTTGTATCCTGTGGATAATTTGATGATTAAAAAGTCTGATCTGTGTTTATTTTTGTTATTTCAAGTTTGAAATTTTACCTAAATACATAAATGAGAATTCTTCACCTGCGGCATTATTGTATGAAAAACCTGAGGGCTCTGAAAAATTTTTGTCCGAGATTTTTTTTAATTTTAATGAATTTATGTAAAGAACAGATGCGAGAGGTGAGATTCGAACTCACGGACTCCTACGAGATTGGATCTTAAGTCCAACGCCTTTGGCCAGGCTCGGCAACTCTCGCAATTTAATTGTCTGTAAAAGTTTGGGATATTAGTATTGTTACTGTTAGGAAAAAAACCTAACTGATTGTGTCCGGCTTTTTTCCGTGTGTTTCTGTCTTGAACTATACAAGTATGAAGTACGCAATTATCGAGAATACAAATGCAAGCAGCAGAATTGCAAGCCCCAAAGGAGCAATAAAGGTCAGCATAGCGTTTACTGAACTTGCAAGCTGTGATATTCTGTGTGATCCAAAGACAACAACGCCTTCACACCATGCTGTCGAAGCGCCGGCTTTGGCATCTGAGAGATCTTTGATTGCATCACTGACCGCCTTCACCACATATTCCATAATAATATCTGCGCTGACATGATACCCGACCGGGTTTTTGCCACTCATTGTGTTGACAACGTGGGAATCGGTTGTCATCAGTTCACATTCATCAACAATCTTTAGAAGTTCATTCCTCAATATTTCGCGAACACCGTTTTGCATATTGTTTCCGTCAAAGAGGATATATGCTGTTTTCTGTCCGGATACTTCTGTGACAAGCGCCTGAATACCGATATCACCGAATCCCTGCTCTCTTGTGAACGGGACATTTATGTGTGAAATGCCTACTTTGAATGGAAACTGTTCATTAATCCGGGCTTTTTCACATGCGTTATCACATGTTTTCATATATTCATAAGCTGTCAGTGAAGCGGGCATTACCGGATTTACCACATCCACCATGCAGTTATGTGCATCTACAAAACCAACATGGCTAAATTTTTTATGGCCCTCGTTCATTATTGAAAGACCAATAGGGTATTCAAGATCCTCGGTCATCTCCGGTGAGCGCGTACTTACCATCAGAATCGAATCCCCAAAAGACTGGGCAAGAACCTGCACAGATCCGTAACTATGCCTCTCTGACATCCCTGCTTTATTGTGGTACTCAAGTCCGGCTCTGGTTTTGTTTATTGCGGAGATGATTTTTGGAATTTCCTTTTCAGATACAAGATTGAAGTCATGTGTTGCGCAACCGTGTGCAACAAAGGTTTCACCGCCAAGTGATTCATAAAGAACTTTTGGAAGGTTCCCCCCGCCTATTTCACCCATGGGACCCGGGTGCAGATTGGGTATTGTAAACAAAACATCTTTTCTTCCCTCACGTGAGAAGAAAAGTGTAAACTGAGGGACGTATACTTCCTCACCGATTTCATGGAAAAAATCCTCAAGGGATTTTGAACCGTCAGTGTTGTGTGCGATGAAAGCATTAATGAAATTCAGTGCACTGATGTGGAAATTCTTTTTAAGGGGCCTTTCTATTAGCCATAAAAATAATATGACGCCCATTCCAAAGAGCAGGTGTATAAGTACTGCAAAGATTGTAAAGACTGTGCTGAAGTAATAAGTTCCGATTAGTATTCCGACGACACTCTGCGTAAGTGCCGGAAGAATCATGTGTGACATTTTATAGTCAGCTATTGCCACAAGCACAATCAGCCTTATTGCGAAGATGAATCCAAGTGATACGGAGAACAAAAGGGGGAAAATTCCCTGAAATACCAGTAGCACCGGAAAGAGACTAATAAGTATTGAAAATACCGTACAGGCAAGAGCTAAAAGTGCAGACCTGTTCCATGTAATTTTTTTACCGAAAATTTCAACAAGGGGCTTTGTCAGTATAAAAGCAATAATTGCCGGAAGAAAAAACCCTGTAAACCCGAAAAACTGAATTTCGTGATTTCTTATTACACTTGCAAGATCAAGAACCAGTCCGAGTACAAAAATTATTGCGAGTGAACGTGGCCATGATGGTGCTATAAATAAAAATCTGCTTAAACCTTCTATTTTGGTGTCGCCTGAAGGGGCCATTTGCTGTTTCAAGCCTCCTTTAATTATATGGAATTTGGGACAATTCTTATTGGTTAAATTAGATAATATTTGAAATATGTCCCAAATTTTTTAATTAACTTTGTTTATTGATATAAGTCGCCAAAGTACTTATTGTATCTTTCCTTCATTCTGTCCCAGTCCGGAAGATTTGTCTGGCACCCTGTCATCTCTACAATAAAAGAAGCGGTGGTAGTACCTATTTTACAGCATTTTTCAACAGAGTATCCTTTTTGATATGCCGTCAGGAATCCTGCCCTGTAGGAATCACCTGCACCTGTCGGATCTGCAAGTTTTACTGAAATTGCAGGTATTTTTGTGATATTGCCATTATGGTGAATTTCACTTCCGTCTCCTGACATGGTAACAATCGAGAGCGGGATCTGTTTTATCAGTTCTTCTCTTCCGATACCTGTTTTATCACATATGCCTTTTAGCTCGTGAATATTTGTGAACAGGATGTCGATGTGGTCAAGAATTGATATGAGCTGCTCTTTTGTATATTTTATCAGATCCTGCCCGGGATCAAATGATGAAAAAACGGCTTTTTCTGCAATTTTTACATTAAATTCCGGTTCAGCGGTTGCCATATGCACGAAATCGAGTGAAGGTGCTTTTGCGGTTTTGAAAATCTCTGATGCGCCCCATTCAAAAACTGTCGTCTGATCACCTTCTGTATCATTAAACAGGTAACAGGTGGGCGTGTTTTTGTCTTCAACTACAAAGAAGTCTTTTTTGATTCCGAGTTTATTCATCCACTTTTCATATTCACTTCCAAAGAAATCATTTCCAACTGCGCTGATTAATTCGGCTTCTCCGCCAAGCACAGCGATTCCTGCTGCAATGTTGGCGGCGCCTCCTCCAAAATAGACCTTATGATCAAGAACAGGGGAGGACGAATGTCTTTTTGGAAGAACAGGGAGAGTAAAAATATGATCAATTGCAGTATGTCCTACAACTGAGATCATTTTTATAACTCCTTGATATCAATGACTTTGAGAGGCGTGTCTCTAAGTGCCCGTCCCACTACGGATTTTGCAATTCTGGATGCATGCTCTTCAGATTCAGCTTTGAATACTTTCATCTCAAGAATCAGGCCGACAAGGGCCATATTTGCAACCACTAATGCATTATTCAGCTCCTGTTCACAGAACGGGCATGCGAGCTGACCAATTTCAATATCAACAAACTTAGCGGAGGGATTTAAACGTTTACCTGCTTCGCTTATAGCAATGCCTATTGCATCATCGAGGGTTTCAATATCCTTTATGATCCAGGCAGATTCCATTGTAACAAGATAGTCTGACATAATATTTTCCGATAATTACTGAAATTTTATTAAATTACCATGTCTCTTCATGGACATGTTCTTCAAGAGGCATTCTTTCGCTGCGATATTCGGGCAGGTTTCCGTGACCTACTGCAAGAAGGGCAACCGGTCTTGCGTGCTGTGGCAGGTCAAGTATTTCACATACCGTTTCATCGTCAAAAGCGCCTGTCCAACAGGTCTGAAGTCTGAGTGAATGAGCTGCAAGCATCATGTAGGTTGATGCTATTGTGGCATCTTCCATTGCATAGAGAATTCCTCTTTCACCATACTGTGACATTGATCGGACGTAATTTGTACAAACAACAAGTATGACAGGTGCTTTTTTTATGTGCTCCTGACCAAATGCTGCATCGGCCAAATCCTCTCTGATGCCTTCATCAGTTACAATTACGACATCCCAGGATTCCCTGTTTCCCGCACTCGGAGCTGTACGTGCACATTTCAAGATGTACTGAATCTCTTCATCTTCGATTTCCAGCTCTGTGAAATCTCTCACGGATGAACGTGTGAAGAGAAAATCAAAAAATTCAGACGAGTTCATTTTCAGATAACTTCTGCCAGGCTTCCTGTGCAGGAGTTGTGACTTTTGTAATTGCTATTCCTATCTGATTGGATGCGTCTGAAAAGTCCTCGTTTTCGATCATCTTTTTGACTTCGTCAATGATTGATACGGCTTCGCTGAACTCTTTTGAACCTGTGGTTTTAAATCCAAGTTCCAGGTCTGACTGAAAGATATTAAGTAAAATATCAATCATTTTTTTTGCACCTGTTTTTTCAGCTCCTTTAAAGTCACTTAATACTGCTGTCATCTGTGATGCAGCGATCATATTAACCTTGGCGCGTTCTGCAAAAATGTAATTTTGAACTGCTTTTTTTGAATCCATCTCAATAACCCAACCTTACTCTCTCTAATAAAAGATAGAGGCTTTAATAATATTATTATAGCCTTTTTAAAACTTATTTATTTTGAACCCTTTGAACCCTTAATGGATGAAGGTGAGCGTTTGATGCGTCTTCTAAATCTCGGGTCTACCTGTGGAGTACGTGAGCGGCTTGCTCTCTTTCCTCTTCCTCCTCTTCCGGCATCCTGTGATTTCTGCACTGCTCTTTTGAGTTTGGCACCTGATTTAAAGCGCTGGTTTGGACCTGGCTTTTTATAGCTGCCTTCTTTCTGAGGAACAAGTCTGATCTGACCTGATACACTTTTAATTTGAGTCCATGAACATGAACCGGTTTTTCCCATTTTTCACACTCCTCTTTTAATTAATTGTTCTCTGTCTTAAGGCATTAATGTGCTATTGCAGATTTTGCCTCAATTCCTTTTGATTTAATTACTTCGACGCGGCGTGTCGGGTGAATCTTCTTGACGTTCTTAAATACGTCGCGTGAGATTTCTCCCATAACCATGTCTTTTACAAACTGATCGTATGTCTGCTCTTTTGCCTTTGCAAGGATGTAATCAGTAATTTCTTTTCTGATTGTGTGCTGCTGGCTTGCGTCTGCACGGTTGATTGTAAAGCAGGTTGTTGTGACACGGATTTTACGTCCGTCCTTTGTTGCTGCGAGAACAATGCTGTCAATTCTTGAAGTGCGGCGTTTTACCATTGCACGGAGGTAGTCTTTTGTGACTTCGTGTCCGACAAAGTCTGTGTATGCTGAGTCGCCTGCAACTTCGTTGACCTTGAATCTCATCTTGATGTTCTGTTTGGAATAGTCCTGTGTCATTTCGCCAAGTGTGGTCTGCATGACACGGCCGTATACCTTCTCAGGTTCATCTGAAATTGTTTCGCCAAGGTAAGCCTTGTCGAATACTTCGGGAGCAAAGACTTTGAACCAGCTCTTTGCTTTCCATCCTTCTACTCTTCTTCCTAATTGTTTCCTTTTTGCCATATTTTCACCTCAATTTTTTATACGTCCTTTTTTGAAAGCACCTGCATGTGCGTTTTTTAAATCCTTTTCCGGAGATATTTCCCTATTTTTCTGAAATGTAACTGCAGACATCTTCAGATATCGAAAGGTTCATCAGATAATCATCGACTGATGCAATGATTGATCTTAGTTTATTGCCTTTGATTTCGGTTATTACTGTATTTCCTTTTGAATTTGTCTGCATTGACTTCAGGTTGTCTGAAGCAATTGCTTTTGCAACACATTCCGCATTTCTGTGGTATGTTGTTATTTTACCTGATATCAGGGACATTTTAGGTCAATGCCTCCTTCACTTCATTTTTGAAGATTGAAAGTCCGTCTTCTCCAAATATTCCGCCTGCCCGTGAGAAGTGACCTCCTCCGCTACCGCCTGTTTTCTCTGCAAGATTTTTCATAAATTCCGATAAGTCAAATTCTACTCCCGGAGGACATCTGGCTGATACCGAATAATTATCATCATTTCTTGCAATTGTGAAAACCGGTGTATTGTACAGACCGTTGTTTGAGATAGTGTCTGCAACGCAGCTTGAAACCGACGGCTTGGATATTTCAAAGACAGGAAGCTCTTCTTCTATTGTTTTTGCAGAATTAATTTCAGATATTACATTTAAGCGGTGTTTTATTGCAATCTCCCATGCTTCTTTTACATTTTCAGTATTTCTAAGGCATAGTGTTACTCCAAGGCCGCCCCTGTTTGATAATCCGCATGATTCAACTACAGCCGCCAGACTGTGTGCATCATGTATTACTCCTCTTTCGAGTTCGTATGTGTTGCCCCATAAAGACTGCATTGCAGTTTCGTTGGTTTTTTCGGCAATTTTGAGGATAATCATTGAGTTTAAATCTTCATATCTGTAATCGTCATCATCAGAGTATTTAAGGAGAATTTCATCAACAGAATCTAAATTCCCGCTTATGCCGGGCAGGTAGGGGTCTGTTGCCGTATAGAGTTTCTCTCTTGTATCTCTTCCTGCAAGGGTAAGTCCCCTTTTAGGTACGATGATTTGATTTCCAATTCCTTCTGTTACAATTTCCTGGTTTTTGCCTGATATAGTCTGTTTGTCCCCGATCATTCCGAGGATTGCCAGACCACACAAATCTCTGTTGTCTCCCATATGGTTTGCAACGAGATAGGCAAGACCTGATGAGGAAAGCTCTTTTTCTCCGTCAATGTTGTGAAGGCGTGGATTTATGTGATATTCACCATTGAAATAAGGGACATGATGGTCTATCACCACTGTGTCATCCGGAAGTTCTTCTAAGGATGCACCAAGGTCACACAGGAGAGTGGGTTCATCATTTTTGATGTCATCAGATGAGATACGATTTTTGATCGTCAGGTGAAATTTCTTCCCCAGCCTGTGAAGTGCATGACACATTATCGTGGCTGAAGCTATTCCATCTGCATCGTGATGCCCGTATACTCTCACAAACTCAGTTTCTGAGAGTTTTTCTGCGATATGACCTGCAGCGGCTTCAATGGACATATTATAAAATTACTTTGATAACAGGAACTCCGCTGTGTCTGGCTTGTATGTCCAGCCAGCCGGCATTTTGCCTGCCTTCACGTAATATTTACCGAGTCTGCGCACCTTTGCTTCTGTGAGATGAAGCTGGCGCTTGTTGTGAACATCTTTTTTGTTTTCGGCAATGTGCTTTCTCATTCCCAGAGCCTTAACAATGAGGTTTCTAAGATCTTCAGGAATGTCTGATGCAAGACCATTTTCTTCGAGAAGCTGATCTACACGCTTTCCTGTTGCAAGCTTTACGCTTGGTACGCCATACTTGTCACGGAGGATTAATCCGATCTCTGCACTGGATTTACCCTCTTTTCTGAGAGCAATGATTATTTTCTGGATCTCTGCTGTGTCCTTGTTGGACCATTCAGGTGCCTCTGTGCGAAGCGGACATACAGACTTTGATGTTCCGCGTCGGCGGGCATGCATTCGTGCCATATTTCACCACCAATATTTTTAAGATACTTATATATTCCCTGATTTCAGGGGTTGTTATTTCCAAACGAATTAACCTGATTTAGATTATTTCAATTTGAAACAAACGTGTAAGTCCACAAAAAGAGTCATAACTGACTATTTTGTAATCCCAGAGCCCGATTATTCCGGGCAGTGCCTTTCATTGTATCAGGACACGTCGGACTTACTTTTTTTTTAGTCAGCACATTATTTCAGTGCTATATGTAATGGGATATATTATGAGATAAAAGGATCGTCTTATCCGAAGGTTGTCCCTGATGGATTTAATGTTTTTCTTCTTTTTAATCTCCCTGATATTGTTTTGTTTTACATTAAAAAATAAGTTTTATCATCAGAGAACTCCAAATTAAAGATTGTATATCTGCGATAATGGTCTAGCGGCATGACAGTGGCTTCCCAAGCCTCTAACCCGGGTTCGATCCCCGGTTATCGCATACAAACCATAACTGATTCTGATGATTAATTTCATTTTTCTGTGCTTTTTTCCCTGTAATTTTCGATTGCCTTGTGAAGAGCATCAGCCGCAAGGTTTGAGCAGTGCATTTTTCTTGGTGGCAGACCTTCAAGTTCATCGGCAACATCCTGTCTGGTGATTTTTAAGGCCTCCTCAATATTTTTTCCTTTGGCAAGTTCTGTAACCATGCTTGCGGTTGCAATTGCAGAACCGCATCCGAATGTTTTGAATTTTATATCGGTGATGGTTTCATTTTCTACTTTTATGGAAACTTCCATGAGATCCCCGCATACGGGATTTCCTACGCGTCCTACTCCGTCAGGATTTTCTATGCTTCCCACATTTTTTGGATCCATAAAGTGTTCCATTACTTTTTTTGAGTAACCAATCTGAGGTACATCTTCCATTTTATCTCTCCTACATTGCAGTAATTTTACGCAGACGCTCCACAGTACCTTTGACTGCATCGGCTACGTATGGGACCTCTTCCATTGTATTCAGACGTCCAAGAGTTATTATCATTGATCCGTGTGCTTCTTCGTGTTTTAGCCCAATTCCGATGAGGACGTGGGATGGTTCAAGGGTTCGTGATGAACATGCCGAGCCGGTTGTAACCTGAATGCCATATCCTGCATCAAGGTTTAACAAAATACTCTCGCCTTCCACACGCCAGAACCGAAAACTCAGATGACCCGGAAGGCGATATGTAGGATGGCCTGTCAGATAAGAATCCTCTATTTTGAGGATCACGGATTTATATGCATCTCCAATTTTTTGAAGTCTTTTTGCTTCAGATGTCATCTCTTTTGAAGCGATATGTGCAGCTTCTCCCATCCCGGCTATTGCAAAAATGTTCTCTGTTCCTGATCTAAGTCCTCTTTCCTGCCCTCCCCCTGGCAAAATAGTTTGAATCCTGATACCTTTTTTTACGTAAAGAGCTGCTGCACCTCTTGGACCATACATGTCATTTGAAGAGATTGTCATGAGGTCAATATCCTCTTTTTGTACATCAACAGGAATATTTCCTGCAGCAGCGGTGGCATTTACATGCAGAAACTGTCCGTTTTCATGGACTATTTTGCTGATCTCTTTAATCGGCTCTATCGTTCCTATTTCGTCACTGGCATAGTTGACAGATGTAATTATCGTGTCTTTTGTGACCGTTTCAGAAAGTTTTTCAAGGTCTATTGTTCCGTATTCATCCACAGGGACTGTTTCATAAGTATAACCTGATTTTTGGAGTTCTTTCATTGGATTTAAAACAGAAATGTGTTCAATAGTGCTTGATACAACTTTTTGACCGGTTTTTTTGTTCCTGAGAGCAGTGCCCCTTATTGCCATATTGTTTGATTCGGTAGAACTGCCTGTGAAAATTATTGTAGAGGGGCTTTCTGCATTGATTAACGAAGATACTTTGCTCCTTGCTTCTTCCAGGGCATGCTTTGCCTCCAGACCTTTCGAATGAAGTGAAGACGGATTGCCGTAACTCTCTGTCAGATATTTTTTTGCGAATTCAAACACTCTTTGTTCAACAGGCCTTGCAGACGTCAGGTCAAGGTAGATCTTTCTCATTTTCCCTCTTTAGAATGTAATCACGGAATCAGCCTCAATTGCAAGATCATTTAATGTTGCAGCTCCTGCAATCTTTATTCCCTCAATGAAATCCCCTCTTTCAAGCCCAAGCAACTGTGTACTTTGTTCACATACATAGAATGTAATGCCGGCATCTTTCGCCTGGTCTATTACATCTTTTAAGGATGGAAATGATCCTATTTTGATCTGCTCTGCCTCGCCTTTTTTCATGACCGTGATCCCTTTGATCATGAAATATATGTCAGCCTCAATATCCATTGCAACCGCTGTTGTGGCAAGGATAAAAGGAGCATAGAGTCTTTCAGGTGTGTCTGTTCCACTTGTCTGAACATATAGAATTTTTGGCATTATTTATTCCTCCTGATAAAAAAAGTCAATATTCCGTCATTATTTTCAAACTTTAGAATCTCATGCCCTGACCTTTTTGCCCATCTCAGGATATCCTCTTCTGCCGCCGGGTCATCGGCTTCAACTTTAAGTACCTGGCCCGGTTTGATTTTTTCAATCTCTTCTTTTGTCATTGAAATGGGCATGGGGCAGTAAAGACCGATGCAGTCAAGTTCAGCATCGGCACTGATTTCTGAATCCATGGATTTTGTATAACCCCCCTGTATTTCACCGGCATTAATCTAATATCCGGAAGATGAGTCCCCATATAAATTTATGAGCATAAAAATCTTGTTGAGAATCAGTTTTTATAAAGACTGTTATGATGAATTAAAAAACATGCATCATAATAATCTGTAATGCTCTTTTGGTACCAGTATCTCAAATCTGGCACCAGAGTTATAAACTCCGGTTTCTGATATTAAAATGCCTGTTATGGACAGTATTTCCCTTGATAAAAATAGGCCGAATCCGGTATTTTTGTAATACTGTCTTCTGAATATCTTCTCCTTTACATCAGAAGGGATACCTGTCCCGTCATCTTCATAGATTATTAAAATGTCCTTTTTGTCAGGAGATATTTCATAAGAGAATTTGATTTTGGTAATAGTTTCTCCGTGTCTTAATGCATTATCAAAAAGATTGTAGATTACTTTTTCAAATAAAGGATCGGCATATATCAAAATATGATTAAGTTTATTTTCGACATTAAATCCTGAAAAAGAAGGATCAGCAGAGTATGTGTCAATAATCTCTCCGACATTGTACCAGTCAGGGGAATACACTCCTAAATCCTGATAGTCCTTTGTGAAAAGTATCTGCGTTCTTATAGCTTCAACAGACTCAGAAACTTTATTTATCTGATATTTTATTTCAGAATCATGTTTTAATTCTTCATTTTCATTAATTAGTTCAATATAACCGACTGCGATGGTAAGCTTGTTAAGAATATCATGTCTTGTTATGTTGTTTAAAAGATTGAGTTTTTTGTTTACAGTTTCAAGTGCTTTTCGTGATCTGTTTCTCTCTGTTACATCACGTAATATCCCGTAACCTGTCCCTTTTATTGGATCAATTATCTGTGAACTAATTTCCACTTCGATGATTACCCCGTCTGATCTTCTCATCCGGATTTCAAAAAAAGCATTTTTGTTAGTTTTGGCTTCTTTGAACCGTTCATCATAAGATTTTTTTGTCTCTTCCGGTTTGCCTGATGTAAAATGCCCAAGGGTCTTGCCTTTCATCTGTTCTACAGTATATTTGAGCATTTCACAGACGGCATAATTTGCATCAAGAATTATTCCGTCATTTGTCAGAATAAAAATACCGTCTTTTGAGTTCTCAAAAAGATTTCTGTATTTCTCTTCACTGATTTTTTGGGATTCTTCGAGTTTTTTTCTATCAGTGATGTCTACAAGAGATGCAACTGTTTTTTTGGTGCCGGGGATTATTCCGACTGTGAGCATTATATCTTTGATATTCTGGTCTTTGTCGAGAAACCTGAATTCATAATTTCCAGGAGCAATTAATTTATCATCTCTTCTTTTATTGTGGAAATCCCTCATTTCTCTAAGATCTTCAGGAACGACAAATTCAGTCCATGATTTTTTTCCTTCAATTTCATATTTATTATAGCCTGAAAGACTTTCATATTTTGAATTGACAAGAGAAAGTGTTGTATCCTCTTCAATTATCACAGTTGCAGACCCTGTGTTTTCAAAAATTGTTCTGTAGAATATTTCGGATTTTCTAAGAGACTGCTGAATATTTTTTAGTTCGGTTATATCAATACCAAGAGCGATACTTCCGGCAGTTTCTCCGTTTTCATCTGTAAGCCTGTTTGAATTCCATGAAATTGTTTTATATTCGCCGTTTTTACATCGTATATCTGTTTCATATTTTTCGACATTTATCCCCGTTTTCAGTATATTTTCAGATACAATGACAATTTCCGACCTGTATTTTTCGTCAGGATAAAGCCATTCCCAGATTATTTTTTTTCCAAGAACTTCTGAGCGATCATAACCGGAAATTTGTTCTGCGGCACGATTCCAGAGTTTTACATTTCCTTCATTGTCAAGAATATTTATCCATATGGCAGCCGTATCAAGCATATGATCCTTGAAACGAAGAAGAAGTGAGAGTTTCTCCTTTTTTTTCTTTAGTTCATTTTGAATATTTTTTAAATCTGTGATGTCGACTATGACACCAATTATCCCTCTGATATTCCCGTCTTTGTCTTCAAAGGTAGCTTTGTTGAATATTACATCATGAACAGATGAATCCGGCCAGATAACTTTTCCTTCATATTTTTGAATACCCGGATTATTGAAAAGTTCGTTGTCTTTTTTGTAATATACTTCTGCTATTTTTTCCGGAGCAATTTCAAAAACAGATTTGCCAATGATATTTTCCGGTTTTTTTCCTAAATAGTTAAAAAATGCGGTATTTCCACCTATATATATCCCATTACGATTTTTAATAAATATTGGATTTGGGATATTATCGATTATTGTTTGTGAAAACTGGTTTATTATATCAGAAATTACGATTTGATTATTGCTTTTATCAGAGGATGTTTCTGATTCATTAACCTCTTTCATTAGGAAATGAAATGATTTTTCTGTATATAACCGTATTGTTTACCGATATTTATATGAAAAATTAGTGGATTAAAAAAATATAACTATCCATAAAAACAATGATAATTTAATAATAAAAATGACAGATTCTGAAATCTATGCTATCAGCATTTTAAGCGAAAACACCCAGGGAGTTTTAAGGGATGTTTCCAAGGTTATGGCATCACATGGTGCGAACATAGTTCTTGCACAGGCTTCTGTTTTGCCTTTATGTGGAGATGAGGGCAGGTCTTTTATTTATTTTGAGTTTGAGAATGTTGATGATTTAAAAGCAATTTCTGATGATCTGGAAAAACTTAAAACCATCTACAATGTTACAACTTACCAGCCTCTTTCCAAGATATTTGGAAAAAGAGTGATAATAATGGGCGGAGGAGCACAGGTTGCACAGGTTGCACTTGGTGCGGTAAATGAAGCAGATCGTCATAACATCCGTGGTGAGAGGATATCGGTGGATACAATACCGCTTGTCGGAGAGAAGGATCTTGCTACAACAATTGAGGCTGTATGCAGACTCCCGAGAGTCTCGGTGCTTGTTTTAGCAGGTTCGCTTATGGGAGGCAGTATTACAGATTCCATTGAAATTGTAAAAGCCGCAGGGATACCTGTAATTTCTTTAAAGATGGCGGGAAGTGTTCCGTCTCATGTTGATCTTGTAGTGACCGATCCTATACAGGCAGGAGTATTTGCTGTAATGCAGGCAAGCAATCTTGCTGTTTTTGATATAAACCGTGTAAGGGGGCGTGAGTTTTGAGATATAAAATTGATAAAGCTGTATCAGTTCTCCACCGTGACGGACTGATTGTATATCCGACTGAAACCGTTTATGGTCTTGGTTGCGATGCGTTTTCGGAAAATGCAATAAAGCGTGTTTATGATGTCAAAAAGCGACAGATTTCAAAGCCGATTTCAATTGCCGTATCGGATATTGATATGGCCCTGGCTGTTGCAAAGATCAGCAAAACCGAACTTGAATTTATTGAAAGGTTTATGCCCGGACCTGTTACAATTATTGTGGAGGCAAAAAGCTGTATTCCTTCTGTTTTAACCGGAGGTACAGGTTTTATCGGGATACGTATTCCAAAAAATCCAATTGCAAGAAAGATTATTGAGGAGTTTGATGCACCGATTACATCCACCAGTGCAAATATTTCCGGCAGAAAATCTCCTATGGAGTTTAGTGAGATTACTGTAGTATATGACCTCTTTATTGACGGTGGAAAACTTTCAGGGATGCCAAGCACTGTTGTTGATGTGAAAAACAAAAAAATTCTTCGTGAAGGAGAAAATATTGAAGAAATTGCCGGATTTCTGGCAGAATTATAATTATTTTTTAAGGTTTTTCTTATGTTGCCAATAAGACTTAGAGATTTTCTAGAGGACAAAGACGGCAGACTGTATGCTGTTTCAGCTTATGATAATGAGGAGCGTGCAGGTTGCGTTCTTAGATATGTGCCGGATGACGAAGGCGAGAGATGTTCGAAGAAGACAGGGCAGAGATATAAAAAGTATGATTTTGAACCTGCGTTTGAATATATAAAAAAATACAAGCCGGAATATCTTGATGTTGTTCATCGTGTCCCTCTTTCTGACATAAAGAGGGTTTTGAAGCCGGATCAGGAAATATCAGATGTAATGGAGAGAGACAGCCGTGTAAAGAGGCTTGCCGAAGTATTTGGAGTTCCTAAAGGTACTTTTGGCTGCACCGGCTCTCTTCTTTGCGGACTTGAAAATGAGCTTTCGGATATTGATATGGTTGTGTATGGGAAATACTGGTTCGTTGCCCAGCAGAATCTGATTGAAGCTGTCTCTAAAGGGGTAGTTTCGGCACTGTCCGATGATCTGTGGGATAAGGTCTATAATAAGCGTGTTCCCGAGATTGATTATGATACCTTTGTTATGCATGAGAAGAGGAAGTGGAACAGAGGTGAGATTGACGGCACATACTTTGATCTGCTTTATACAAGGGGCTATGAGAATCTAAATTCAGTCGAAATAAAAAAAGGCAAAGTCTTAGGCAAAAAAACAATAGAAGCCAAGGTTTTGGATGCTTCACTTTCATTTGACAGTCCTGCGGTATATACTGTGGATCACCCCGAGATTTCAAAGGTGCTCTCGTTTACACATACTTATAGTGGTCAGGCGCTGGACGGTGAGATCATTGAGGCATGCGGTGTTGTGGAAGATCAGGGCAATGAGAAATGGCTGATTGTAGGGACCACCCGTGAGGCGAAAGGTGAATATATTATATCAAAGACGCTTCTTGAAAATAGCAAATAATAATAAATTAATTTTATGGGGGTTAGCCTAAAGCGGCTAATCCTTTAAGATTCATGAGACCGTTGAATACGGTAAGATAATCTTCTTTTCCATCTGTTACAAGGGTGTAAACGATGAATCTGTCGTCAACATTTACGTACTGGGCGATGGTATTTTCTATTTTGTCAATGCCTATCCATGCCGGGTACCCCTGAACAGTTGTGCTTTTAAATGATGCTTCTGTGGAATCAAACTCTATGAATCCTTCCCATCCTGCCATATAGCCGACGTCGTAGCCACCTGTGTCCTGAATAATTATATCAACACGTGCATCGCCGCCCATTTTTTGATCATATCCTTTTGATGCCCAGCTCCATGCATAGTCTGCTTCTGTCATCTGCAGTCCCACGGGTTCTTCCTGTTCCCAGTTGCCTGTAGCAGTTGGCAGGAATTCAATCAGTTTTGTATAGTGAACCGTCTGGACTGTTGTTTTTTCAGTTTCCTGAGCTGATGTTGTCTCCTCTGTTTTGGGGATATCTGACTGACCGGAAGATTCGGTTTGTGTGTCATCTGTTCCGGTGCAGCCTGAACAAAGAACTATTCCTATTGTTATTATGACTAATATAATAACCAATCCATTTTTAAAACTTAAATTACTCATTGGCAAATACCTCTGCGTATAATAAAATAGATAATATCATTGCTATATAAATATTTTCAGAAAACTGTCGGTACTAAATAATGTCAGAGAGTCTTTTTGGGATTGTCGGGCATTGTTCTTTGAGGTAACATCTGGTGCAGGGGGCGTTTTCAGGCTTTTTTGGGATAAAACCCGATTTTATTTTGTGTGCGGTTTTGATTGCGTTTAGTGCATACCGTCTGTCTCTTGGCTGTGGTTTGCATATTCTGCTTATTCCCGATGGTATATATTCAATAATTACTTCATCAAATTCTGTCCCGAAATGTTCACCGGCACATATCGAATAGCAGGCAGCTCGGATTCTGTCTGCTGTGTATATGCCGTTTTCAGGAGCGGTTATCGGGCGTGCTATTGCAATTTGGGGTTTGGAATTAAAGAACCTGTCAATAGTGCCGTGTATTTTTAATTTATCAGATTTTACCCTGACATCCGTTTGCGAGGCTCTTGGCCATCTTGTTTTTTTGCATGAGTCAATCCAGGATGAAAAAAGTTCTTTTGCCTCATTGTCCATTTCCGGGTTTATCATCTCAATTTCTTCCCAGATATTTTCAGGTATGAGCTCTTCTCCAAGATGATATGATATCTGCTTGGCAATAGTGTAGTTCTCAGGTTCCGCGTCTTTTTTTTGTTTTTGTTCAATTACAAATCTGACCGGGCAGGTGTGACAGGATACTATTTTGGATATGCTTATTGATTCCATTATTTTTACCGTTGATTTGCTTTGTAATTCCGGTTATGGTTTTTTAGGATCATGATTGAGGAAGAAATATATTTTTTTTAAAAACTTGTTTTATGATAAATCCTTATTTTCTCAGGCGATAAATATTATGTTATGGAAAAGCGGGAAATTGCAGTTAATCTGCCTCAGGATCTTGATCCGGTTTATTCTAACAGGATTCAGGTTGCATATAAGGATGATGAGTTTACTTTTGTTTTCCTTCATGAGATTCCGGGCACCAATCACGCACGTGCCAAGGCTATTGTGTCAATAAGCCCGAAACATGCAAAGAATTTTTCAGAAGTTTTGTCAAAGAGCGTTTTGGATTATGAGGCAAAGTTTGGTTCAATAAAGAGTGCGAATTCTGAAAATAAAGATGAAAGCAATTCAAATGTGACAATCAGGGGTTATTCCTGATTTATTCAATGAATTTTTAGAAAACTAAAAAAACAAATTTTTTAGAAACCCGTGTGTATATAGTGTCATATTTATAAGTCTGAATACGCCGGTTTTATTATTTTTAAAGTACAATATGATATGGAGTTATTACTCATTTGTTGTGCCGTTGTGGCTTAGAGGTATAGCGGCTGATTCGTAATCAGCAGGCCGGGGGTTCAAATCCCTCCAGCGGCTTCAGCCAATCATGTCCAAATCCCCCCCATAATACTTTTATAATTCTATTCTGAACTTTCTTTCATGGGAAATATAACCGCACCCTCCCGTACTGAAAGTAGTTTTCATTACGTCAAAACTGTCTATGCAGACAGGTCATTTGAAAAAGGATTGAGAGAAGATCGAATAACTCATGATGATATTGATTTAATCTATGTATTCTATCCGAGCTTCAGGCATCACAGAATATTGGTCTTCTAAGAACAAACAAAATCATCTATACTCTTGTAAACTGGAGAAGTTTCATATGTCCTTTCAGAGATGCAAAGATCGCTGACATCTACAAAGCAATTTCAGAATTAAAATCAGCAAACACTCAAAAGGGAAGACCATACAAAGTCAATACATTCTATGTAATGTTCCTAAAGAGATTCTATGTCTGGATGATTGAAAACGAATATGTGGATCTTTCAAAGGAGAAGATCAAACGGATAAAACCCCCAAGAGAAGACCGTAGAACAAAACTTCCTGAACAGCTACTCTCAAAAGAAGAAATAGAATCGCTGCTCAAAAATTGTTTATCTTCAAGAGACCGGGAGTTAATTGCACTTCTCTATGAATCAGGCTGCCGTGTTTTTCTTTCTGTTTGTCTTCTTTCGATTCAACAAGACACCATATGCCTGCTTCGAGCATTGCTTTCCCGATCTTTCCGTATGCGGGATACTGCTTTTCAAAGGCTTCGATGTCTTCCTTTGTTACTTTTCTTGAATTTTTCTGTATGGTCTCACCTAAAGTCGTGATGTTTTTGCAATGGCTTGCAGCGGTTTTTTTGTTTTTCTGTTAACCACCAGTTTTCTGCAAACCCATTTTCCGACGGCGTTTTGGAAATCCGCGGGGATTTGGTCGTCACTAAAAAGAAATGTTAAATCCCGGTCGTCATTGTTGCCGGCATTTCCCAACGCTTAATTATTCTGTCTGATTTTTGGGATTTAAAGTTTAGGGGGGGAGTTTGGATGTGAGATATTAGAAGAATGTTTTGGATTTAAACATATTATGAATTCATTTTCCAATAATTTAAAAAATAATTCACTATTTCAATTACACTTAATATTATCAGAATTATGCAGAATATAATTGTTGATATGAAAACTACAAGTAATCCTGTTTCCAGATTTATATTTAAAAACTTGAATGCTGGAGTGAGATAATTTGGAGTCAGTGCTATCAAAATAAGTATCATAATTAGAAAAATGAGAATAAAAGGTGAAATTGGAATTTTTTTCATAATTTTACTTCATTTTTTCTCTGCCTTAATCTCTTCTGAATGCATTACTTCAGATTCTATCCCTTTAATGAAATCAGAAGTTTTTTTCTCAATATCATCCGAGAATACTTCTCCTACTCTCAACAGAAGGGCAATAGCCCATAATACAATAATTATGAGGATAATTCCTGCGAGTACATTGAATATGCTTGATAAAAAAGGCAGGAAAAATAAATATGCGATTACAACAACGAGAACATAGGCCAGACCACGAAATCCTCTCTGGTATTTGAGTAGTTTTTCTTCCTCTATCGTTTCTTTTCTTAATGTTGCAACTGCAGCATAAGATGCAATAGCATCAGTGATTGCTTTGACATCTCTAAGCACGGCAAACAAAATGATCAGCAAAGCAATCAGAACAATTGCAGCGATAAGCTTTTCAAGTCCAATCAGGCCGAGAAAAGTGGGATCACTTAGGAATCCCGAGAGTGGAAGAAAGATATAAACTGCAAATAGCCATATCAGAAAAGCTATAACCAATTTTACAAGGACTTTTGGAAACTTTTCTGCAACTGTTTTTCTTGCCTCCATCATTACATCAACAGCGGTTTCTGTCATGGTTATCTCCGATGCTACCTAATGTTCTATATTCTATTTAATATTTATGTGATTTTTTAAATCGAATTTTCAATTTTATAATCAAAGTACATATTAATGATTATTCACTATGACCTCACTTTCACACCCCATGTCTGCTCTTAAAAATCAAAAATGCAAACCATATTTTTCATGAAAATTGAGATTTTGAATAACATCATACTCCGGATCCAATAATGAGTGCAGCAGATATCAACTAATGTCTTAATATCGGAAACATTGGTAATTTTCCCTATAGTGTGAGAAAATCTTTGTTCTTTTAACTTTTTCTGGTAATTATTGGAATGTGTTACAAAATATTCAATTAAATCTTTGTAAATAAGGAAAAAAGCTAGAATGCAGAGATATATTGATATTTTATTGAGGTCTTTTTTCAAAACGATTTTTATATTAGCTAAAGAGGAGATCGTAGAATACAAGGTTTCTGTGAGGATGCATTTTTTTGAATCTGGTCGGCTTGAAGGGCAATTTATGCATTACTTTGTGATAAAAGAGTTTTTCGTGATAATATCAGGGTTGCCATCCCGGACAAAATCAATGATAAAATCTATTGGGATAATTCAGTCCTCTTTTTCTTCAGGTACCGGATTTTTAAAAGTCATTGTATGAAGTTTAATCACACCATTGCATGAATTGCAGACATAAAAATCCTGAGTCCAGCAGGATGAGCATGCCCACCGCCCGCAGAGTGTGCACTGTTTGATCTCATTAAGTGGAAATGAATCATTGCACAGATCACAATAATATTTTGAAAAAGTAGAGGGATCTTTCTCAGGGAAATTTCCCTGTTTACGCATGGTTACAATATCCCCCCGAAGCCTTGAATACAAATTATCCCGCCTTTCTTTTTGCTCACTTGCCGGGAATCTGTTCTTCAAGAACATTAAGACGCTCCTCCAGATTTGTCAGTTTTGCGTTCATGCTTTCTTTAAAATCCTTAAGGACGGCTGTTTTGCTTTCGTCTGCCAGAATCTGACTATTTTTATTATTGCAAAATGATCTGACCTGATATTTATCAGCCAGAGACCACTCGGAAACCATCTCCTCAAAATGACGATCAAGGTACTCGTCAACGCGGCCCTCTATTGGCCGGCTGATTGACAATTCACTTGTAGACCCCTTGAAATAATAATACATGATGAATGCAATAATTGCAATGAGGATAACAGCTGAAAGGAAAAATTCAAGCCATGTCATTTTCTGACCTCTTTAATCTTTGAAAGCCTCTTTTCAAGAACATTCATTCTCTCATAAGCTTCATCTTCAAACAATTTGATATCCCTGATGTCTTTTTCAACCGAATTAAGACGGATTATGAAATCTCCAAAGTCCTGTCCGGTTCCAAGATTCCACTCATTAATAATATATTTCATCCGGCTGTCAATGTAGGTATTCATATAATCGTCAAAGCCGCTCATAATTCACCTTCTATCTCGCTTATTGCGGATTCGAGTGCCCTGGCCCTCTCTTCAATAATCGTCTTTTTGCTTTCAAGCATGCTGATTTCGCTGCTGACGCCATCAAGCCTGTGTTCAAGATGATCAAGAGTGCTTAAAGTCACCAGATCCCACTCAGAGATAAGTTCATTGAAATGCGAATCAAAATACCGGCCCATCTTCTTTTCCATAGAAGGCATAACTGAATTAATTCTTCCCGGTATCCCTGCAAGTGTCTCCGAGAAAGAATGTTTTTTTTCCTTCCCGGAAATATTTGTTTCATACATTTTAATCACCGGATTTTCCTTTCATCATCTTTTATTTTCTCGATCATACGATCGAGTTTTGTGTTTTTGACCATGTTCTCAAGTTTTTGAATTCTCTTTTCTACAGTGCTTTGTTTGGCAAAGATCGTGGATTCAAGCTCGTTGTTTTCCTGGTCAATTTTGTTAATCTCTTCGAGACTTTCAGGAGATATCCGGAAAAAGGGCTGACATCTGCTTTTGTATTCAAGAGTCATCAGTTTAAGTTTCTCTTTTTCCAGATCAATTTCAGCAAGTCTTGGCGTCACTCTTCCTAACTGGATTTCCCTGATAATATAGTAGATAATGATAAGTCCGATAAAAAGCAGAACAACCCACATCAAAGACTGAAACCACTGCCACCACTCCGGGTATAAAGACTCTATGGCCATTGTATCTAGTCTCCTTCAGAGTTCATCCTCCTTTTTGCCGGGCATTATTTTTTCACCGATTTCTTTCATCCCTTTCTCAATAGTTGCCCCCGCTTTAGATGTCTCTTCTTTAATGGTTTTCCCTGTATTGCCTGCTTTTATTCCAATCACTTCTGTGAAAGGAATCTTTCGTTTAATTATGACAGTATCTCCTTCAAGAGCACCAAGACGGGCAATGTCTTCAGGACTCATCCTTATGACATCCGTTTTGACCATACTGTCGGCAAACACAGAAACAACAATTGGTTTTGATTTTTCCTCTTCACCAGTAACAGCTTTCATTACTTCGAGATTCTCCCCCACTTTAACCTCTAAATCTGGCAATAATGATTCATGGACGCGTACTCGTCCGCTGCTGGGGAAGGATCTTGTTTCGATTTTTAACTCAATCCCTTCCATAATAGAGGGTGAAATGGGCATTATAGTATTTAGATATTGTGTGAATTCCAAGTATAATTTAAAAATAGTATAAATATTAAATATAAGTGTTGTTATGATGAAAAGAGAAGATAATCATCTTGTTTTCATCAGAAATTCAGATAGATCTTTTTTTATGATAAATCCGTTCATTTCAGTATATTTCTGCGCATTAAAGCCATTACGCCCGGTTTTTTATTTCTTCTGATTCTTGACTGCACAGGGGATATTCCTGCGCCTGGTTCCTCAAACATTTCCTTATTCAGCCTTTCATTAATTTCATCAAAAATTTTGTTGTAGGCAGCGCAGTGAGGATCGACTGCTTTAATCTCTCCATTTGTTGGTGCAATTGCGTTATACGGGCATCCTCCGCGGCAATAATTAATATGTGGACATTCCCCGCACTCTTTGTCAACAAAGGATTTGAATCCTGTCATCAGTTTTCCTGCATCAGAATTCATTAAATCATCGATTGAGGGTTTTTCATATACATTTCCCATGACAAACTTTGGCATCCCGACAAAACGGTAGCACGGGTAGATATTTCCGTCAGGTCCCACTGCGAATGTGCTTCCCATACAGTCTGCAAAAGTGCAGACACTTCCATTCCTTGTAAAAACACATCTGCACAGGTCGTTGACATTCATTATTTCAAGATCATTTATATGCTCAAGAGATTTGTCAAGAAGATATATGAGCAGTTCACCGTATTTTTCAGGAGATAAAGCCCATTTGTCAGGATTATTGTCACGCAGAGAGGGAAGTGCCGGGTGAAGTTTTAAGGTAAGACCGTTTTCAAGGAAAAAATTCAGGATTTCATCTTTTGATTCCACTGACTGACCGGTGAATGTGCATATGAATCTTACATTCAGGCCGTTTTCCTTTGCAATTTTCCAGCCTTCCATTGTCTTTTCAAAGTAACCTTCTCCTCTTTGCGAATCATTAATCTCTTTTGGCCCGTCTATACTTGAACCAATTGGAATTTTATATTCAGCAAGGATTTTTGCAATTTCAGGTGTTAAAAGCCAGAGGTTTGACTGGAGTGCAAAGTCGGGCGTTAAATGGGTAAGTTCTTTTGAGAGTATCGGTAGTGCCTCTCTGTAAAATTCAGGACCTGCAAGAAGAGGTTCTCCTCCATGAAATGTGAATGTGACGGGGATGTCCTTTAAATCTTTAAGCCATTCTGCAATTGCCCTGACGGTATCAATAGTCATTACCGGTGAATTTTCATCTGAACTCCAACAGTAACTGCAGTTGCACGGGCAGCCGAGAGTAGGTATAATCATGACATGGAAGGGATTTTTCATAATAAATTTACTGTTTTGCTTAAGTTTATTTTTGCTGTTTTATGTCCGGAAATATTTCACAAATATTATTTTAAAAGATATTTAAACAAAAAATATCTAAATCTCTTTTCTTTTAGATTTTAAATGTAGAATCATCTTCCCCGTTTTTTGAAGAAAGATAATCCGGGTGAATCTCCTGCCTGGAAATAACTGCCAGAATCAGAACAATTATTCCAATAATAAACGAAGCAAAGAAAGCCAGATCAAAACCGGCTGTCAAAACTTCCAGTTTCATACTGGCAGGTGTATCCTGTACAATTCCTCTGTGTGAGGCTATAGTCAGAATACCCTGGACAAATATCAGGTTGGATATTGCGATCCCGATTGTCATCGGTGCAAACCTTTCAAGACTTGTTAAACTCGAAACCATCCCCTGATATTTCCTGGAAACAGAGTTCATTATCATATTGGATGCCGGAGTGATTATCAATCCAAGACCAAAACCGATTACCAGGAGACACATAATTACAAAACTCATCGTTGAGTCAACACGCAGAAGGGTTGTCATGAAATAACCTGCTGAAATTATAATACCGGCTGCAATACAAAGAACTCTGCAACCGGTTTTGTTGATTAACATTCCTGCAATAATTCCGGACACCATCATTGCAAATGATAGAGACGTGAGTATCAGTCCGGCGGTTGATGTATCAAATCCCTGTACATACTGAAGATAGAAGGGAAGGAGATAGTTGATTCCGGCAAAACTGAAGAAAACAAGGGCCATCATCATATTGGTGAAGATGAAGTTTCTGTTTTTGAAAAGTCTAATGTCAAGGAGGGGTTCCGCCGTTTTTAGTTCATGCCATACAAAGTATCCGAGAGAGAATACAGCCAGAACTGCTGATAAGAGGATAACTGGTGAAGTCCATCCAAGAGCCTGTCCTTCCGATACTGCAAAAAGCAGTGTTGCAAGTCCGATGAAAATAAAAGCCGCTCCTCCTTTGTCAAAGCCTTTGAGTTTTCCTGTTTTGACCGTCGACGGAATTACCCTGGCACCGAGGAACAGTGCAACCACTCCGACAGGCACATTTATGTAAAATATCCAGTGCCATGATAAATACTGGGTTAGCAGTCCTCCGATTGTCGGTCCGATCGCTGTTCCAAGAGCTGCGACGGTCATTATGATTCCCATTGCTTTTCCTTTCTGATCCATTGGAATAAATGCAGTTATCATTGCAGGTGCAATAGCTGTAATCATTGCTCCTCCAACTGCCTGCAATACTCTTGAACCTACAAGAGAGGAAAAAGAATTCAGGATTTCAGGTATGAAACCGCATGCAAAAGAACCTGTGGTAAATATGATGAATCCTGATAAAAATACTCTTTTGAATCCGATAACATCGGAAATTTTTCCAAATATCAGCACACATCCTGCCATTACAAGAAGGTAGGAAGTGGCAACCCAGCTCACTGTTCCCGAGGATATGTCAAAAGCCTCCGAAATGGTTGGCAAAGCAATATTTACAATTGTCCCGTCAAGAGAAGACATGAAAGCCGCCATTGAAATGGCAATAATTAATAGTAAAAATCCCGAATTAGAAGAGTTGTCTTCTGAAGAACTCATATAAATTAGTGGTTATGCTCATTTTATTATTTTTCGTTTTATTTTGAGTTTTTCATTTTTTAAGAAGATCACTTTGCTTATCCCAGTTTTTGATATTGCATTAGCATTTATGATATAATTTTTAAGTACCTGCTATCCTCTGATAGCGAAGTATTTTATAAGGGTGTGATTAATATTTAGTATCGTGCATAACACAGTAATGTTTAATGATTAGATAAGCCTGTGGTATGAATTATATGATGGAATTTGAAAATGAACATCCAGTTTAAAAAAGGGGTTCTCGATTTATGCGTCCTGTCACTCCTTTCAAAAAAAGAGTGCTATGGTTACGAAATTGTGCAGGTGATCTCAGATGCTGTGGAGATTTCGGAAGGTACTATTTACCCTTTATTAAGGCGCCTGAAAAAGGATGGATACCTCGAAACATACATACTGGAGTCAACCGGAGGTCCGCCCCGGAAATATTACTCCATTACTGAAAAAGGTCGTGAGATGGAACAGAATCTTAGAAAAGAATGGTTTTCATTTGTTAGCAATGTCAACCTGTACCTCTGTGAGGATCAGAACAATAAAACCCCTTATCCTGAGGAGAGATGAAATAAATGGAAAAATATGAATTTTTTGAAATATTGAAAGAAAACCTTGCCAGACTTCCTGTTAATGAAGTGCAGGAGATTGTTTCGGATTATGAGGAACACTTTGCTTTTGGATTAGAGGCAGGCAGACCTGAAGAAGAAATTTGTGAAGCGCTGGGAAATCCGGCAGATATCGGAAAAAATCTTGTTGCTGTTTCATATATTGATGCAGCAGAAAGAAGTGGTTCTTTAAAGTCCCTTTTCTGTGCAGGAGTTGCGGCGGTTGGTCTTGGTTTTTTTAATATTCTTTTTGCCCTTGCTCCGGTAGTAGTTTTTGCCGGGATAATTCTTTCAATATTTATGATAGGAATTTCATTTGTTCTTGCAGGAGGAATTGTTGTGTTTTTCACTGTACTTCCTGAAGCCATTCCCCCTGGTGCCACAGTTTCTCTTCCGTTCAATACTTTCTTTGCCAATATTGCAGCATCAGTTGGTTTTATGGCAGGAGGTATCCTGATAACCATGTGCGGAATTTACGTGACAAGATTTTTTGTAAGAATCATGGCCCGATATTTTAGAATGAATGCTTCAATCATTAAGGGGGCCTACAAAAATGATTTTTGATTTTAGTAATATTGAGCCTGATCCGTTAGTGAGGAAATTAGTATTCAATATATTTGTTTTAATGCTTGTTTCATTCGGAGCAGGTATAATTTTTAATTATTTTCAAATATGAATATATCCTATTTTTTCACAGTATACAATCCCTGCAGTTTTGTTCACCGCATTCAATATTGTCAATTTTCCATTTAAGCGCCCATTTTTTTATTGATTTTATGATTTCAACAATTTCAAGTCCGCTTTGTGTTAGTGCATACTCTGTTTTGACAGGGAATGATTCTGTGATAACTTTTTTTTCTACCAGGCCTTCATCTTCAAGTTCCTTTAATCTCTGTGAAAGAACTTTGGGTGTAATTCCATTCAGAGAGCTCTTTAAATCTGAAAACCGTTTTACGCACCCTTTACCTTTGTAAAGTTCAAGGATTATTAGAAGTGACCATTTTTTTGTAAGATATTTTACTGTTTTGTTTACTGTGCATTCTTCATCCATAGTATACATTCAGAAACTTTTCACTATTTATAATTTAGTATCTTAATGATACTTTGTATCTTTTAGATACTAAAATTGTGAGTTGAAAGAAATGTATTGTTTCCAGTGTGAAGAGGCAGCGAAAGGATGTGGCTGCACAGTAAAAGGTGTCTGTGGCAAGGATGAACAGACAGCAGAATTGCAGGATGTTTTAATATATATTCTCAAGGGAATATCCAAAAGAAACATAAAGGCAATTGCAAATGGAAAAGGCAACAAAGATGCCGGAATATTTATTGCCGAATCATTATTCGCAACACTTACAAATGTGAATTTTGACAAAGAGCGGTTTAGAGAACTTATAAATGAAGGAATTTTAATTCGTGATTCAATCCCTCCGGCAGATGAAATTGAACATGATGCATGTACCTGGCTGCCTCAAAGTGACGAGGATATAAAGTCAAAAGCAGGTATGGTAAGTGTACTCGCAACAGAAAACGAAGATGTAAGATCACTTCGCGAACTCCTTGTGTACGGGCTGAAAGGAGTCGGGGCCTATTATTACCATGCAGCAATTCTGGGGTATGAAGATGAAGAGATAACAACTTTCATTCAGGAGGCACTCGCATCAACGCTAAATGATTTAACTGTCGAAGAAATGGTTGCAAATGTTTTGAAGTGCGGTGAAATCGGAGTGAAGACTCTTGCACTTCTTGACACTGCCAACACTACTGCGTATGGAAATCCTGAGATAACAAAAGTATCAACCAAACCAAAAAACCGCCCGGGAATTCTGGTTACAGGGCATGACTTAAAAGACCTCGAAGAACTGCTTCTTCAGTCTGTTGGCAGCGGTGTGGATATCTATACCCATGGTGAGATGCTTCCCGCACATGCATATCCTGCCTTTAAAAAGTACGATCATCTTATCGGAAACTACGGCGGATCATGGCCTTTTCAGAAAGAAGAATTTGAAAGTTTCAACGGCCCTGTGCTTGTTACAACAAACTGTCTTGTTCCTCCGAAGGATTCATACAGTGACAAGGTATATACAACCGGTCCGGTCGGTTTCTCAGGTCTGAGGCATATTGGAACATCGGAAAACGGAGGGAAGGACTTCTCCTTAATAATTGAGCATGCCAAAAAGTGTCAGCCTCCAAAGGACCTTAACTTAAAAGATGAGGGTTTTATCAAAGGACTGTTCAGGAAAAAGGATGAGGGCGAAAAAGATCTTATTACAGGATGTGCCCATGAGGCTGTTTTGTCTATCGTCGATAAAGTTGTGGATGCCGTCAAAGCCGGATCAATTAAAAGATTTGTAGTAATGGCCGGGTGTGATGGAAGACACAGTGAAAGGGATTATTATTCCGATTTTGCAAAGGCTCTCCCCAAAGATACTGTCATCCTGACAGCAGGCTGTGCCAAATACAGATACAACAGCCTTCCTCTTGGGGACATAGAGGGAATCCCCCGTGTTATTGATGCCGGACAGTGTAATGACAGCTATTCACTTGTTGTAATAGCAATGGCACTTGCAAAAGCCTTTGATGTTGAGTTGAACGATCTTCCGATATCATACAATATCGCATGGTATGAACAAAAAGCGGTACTTGTTCTTCTCTCACTGCTTCATCTTGGAATAAAGGACATTACTCTTGGACCTCGTCTTCCTGCCTTTGTCTCCCCTGGTGTTTTGAAGGTCCTTGTAGAGAATTTTGGAATCCGTAAAAATTCAACCGTGGAAGAAGATCTTAAGCTGATGGTTCCTGAATAAATACAAACATAATATTTTTTTGGAATTGTCCGGCAGTTTGATTTCCTATAAAAAGTATAAGGGGGTTTATGGTTGCCGGAAATAAATTTCCAAAAATCACTGCAGAGACACTTTTGGGGAATGAAATAACTCTGCCTGACGACACTGCCGGAAAAGTGACTGTTATTTTTATTGCATTTGTCAGAAGTGCACAGTCTATGATTGATTCGTGGATGATTCCGTTTGAAAAAGAGTTTCCGGCAGATAAATCAATTGTTGTCTATGAAATACCAGTAATTGATTCTCCTCTATGGAGGCCTTTTAAATCAGTAATTGACGGCGGCATGAGATCCGGAATATCGCCTGATAAGCATGACAGTATAATTACTTATTGCAAAGATGCATCCCTGATTACCGGAGAACTTGGAATAAAAGATCGTTCCCTTGCTTATATTTATATTCTTGACCAGAACGGTGTTATTATCTGGGAAAATAAGGGCTATGCTGATTTGGCAGGTTTGTCTGAGATGAAAAATATTCTTAGATCCATAAAATCGGGCTGACCTAAGTTTTCAATAATATTTCAGTCATCATTGAGGGTAATGTATATTCTGAATAAAATTTATAAAGAAATCTGTCTTTGGATATTCAGATAATGGGCATTTTTTAAGGCTCATCTTTTTTTGGCAACATCACTGCTATTGCTCTCCCTAAAAGCCAGATGACAATTGCGATTATGAACCAGGTAGTAGTGCTGTATAATTCAGTAACGGCACCTGCCAGAATTACGATAAAAACCAAAGAGAATAATATGCACCTTATTGACTTTATCTGATTAATGCTGATAACTTTCAACCCCCTGATTATTATTTTTGCCTGCTCAATGAAGTACTTTCATTAATATATACTGATTGTATGATTATAATTGCAAACTGGAACTCTTATTTTATGACTTAAAAGCAGTTATAAATTCTATTTTTTTGAAAACACATTCTATAATAAAATGAGAAAAGGTTATCCGGTAATAAAAACACAATACTGTGTAATACATAGTATTGAAAATTAGTCATGACAACTCAGTTTAGGAAAGGTGTTTTGGACTTATGTGTCCTTTCTCTCCTTTCAGAAAGAGATTATTACGGGTATGAGATGGTGCATGAGATCTCAAAAATTATTGAGATATCAGAAGGTACAGTCTATCCCATTCTAAAAAGGCTTAAAAGTGAGGGTTATCTGGAAACATATCTGAGAGAATCGCAGGAGGGCCCTCCAAGAAAATATTATCGCCTTACAACGGATGGCAAAAGAAAAGAAAATGAAATTCGTAATGAATGGATCTCTTTTTCAAAAAAGGTAAATTATCTCCTTAAAATCAATAACAGAAGTGAATAGTAATCTGGTATATATATGGACCAAAAAGAGTATATTGAAAATTTAAAGCTTCATCTTAAAGGATTTTCAAAAAAAGAATCTGATGAGATAATATCAGAAATAATGGAGCATTTCAGATCAGGCATGGAACTTGGTAACAGCGAGGAAGAAATTAGCGCCATGCTTGGAAAACCCTCAGATCTGATTCTGGCGTATCTTGAGGAAAATCCGCCTGCATCCTCTGAAAAAATAAAAAAATCTCTGAGAAGTATAAGAAAACCTGTTATCGGAATAACTCTGTTAATTTTGATTATATCTGGCATATTCTTTGGATCAGCTTTTTATTCCATGTTAAATATTGAAATTTATGGAGGTGGAGATTCTAAACCCTCTGTAAATCTCTATTCTCTTTTCAACTGTACACAGGGACAGGGATATTTAATCCAGGACGATATGACAATTGCTGAAAAGAAAAATCCTGCAGTTTATCTGGCAATTCTGAAGTTTTTAAAAGATAATCCTGATTCAGAGTATTGTGGGCTGATTAAAAAACCCGGTTTTTTTGCCGGATTAATTAATTCAGATGAAACCATTCATCTAATCTTTAGCCGGATGAACAGTACTGAAATTATTGATTTAAAGCCTGTTTTACTTGGGGAAACAGAGGAAATATACGAAAGCAGTATATTCCCTGAAAATACCGGACAGATCAAACCCTCTTTGGGAATGAAATTATTCCGGCTGAAAATACCTGTAAATGAAAATCTAACCGAATATATGACGATAGATTTCTGTGATCTATGGCGTGATTCATATATTCTTGCTGGAGATAAGTATATTTATTCGCACAATGCAGGAAGGTTTTACGTAAACCATCTGGATGGACAAGGTTTATCGGTGGATTATTATGAAATGGGAAAATTCATCCCCCGTTCTTATTATAAAACCAAAGATGGGATCAATAATGAAAAAATGATAACATTCACATCAGTCAGCGGGTTTACGTTGAATGATTCTGATATTAATGATGGAATTCCATCTGACAGAATTTCAGAAATACACGTATGGAAAACCGGCGGTATACCTTTTTGTGTCTATTCAGGAATAATGACTTCAATAATGGTTGATCCGGGCATGAATGTCACTTCAGATTTCAAAAGCGTTAAAAATATTAATTTTTGCATGAATTATGACAACTATAACGACTATCAGCCTTTTGTGGATGTCTCAGAATTATTGGAAAAGTGCATGGCATAAATGTTTCCTAAACATTTTATTGTGATAATCTATCAAAAAATAAGCCCTTTGCCTTAAGGGTAATGTTAAAATGGGCAGAATATTTAAAAATCCTTTTTTCCTGAAAAAGAGTAATTTTATTTTTTGATTTAAGCCTGACAAATAATAATATAGAATGAGCTACATTTGTTCTAAAAATTGAGGGGGATTTATTTATGGCTGAAAAGTCAGATACTGAAAATGAGACGAGAAACAGGTTTGTTGCTCATAAAAGAAGTGTTGTAAGAAAGCCTTCATACCGGTCTTCAAAGGATCAGGCAAATATGTGGAGAGATTATCAGAAAAGAGATATCAGAAGTTCTGATATAGAATTTCAGCATCCGCATCAACGAACATTCAGGATTTCAGAAAAGCCCTATGAAAGGCCGCCAAGAAAAAAAGTAAAATAAAACAGTAAGAAATCTCTGAATTTTGTATTTATTCAAAAATCAGAGTATTAATTTTTTAATTTTGAATATTCTTTGTTTTCAGGGCATACGTTAAAAGAAATCCTGCAAGAATTATAATCATTACAAAGATCCATCCTGCAATATTTGTCCAGTCCGGATATCCTCCATATGAGCTGAAAATTCTTTGATAAACAGTTCCTCCAAGAATTAAAAGCAGCATTGCAGGTGCAATAACTTTAATGCATATCTCCCACCATTTCCCGATTTTAACATCTGAATTTTTATTTATGAATTTTCTCATCAGCTTTGGTCCGTAAACGTAACCTATGACAAGTGCTTCAAGGAGTCCTACAAGAACAAGTACAAATGAACTCAGGTAATAGTCAATTATGTCAAGGTAGTAATAGCCTGAATTGGTTGTAAATAAGAGGCCTGTCAGGAATCCGAAAAGGCAGAGAGATAAAGTAATCAGAATTTTAGGTTTGTTGACGTAATCGTGCACAGCAACAGACACTCCTTCTATTGTTGCAAAAGCTGAGTCAACTCCAAGAGTCATTAAAAGTATGAAAAACAAAAATCCGAAAATTTGGGCACCAAAAGGCAGAAGGGATATGCTTGTCGGGTAAGTCACAAATGCAAGTTCAATTCCCCCTTTTGCAACTTCCGATACAGGTATTCCCTGTTCAAATGCAAGGTAGCCAAGTGTTGAAAATACCGCCAGACCTGCTGTAATTGATGTGGCACTGTTTGCTAATGCGATAACAATTGCACTTTTTCCAAACTCGGTATTCTCAGGAAGGAATCCTGAATATGCAATCATACATCCCCATCCAAGAGACAGTGTGAAAAAGATCTGTCCATATGCTGACAGCCAGATTCCCGGATCAGATAATACTGAAAAATCAGGCGTTAAATAGTAGACAATTCCGTCCATTGCACCCGGAAGCGTTAAACCCTGTATTATAAACAAAATTATCAAAATCCATGGCAAAAGGACTGTTAATAATATCATTTTCTCAACGCTTTTAACTCCTTTGTATATTGAGAGAAATAACCAGGTCCATGAAATAAGAAGTCCTGCTACCACAAGGAGGTTTATACCTTCAATGCCTCCCACTGTCGCGGGAAGATTGAGGAACTGATCAAAAAAGAAGGTCTCTGCCTGTCCTGCATATTCCTGAGTTAAGGAAAATACAGCAAAATCCGCTGACCATGCCATGATTACGGTATAGTATGTCATGGTTGCAAAACCTGTCAGTATTGCAAGCCAGCCTACAATTGCATACTTTTTTCCCAGAAGTTTTGAAAATGCTGCCGGAGCGCTAAGTTTCGTTTTATATCCTATTGAAAATTCAAGTAATAATAACGGAATTCCGGCTGTCAGGAGGGCAATAAAATATGGTATTAAAAATGCCCCTCCTCCATTTGAATATGCAAGATAGGGGAATCTCCAGACATTCCCTATCCCTATTGCAGCGCCAATAGATGCAAGAATAAATAGCCCTCTTGAGCTCCATTGCTGTTTATTATCGCTTTGCATGCCCTAGTCATTTAGATCTGAAATCATAAAATGGGTTGTGATGATAAGGAAGAAAAAATGAGATTGCAAATTTTATTCATATTTTTTTAGTTCGATTTCAAATTTCTGAAAATTATCGTCTAAAACCGGAACTATCAGGAGAGCAGTCTTTTTTATGCCTGATTTTTCAGATTTTTCTGCTCTGATCAGATATTTGTTTTCCTTTCTGATTATAGTTGAAAATGTGCCGTTTACATCTGTAACACCCTGTGCTATGAGAGGGTCTGATGAACTTTCGTTCAGGAGATATACTTCAATGTAAACTGAATCGGTATTTTTTCCCGAATCATCATATAATACCAGTAATATCTCTTTTGAATTAAATCCATGTTCTTTCAGGTACGATTTTTTTGTGACGGAATCAATAAGATTTGCAATATTACCGTATATCACCGGTTTATTCCCGGAAAGGTAAGATGAGTAATTTTCAGAGAGTACCGGATATTTAACTGTTGTCAGAATTCTGTCAAAAACATACCACTGATTGTTATATTCTGTTTCAGGGTATGTGTGATCAACTCCTTCCATTGTAATTATTCTTGTTTTAAGCCCTGTAATATCATTAATAAGATATGATATGGAAACAGCAAACTCACTGCAGTTTCCCGTTTTAAAAATTGTGAAAACTTTTTCTTTTCCATTCATATTGAAGAGATAGTGGTAAAGAATGAAATGGAATTTTAAGACACTGTTCTCCGGATATATTGTCCGTGCAGGAATTGGTGAATCAGGTTTTCTCCATGCAGTTTCAAAATTTTGAAAGTAAGTGTCAGTAACACCCCATGCACTGTTTAGTGGGTCTTTACCATTTTTAATTTCATTATCGAAAAGTGATGAATAATCTTCTTTTATCGTTTTGTATTCCGATTCTATTTCAGCTATTATTGCCATCTGTGGTCCGAGCCAGATTATTAGAATTAAAATGATTATCAGAAGTGAATGCTTTTTTGCGGGATATTTCGTTAAAAGAAAGGCTGTGATTATAATCAGCATAAGAAAGAGGATTAGAAAAAGTAAAAATTCATAATCCGAAATCCCTTTGAATATTTCAATGTGAAAGGCTAAAAATATAAAATATGCAGATATGATTATAAAAACAAAAATAAGTGTCAGATATTGAAGCGTTTCGGGCAGTTTAATTTTAGCAGGTCTGTCCGGGATTTTCATCAGGATTAATGAAATGTCAATAATTCATAATATAGTTAGTCCCGTTGAATGTGTAATTTAATTTAAAATACATGTTAGGGAAAATAATGAATTTTCAAAAAAAATTATCTTCTTTTTTATTTCTGTTTATCTGGTCAAATCACTCATATAAACGCCGGTTCCGAGCCACCAGTTCTCATCAACGGGTTTGACATATCCCAGCTTAAGTTCCGGCTTGTTATCATTTGAAGGGTTCTCCCATCCGAAAATAACGTAGCCACCTCCCAATTTAGCTTTTTTGCTCAGAACTTCAACTGAGCGTACTCCATAAGGTCCTGTTTTTTCATTCAGGTTTTTGCCTGTTTTATCTGTCAGGTAGGGATGCGCTAGCAGTGTTCCGTTAAAATCGTATGCATAGATGTAAAGATTGCCCTGAACAAATTTTCCGCTTGTATTGCTGATCTCGGCTAATGCTTTCTCACGGCCGTTTTCTTTTGCAAATTCTACTGCATTATTTGTAAAATCAATTTCATCCTGAATTACTTCGGGCATTTTGTTGTTTGCTTTATCAATATACTCTGAGAGGTATATGCCGGAACCAATCCACCATTCATCATCGATCTTTTTGACATACCCGATTTTTGGTTCATATAAATCTGATGCTGATTCATTTATTTCTCCGGATTTACCCGGGGAAGGGTACATGTACATAACATAACCCTCTCCGTTCCTTGCAGCATCAGAAGAGGCTTTTACAAATTGAAGCCCGTTTGCAGTCGTCCAGTTCAGCCTGTCAGTGCCGACCAGTTCAGGCTGGTACGGATGAGCGATCAGGGTTCCGTTGAAGTCATATGCATAGATATACAGATTTCCATCAATGAATTCTCCGTTATTGTCGTTAAAAGCTTTCAAAGCTTTTTCTTTTCCGTTTTCTTTTGCATAACCGGCCGCTTTATCCATGAAGGATACCAAAATATCTTTTCCCGATTCAAGACTGACTGAATTTTCAGTTTCCTCTGTGATGATCACTTTGTTTTTTTCATCATCATTTATGCCATCTCCGGAAATACACCCGGCTGAAAAAATACATAATGAGAGAATTAACGAAAAAATTAAAATAAATTTTTTATTGTCCATCTAAAGAAGATTAAACATTTTTTAATAAAAAGCGTTCGGATTAATATTCTGCGATTCTTTCTAAGCATACCTGCGATTTTGATAAGGTTAAAGTTTAAAGTCAGCTTTTTTTAGCATATGAATTTATGATCCAAAATTGCGCATTATGACATGTATTTTGAAATTTTGTTTTGTAAAATCCGTATGAAATGTCATTTTATCAAATCAATTCCAACAGGTTTAATAATGTCTAATGCCAATCTAATTAGGCAACAAGTATGACCGGACCTGTGGTCTAGCTGGTTATGACGTCGCCTTTACACGGCGAAGATCTTGAGTTCGAATCTCAACAGGTCCACTCCTTTTGAAAGATTTTAAATATCTGTATTAAAGTGGAAGTTTCATTTTCAGGCAGTGCCTGAAATGTTATTTTATGCAATTTATCAATTAAATATTTTAACCGTGAATATTTTTTTTAGATATCCAGTTGAATAATTATTTTGAACATAATGCAATGATATTTTGATTTTTAAGGATAAAATCTGGTAAGGGATAATGTGAAATTTGAAAGAAAAGAAATTCTTATTTTATTTACAGCAGTGATATCAGGATATTTTTTTGGAAATCTTGCAGGAAGCGTATATAATAATATAATATTACAGATTCTGGTAACAGTTATTGCAATAATACTGGTTGATTCCCTGCTTTCACACATATTAAGGAAGTACGACTTTTAAAAAAATATTTATCCAAATTTTTCTTCTAACATGAAAAAGGCATTTTTGGCTTTATGCAAATATAGCTTTAAACATTTATTTCATGCATATTAGTGAAATTCATTCAGAACGAAAAAATCCAGTAAAACTGCAATGATCAGTATGAAAATCCCTGCGGCTGCGAGTGGAAGTGTATAATATTTCACAACTTTCCCTGGTGAATCATTGGTTGTTCTCTGCACAAGCCAGAAGAATGGATCTGTAACATATGATATTGTGCATGCACCTGCACTCACAAGAAGAATCATTACAAACGGGTGAATTGTACTAAATATTCCTAAACCTGATAGTATTTCGGCTGATATTACTCCTGTTACAACCCTTGACCCCTGCGCAGTTGCAAGTATGGCTGCGATCAGAAAAGGAATCAGTATTACAGGCATGAAATCGGGATAAATATTTATCGCATCATTTGCAATTCCGCTTTCAACCATTACAAAACCCAGAGCCCCGGCACCGCAGAGATCAAAAATAATAAGGCCTGCATGCTTTGCGCCGTCATTAACGCAGACATTTCTTATTTTTGGATTTGCAAGCAAAAAGGCTGTAACCAGTCCCGAAAGCATTATGAAATTGATAATCCCTGTGTGTGAGAGGCCAAGCAGAAAATACCCCAGCGGTATTGCGAAAATCATGACAATAAATGGAGCCCACGCTCTTTTATGGAATGAAATATTTTCATTCTCTAAAGAGTGAACGATCTGACTTCCCATTTTATCCCTGAGAGCATGTTCTGCTTCTGATCTTTTCTTTTTGATGTAATGCCTGCCCAAAAATACGAAAATAACGAGAATTGTAATAGATAACGGAATTGATATTGCATCAAAAATCAAAGGGTTTTGCTCTTTTGAAAGGGCTTCATAAAGCGGGATTGTTACCGGAGTTGGAAATACCAAAACATATGCAACTACTCCTGATACCGCTGCAAGATAAAGTCCGATATTTTTTATATTTTTATTCTTTTCAAGTCCGCTTATGATCGGTGCAAGCATTATGTAGGCAGTAATGCAGCATGTGAGAGGTATCGTCAGAAGATAACTTGAAATTGCTGATATGGAGGCAAAATCCCTGATTTTTTTGTTTATATCGGATACAATCTCTTCTATATGATTCTGTTTTTGCATTGACTTTGCGATAACAGATCCACAGAAGATCAAAATCCCGAAAGCCATAAAGGTCTTTGACATACCCCGGATGATCTGGTTTATTATTGTATCCGGGTTTAATCCTGTCAGAATACCAAATAAAAAAGCACCGCCTATAAGTGTTAAAAACGGCGGCACCCTGTATTTAAAGCTTGCAAATGATATCAGGATGAGAACAATCAAAAGAACGGCTAAGGTATCCACTATCTAATAATTGGAAATTTGGCATATAAAAACAGATGCGTTTATATGAATCCTTTAAAACAGAATTCACATCATCATGTGAGATTCCCCGGAACTACTTGCTCAGGAAATAATCCGGCAGGATTAATTTTGAAAATAAAGGCAGATTCCTAAAAATCATTTTTTGAAGAATTGTGTTCTTATTAGAAATCAGACCTTATGTTCCTGTGATTAAATATTGTTACTGATTATTGGGCTAAGTTTATCTGCCTTATGTGCATTAATAAAGTCTGTATGACTTCTCCTTTGGAATTTATTGTCGGGGGCGACCTTCGGAAAAGTGATGAAACGCAAGATGTAATTTATCCTTATACAAACCGCCCATACAGGGCAGTCTTTCTTGCAGATGAAAAAGATGCAGAGGATGCACTTGAATGTTCTGCTCAGGGTTTTTTAAGGACAAAAAAACTTTCCGGATACCAAAAAAAAGAAATTCTTGACAAACTTGCAGGACTTATCGAACAAAATCAGAAAGAATTTGTTGAAATCCTTATAAAAGAAGGCGGAAAGGTAAGAGATCTTGCGACAGCTGAAGTTTCAAGGGCGGTTGAGACCCTGAAAATTTCAGCTGAGGAATCTGTAAGACTTGGCGGGAGTCTGATTCCACTTGACAGAACAAAGGCTGGTGAAGGACATATTGGAATAACGCGGAGATTTCCGGTCGGACCTGTTCTTGCTATAACTCCTTTTAATTATCCGTTGAATCTGGCCTGTCACAAAATAGGACCTGCAATAGCTGCAGGGAATTCATTTATTCTAAAACCGGCGTCCAAGACACCCATATCGGCGCTTCTGTTTGGAAAACTTATAATTGAGGCCGGTTATCCAAAAGATGCGGTAAATGTTATTCCATGCAAAACAAGCATTGCCGAAAAAATGGTTAGTGATGAGAGAATCAGATTTCTGAGTTTTACAGGGAGCCCTGATGTCGGGTGGTATCTAAAATCAATTGCTCCTAAAAAGAAGGTTGCATTAGAACTTGGTGGAAATGCCGCCGTTATTGTACATAATGATGCTGATATTGAGATCGCATCCCGAAAAATTGCAGTAGGAGCTTTGGCCAACGCAGGACAGGTATGCATATCCGTTCAGAGAATATTTGTCCAGAATGATATATACAAAAAATTCATCGACGCATTAAAAAGTTCTATGGAAAGGATTGAATTTGGTGATCCTGAAGAAAGCGGTGTAATTCTTGGTCCGATGATATCAGAAGATGCAGCTTCCTTTGCTTATGAAAAGGTGGATGAATCAGTATTTATGGGTGCAAATATTACTATGGGCGGTTCAATATCCGGAGCGCGTTTTCCACCCACAATTCTTGAGAAAACGACTCCTGAAATGAGTGTAAATTCTACTGAAATTTTTGCACCGGTGGTATCTGTCCGTGGCTATGATGAATTTGAGGAAGCGCTAAAATATGCAAATGAATCTAAATACGGACTCCAGACCGGGATTTTTACAAGAGATATAGGAAGAGTGATAAAGGCTTTTGAAAATGCAGAAACCGGTGGGGTCATAATAAACGAAATTCCCTCATTCCGGGTTGACTGTATGCCATACGGCGGGATTAAAATGTCCGGCACAGGAAGAGAGGGTCCAAGGTATGCGATAATGGAGATGACAGAAGAAAAACTGCTTGTACTAAATAATCTGCAATGATGTCAGAAATAAAAATTATAAAATCCTGAACTCGTTGCATAATTTTTTGGTTTTGTTACCAACTCTATTCAAAATATTTTTCATTAACTGGTATTTTTTGTAATATCAGTCATCATTTTAAAATATATATTAAAAATGAATTGGGCTGTTATCAACTGATTATTCCCTTATTAATGGGATTGGTTTAATGAAGATATTCTCAGCCACTCCTGAAACCAGAATAATTTCATTGTTATTTTTAGTATTTTTAATTACAATAACACCATTATCTTCAGGTTTTGATATTTTTTTGATAATGTCACCTTTTTGTATTCCCATGCATTCGAGATCAGATTTGTAATCACGAATTTCATTAATAATTCCGGATTGTTCTTCTTTTAGTTCTGATGCTTTTATTATCATATTTTTCCTTTATTTGAGATCATTATCTGTAAAAACAGATTTTAATTTAGTTTCTCTCACCCTGTTTTTCAATAATTGCGCCGTAATTATATGGTTTATCAAGTGTAAGGCTTCCCTGCAATGATTCTGTTGGAAGTTCAGCTCCTACCGTTTTTTTATTGTTCGGGTAGAGTGTGGTTCCTACTGTCCTGTATGGAATTCCTGCATCAATAACATCCTGTCTGGTCTTTGGATTAAAAGATTTTTCAACATCCCTGTAATTGTATGCAAAAACTGTTGCTCTTAGATCGGAACCTGTTCCGGTTGTTCCCATCTGGTTTGTACTGTCATAGTTCACCGACACAATCAATGCATTATTGCCTGAATCCTTTGCATTTACTGTGATTTTGGTTGAATAAATATCATCACCGATAATCAGAACAGGTTCGGTTACTTCATAAGGCTCTTCGGTAGGGATTGTCGTTTTTTCCGGTGTTATTTCTTCATCAATGGTCGGAACCGGTAATTTTGCTTCTTCTGTCCCTGTGCATCCTGCCGTTAATATTAATCCAATAATTAAAACTGCCATAAAAAATGCTGTTTTTTTCATAATTGAAAAAAGAAGTTCATGGTAGATTAATCTATTCCATTGAACTCTCATTTTTGAAGTCTGAATAATATGCCGTAGTTATAGGGCTTGTTGATGTCAATAGAACCTCCTGATGGAGAATCTTTGACCTCTATTTTGTCAGTGTAAACAGTTCCCGGATATAAGAGGATATTTCTGGATTTGTATGGGATGTTTGCGTTAATTATGTCATCATTGGTTTTCGGGCTGAAATCTGCCGGTACCGAATCAGTGTTGTATACAAAAGCCGTCACAACAATATTCCAGCCTTCCTGCCCCATGGAGATGCCTGACTTTTGCGTATCAAGTGTGTAGTATACCAAAACCGCCTGATTGTCCTGGACTGTTTTTGCATCTGTTTCAATTCCTATCTCTTCAGGAATGCCTTCGCCTCTCATGATTACAGGCTTTATGATAATTTCCTCTGTTGGTGCAGGTGTCTGTGTGTATAAAGGAGTCTGTGTTGGTGCAGGAGTTTTTTCAATATCACTGTCACTTCCTGTGCAGCCTGAAAATATCAGAAATAGAAACAGGCACAATATCACTAATATAAGAGAAATTTTTTTCATTTCATTATCCCCCTTTTTTTTATATCCTACATTGGTTTATTTGGTTATATTTTTTAGTAATCAAAACAATTTATCCTATAAGATAAATATGGCTGATGATGAATATCCGACTGTCGAAATAGGGGGAGAAAAAATTCCCTATGATCCTGAACAGCTCCGGAAAATAAATGAGCATCCCTGTTACAGTGAAAAAGCATGCCACAGTGCTGGAAGGATGCACCTGGCGGTTGCTCCAAAATGCAATATTCAGTGCAATTACTGTGTCCGTGATTTTGACTGTGTAAACGAAAGCCGTCCAGGTGTTTGCAGTGAGGTTTTAAGCCCGGAAGAGGCTATTGAACTTGTAAAAAAAGCTCTCTCCAAGTTTCCTTACATAAAAGTTATAGGAATTGCGGGACCCGGTGATCCTCTTGCAAATGAGGAAACTTTTGAGACACTCCGTCTCTTAAAAGAGGAATTCCCGACACCAATTAAATGTCTGAGTACAAACGGGCTTCTCTTACCGGAGAGTATTGACAGACTTTTAGAGTATGATGTTGGAAATGTAACCGTAACAATGAATGCAGTTGACCCTGCAATCGGAGAGAAAATTTATTCCTTTGTTGAATGGGAAGGCAAAAAGCTTCATGGAAGAGAGGCGGCAGAGAAACTTCTCTCCCAGCAGCTTAAGGGAATTGAGATGGCAGTTTCAAAGAAGATGCTTGTAAAAGTTAACACTGTTTTTATTCCCGGAGTAAATGATCATCACATTATAGATATCGCCAAAAAAGCGGGTGAGATGGGGGTTTTCACATTCAATCTGATACCCGTAATTCCACAGTATAAATTTAAAGACATCGTTCCACCAACTCCAAAGGAGAAGAGGGAGATGCAGGATAGTTGTTCACCCTTTGTCCGCCAGATGAGACACTGTCAGCGCTGCCGCTCGGATGCAATCGGAAAGCTTGGACATGATGTCCAGGACTGCCTTTATAACAAAAAGGATTAAATTTTTTCTTTTCTGATTTTTTATTTTTTTATCATTTATTGGTATTTTTGAATATCCTGTTTTCACTTTTCTAAAGTTGCCACCATATTACAATGGCACCGGTTGCAAAGAATATGATTCCTATAAAGATTCTTATGATATACCTGTATTCCTCCCTGAATGAGTTTATTCTTTCAGGTGGCAGTCCTGTGCATGAAATTAAGGTTATGATTATCAGCGGAAGTACAAACATCAGGTTATATAGCACAAGGTATGGTATGCCTTCATAAACAGTCATCTCTGAAGAAAGAAGTCCGAGTATTGCAAGATATATGCCGCCTGTGCAGGGAAGTTCAAAAATACCAACCAGTATCCCAAGTATGAATGCAGCGGGAATTGTTGCTTTTTTTATGAATCTGCTTATTGTTGTTTTTTGCGACTCCGGAATTTTAATGGATATTCCCCTCCCTTTAAAAATCCCGTCAGTGATATTTATAAAACCGGCAATAATTGCAATAATTCCGGCGACTATGGAAAATGCATATGATAGTCCTGCTGACTGGATGAATGTTATAATACCCAAACCTGCAAGAAGGTAAAAAAGGAATACAGCAAGCGTATATGTAAATCCTGTAATCAGCATTTTTTTTCTGGATTCAACAGTGCTGAGACCTATTAATAATATTACAAGCACTGCAAATGCACACGGGTTTATCCCGTCTGCGAGACCTGCTGACAGAACAAGAGGTATGGTGAGGTTATCAGAATCATCTTTTACAGATGTATTTTCAGACGTTTTTACTTCAGCCCATTTTTTTTCATACTCACTATCCGGTATCTTTCCAGCATCTAATGAACTGATAACATCTTCATAATTACTATCAATGTTAAAAAAACCTTCAATGATAACCGTATCTCCTGTCAGAACTGCCGGGTAGGATAGATATTTTTTCCCGTATTTTTCTCCAAAGAGGTAGAGTAATTCCTGGTTATTGGGTGAATTGTATGTGTCGTAATAATAAACGCTGATATTGGGATATTTGGATGAGATTTCTTTTATTATTGGTATTGCCTTGTGGCATGCACTGCAATGCTGGTTGTAGAATACATTTATGGATGTATTTGAAGTATCCAGCCTGGACTGTGAGAAAGTTGTAAAATTATTGTATGAATAATTGCTGTTATTTGGGGTGAGGCCTGAATTCAGGGCAGTATTCTCTGTCTGGATCAGATTGCCGGCATTTACATTTAATGCTAAAAGCATTAAGGCAATCACCAATAATATTTTTTTTAGATCCAGAATCATTGTAAACCAGTTTAGAGAATTATTATTTATCTTCCTTGCCTTAAGCTGAACTGAAGAATATTTTTATAACCTGTTAATCTGTTTAATCAAATCATCCTTATTGTTCTTTAAAATGATATTTGCATCTAAACCCTGATTTAGAGTTTTTATTTATGTTTATTGTGACTCTGAATAATCCGATTCAAATAATTGGCAGGGCTTTTGTTCTAATTAATCCCCGATAAAAGTTGCAGTATTATAAAAACAAAAAAAATTTAGTTATTTTTAATCGCCTGCTTCGTAGATGTTGGTAATGAAGCGTGCTACAAATATATTCCATATTGGCAGCAGAATGAGTGCCAGAATCCATCCAAAGAGGGGGATTACCATAAGGACAAATAAAATTGCAATGAAAATCAGTGAAATAATCCAGAGTAAGATCCAGTATCCTATGTAGCCAAGCCATCCAAGACCTTTTGAAATCTGATCATTGATTGCACTGATATTGAATGCCTCTCCTATGCTGTCTGTTTTGCCAAGGCGGACCAGTCCCATTGTCATGAAAAGGGTAAGCAGAAGAATTACCACTCCTGTCAACATTATCCCGAGGAAAAATTCGGAAAATACCAGAATACTCCCTGCATCTCCTGTTGAAAAGGCTCCCATAGCGGCAGGGAATATTGCAAATATACCGAATACCATAGCGATAATAATTGCAGGAATCATGTAAAGCAGGGTTACAATGTTCATCTTCCAGCCCTGAACAAATAGTTCTCCCCATCTGTCAATCTCAGGAGCAGGTCTTACACCGGAATAAATTCTGTAAACATATCCGTTTAGTAACGGAACAAGATTTAATGTAATACCCTGTATGAATGAGCATACAAGCAGGAGAATCACTTTCATGAAATCTCCGGCAATGCTGTCCTTCGTGTAAGCGAAAGCATCTCCAATAATATCTTTTGCCATAACTATCACCACTTTATTTTAGGTTTTAAAAAATCTATTTTCTTTGGATTTAAGGTATTCGTCTTGTTGTTATGAAAATTAATTTGTGATTTGTAAATCAGATGTTTTTTGGCAGGAATATGTATCCATGTAATATTGGTTTGTTAATGAAGAGATTGCGGATTTCAATGACAAAACAGACAGATATAAAAACTAAAGTCCACCGGTTCACATTGAAAAAAAATTTTTAAACGAATAATATAATTTTTAAAACATTGAGTTTTTCAAAAAACCGGAATATCGATAATTCTTTGATTAAGATTATTTAATAAAAAATTGGTTTAAATAAATCTGGGTTTTTCTGAAAGTTTCTTTGAAGTATAAATAGGTCTGAACGGATTACCCTCACAGTCCTGTTTCACACGTTTTTCAAGTTCTTCTGCTGTATATTCAACTTTCATTGGCTTCTTTGGCTGTGATTCACGCCTGATTGTAACTGTGAGTTTACCGGTTTCTACTTCACTGTCTCCGACGACTGCAACATAAGGTACCCAGTCCATTCCTGCTTCTCTGACCTTTTTGCCGACACTTTCCTCACGGTCATCCATATCGCAGCGTACTCCTGCATTGTTCAACTGGAGGCAGACTTTTTCTGCGAAATCAATGTGACGTTCTGCAACAGGCACAACTCTCACCTGTGTTGGGGAAAGCCATACAGGGAGCATAGGAACATCCTGTGTTGCTGTGTTTTCCAGAAGTGCGCATATAACACGTTCGATAGAGCCTGTTGGGGAACAGTGGATAATTGGTGGGTGAACAGCCTCATTGTTGGTATTGTAATATTTTATATCAAAGCGGTCAGCACTTTCCACATCAATCTGGACTGTCGGGTTTTCAATAGGTCTTCCCTGACCGTCAATTGCTGCAAGATCAACTTTTGCGATCCAGTAGTGAACGCGGTCTGAGAGTGTCTCAATCAGCATCGGTGTCTCTGACATCCTGACAATCTTCTTAACCCACTCTTCATGTTCTTTGTAGAAATCCTCAGTACAGCGGAATACGCCGGCAAGAGGGGTCTCAAAGTCCTTTCCTGTTTTCCATCCAAGGAGGAGCTGTTCTTCAAAGCATTTCAGGGTCTGTTCCATGTCTGCACAGAGTGAATGCATATCAGGCATGGTAAATGCACGAAGACGCTTAAGACCGATACATTCACCTTTCTGCTCGTGGCGGAATGAGTATGTCGAGAGTTCATACATCTTCATTGGAAGTGTATTAGGAGAGATGTGCATGTCATGCATGATTGAAAACATACCAAAGCATGCTGCAAAGCGGAGCATCATGTTGCGGTTTCCTGATTTGAAACGGTACTGCCTTTCGCCGAATTTTCCTGCATGTTCGTTGATGGCTGCATCGCCGAGATCATACATGACAGGGGTCTCGACCGGCATTCCGCCATAATCCAGAACAAGCTTTAACACATAATCCGAGAGCAGATCGCGTACAAGTTTTCCACGGGGCATCCAGCGGTGGTGACCTACATCTGATAAAGGCTCGTAGTCAACAAGCTCTTTTGCGCGCATGAGTTCAACATGCAGTGGTTCACCGCCCTGTTCAACTCCAAGCCCTGTCTCTTTTTTGACAAGTTTTCCAAAAGGAGTGTCATCGGCAAATTCGTGGAAGTCTTTCTTTTCTCCTTTTGGAGTCATGACAAAGAAATTGTGGGTAACTTCTTTTTTAGCCGGCTTGTCGGATTCCCCGGGAACAATTGTTCTTGAAAGTTCGGACAGCGGGTGTCCCTTGCATGAGAGTGTAAATGCTTTGTACCATCCAAAAGGTGCACGCTTTACATTAAGATTACCTGCATCTTTACAGTTTTCCTCAATTCCCTTTAAAACCTCAACTGCCACTTTTGGAGATGACAGATCGCTTGAGAGATGGGCATAAGGGTAAATCATAACATTTGTGGTGCCAAGCTTTTCAGCAGTATCTCTAACCTCTTTTGATGCCTGCAAAATTACATCCTTTGGGTCTTCTTCATCAATAGATTCCACGGCGCAGAATACGGTAAGTGCCTCGTCAAGTGAATCCTCGAGGACTACCTCTTCTTCTGCAACAGGGGTTTTTTTCTGTGCAATGTATTTTATATTGTCAGAATGAATTAACAGAAGTCGCATTTTTTATGTCTCCGGTTGCCTTAAAAATTAGTGTTCTTCAGTATTTAGGTTATCTAATTTAGAGTTTTCCTGCCTGCTGTTTTTATAATACCTTGACAGAGTTGCATTTTTCTGATTGAAGTATTTTGCATCTCCTTTTGATCCGTATGGTTTTGAAGCACGCTCTGTCGGGTAGAATACAAGCTGGCCGATTGGCATTCCTGCATAGAGTCTTACAGGGCGCTGGTTTGCGTTGTATATTTCAAGTGTTATTGTTCCTGAAAAACCTGCATCTATCCATCCGCCTGTCTGATGGAGTGTGATCCCAAATCTTGCAATGCTGCTTTTTCCTTCAATTGTTGCAACTATATCATCGGGAAGACGGATTGACTCAAATGTTTCCGCGAGAACAAACATTCCCGGGTAGATGTCTATGTAATCCGATACTTTCTCCGATACGTTTGACGTTATTGATTCTCCGTTATAAGGGTCAATTACTTCATCGCATTCATCATACCAGACGAAATGGTTGCCAAGACGGATATCAAGAGAGTTGGGCTGAATAAATTTTTCATCAAATGGTTCAACACCAATAAATCCCCTTTTTATCCTGTCGTGGATCTGCCAGTCAACAAGGATCATAATATACCAGAAAATATTGGTTTGTTTAGTGATTAAAATTGTCGTGATGATACAGAACGGTTGAAGTTTTTTGGAAATATTAATTTTTGAAATATTTGGTAATCGAATTATGATATTTTGTTAATTTGGCTTTTTTTATCAAAATAAAAATGGTTGTTTTTTCCGAAAAGATATTGAAGTTAAATAAAGCAAAATTGTAGCTTATTGTGCATTTAGTTAAAATTTTACCCTGATCTAACCGGCAATTCTGAATACAAATATGAGATAGTAAAGCGCAACTCCGAGCATAAGAATTCCTGCAATCCTTCTTATTTCTGTTTGCCATTTTATAATGCCTCGGGTAAAACCGGATTGTTTCCCGGATGCAAGTGCTGATAGAATAAAAAGAGGAAGGCCCATCCCGGCCCCGTATATTATAAAATTAAGAAGATTTTCAAGAAATCCTACTGTCGATGAACTGACAGCAAATAGAACGAATAAAGATGCGGGGTTGCAGGGAAGGACAATAAGCCCGAAGAATGACCCATATAAAAATGCACTTAAACCTGGATTTTTTGCCTTTGGAATTAAAAAGTGCGGGAAAATACCCCCTGTGTCAATGTCAAGGATCAATAATATGGAAAAAACTGCCAGTATCAAAAACAGGACGGGAGACAAATAGGACAGTACAAAAACAATTGACAAATGAAAGAAGGAAACAATTAAAAGCCCGAATATAAACATGGAAGTTATTACTCCGGCCATTACTAATGCGCCAAGGTATATTTCCGGGATATTATGAGTTTTAGTTTCTGATTTTTTTATAGTCTGATTTGAAAGATAAACGAGAAATGCAGGGTAAAGGGGAATTGCACATACTGCACCCAGAGGGGCAAAAAGGCCCGATAAAAAAGATATCCACAGATTTGTTATAAGTCCTATTGCAAACACCCCTGTGTGATGGCATCCTTTAGATATTCAGCATTTTTTATACCAATGTTGAACATTACAGGTTCTGTGCATTTTGGGTGTATCATAATAACAGGTGCTGTAATTGGCTGAACAACCAGTTCACCAAATTCAGAGATTAGTTTTTCTGTAAGTTCGGGTGGAGAAACTGCATAATACCCATTAAATCCGTTATCCTGAATGTGTTTTTTGAGTGTTTCCGGTTTGTCATTATAGTCCAGATCAAGACCAATGTTTATAAATTCCGTATCTGTCAGTCCGGAAATTCTGGCAATCTCCTCCTGTTGTTTTGTACATACCGGGCAGAGTATTGTGAAAGATGTAATAAGAACAGGTTTATCCTCAAAATCATTAATTTTAAAATTTTCACCTGTTAATACATCAGATAGCACATAGTCTCTGTAGTCACTGTTATTATTTTTTGTATCTTCTGAAAAAACAAGGACTGATATTATGATTATTGCTGATAATATTACGACCAGAATTTTTACAAACCTGTCAGTCTGGTTTTTTGATTTACTGTTATTTTCCATTCCCCGTGATCACCTGATTTTGTATGTTGGGGATTTAAGTCTCAAAAAAGTTTGTATGAATTGATTATGAAATTTTACTCTTCGTCATTTACAGTATCGGTTATCCCTTTGATTCTGTTTTCGGCCCTTCTTAAAAGTCCGTGCATGGTGGATACCTCACGCGTCGTAAGCATAGTCCTTCCAAAAATTCGTCTCAGCATAACAAGAGTGTTCTCACGTTTGTAATCGGGATGATCGATAGTGTTGAGGAATTCATTGAAATGCTCATGTAGTGCATCCATTTCTATTCGTGATGCATATTCATAGATGCCTCTTGGAAGATTTGCAAGCTCATAGACAACTATACCGACAGCATGTGAGATGTTTACAATCGGGTACACATGGGATGTCGGGATAGTGCATATAATATCGCATTTTGAGATTTCTTCATTTGAAAGACCCCAGTTTTCGCGTCCGAATATAATTGAAACCCTGCCATCAATATCTTTTATGATGTCACGAAGTTCTGAAGGTGTATAATAAGGCATCCGCATTGCTGTTGAAACACTTTTAGAAAGTTCTCCGGTGGTGGCAATTAGGAGGTTGCTTTTGTCAATTATTTCATCAAGTGATGAAACATGACGGGCATTTTCAAGTACATCACGTGCATGTGATGACCTTGCAATTGCATCATCTCCAATTTCCGGGGGATTTATGAGGGTCAGATTATTAAAACCGAAGTTTTTCATGACCCTTGCGGTAAACCCGATATTCCCTTCATAAAGGGGTTCACAGAGGACAATTTCAATTTCAGGCATTACTGTACAGCACGAACTGTTTCTTTTAAGGCTTTTGAGCCGTTGTCGTAAACTGCATTCCCGACTACTATGGTGTCAGCATATTTCCCCATTTCTGCGGCTTTTTCACCACAGTTAATGCCTCCGCCATAATACAGAACAGAATCCTCAATTGTTTCTGATACTGCCTTAACGATTTCAGGATTTCCGTATGTTCCTGAATATTCAATATAAACAATCGGGAAATTGAAGTATTTATCCGCCACTTTTGCAAATGCACAGACATCTTCTTTTGGAAGGTCACATATTGCCTTTGTAACTCTTCCTACGGATGATTTTGGATTTAAGACAATATATGCTTCAGGAACCACAAGGTCCCATCTGATATTTGCATCTTTTTTAACCCAGGATTCATGTTTTCCAATAATCCAGGTTGGATCAGGTGTGTTCAGTACACTCGGGACAAACAGACCCTGAACTTCTTCGAAGATCACACCACTTGGATCTGCCGGTTCGACAACCATTGGAACCCCGTATTGTTTTACCTGTTCACGAAGAACTGTCAGGTTCTCTTTTGTAACATTTAGTGTCCCTGAAAGCATCAGGGCATCTGTACCACTTGTGACTATCTCTTCGACTGATTCGGGTGGCAGTTGTTTGTCAGGATCAAGTTTGGTTACGTGTTTCCAGTTTTTCCAATCGATTTTCATTTGAATCCACCAAATTTATGACTTGTTTTGTAATTGTTCTAATTTTTCTTTAGAAATACCTGTTTTCTTTGAAAGAATGGCTGGATCTGCATTTTTGAGAGATTTTTTGTTGGTGATGCCTGCCATGTATAATTTTTCAAGCAGTGCCTCACCAATACCCGCAATCTGCAGAAGTTCTTTTTTACCCTCTTCAAAACTTTTCTTGCTGATTTTTTCAGGAACGGATACTTTTTTTCCTTCACAGACTTTTGTTACATGTTTGTGTACGGTATCAATGTTGATTCCGGTTTTATGGCTTAAATATGCAGGATGAATAAAGCAGAAATCTTCAGGAGAAAGGAAGCCGGATTCCATGTATTTTTTAAGACTTACTGCAGGGACGCCGTATTCCTTTAAAATTGCTTTGTTGTATATCGCCTTTGCCTCATTTATCAGTGATTCTGCTTCCTGTTCACTGACAAAAAGAGTCTGAAGCTTTTTCCTGTCTGATGAAGCAATGTCACCAATTTCATTAATGCCATCATCAATAAAGGCATTAACAACTTTGGCATGGCTTCTGCCCCTTCTTGGCGGAATTACCTTTCTTACAAATTTTCTCATTTCAGAGCGTTTGCGCAAAATTTCCAGGACTTCTTCAGCTTCTGCTCTGATCTTTGTAATTTCAGCTTCGCTTATTTTTGTTCTTCTTATCAGATCATTTATATCCAGTGTTGCGATTTCATATACCGAATAAATGTTTTCAGAATGAAGATTTGCAATCAATACATCATTCATCGAAGGCATCATTCTGAGGGCCTCCAGATTTGAGTTTATATGATTGCAAAGCGGGCAGCCAATATCCCAGGGTCTTGCGCCTTTTCTTATAAGTTTTATATATCTTAATCCGTGAATGTCACACACTTTTTCTTCACGAATTGCGTTTCCCCACTGTGCAGAAGGAAGGCCTATATTAAAAGAACAGTCTGGATAACCGTTGCATCCGATAAACTGAGCCATTCCTTTTGATTTTCTTATCATCAGGCTGTTGCCACAGACCGGACACTTTCCAATCATCCGCTCTTCGGCTGTCCTGTCCATTATGTCATTTCCGATGTTCTCCTCATTTTGTTCGAGATCATCGAAAATTCTGTGCAGCATCCCTTTTGATTCATTGACCACACTGGTTTTACGCATCGACCCTTTTTTGATGTCCTCCATATGTGATTCAATAGTCTGGGTCATGTCAGGTTTTGTTATAAGTCCTGCATATTGTTCAAGAGTTTCTGTCACTGCTCTTCCCACAAGGGTGGGTTTAAGAGGAGTTCCTTCCACATAGCGTCTTGAAACAAGTTTTCCTATAACATCATGGCGTGTGGATTTTGTACCAAGTCCAAGTTCTTCCATTTGCTGGATAAGTTTGCTTTGTGAATACCTTGGCGGGGGGAGAGTCTCTTTTTCTTCAAGAACAATTTCCTTTACCGGCAGTGAGTCACCTGTTGACAATTCAGGGAGTTCCTGTTCTTTTGCCTGACTGTATGTGTAAACATGCCTGTAACCTTCGTATTCAAGTTTCTGCCCGGTTGAAGTATAGGGTTCAGTTCCTGCATTAAAAAGATATTTTAGTGTTTTCCATCTTGCATCAGGGGAAAGAGTTGCAAGGAATCTTCTTACTACAAGTTCATAGACTTTCCAGGTCTGTTCATCCATTTGCTCTGGTTTTGCAGCGCCGGCCGGGTGAATCGGGGGATGATCAGTACTTGACTTCTTTCCCTGTGTTGGTTTTTCCCGCTTATTTGCAATAACCCATTCAACTTCATTTTTAAACGGAGAATTTTTAAGTTCTGTTAATATAGCATCAAGGTCAAGGGATGCAGGATAGATTGTATTGTCAGTTCTTGGATAAGAGATAAAACCGTTCATATACAGTTCTTCGGCGATACGCATTGCATTTGCCGCACTTAAGCCCAGACGGCTTGCCGCGACTATAAATGCGGTTGTATCAAAAGGAGTTGGAGAATGGTCGTTTTTGGTTCCTTTTTTGACTTCAGTTACCAAAAGAGGCTCTTTTGTATTTGATTCTGCTAATTTTGCCTCATCAAAGTTCCAGAATTTTCCAGAGGTATGGCGTGCTTCAAAAATCTCATTGTTTTTTTCTGAAATTAAGCCAAGCATCCAGTATGGTTCAGGGATAAAGGCCTCTATTTCTTTTTCCCTGTCAACAATCATTGCAAGTGTCGGGCTTTGTACACGACCAACGCTCAGGATGTTGTTGCCACCTCTTTTTGCAGCAATACTTATGAATCTTGTAAGTGATGCACCCCATACAAGATCAATTTCCTGTCTTGTTTCTCCTGCTTCCGCAAGATTGAAATCAATTTCAGTAGGATTTTCAAATGCTGACTTAATTTCCTGTTTTGTTATTGCACTGAATATTGCACGGTTTATTCTGACAGATTTGTTTGCTGATCTTACGATTTCGTATGCCTCTTTTCCGATTAACTCTCCCTCACGGTCATAATCAGTTGCAATTGTAACGAGGTCTGCTTTTTTTGAAAGTTTTTTGATGAGGTTTACAATCTTTTTTTCCGTTGGTTTTTTTATGATCCCTGCATCAATAAGGGTTCTGGGAGTATGCACCTCACTTCTCCAGTTTGAATATCCCGGCTCAAAATCTATTTCAACAACATGCCCGCGAAGTCCTATTGAAACAGAATCATTGAAATGGTAGAGATTTACCCCGCCGTCTTTTTCTGTTTTAACTTTCTGGTCTTCTGCGAGAAATCCGGCAATCCTTTGAGCCGCAATGTTTTTCTCTGCAATAATAAGGTGCATATTTTTGGTTCACTCCATCTTTTCGATGTATTCTTTAATTGTATTATTGAGGGTCTTTGGATCTGCCCTTCCTCTGGTCTCTTTCATAACCTGTCCTACGAGGAAGTTTAATGCATTGCTTTTTCCGCTGTGGAAATCTTCAATTGCCTGAGGATTGTTTTCGATAATATTTCTTATAATTTCATCGAATTCATTGTCACTGCCTTTTCCGAGTCCGAGTTTTTTGACGATAGCAGAAGGCAAATCAGGTTTTTTACCTTCTTTTATTTCATCAAGTGTCATTCTCAGAATGTCAACTGCAACACGATCCGTTATTTCTTTCTCTTTTAATAAAGTTACAAGTTCTGTGAAGTTCTCAGGCGGGACAGAATCGATTTTCATATCGCGGTAGTAAAGTTCTCCAAGAAGGGTGTCTGCAACCCATGTTGCTGATAAAACAGGCTCATTTTCTGCTATGAGTTCATAGAAATCTGCAACTTTTATGTCGCCTGTAAGAGTTTTTGCATGGTTTAATGAAATATTATACTGTTCTATGAATCTCTCCCTTTTTGCATCAGGAAGTTCGGGGAGCTCAATATCATTAACCCAGTCTTTTACTTTTAAGGGTTTTAGATCGGGTTCCGGGAAATAGCGGTAATCATTTTCTTCTTCCTTGCTTCTGGAACCTGTTGTAATGCCTCTTCCCTCAAGGAAGTGACGGGTTTCCTGAGCAATCTCCTGGCCGCGTCTGATAAGATTCCTCTGACGTGTAATCTCAAACAGAAGAGCTTTTTCAACTCCTTTGTAGGAAGAAATATTTTTACATTCCACACGTTTGTGGCCTTCAAGTGAAATGTTTGCATCCACACGGATTGCTCCTTCCTTTTCCCCGTCAAATACGTCCAGGTATTCAAGTGTTGCACGGAGTTTGTTTAAGAAGCGGCGTGCTTCTTTTGGAGATGAGAGATCCGGTTCGGTAACTATTTCGATTAAAGGAATAGAAGACCTGTTGTAGTCAACAAGAGAGTAACCCACCCTGTCGCGACTTGTTTTGTGAACCAGTCTTCCGGGATCTTCTTCCAGGTGTATCCTTGTGATTCTTATCTCTTTATCATGCCCTTCATCATCATCAATAATCATTATGCCCCGTTCTGCAATCGGCTTGTCATACTGACTTATCTGATAGCCTTTCGGGAGGTCAGGGTAAAAATAATTCTTTCTTGAAAATTCAGAATATTCAGGTATCTCAAGATTAAGAGCCTTTGCAACCTTAAGCGCGTAATATACCGCCTGTTTATTCAGTTTTGGGAGAGCACCAGGAAGTCCGAGACATATCGGGCAGACGTGAGTGTTGGGTTCATCATTTCTGTAATCAGTGGAACAGCTGCAGAACAGTTTTGTCTTTGTATTGAGCTGACAGTGGATTTCAAGACCGATGATTACCTTTAAGTCCTTTACATCTTTTGTTTCTGCCATGTTCATGCCACCTCCTGCTCATATGCAAATGCAGTGTCGATTACTGTCTCATCATCGAAGTGTTTTCCAATAATCTGAAGACCGACTGGCATATTATCTACCTTTCCGCATGGGACTGATATTGCAGGAACTCCTGCAAGGTTTGCAGGTACGGTCAGAATGTCGCTTAAGTACATCTCAAGGGGATCACTTTTTTCAGCCAGTTTGTAAGCAATATTTGGCATTGTAGGGCCTGCAATAACATCCACGTCTTTTAAGACTCTCAGAAAATCCTTTCTGACGTTGCTCATTGCGACCTGAGCCTTTGCATAGTATTTTCCGTAATATCCTGCTGAAAGTGCAAAAGTACCTAAGAGAATTCTGCGTTTTACTTCTTCTCCAAAGTATTTGCTACGGTAATCCCTGTATTCATCGTGCCACTGTCTTTTCTTCTCGACAGTCGGACCGAATCTGACACCGTCAAACCTTGAAAGATTTGAAGATGCCTCACTTGTGCATGTTACATAGTATGCTGCAAGTGCATACCTCATGCTTGGAATAGAGCAGTCAACAATCTCTGCGCCGAGTGATTCAAGCTTTGATAGTGCATCCTTTACAACTGATGCAACATTCGCATCAACACCCTCTCCAAAATATTCCTTTGGGACACCGATTTTCTTTCCTTTGATGTTATCTTCAGGAGTGTGTGAATACGGTCTGCTGTAAGAAGTTGAGTCCTGTGAATCAGGCTGTGATATTACTTCCATCAGTTTTGAAACGTCAGAAACATTTTTTGCCATCGGACCTATCTGTTCGAGTGAATTGGAATATGCAATAAGTCCGTAGCGGGAAACTCTTCCGTAAGTTGGCTTTAACCCGACAATCCCGCAAAATGCTGCAGGACATCTAATTGAACCTCCTGTGTCGCTCCCAAGAGCCATTGGAACCATTCCTGATGCAACCGCCGCTGCACTTCCTCCTGATGATCCCCCAGGCACACGGGTTTTGTCGCATGGATTAGTGGTAGGGCCAAATGAAGAGTTCTCTGTTGTTGTTCCCATACCGAATTCATCCATGTTGGTTTTACCAACTATTGCTGCGCCTTCATTTTTCAGAAGTTCTATTACATGCGCATCATACTGTGGAATATATCCTTTAAGAATCTGTGACCCGCAGGTTGTTTCAATTCCTTTTGTTGAAATATTGTCTTTTATTGCGACCGGGATTCCGGCAAGTTTTCCTTCGCCAAAAGAAGCCTCTTTAAGAATTGTGATGAATGCGTTGTTTTCATCCTTTTTACCAAATGTGTACACTCCCATTCTCACATCACCTTTGGTGCTTTAATATAGCCTTCTTCCGTTTCGCCGGGTGTGGATAATGCTTCTTCCTGGGGGAGTGAAGGAATGATTTCATCCTCACGAAGAACATTATACAAATCTCCTTCTTCAATTTCTTCAGAATCAACAGTGTCCAGAATATCGAAGTATTCAAGAATATTATTGAATTGATCTGTAAATCCTGCAATTTTGTCTTTTTCTATTGTTATATCGGCAAGTCTGGCGATGCCTTCAACTTCATTTTCCGAGACCATTACTACGAATACCTCAAATTAACTGATCTATGTACCGTTGCACCGAGTTTTTATAACCATTTTGTCGTGCAAGTTTCTGTATTTCTTTCCATATCCCACTACCATACTGCATTGCTTTTTTGCCGTAGAATGCAAAATCATCCGGCATATGACGGGCTGCAACACATCTTAGTGGGTACTTTCTGATTCCTGATTTTACTATTTCACTAGTGGGTATTTCCCTTGCAGCGCGCACCACACGGATATCCATATACGGGCATGATATGTATGTTCCATTCATACCGGCCACGGCCTGTTCACGCATGCTTTGGACAGAAAGGCTTTCAAAATCTTTCCTGAGTGTATCCCTGATGGAATCCGTTTCAAGATATCGTGCATATCCGCCGAAAAGTTCGTCTGCGCCCTGTCCGGCTATAACACGTTCAAAGCCGTTAATATGTGCCCATCTGGTGATGAAGTACATTGTTGTTGCAATTGATACGTCCACAGGTGTTTTGTTTGGAATTACTTTAATAACCTTTTTTATTGCAGGCTCTATCTCATCTTTTTTTATCTCGACGAAATTAGTATCTGTAAGGCCAATTCCTGCTGCAACTTCCTTTGCATGGATTAAATCATGTGAATTTTCAAGCCCGACCGTAACACAGGGGCGATTTGAAAGTTTTGCTATAAGGGCAGAGTCCACCCCGCCTGAAAATGCCACTACCCCTTTATCTGCCCGAAGGCTGACTGCTTTTAGAATTGCATCTTCGAGAGGCACTGCGGGTGGATTCGGGTTTATGGTGCCTGTGACTTTACTTGCGCACATAATTACCCCGGGCGGGCATTTTCCCGGCATTATTCCAAAATGATCCCTTGCGGCACAGTCATCCCATTCCAGATAAAATTCACCGCCGCAGTCCCTGAGCTGTGAGTAATCCTTTCCCAGAAGAGATTTCAGATTTGAACTGTCAATTATCTCTCCGTCTTTCTCAATCCATCCGTGGAGTTTCAATTTTTCACATCCCAAAATCAAAAAGTGTGGTTCTTGAGGGATCTACATCTGCCCATGTCATGCCTATAGCTTCAATAATACGTGAAATAGGCTGTTTTATGCTTTTATCCATCATGGTTTCCCAGTCTATCACAAATTCGAGCGGAACCTGATCTGCATACTCAAAATCAATTACATCAGTTTGCGGATACTTTGATGTGACACATTTAATGTAGACCCTTTTTGGCTTGCTTCCTCTCTTAAAGTCAGTTCCAAGATATTCGTTAGAATATATTGCACCTCTTATGTGAGCATCTTTGTTTGCATATGACTGAAGATTTTTCCCGATTCCTCCCGGAATCCCTATATCATCAAGTGAATATTCTCCCTTGCGGTATTTCTTGATAATCTCTGAGAGATATTTTTTAAGTTCAGAGCGTTCGGCACCCTTTAGTATCAATTCCATAACCCTGTGCTGAACTTCTTTTGTGATATGAGGAGAGTCACTTCTTTTCATTTCAAAACCGACAATGTCGATCTTTTCAATATCCTGTCCTTCTTTCCAGACAAGGTATCCTGCATAGCGTTTCTTCTTTCCTGCCTGGAAAAATCTCTCATATATTTTTTCGAATTTGATTGAAAAATAGTGCTCGTCAGCTCCAAGAGATTCCTTTGCAAAATTTGAATAACTCTCGTTGAGGGTGGATTCAATTTTTCTTGCAATATGGATTGTATTTTCTTTGTCCATTACCGGAAGCTGGATCATACATGAATCAGTATCCCCGTAAAGAACGGTATATCCCATTCCCTCAATAACATTTCTCGTATGCTCAATTATTGAACGCCCGACAGATGTAACAGCCGAACCGATTTCACGGTCATAAAGTCTGAACCGTGCATAGCCGCTGACACCGTAGTAAGTGTTCATTATTACTTTGAGTACATTTTGCTGAAGATCAAAGAGCGTGTATTCATATGAACCGTATTCGTATCTGTTTCTCTCAGCCTTCTTTTCATCACGTTCTTTTAAGAGCTCACTTATGATGCTTCTCGTAAGTCCGTCAGGTTCTTTTTTAAATCTAATTCCGTTTGGAGCACGCAGTTCTCCGTTTTTGTCCTTTGTCTCTGGCGATGCATTGATGGTCATCATGCACATAGGGTAGAGTGACTTTAAATCGAGGACAATTACATTTTCCTTGACACCCAGAGACGGGCTGAATACAGTTGCACCTTCAAATTCCTCTGCGTCAGCATATCCCTTTGAGGGAAGAACATACTTTGAGAATGCCTTTCGTAAAACAAATATATCGATAACATTTGATGAGTTGAGTGTCCTGTCCAGAGGGCATCCGACATACCTGGATATTTCCCTGTAAAATTCGATGATATTATTTTTTTTGTTAATTCCAACGCATAGCTCAACATCTTTTAGATTGTAGTCTATCAGCTTCTGGGGATCATTTTCCCAGAGGTCAGAGATTGTGCCTGTGTATCTTATTTTTCCTTCTCCAAGCTCTTCTTCTCCGATTGCGTCAAGGCGGTATGACTCCTTTCTGGAGCCCTGCATTTTTTTATAAGCTGTGAGAAGATCGAAAAGAGATCGTCCTCTTGCCGGATTTCTTGCACCCTGGCCGGGGATTCTTGCCAGTGAATCTTCATTTATACCCAGAATTTCCATTCTTTTAAGAATATAAGGTATGTCAAAATCTACAAAATTCCATCCCGAAAGGACATCAGGATCTTTTTCTGAGATATATTCCACAATAGCGGAAAGCATGGCATATTCTCCTTGGTAAATTCTGATATTATGGTTTGAATACGAAGGATTCAGTGAAATATCGGTATTCCCGTCTTTTGGCCAGAAAAATGTAATATATTCATCATCAAAAGAGTCCCATGCAGTTACACAGTTTATTTTTTCAGTGCTTGCCTCAGGAAATCCGTTTTTATCTTCACATTCAATATCCATCAGGCAGATTCTTGCAGGGGCATTAACTTCAACCGGTTTAATATCATGAAAATCCGGCATTTCGGACGGTGCCTCGACACCTCCTGTCAGATTGTTGTCAATCATAAAGCGGGTTGCAAAAGGAATGTCTGCTTCAAAATGCCTGTAAGATTCACGCATCTCACGGACTTTTCCCGGATTTGGAGTGTAAATTCTGAGGAGTTCTTCTCCTCTTATTGAATGGGAAACATTTTCTGTGTCAACCTCGGCACCTTCCTGTGCCGCCATGCTTTCTGCCTGTTCTTTTAGTGCATAAAAATAAGGTTTAAAGCCTGTTACTGTGATCTGGTGTGCTTTTCCTGATTCTTCACGTCCAAAAATATGTACAACTGTCCCATCAACTGTATTTGAATATTCAACCTGGTTTATTGCGATTTTTACAGGCACAGTTTTCTCCAATTTTTATACCCTCCTGCAAAGATCTTTAAGGTGACTGGCAGCACAGCTGAATTTCTCTTCTTCCCATGAATCAAGGTGGCATTCAATAATTTCACTGATTCCGTTCCTGCCGACTCTCACGGGTACGCATATAGAACATCCTTCTGTGTTATATTCTCCTCTCAAGACACATGAGCATGGAAGCAATTTGTTTTCATCATTTATTATGGCTTTAATGAGTGAGAATACATTGTATGCAGGTCCGAAAACCGTTCCTCCCTTTCCTTTAATTACCGGCATACTTGCGCCACGCATTTCGAGGAGTATTTCATTGCGAATATTCTCCGGAACTTCTTCTTTCATTCCAGAGAATACCGGCACCTGGTGCTCTCCGTGTTCTCCCATAACCCATGCACCTTTTGTGTCATATCCTCTTTTTGAGAGGAAATATTTTAATCGTGCAAGATCAAGCTGTCCACCAAATCCAATGCATTTCTCTCTTTTAATTCCTGATTCTTTCTGGATGAAGTAGTTATTGGCATCCATCGGGTTTGTAATGGTTATTACAATTCCGTCATAATTTTTAATCATCCTGCAAAATTCGCGGGCAACAGGAAGATTTGATTCCAGAAGATCTGCACGTGTTTTAATATCCGGAGTTCTTGGCATCCCTGCTGAAAATACGATTATGTCTGATTCAGTCAGCATTTCAGGATCTGTGTTTAGGTTGATGTCAATTCCTGTATGGAGAAGATCGAGTTTTTGTGCAGTGAGAAGGGAAGGCACGCTGTCGTAGATATTTATTGTGTCTGCTATCTGCGTTACGGTGGAGAGGTAAGCTACCTCGGCCCCTACTTTCCCTACTCCCATTATGGAGAGGCTTGTCATTCTAGATCAGATTTAGGTTATGCTAATAATAAAATAACTCCAATCTATTTCTATTCCAAATGGTTGCGTTAATAAAAGAAGACAAAATATCTGTTGGCGGAGTTGAAACAGACAACCACTTGATTCTTGCAGCGGGAGTTCTTGGTACAACCGGTGCTTCACTTCGGCGTATGCTTGATCTGGGTGCGGGCGCAGCAGTTACAAAATCAATTGGTCCTTTTCCAAAAGAGGGGCATAAAGGGCCATGTGTTTATGTAATGGAAGGCGCGGTAATGAATGCGATGGGACTTCCAAATCCATCTTCTGACTTTGTGAATGAACTGGAATGTTTAGGTGGTAAACCTGTAATTGCCAGTATATTCGGAGCAAATCCTGATGAATTTTCTGAGGTGGCCTCATGGTTTGAAGGAAAAGTCAGAGGGTTTGAATTAAATGTCTCATGCCCCCATGCACAGGGTTACGGCGCACAAATCGGGAGTGATCCCGATATGGTCAGGGAGTGCACCCGTGCGGTTGCGAAGACCGGTGTGCCTACATGGGTAAAACTTACTCCCAATGTAACTGATATTACAGAGATTGGCATTGCGGCAGAAGAAGGAGGCGCATCTGCCGTTGTTGCAATTAATACAGTTAAGGCACTTCGGATATCAACAGGACTGCGCCGTCCTCTTTTGGGAAACGGAACAGGCGGACTTTCCGGCCCTGCTGTTTTTCCGATAGCTCTCAGATGTGTATGGGAACTTTATGAAGCCCTTTCCATTCCTGTTGTCGGGTGCGGAGGAGTATCTTCTGCCGATAATGTAATTGAAATGATTATGGCAGGAGCAAGTGCTGTTGAAATAGGCAGTGCCGTTCTTGACGGTGTTGATATATTTGAAAAAATATCCTCTGAGCTATATTCTGATGAGGGTGAAAAAATAGGTGATATTCTGGGGTGCGCACATTGAAAGAGATACCATCATTTCCTGTAAAAATAACAAAAATTATTGAAGAGACGCCCGGAATAAAGACATTTGAATTTGACAGGGATTTTGAATTTCTACCTGGTCAGTTTTGTATGGTATGGATTCCCGGAGTGGATGAAATACCAATGGGTCTGTCATCAAAAAATTCCATAACAGTCCAAAAGATAGGTGAAGCTACATCTGCGTTATTTAATCTGAAGGCAGGTGATCTGATTGGTATTAAAGCACCTCTGGGCAATGGTTTTTCACTAAAAGAGGGTCGTACCCTTGCAATTGCGGGCGGTGTCGGTGCAGCGCCATTAAGACCTCTTGCACTTTTAGGCATAGCGGATGCCTTTCTTTTAGGGGCAAGGACAAAGGAAGATCTTGTATATGCAGAAGAACTAAGTGAGTTGACAGATCTGCATATTGCAACAGATGATGGCACTTTTGGGCATCATGGTTTTGTAACCGATCTTTTATCTGAAGTAGATCCGCTGTCTTTTGACACAATCTGTGTATGCGGCCCCGAGATAATGATGGCCGGTATTTTGAGGATTCTTGAATCCCTTGGTATAGCAGAAAAAGGTCAGTTTTCACTTGTAAGATATATGAAATGCGGCGTAGGGATTTGTGGATCATGCTGTCTTGATGATGACGGCCTGAGGGTTTGCAGGGACGGTCCTGTTTTTACCGGTGATAAACTTTTGAAAAGCAGTGAGTTTGCAAAATATTCCCGTGATGCTTCCGGAAGAAGGATTTATGGAGGCAGTGGGGGGCATTAAAAAAGTCCCTTTTTTGGACATTGATTTCTTTTTATTTTAAAGGAGTAAAAAGAAGATTTATTTTTTATTTGAATAATCGGTTTTATTATTACCTAACGGTGATATCTTTCGCCTCTGTTAATCTTAAATGCCCTGTATAACTGCTCCATTAAAATTAGTTTTACAAACTGATGAGGAAATGTAAGGGGTGAGAGACACCACCTCATATCAGCTCTTTTAATTAAATCGGCGGAAATACCGAGACTTCCTCCAATAACAAATACGATCCCCGACTTACCTGAAATTTCAATATTATTTATTTTATCTGCCAGAATTTCAGAAGACCACAATTCTCCTGCAAGGTCCATAACAATTACAATATCGTCTGGTTTTATATGTCCGAGAACCTTTTTTCCTTCAATACTGATTATCTTTGTAATTTGCGAATCTGAAGCATTGTTTGGTATTTTTTCATCGGGAACTTCGGTAAAATCAAGTTTGGTGTATGAAGAAAGTCTTTTTTGAAATTCAGAAATGCCATCCTGGAAAAATTTTTCCTTAATTTTTCCAACAGATATCACTTTTATGTGGAGTGGCATTAATCTGATTCTCCGCGGGTCAATTTTGTCAGTTCTTCGAGGTTGTTTATATTAGTGAAGGTCTTCAACTCCGAATCATTGTCTGTCAGCGAATTAACGTCAACGTAATATGAATTGAGTTTTTTTATCATTGCTCTTAATGACAGGGATTCGTGAGAAATTATGTATTTTTCGACCGCCTCTTTTTTGTAGACTGCATGAAGCGGTTCGAGCATTTCGTTATTCCATGAGGGGATAACCGCATCATATTCATTAATCATATCAAACAGTTTTCTGACAATACCCCCGTTTACAAAAGGCATGTCACATGCCACAAGAAAGACAGTATCTCCTTTGGCATAATTGATTCCTGCATGAAGGCCTCCCAGTGGACCTTTCTCTTTTCGGATGTCACAAACTGTTTTGATTCCTTTGAGGTCATCAAACTGTTTTGATTGTTCCTCATCCCTTGCAACTACAATTATCTCATCCACAACTTCACTGAGAGTAGAAATAAGTATTTCAATGAATGTCTCTCCTTTGTAGGAAAAAAGGCATTTTTCCCTTCCGCCGGCTCTTTTGCCCTTTCCTCCTGCAAGAATGATCCCTGTCTTCAACAACATCCCCTTTATGATTTTACTTTGATAATATCAGGTCTTCTTTGAATTTAATTAGATTAACAATTGTTTTGTTCACAGGAGTTTTTATACCATTGTTTTTTCCTTTGGCTACAATTGCTCCGTTAATAAAGTCTATTTCGGTTTTTCTGGAAAATTCCAGGTCCTGATACATTGATGAATGGTGACCGGCTGTTGACGGCAGCTGATTTTCATGGAGGAATTCAAGATAATCTTCCGGCTTGTTCCATGCGAGTTTAACTCCTTCTGCATTGCATACCAAAAATGCCTCTTTAACGATTTCTTCAATGATATTCCATGCATTTTGATCAAGAAGGTTTCCGTAGGGAACTTTCATAATTGCTCCGAGGGGATTCAATGCAGAATTATAGAGTGTTTTTCCCCATAATGAGCCTGTTATATTCTCATCTGCCAAAATTTCCATTCCGGCGGTCTTGAACAGATCAACAATCTTTGTTACAGCCTCATCAGTACCTTTTGGGAATCTTCCAAGTTTTATCGGTGATGCCTGGACAGATACGTGAACATATGCATCATCCCGCCATTCAAAACCGGTGATAATCATTCCTCCGATGACTTTATCTGTGTATTCGGATATGATCTCCTCGTTTCCAATTCCGTTTTGAAGGCTGATTACTTCTGTGTCTTTTAAATAATCTTTAAACTGTTCACAGATGCCTCTTGTTGCGGTTGATTTTGAAGTAATTATAATGTAGTCAAATTTTTCATCTTTCGGAAGTTGTTCTGAGCAGGGGAAAGTAAATTTTTCTTCTCCCCAGATGCCTGTCATAACAAATCCACGTTTTTTTACTGCATCTGCATGGCGTTTTCTGCACACAGCATAAACATCACAAACTTTTGAGAGCATTGCAGCGACACTGAGACCGACTGCACCTGCACCGAGAACTGCTATTTTCATATTTTCACCTAAAAATTAGAGTTTATTCATGATAAATTAAGACTTTTACTGAATTTTTGTTCCATTAATAAAAGCGATTTTTTAATTTCAATATCAGGTGTAAATCCGCCGATTCCTTCCTTTGCAACCACCCTGTGACATGGGATTATTAGTGGTGTGGGATTTCTTTTCATTGCGTTTCCTACAAGACGCGGATTTGTTTTTGTTATTTCTGCAATTTCAGAATAGGTTTTTGTTATACCATATGGAATTTTAGAAACTTCCCTGTAAATTTTAGAATAAGGATAATCGCTTTCAAGTGCAACTGAAGTTAAAGGTGATATCCCGTTCACCTTTCCGTTAAGGTATTGTCTAAGCTGAAGCGGAATATCAGCTTCTTCACCGGTCCGTGAAAAACTGACTTTATGCACAATTGTTCCTGCCCATGTTACATGAATCCACCAGTAACCAAACTGGAAGGCCCCCCTTCTCATTTCCATCCGGTAATTCCTTTTTTGAACTCTTCAATATTGCATTCAGTCATTTCCGCCTGCATCCAGGGTGGGAGACCCTTTCTGACAGAATCTTCAAGGAAGCGGGATTCACCCAGCAAAAGCACTCCTTTGTCATCAGGTGTCCTAAGCACTCTTCCAAGTGCCTGAAGTGCCTTGTTTATGGCAGGGAGTGTGTATGATATAAATTCCCCTTCTTTTCCGAATTTTGATTTGAAATAACTGTTGATCATTCTTCTTACGTCATTGTAAGGTGCAAGGGGAAGACCAATTACTATGGCGCCGTTTAACATTTCTCCACGGTAATCAAGCCCTTCACTCCATTTTCCACCGCATACACCAAACAATATCCCGGATTTTCCTGTTTCCGGCAGAGACATGAATTCTCTTAAATCATTCGTTGCTTTTGATGAATCCTGTGATTCAATGAATACATTTTTACCCCTGATTTTTTGGGGAAGTCTGTCTGTGTATGTGTTAAGGAGATCATATGACGGGAAATAAACTGCAAGATTTCCTCTGAGACCGGCAAATTCATTGATGTAGCTTTTAATTTTGTCTGTGTTTTCAGGATCGCGCCTTTTGCTGTAAGATGAAGTAATGTCCCGTGAACAGAATATTATTCTGTTCTCTTTTGGAAAGGCATTTGGAAGGGAGAGAGTCCTTACTTCAATATTTCCAAAATACAATTTTTTGTAACTTTCAACCGGAGAAAGTGTTCCGCTGATAAGAATGCATGCAGAATGTTCATTTGCGGTTTTTATCAGAGTTTCTGAAGGATCGATATTTCTGACTTCGAGTGCAATGACGTCCTGATCCACTTTTTTATAAATTGTAAGATATGCGGCGTCTCCTGATGAATTTATGATTCTTAAGAAAAATTCAGTCAGTTTTTCGACAGGACTTTCTTTAAAATCCCCTTTTTGAAGTTTTGCTTCATGGACTGCCTCATTTATTCTCAGCAGATCATCTGCAATTTCTTCCATTTTATTGTAAAGAGAACCGTTGAGTATGAAACGGCTGAAGATTACAGGATCAAACCAGTCTTCGTTTTTCATTGATCTCTTCAGCCCGTTCATGAAATTCTGGACGCGTGGTATAAGGTTTAATACGGCCTCCACTCCCCCGACCTGTCCACGCATATGTGAGAGTTCATTTTGAGCATTTATCAGATTGGATTCACTAAGAGTTACGGTCTGAATGCTTTGAACAGTATCCCCACAGTTGTGAGCCTCGTCAATTAAGAGAATTGTATTTTCAGGCTCTATTCCTATTGACTGGTACATCTGTTCACGAATGGTTTCATTAAAAATATGATGGAAATTCAGAAGTATCACATCTGCATCCCGTGCAGCCTGAAGCATAACTTCATATGGGCAGATATCTCCGCAGGTTTCATGAATTTTGTCAGGAGTGACAATCCTTCTGGAAGTCTGCTCTGCCTTGGTGCGGAGAGTGTTTGACGGAATCATTTTGAGTCCGTCGCCGCCCTCCTGATATATCCTCGATCTGATGAAATAAGGACAAAGAAGAGGATGATCATAATCCTGTCTTTTCAGCTGGGTTTTTAAAACAGGATCATTTGAAGGTACAAGCGAACCTCTCTGTGCACGCTCCCGCATAAGTGACGTTGAAAAGGCTTTAAGACCCTCACAAAGGCGGTATATGTCGCCTTCTCCACCCATCATGCACATTTTTCTTTTTCCGACAAGATATGCTACTTTTACGTTATTCTTTTTCTTCCTGATAAGTTCGAGTTCACGAATAAAAGTGTTCAGCTGACTTACAGTTCTTACAGCTACAAGTATTTTTTTCCCTTTTGCTTGTGATAACAGAGCAGATAAAACACTTGACTTGCCGCTTCCTGTGGGAGCATCTATCATGCATGTCAAACCGTTCTTTGTACATTCCGCAGCCAGGTCTAACATTTCCTGCTGGTGCGGTCTGTATGTATCATAAGGGAACCAGTCATCAAGACAATCCATTACTTACTTATTTGTAGCTGACACATTTTGTAATATTGTGCCGTGCACTGTGAAAGTGAATAAATCATGGTGAATTATAAGTGAACAAAATTTACAGATCAAGGGATGATCGCATACTTGCAGGAGTATGCGGCGGTATGGGAAAAGCACTGGGTATAGACTCAAATCTTTTAAGATTAATCTGGATAATTCTTGTAATACCATACGGAATAGGTTTAATTGCATATATTGCCGCCTGGTTTTTGTTTCCGCAGGAAGACGATGAAGATGTAATTAATGCAGAATACAGGGTAAAAGAATAAATCTCCCTTTTAGGACGACAAAACAGGCCACTGCCGGTAATTTGCCTTCTTTTTAAATTCACGTTTTCTAAAATATCATAATATATCACATAATAACCATCACTGTTTTACCCGACGAATTACATATGAATAAAGCACTATGGCAATCCACCCAATTGATTTTAGGTATGGGACGGTTGAGATGCGCAATGTCTGGGATGAAGAGAACAGATTTGTCTCAATCGTAAAAGCTGAAGTTGCCCTCGCACAGGCAGAGAGTGTTCACGGGCTGATTCCAAAAGATGCAGGTGATGAGATCTCCTCTAATGCTTTGACTGCTTCACTTGAGCGTTCTAAAGAGATCGAAGCTGAAATAAATCACGACATGATGGCTGTTGTAAAAGCTGTCACCGAAGTATGTGGTGAATCCGGCAGATGGATACACTATGGTGCAACATCAAATGATATACTTGATACGGCAACCGGTCTTCAGATAAAAGAGAGTCTTGATATAATTGAGATCAAATTGAAGAAGCTCCTTTCTGTCCTTTTGGATAAAGCGGGTGAAACGAGGGATCTTGTATGTGCAGGCAGGACTCATGGTCAGATTGGAGTTCCTACGACCTATGGACTTAGATTTGCAATATGGGCAAGTGAAGTGTCCAGACATATTGAGAGACTTGAGCAGATGAGGCCGCGTGTTGCAGTGGGTCAGATGACCGGCGCTGTCGGAACACAGGCATCTCTTGGCGACAAGGGCCATGATGTAATGGTCACAATGATGGAGATTCTAAAGCTGAATCCTGTTGACGTATCAAACCAGCTTATTCAGCGTGACAGGTATGCTGAATATTTCATGTTCCTTGCAAATATGTCAACGACTCTCGATAAAATCGGTGTTGAAATTCGTATGATGCAGAGATCTGAAATCGGAGAACTGGAAGAGGCTTTTGGTAAGAATCAGGTTGGTTCATCAACAATGCCGCATAAAAGAAATCCAATCAAATCTGAACAGGTGTGCGGTCTTGCAAGAATTGTGAGATCTTTTATCGAGCCTGCGCTTTTAAACAATACACTTTGGGATGAGCGTGATCTGACAAATTCCTCTACTGAAAGAGTAATTTTCCCGGAAGCTACAATTCTTGCCGATCATATCCTGAATGTAATGATTAAAGTTCTTGAAGGCCTTAAATTCAATCCAGAAAATATCCGCAGAAATCTTGAGATGCTTCACGGAGTAAATATGGCCGAGTCTGTCATGATTGAATTAACCAAAAAAGGAATGGACAGACAGGACGCTCATGAATTTGTGAGGGTTGCCAGTATGACCGCTTTTGAACAGAAGCAGCAGGTATCAGAGATATTGTCATCAAATCCGGAAGTCTCCAAATACCTTAAAAAAGACGAGATTGAAGGACTTCTTCTTCCTGACAATTATATCGGTACAGCAAAGTGGCAGGTTGAATATATAATCAAAAAACTGACACCACTTGTTTAAGCAGGATTTGTAGGGTATTTTTGAATTAACAAAATAAATATTATTTAAATTTTTTTTAAATGTTCGCTGCTGATTTATTTGATCAGTCAAAAAAGCAAAATTTAAAGTTTAAGGTAATAATTTTTCATTTTGTCCGACCATTCTGAGATCTCATGCCAGTTTCTGAAATCACCAAATCTTTCCTTGTTGAACATCGATCCGAGGCGTTCCATTACCGGAAGATATTCAGGAATGATTTTGCCGCCAAACATTCCAATGTCGACTATATCAACATAGTCGCGAATTTTATCTGCCATTTTACTGCATTCAATTATAGTTTCATCATTTTTGTTTCTTAGCGATTCTCCAATAATAAATACTGCAATTGAACATTTACAGAGCCATGATTTATGCAATCTTGTAAATTCCACAGATTCCGGGAGAATATCTCCGTTGTATATGGGTGTTCCGATAATTACAAGTTTATATGGTCTGACGTCCTCTACATCCTGTATTCTTTTGACAACCGCATTTATTCCTATGTCGTGAAATGAGTTTCCTATTGCCCAGGCAATATCGGGGGTTGTACCATGTCGGGTCGTATATGTTATCAGGACATCAGCTTTTTTTCTGTCTGCAAGAGGTTTTATAGAATTGTTTTCTTTTTTGTTTCTGATGTCATTTTGGTCTGCAACTTTTTGAGAAAGAATACGTTTTTCCTTATCTCCTTTCATTGCAAGAGCAGCAAATTTATTTCCTTTTGGGGTTTTTGCCCAACCGTAAGATGCAATTTCTGAGAGAACAATTAAATCTGATATATAAGGCACATAACTTATATTAAGGACCTGTCCGTTTGTTTCCATTTGCCAGTCCTTAAGATATTTGTGTAATGAAACAGGACCTTCAATATTTTCTTCATTTTCAATGGAAAGGACTTTTTCTTTACTGATTAATTCAATTGCAGCCTCGATTAAGGGATATTCAATAGGCACATCTATAGAGCCTTCTTTTTTTATTATGATCTGGCTGTTTTCATCATCTACAGCGGAAATTGTGAATTCTTCTTTTGTACCTTTTCCAAACAGTACTCTTGGTGACTGAAAGGTTTCGCCTGAATTTTCAATGGCAAAGGTAATTAGTTTATCAATGTTATTTGTCATTTGTTCACCGGATAATGAATATTATTATTATTTTGTTTCAAGATTGAAATACTTCCTTTTTTACCAATTATATCTCTGTTTATAGTCCTGGGTAAAAGTGTTCTCATAAAATATTTTCTCTGAAAATATATATGCCTGATTTTTGTAAATCTGAATTCATTTTATTATGATAGTTGCATCATCATCAAACGGGTTTGTTCTAAGCGCAAGTGAGAACAGATAAGGATAATTTGACTTAAGATACTGCATATACTCAAGCCATTCGTCAGCAAGCAAATCATAGACTCTGTTTATATCCCCTTCAAGATGTTTTATGTCTGTTTCAGGGCAGAGGGACAGTTCATTTCTTTTGTGGAGTTCTTCTGTTAAATGAAAAGTTGCCCTCAGGAGTTCGGTAAACTTTTCATGCTCTAATAAAACAGGATTCTCAAGAAGTCTTATCATAAAATCTTCTTTTTGAATAAGGAAGGCCTTGAGTTTTTCAAGGTTTAATGATGATATATCGATTTCAAAGTCATAAACCTTCATCTTTTTTTCAACTGAATCAAATTCGGAATCTGTCCATTTGTCTGTAATTCTGAGAAGATTTTTGACATCAGTAATATTTGGATTGTTCTTAGAAAAACAGCTTATAAGGCTTGTTCCAATTACGCTGAAAAATGTCCCGATTACCATATTCATCTTTTCAAGCTGCTTTTTTTTCTCTCTTGTATCAAGCAGTTTGTGTATTACAAGTGTTACTATTAAGACTTCAAGCGGCAGGAAAGCAAGTTCATGTAATGCAAACACACCGATATGATGAAGATCGTGGAATATCAGGAAATGCAATGAATAAAGTGAAGCAGATGCAATAAACAGAACCAGTGCAAGCGTCATTATCCATTTTTTATCATCCATAGAATACTCCTGAAATTTATAATTGATATTATCGGGAACTGCTAAATACTATTTGTGCTCTTTTTTGGAGAGATAAAAATTTTAAAATGTTTTAATGATTAAAATATTTTTCTGCAATAGTTTTTGTCCAATTCTCAACTTTGGAAAAGTCCCTAAAGTCTCCTGTTTCCGGCTTTGCCAGGATAATGATTTGTTTATCATTCTCATTTAATTCGTTTGAATTGAGATTTCCGGCAAAGAAACCTGTTTCTTTAGGCTGAACGTATGGAAGTATTTCATCGGTTGCAAATTTTGCTTTCAGGATGTTGTGTTCAGTCGGGTTTTTCAGGGTAATTCCTGTTGTAAAGGCAATAACCGGAACCTTATTCAGTTCATTTTTACGAAACTGCATGAATTCCTTTGCTTCCGGAAGCCATTTTCCCATATTGAGAGGACTTCCCACAATTATTGCATCATAGGATTCTATAGAATCAATATCCAGAATATTTGCAGTCTTTGTTTCATATCCAAGTTCAGATAATTTATTTTGAATTGTCTCTGCAATTTTTGTTGTGGAGCCATATCTGGTAGCATAAGCGATGAGTATCTTTTTTATCATTATTTTGATCTCCGGATGATTTTTTCTGTTTATTATTGGAATGAATTAATATTTTATCTACCTCTTCATTCAAAAATATGAGTGATAAAAGAAGGGTAATTATATCGTCTGTTGAATTTATTAAAATCATATGAATTTAAAAAATTTTCATCCTGTCAGATTTTCAGGGCTTATTATGTTTTTTTCTATAATGCTAATCCCGGCGGCTGTCATGGGATTTTCAGGTTATGTCGGGGATACTATTGAAATCTCAGGAGCAGCGCCCGGTGCTGACTATGTATACTTATTTTTGTATGGACCAAATCTTGCTTCAAACGGTGTTAATCCTGAGGATATTTCATCAGAAGTTGTTTCAGGTGACGGAAGTTCTTTTGCAAAAGTTTCTGTCAGGAATAATGTATGGACTTATAAATGGGACACAAAAACCGGTTCCGGAACGCCTGATGCAGGAACATACTTTATTTATGCAGTTGATCGCCCGGCAGGAAAAAAGGATCTTTCAGGTGCGGAATACGCGGTTAAAACAGTTGAACTGAAAAGACCATCTGTTCAGGTTGATCCAAAAATTACTGAAAAGCAAACGGAAATAGAAATATTGCCTTCTTTAGAAGAGGATGAAACAAAAGATCTCTCTGAAAAACCTTTAGAAAATAATTATTCGGTAACCGGTACTAACGCTTCCTCTACGAAAGATTCCCCTTTGGGATTATTTATGCCACTAATAGCTGTGTTAATAAGTTGTTTGATCATCTGCAAAGTCGTAATAAATAGGAAATAAATTAATTTGTTGCATTTAACATAAATTTTATATGATTTTTTGTGGTAGTGATAATTAATGCCAAGAGAATTGTCAGAAAAGGATATTGAAATATTAAAGAAACTTGCACCTGAATATTCAATAGATATATGCCCTGGTTCGGGGCAGGTATTCAGATCGATTCTTCCGCCTCTATCCAACCATATTTCTGAAAATATTAATGATTTCAGGGACAGGTTATCCATACTTTTGCCTGTGGACTGGGAATACCTGACTTCACTGATTCTGAGTGGTGAAGAAAGTGTCGGATGCCTTGATGTAGAATATCTGGATGTGGTTCTGGCTTATATTGGAGAATGTGTGTCAGAAAAGGATGCAGAGCGAATAAAAGTCATATATGAACTTTCATCCTGTGGAATGATTTAAAAACAGAATTATTTTTAGGCACTGTCATAAATCAGACAGAGGTATCTTGATGAAAAGATGGCAATGGCCGGCAAAAGTGCAATATAAATCAGGAATCCTATTATTGGAATAATATTAACGACAAATACAAGAATTCCAATTGCAATCGACAATACAAAGATTTTGATAAAGTAATCCACCCATCCGAGGCTATGAATCTTTTCAATAATCTCTTTGAAGTTGAATGATTCCTCAATTTTTTCAGTACGTGCATATCTGATGATTGCGATGTTTGCGATAAGTGAGATTATTATTGCGGCAATACAAGTCAGCAGCATCCCGATTCCGAAAAAGCCCGCCCCTGCTCCCATTGAGTATGGATTTGCCATAATTGCATACATTCCGGTGCCCATTGTAAGAGTAGCAATAATAAATACCGGAATTGAGTAGATGAAGCCAATGATGAGGACAATAATCCCGTCAATCAGTAATTTAATCCAGTTCTCTGGTTCGGGGGCTGGTTTTTCACCACGAAGAACTGCGAGAAGATAACCTGCAAGAAGGGGGAAAATAATAGCAGAAATTATTAAAAGAATCCATCTCATCCATTTATCAATAAGTGCCTCTTTTGTGTAATCAAAAGAATCACCAAACAATTCACCAATCTCCATTTTAATTCACTCCTTAATCCTGAAAATCACCCTGATTTCCCTGAAGATTTGAAAGCATTCTTTATATAAAAATGTATGTGGTGATAATAATATATTTTTTTGCAGGCATTGTGTGGAAAAAATAGGGTATGGGTTATTTTTGGATATTATCTATTGTTTTTTATATGAAAAACCGTTGAGATCGCATGAACCTTTACATGGTTCATCATTTGTATCAAGGACACGATATGCATCGGCAAGAACAGATGCCTGTGCAAGAGAACCTGCAAGAAGGATTACTTCGAGGATCTCATCCTTTGTGGCTCCTCTTTTATATGCTGCACGCATGTGATATTCGGTGCAGTGTTTACAGTTTAGTGCAGCACCAACTGCAAGAGATATTAGTTCAACAATTTTTGGATCAAGAGTGCTGGTTTCGGTGACAGCGCCCTTATAGAGCAAATGTGATATTAAAACTTCAGGCCTTTTTGCCATTCTTTGAAAGATTAAGGGGATAGTTCCATTTTCATCTTCAATATTTTTAAGCCATTCCTTTGCGGATTCTTCCTTACCTTTCTGTGCTATATTGCTTAGTACATTTTCAAATTCCACTGGTCACACCTGTCTGTTGCTGAAGTAATTGTAAAAATATATGATTCAAAGGGTGTCTGATATTTTACACCATTATATTAGTTTCAGAAAATGGTCTTATCTTAATCCATATGTAATTACGCATGCGGGAAGGCAAAACTTCTGCAATATCTTCAATTTTTATGCCTTTATCCACTTCAATCGCGCGAACGTATTTAAAATAATCGTCATATGGAATTTTCAGTCGTAGACCTGCGATCTGAATAGTTATGGGTGTTGGATGAGTGGATGTTTTTATGACACTAAGGTCCTCTTCGATTATTGACATAAGACGTGCAGGAGAAATGGACAATTCGTCTTTGGACATATCCTCGCGTTTAATCCCGAGGACAGTTGAAACCTCATCAACCATATCGTCCAGAAATTCAATTTCTCCTTCCTGCTTTTTCATACGGTGACCGATTCTTCCAATTCCCCCCACATATCCTTCAACCGGAGGATCTGTAATTGCTTTTAATGCCTCTTTGTCAGGCCCTCCTGTAAGAATAAGCGGAACATGAATTCCACGTCTTAATGCAGGTAGTTTGTGTTTAATGCAGTCCTCAAAATTTCCCAGCATAAAAATAGCGCAATCATGCTCGTTTATGATGTCTCTTTCTTCAATATTGAGATTTGCAATTCTCTTTCCAAATCCCCTTGAAAGTCCTATCATATTCGTTTTGGCACCGGATCTGCGCAGGTATTCCGCAACATCACAGGAAGTGTGCGGAAGGTGATGAATATCAAGGCTTGGGGACACAACTGCAATTTCTGTCCCCACAAGGGGGGATTCAAACACTTCACCTCCAAGAGGCCTTCCTACTTTACGGATAAGTTCAATATCATCTTTGGGTACAAGTGACTGGAGAACAACTTCCTGGGCAATCATGTGTTTCTGGACGATATAGCCTCCAAGATCATCTATGAGGTCGACAATAATGTCATGTCTGTAAACACCGCCTTTGTATGTTATTGGAACAAGTGCCATTTTCTAAAGACCTCCAATTTTATCAAAGTATTTTCTGACATATTTCTCCATCACATCTTCAGGGAGAGTGTTTTCGCTTGCGATATACCAGAAATATCCTTTGTCAACCCATTCACGACGCACCCTGAAACCTTCAGGGGCAATCCACTGCATTGCATAAATCAGATCCTTATACATTGCCTCACTTGGATCATAGACTTCAATATTTTCAATCTCGGGGACTGAAGCAATTGATGAACTTATTGTAACAGTAAATCTGTCAGGCTGAACGATCTCCTCGCGTGAGTATTTTTTCCAGAGGATTGTGAGCATCCTTGCAAGGTATGTTTCATTTGCAATGTTGATGACAATTTTACCCTCATCCTCTATAACACTTGAAAAATCATTGATGTGAACAGGAGACGGGAGTTTTGTTGTTTTTCCCACTGCAAGGAAAAAGGGGAAATCCAGGTCTATATAGATGTGAAGTTTGTCTATGATTTTGATGAGGTCAAGGTCTTTTAACACATCTGATGCAATATCGATGTATGCAAGTCTGCCCATTTCTTCCCTGCATTCGACCTCAAAGTAACCAATTGCCATATCAAAACCTACCTGTCCTTAATAAAACCTGATGCCAGCAGGGCCGAACCAACAGAGCCGATATACTGTGAATGATGTGGAACGACAATTTCGGTCTGCAAAAGTCTTCCCATTTCGTTTACAAGACCTTCTATTAGTGAAGTTCCCCCAACCATTATGACAGGCTCTTTAATATCTACTTCCTGAAGCTGCTGTTCAAAAACCTGTTCGGCAACACTGCGACAGGCGGCGGCTGCCACATCTTCTTTTGTATGTCCCTCTGCAAGTGCATTTACAAGACTTTGTGTTCCAAACACTATGCAGTAACTGTTCATTGGAACTGTTTTTGAAAGTCCCTTCATTGCCAGAGGGCCGAGAGCAGTGATGTCAACCCCGAGGCGCTTTGCAGTCATTTCAAGGAACCTTCCTGAAGCTCCTGCACAGATGCCTCCCATTGTGAATGTTCCGGGGATACCGTCCTGAACAGATATGGCCTTGTTATCCATTCCTCCTATGTCGATTACAGTTGCTTCTCCTCTCTGTTTATCTGCAAGATATACAGCACCTTTTGAGTTTACGGTAAGTTCTTCCTGTATAAGATCTGCATTAAATTTCTGGCCAATCAAAAACCTTCCGTATCCTGTAGTTCCTATTGCTTCAATATCCGACATGCTGATCCCGGCTTCTTCAAGTGCTGAATTAACAACTGTCTCCGCACTTTCAAGAACGGCAGTTGTCGGAGTCCATCCTGTACCCACAATTTCATTGTCTTTCATTACAATTGCCTTTGTAGTGGACGATCCTGAGTCAATTCCAAGAGTTATTCCTACCTGTTTTTCACGTGCCAGAAGTGCCCTTCTTCTTGCAATAGTGGTCAGTGCCTCCATTCTTGTGAGAAGAGTTCCTGAAGTTGTTCTTTCTGTAAATGAATAGCTTACAACAGGAAGCTTGGAATTATTATGGATATAGTGCCTGAGTTCATTTCTGACTATTGCGGCTTCAGAGCATCTGAAGCATGTTGCAATAAAGACTGCATCAGCATCGACTGAACCGTCTACAAGTGCTTTTGCCCTTGCAATTGCAAGTTTCAAATCAGCTGATCTGGCTTCCAGACCAAATTCATCATATGCGCTTTGAATATCGGATAATGCTACGTCCGGGAAGAACATCTCTGCATTAACCATCGCTGCCGCATCATAGATTTCTTTTTGAACACCGCTGTGTTCCGGTCCGCATGAAAGCTGTGCTACCCTGACAGGTTGTTCGCTCATTCTTCCATTCCCCCTGTGTTTTTAGAAAGTCCTTCAAGAAATTCTTTTATTGCCCCTACAAATGCAATACCTTCTTCCTCAGATGACGGATATTTCAGTTCAAGAATTGGAATCTCTTTTCTCTTTCTTATGGAAAATTTAACAAGCTCATTAGTTCTTGCACATCCCATGCATCCAAAAGCAAGGTCAGAGTCATTTATTATTATTGCAGCTTCAGCCTCTTCGATCATCGGGCCGAATAATGCCATTCGGCCTCTGACTCCTGAAGGGACCTCGACAGCGGCGTACTTTAGACCTTTTTTTGGATCTTCGGGGGTCATTTGAAGTGGTGGAGAGTCAAATCCGGGAGTCTGGATCCTCTCTCTGATGGCTATTGCAGCACCAAGAGGGTTATGTCCAAAGCGTTCAACCATATCCGAAAGGATAAGGCTTGTTGATGGATAGATAAAAACTTTAACCATTTTTTTAGGGCTCCTGTGTTTCTATGATTTTTTGAAGTTTTTCAGCAGGCAGTTTATCGGTACTTTTCTTTTTAAGTTTTGAAAGAATATCTTTATTGTAGCCTTTTTTTGAATCAGATTCCAAAAGACCTTTTGAGATATACTTTATAAGTCTCATCTCAAATTCGTGACCGAAATATCCCGGACGGGCACCTCCAAGATTTGCACGGCATCTTCTGGGGTCTCCCGGAGGAAATGCCCTGTCTTTTACGAAGATATGTGTTGGATCAATATTCCGGAGTTGTATGATTATATTGTTTACTTCTTCAGGTTTTCCTGTTATTTGTAGTCCGAAACAGGTCTCTTTAATCATCACACCCTCAGATAATTCATATGCTCTTATTGCAAGTGTCTGAGGGGTTGTGTCAGGTGACTCAATAAAGACATATTTGGTGATTGTGCCTGTATAATCTGGTTTATATGGTTTATTTGCCATTATTCCATCTCCCTCAGGTAGACAATGTCACCTTCTTTTATGTCTTTAAGTTTTTCAGATTCAATTACTTCTCCAATAATATTGGTGGCAGGCAGTGGCTCGGATGTTGGTCCGAATTCACTGTTGGGAGACATTCTCATGCCGACCATACCCGCACTCTTTCTGGAATCATTTGTCATTGCAAGAGTGTTTGCAGGAACCTCTCCTTTTGGTGTGTTTTCATTTGTAATTGTAATCTTTGTTGATACTTTCGGATTGAAGAGATAAACATCCTCAAACTTAAAAATCATAGGCATTTTTCCGATTTTGTACCACCTGAGGCCGGTCACTTCACGGAAAATACCGCATGTTCTTGGTGCATTTTCATCATCAAGACGGATAGTGATTACATTAGACAGGGGGACTGTCAAAAGTCGGACTTCCCCTTTGTCAAGGATTTCAAGTGTTGTCTTCGGGCTGTGATCTGTAACTACCGAATTATCAGCATCACCGTCAATAGTAACTTTTATGCCCCTTTCTTCAGCTATTTGTATAGCTTTTGAAATAGCAAGACCTCTTAGATCAATCTGTTCGGGAGTTGTTTTTATAGTAAATTTATCGCCTCTGGCAGCAAGTTTTACAAGTTCAATTCCATGATTGATCTGACCGGTTACTGTGTGGTTTGGACTTCCAGGAATGTCTTTTGTATAAATGTATATACTTCCAATCTGTTTTCCTGATGTTCTTACAGTGACTGTACCTTCAAGCCTGGACTTTTTTGCTTCCTGTTTTACAATGGATTTTTTCATCCTTTCATCCATCGCAAATACCGATGAGTTGAGGTCAATGGCAAATTCATTCCCGGAAAATGTCAGAAGCATATGTTCAACGCTTTCAGATGTGCTTGTGTCAATTTTGTCATTAGAATAACCGTTTGCAATCACACTGACATAGCTGATAATTTCCATGCCTGTTTCAAGGACAAGGTTTCTGTCTTTTGTAACGAAGGCGTTTTTTGTATCTTCACGGCTTATAATCCTTTCAGCTGAATTAATGGAGTCTCCTATTTTCCATCGTTCAAGAACACTTCTGCCGCTTACAATTTTTCCGATTACGCCTCCTTTTTTAGCTGCCCCGTGATCTGCAGAGTGGGTGATTTTAGAAAAAATCAGGTATGAATTTTCTTTATCATACCCACCACAACCGATAATAACATCTCCTTTCGTATACCGAAATGGTTTTTTTTCTGAAATAATTTCAGATTCAAAAGGGCCAAATGAAGCCGTCTGTCTGTCAGACCATTTTAGTTCCAAAAAATTTTCTAAATTGTTTTTATTGGAGATTTTTTTAAAAAAGTCTTCAGAAATTATTTCCTGACCTTCTTTTGTCAGTTCAATAATTACTTCTCCGGCTGATGTTGTCAGCTTAATATTCTGAGTTTTCTGTTCTTTTGTTTTTGAAGGTTTTATTATTGCAACAGAATGTAAATGAGGCAAATCAGGGATAATTGATCCAAGTTTTGCTCCATCCTCCAGTTCCATCTTTGTTCCATCGAGATGGATTTCAATCAAAATGTTTCACCTCATGCTTCAGGCCGGGACATAATTTCTCTTTCTTCCTGGGTAAGATACTCAAGAACTTCTTCTGTCGGGCCGATTTTAACAATTTTTCCATGACGCATCAATGCTGCACGGTCACATATTTCACGGACAAAGTCCATGTCGTGCGAAACCACGATAAATGTTTCATCCATATCTTCGCGGGCATGCATAATTGAATGTTTCACATCAATCTTTGTTATTGGATCCATTGTACCTGTCGGTTCGTCAAGAAGAATTATTCTTGGTTCACGGATTAATACCTGGGCAAGTGCGACACGGTGTTTTTCACCTTCGCTTAACTGATCAGGAAGACGGTTTAATATTTCGCGACTTTTATCTTCATTGAATCCTGCCATTTTAAGAGTGATTATCGCTTTTCTCATGGCAAGCTCTTTTGGAAATTCAAGGCCTATTGAGTCAGTGAGGTTATCAAGGACATTTCTGTGCGGATAGAGATCATATTCCTGATGTAAAAGGCCAATGTAGCCTTTGGCACGTCCTCTGTTTTGAATGCCTGGCTTTGTCATGTCAACCCATTCTTCACCAATCCGGATATTCATCTCCCCTCCGGTAGGCTCAATAATTCCTGAAATTATTCTTGAGAGGGTGGTTTTTCCTGCACCGCTTGTACCAATTATTCCAAAAATCTCTCTCTCTGATACTTCAAATGTGACGCCGTCAACTGCTTTAATCATTCCCCGGTCGACTGTAATGTACCTTTTTATAACATCCTTTGCGTGAAGAAGCTCATCACCAAGGTCACCTTTTTCAAAAATTTCATCGTCCGCAGCATCTTTCATGAAAGTATCAATTATTTCCTTTGGATCGCCTATTTTTTTGATTTCACCATCTTCAAGGAAAATTGCACGGTTGCATATGTCTTCTATTATCTGGGAAAAATGTGATGAGACAAGCATTGCCATATGATTGCCGATGGAAGACTCATGAAGCATTTCGTGGACGATTTTAGCCGTACGGGGATCAAGTGTTCCGGTTGGTTCGTCTGCGCACAATAAAAACGGCTCTTTTGCGAGTTGTCTTGCAAGAACCACGCGCTGTTTTTCTCCACCTGAGAGATCACGTGCTATATGCATCATACGATGAGACAGTCTTACTTCATCAAGAAGATCTGCTGCCCTTGAAACCTGTTTTTCCGGAGGATAATTAATGTCACTTAATGCATGCATAACATTTTCAATGACGCGGTCATCACCATAGAGTGCAAATGTGCGCTGAAACATCATTGCAGACCGGGTCATGATCCTTCGTTTCATAGATCTGTTTTCTTCAGCCCAGAGATCAACATCCACTTTGACGAGTTCTCCTCCGCATTTTGGGCATTTATCACCGGTTTTGCTCTGTAGATCTATATGACTGCATTTATTGCATGCCGATATGTGAAAAATAATTTTTCCTGAAGTCGGCGGTTCATCAACACCTCTGATAAGGTGCATCAAAACAGTTTTTCCTGCTCCGCTTCTTCCAATGATTCCCAGAATTTCTCCTTCATCAATACTGAAATTTATATTTTTAAGAACCGGAATCCCGTTAAATTCCTTACATAAATTTTCAACCGTGATTAGTGATGCCATAAGACTTGTCCTCGATAACTAAATGTAATGTTTTTTTATTATATAATTCGGTTTTGGAACAATGATCAATTTTTTAATTGTCTAAACAAAATTTTGTGCAGGTAAGTTATTAGCCTTTATATTGTTACAACATCTTGTTTTGAATAAATTTTAATTTATTCTAAAAAATGAGGTTTTTTTTCAAAAAGAAGTGATTTGTCTGATTATATATTATGTCGGGCATATGGCGTTGAATTAAATGAAATTCAATATTTCCCAAAATTAAATTCTTTCTATTATGCCTGTTACTTCAGATACATCCTTTATTATGTAATCCGCTGCATCCACCAGTATCCTTGGTTTTTGTTTCTGCTGCTGTTCTGTTAATATTGCAATGTCAGCAACTTTCATTGCAGCAATGTCATTTACGCCGTCACCGACCATTACAACATTATCATAATGTACCCTTAAATCCTCAACAACCTGCGCTTTTATTGAAGGCGTTGCAACTCCGTGTATGTTTCCGTGTGGAATTCCAAGGTAATCAGCCATTTTCATGAGTTTGTCGGTTCTGTCGCCTGATGCAACGTATGTGGCAACTTCCATCTGCTGAAGTTTTTGAATTGTTGCTCTTGCATTTGAAAATGGCCGCCCGCCGGAAGTGATTGCAAATTCAATTCCTCCCGTGTATTTGTTTACAATGACTCCGCTGTTCATTGCAACTACGGGAAGTTTCTTACAACAGTTCCAGACCATTTTTATACAGGTCTGGAGATCACTGACCTGGGCATTTTTATCTTTGTATAGTAGTGCTGAGACTTCATCTGCTGTTACGATTCCGCATGAACATGCAATCCCAAAAGAAATTTTGTTCTCTTCGAGATATTTAGAAAGGAGTTTTTCATAAGGTGCGTCCACTATATCCTGGGAGTGTGCATATAACAGGATTAATGCTCTCCCTTTTGCAGAGCAGGTAAGGGTTGTTGTTTCCACTCCTTCCACTATTTTGTTATTGGATATATCTCTTGCAACACGATATGTACGAAGAAGAGTGCCTGCACTGTCAAAAACTACTGCAGTTGTCATTGTAATTCTGTTTTGTTGTTGATGTTAATTATTGCATTTATTAGTGCACTGATTCTTTACGAATTAGATCTTTGTCATGACTGAATACTTTAGAATTAGCAAAAAGAATTTCTATTACAGAGATAATTAAGAGACTGAGAATTATGCCTGACGTTATTGCAGAATATTATTATGAACCAAGGGGTGACACATCACCTGAGTTTGCCGCACAGGCAATTGCTGATGAAGAAACCACAGGTACATGGACTGATATTTCAACCAGAATGGAATATGTCCAAAGACTTGACGGCGTGGTTGAGTCGGTTGAGAAAAGTGGTTCAGGTTACATTACCAGAATTCACTATCCTGCGGAAATTTTTGAAGCCGGAAATGTACCTCAGTATCTTTCTGTTGTTGCCGGGAATTTATTTGGTCTGGGGAGACTTGATTCGGTAAGACTTTTGGATGTTGAATTTCCAAAAGAGCTTGTTTCCTTTAAAGGTCCAAAATTTGGAATAGACGGGGTTAGAAAACTCATTGGAACAGATGTTTCCAAAAGACCGCATGTTGGAACAATTATAAAACCAAAAGTTGGTCTGAATCCCAAAGATACGGCAGAAGTGGCTTATCTTGCGGCTGTAGGCGGTGTTGATTTCATAAAGGATGACGAAACACTCACCAATCAAGACTTCTGTCCGATGGAAGAGAGAGTTCAGGAGGTTATGAGCCGTCTTGATGATGCCATGAGTGAGACCGGACGTACGATTCTTTACGCGGCTAATGTATCTGACAGGGCAGATAAAATTGTTGAACGTGCGAAAAAGGCTCTTGAATGCGGGGCAAATGCAATTATGGTTGATGTTATAACCTGTGGTTTTTCAGCTGTTCAGGCACTATCGGAGGATGCTTCAATAAATGTTCCTGTACATGTTCACCGGACTATGCATGCCGCAATGACACGTTACAAAAAGCATGGTATAGCAATGCGCCCTATCGCCCGCCTTGTAAGAATGTCAGGGGGAGATCAGCTGCATACCGGAACTGTAAGTGGAAAAATGGGACATGATCCAGATGAGCTAACAGGAGACAATATGGTCCTTAAGGGAGATTATTTTGGATTGAAACCTGTTTTTCCCGTTGCAAGCGGTGGATTGCATCCGGGAAAAGTACATGCCGAACTTGAAAATCTGGGTACTGATTTGATACTGCAGGCAGGCGGAGGAATTCACGGTCATCCGAAAGGAACAATGGCGGGAGCTGCTGCAATGCGGCAGGCTGTTGATGCATTCATGGAAGGTTTTTCAGCAGAAGAGTATGCAGAAGATCATAGTGAACTCAAACTGGCACTTGAGAAGTGGAAGTAAATTATCCATGTGACTTATATAAAAATATATTAAACAAAAAAATTCATTTTTTTATTGGTATTTAATAACCATTTTTAGAATTAAATATAATATCTATATGTGCTAAAACCTGTTGTCAAATGGGCCGGAGGAAAAAGGCAACTCATAGATGAGATATTTCTTAGAATTCCTGAGAAATGGAATACATATTATGAGCCTTTTATTGGGGGCGGGGCTGTATTTATACATCTCTATAATGAAAATCTGATTCAAAATGCTGTAATTAATGATATTAACCGGGAATTAGTCAATCTCTATTTAACAATTCAGGAAAATCACTGTGATTTATCAATGGAACTAAAATCTGAGGATTTTAAAAATGACAGTGAAGTCTTTTATAATCTCAGGGATGAGTTCAATATGATCCTGGGGGATGAATCCCAAAAAATACGACGGGCTGCCCTTTTTATTTACTTAAACCGTCACTGCTTCAACGGCCTTTGGAGAGAAAACAAATCCGGTTTATTTAATGTGCCGTTTGGGCGGTACAAAAGCCCCAAACTCCCTGATGAAGAGTTTATTCTCTCTTTTGGAAAAATGCTTGAAAGAACCAAAATAAAAAATGAAGGTTTTGAAAGTTCTGTAGCCGGGGCCAAAGAAGGTGATTTTGTATATTTTGATCCTCCTTATATGCCGGTATCAAAAACAGCTGATTTTACTTCATATAGTTCTTCAGGTTTTTGTTATAATGATCAGAAAAGACTCTCTTTATTATTTCGTGAATTATCAGACAATGGTGTAAATGTAATGCTCAGCAATTCCAACAATCCGGAAATTCATCAGCTATATTCAGGCTACAATATTCATGTCGTAGAAGCCCGGCGGAATATAAATAGTAATCCGGATAAAAGGCTTGGTGCAAGTGAGGTCATTGTTACAAATTATTAAATTTTTTTGTAATTCTCTGAATTTTTATTGCATAAATTTTGGTAAAGATCAGGTGCCGGATTTTAATTAAACGATTTAGTCGATAAAAACCTAATTGATATCAGGGCATTTTAAAAATCGAACAAATGCCGCTTCACCCTTCATATTCAGTTGTAAGGCATGTGACCTGCCAATTATGGCAGAATTGTGAAAAAACATTAATAAATTATTGAAAGCCTATTTACTCTCATAAATACAGTAACCAGGGAACAGATCTTTGTTTATATTTTTACAGATATTTCAATATCTTTGGAAAAAGTAGTTACTTAATATTAACATACAATTTAAGGCAGAGGTGTATTTTATAATGGAAATACCATTTGTAAAACTTCAGGGAAACGGAAATGATTTCATACTTATTGATGAGACTAAAGGGAATGTCATCCCTGATGAAATGAAGGGCCAGTTTGCAAAACTCTATTGCGACAGGCGTTTTGGAATTGGCGGTGACGGAGTTCTTTTTATATCTTCCTCAGAAAAAGCAGATATTAAGATGAGGCTTTTTCAGCCTGATGAAAGTGAAGCGGAGATGTGTGGTAACGGAATTCGCTGCCTTGTAAAATATGCTTATGATATGAAATATATCAAAGAGGAATGTTCGGTTGAAACCCTTGCAGGAATCCTTTTGGTAGAGGCCGGCTATCACAGTGAGGATGAATTTTTTGCTGTAATTGACATGGGAAGAGTAAAATATGACCGTCCTGAAATTCCTGCAAAGGGAGAGGGAGAATATATAGAAGAAATTGAAGGTTTTACAGTTTATGCGGTGAATACCGGTGTACCCCATGCCGTTGTATTTGTTGAAAACCTGGATGAATTTGATATTTGCTCAGTTGCTCCAAAAATAAGGTATCATGAGACATTTTTAGAAGGTGCAAATGTCAATTTTGTCAGCGTAACTGGCGACAGTGAGATAAAAATCCGCACATATGAGCGTGGAGTTGAGGATGAAACATTCAGCTGTGGAACAGGCTCCACTGCATCTGCAGTAGTGTCTTTTAAAACCGGAAAAACGGGTGATAAAGTTCTGGTAAATACAGTCGGGGGGCCGCTTACCATTTATATTTCAAAAAGCGGGGCAAAAATGGAAGGTTCTGCTGAAACAGTATTCTCAGGTTTTATACCTTTATAATCCCTTCATTTATTATTTTAAAATCAAAAGACCTGCCTTCCGGTTTTGATCTGTGTTTTTCAAGAATTGCAGTTTTATGCGAATTTTGTTTTTCAAGTCTGACAATTACTTTGGATATGTGCCTGAGGGAAGTACCTCCAAGACCTGTGAGCATCTCATTGTTTATATCCATATAAACCTGATTTGTCACAATAACAGGAATATCATATTTTCTTGCATATCCAAGCAAATGTATTAACTGTTGTCCCAGCCTTCGCTGCCCTTCCCCTGAATTCCCAAGCTCTACTCTGTAAAGTGCAGTTGCTGAATCAAGAATAATCAGACCTATATCATTATCTCTTAGAAGGGTGTCACACTGTGCAATCATAAGTCCTTGTTCAGAAAAATCCAGTGGTTCAAAAAGGAATAATCTCTCTGCAAGATTTTTTGATTCATCACTTCCTGCAATTTGTTCAAATCTTTCTGCTGAAAAGCCTTCACTGTCAATAATAATTGCGCATTTACCGCTTTTTAAAATATTTACAGCACAAAGGGTGCAAATTGTACTTTTACCTGAGCCGGGCTCTCCGTACATCTGAGTTATGACACGCCTTTCGAGGCCCCCTCCGATTAATTCATCAAAATCAGAAGACCCGGTATTTATCTTTGAAAAGTCCATATTTATTTAGCTCCGTTATCAATCTTTTCTGAAGCTATTCTTTCAGCCATTGCAGCTATCTTTTTGATTGGAAGACCTGTTTCTTCTGCACATTTTTTTGCATCTTCATATTCTGCTTTTAAAGTAACAGGTTCTGTTTCGATCCAGCCTATTTTAACATTTATTGCATATATTCTGCCTTTTAATTCCAGTGATACCGTTTCAAAGGTTCTTTTAAGAATAGATCTGTGTATTGAGCGTATGTGCCTAATACCAAGAGTTCCCAGTTCTTCTGATAATATCCTTACAAACATGTCCGCTTCTTCAGGTTTGCAAATCACTCTGATCAGTGATCCGTTTCTTCCCTTTTTCATATTTATCGGGATTGAAGAAGCATCTCTTGCGCCTTCATCCATAAGTCGCTGTATAGTATATGCTATGACTTCCCCTGTTGCATCATCGACATTTGTTTCAAGGATGTCAACTCTGTCAGATAGTTCATTATTTTGCTCTATTATCAGAGTTCTAAGGACATTGGGGGTATTTTGAGGATTCTTTGTTCCTGCACCATATCCTGTTGCAATTATTCTGCCTTCAGGTTCAGTATTGGAATATGTTGAGAATTCAGAGAGAAGTGCAGCACCTGTGGGTGTACAAAGTTCTCCTTCTTCAGGGTCTTTTCCGTAGATCACCTGAAGGCCGCTTTCTTTCAGGATTTCAATTGTTGCGGGTGCAGGAACGGGTATTTTACCATGCTCACTGTTTACAAACCCGCACCCAAGAGCTAACGGTTTTATATATACTGCATCAGGATTAAGTGATAGAAATGCCGTGCATGCCCCTATCACATCTGCGATTGCATCATCGGCCCCGACTTCATGAAAATGAGTCATTTTTGTGCCGTGAACATTAATCTCTCCTGTATTTATTCTTCCAAAAACACGCTTTGCCATCAGTACTGCTTCTTTTGGGGCAATGCATGTGTCAATAATATTATTTACTTCATCAAGTGTCCTGTGTGCCTTGCCTGCATTGGTTTCGACTTTTACTGCCGAAATACCACATCTTTCAACATTTTTAAAATCCGGTTTTGATACGACAGAGCTCATTGCTTTTTCGACAGAATCTTTATCGGCACCAAGATCCAGCAGTGCACCGATAATCATATCGCCTGCTGCACCATGAAAAGGATCAAAGAGGAGAATTTTCATAAGTAACAAGTACATATAAGCGAGAGCATATATGAGTGTTAAGGTGGACTTATGATTTGTCTAAAAGTAGATAGTGCATATCCCGAGGATCAGGGCGGAGGCAGGGCAAGGCTTGATCCTGAGACCATGCTTCATCTCCATTTATCTCCCGGAGATCTGGTCTATATTGACGGCAAAAAGAGGACAGTAGCAAAAGTCTGGAGAATGCTTGTCAATGACTGGAATCAGGAAAAAGTACGTATTGATAATTATATCAGGTTAAATGCCGAGGTTAGCATCGGAGACAAGGTAGACATTTCTCCTGTAAAAGATGTTGTCGCAGCTGAGCATGTAATACTGGCACCGCCTGAAGATCTTCCAAAACAGCTTCCTATAAATTATAACAGCGCGGTTTCAAGACTGATTGACTTCCCTGTTGTAAAAGGTGATAGTGTGCCTGTTTCTGCCGGGCTGCCATTCATGCAGCCGCAGAGTGTTGCTTTTAAAGTTGTTCACATTGAACCTGAAAATGCTGTAATTATTAACAAGGATACTGATATTGAGTTTTCTGATAAACCGGCAGCAGGATTTGAGGGCTTAAAAATGATATCCTATGAGGATATCGGTGGTCTGAAAGGCGAGCTCCAGAATGTCAGGGAGACAATTGAGCTTCCTATGCGTCATCCCGAGCTTTTTAGAAAACTTGGAATTGACCCTCCCAAAGGAGTTCTTTTGTACGGGCCCCCTGGTACCGGAAAAACTCTTATAGCCAAGGCTGTTGCAAATGAAAGCGGTGCACATTTTATCTCTATTGCAGGTCCTGAGGTTATATCAAAGTATTACGGTGAGAGTGAGCAGCGTTTAAGGGAAATTTTCGATGAAGCTGAAGAGAATGCTCCTGCGATAATTTTTATTGATGAACTTGACTCAATTGCACCAAAACGTGAAGATGTAACCGGTGAAGTCGAAAGAAGGGTTGTAGCCCAGCTTCTGACAATGATGGACGGTCTTGAGGAAAGAGGACAGGTAGTTGTAATTGGCGCTACCAACCGTCTTGATGCAATTGATCAGGCTCTTCGCCGTCCCGGCAGATTTGACCGGGAGATCGAGATTGGTGCCCCGAGTGAGGAAGACAGAATTGAAATTCTAAGGATCCATACTCGTGGAATGCCGATAGAGGGTGAAAACCGTCTTATCTTAAAGAGAAATGAATTCAATTGTTCATCAGGAACTGAAAAGATCACTCTTGAAAAAGAGCTCAAGCAGATTGATGATGAAGTGCACAGAGTTCGTGAGAAGATGCTGGAGGAATTTGGCTCAAAGACGAATGGATTTGTAGGTGCTGATCTCGCTGCACTGGCGCGTGAAGCTGCAATGAGGGCACTTAGAAGATATCTTCCAATTATTGATCTTGAGACGGATGAAGTTCCTCAGGAAATACTTGAATCAATGGAGATTAAATTAAGTGATTTCCGTGATGCATTCCGTGAAATAAATCCAAGTGCCATGCGTGAAGTGTTTTTGGAAGTATCGCATATTACATGGGGCGATGTTGGAGGATTAAAGGAAGAGAAAGAAGAAGTCAGAGAAGCTGTTGAGTATCCCCTTATACACCGTGACAGGTTTGAGAACTTAGGTATTGAACCTCCAAAGGGAGTTCTTCTATACGGACCTCCCGGAACCGGAAAAACACTGATTGCAAAAGCGGTTGCTAATGAAAGCGGAGCAAATTTCATACCTGTAAGAGGTCCCCAGCTTCTTTCAAAATGGGTTGGTGAAAGTGAGCGTGCTGTTCGTGAAATTTTCCGGAAAGCCCGCCAGGTGTCTCCTTCAATAATTTTCTTTGATGAACTTGATGCGCTTGCGCCTGCCAGAGGAAGTTCTGACACTCATGTAATTGAGAGCGTTGTAAACCAGATTCTGACTGAATTTGACGGACTTGAAGATATGACAGGGGTTGTTGTGATGGGTGCGACAAACCGTCCGGATATGATAGATCCTGCGCTCCTTCGTGCAGGGAGGTTTGACAGACTTGTGTATGTTGGTGAACCGGACGAAATATCCCGGAAAAAGATTCTTCAGATTCATTCCAGACATATGCCGATTGAAGGATCAGTCATTGAAGAATTAATTGATTTTACAAAATTGTTTGATGAAAGTGCATTTGAAAATGCTTTTGAAGAGATTGGAAAAAAGAAGGATATCTCGATAAACAGAACAATAAACGCAGATGAGCTAAAATCCCGCTTTGGAATTGTTGAAAAGGAAACGGGATCGGTGATTTCCGCCCTGCGTAGAAGAAAACTGATAGTATCAGGGCTTCAGGAAAATGCTCTTTATATAAATGACCCAAAAAGAGACGAGCTTATTGATAAACTGGCAAAGAAAACTGCTGGTTATGTAGGATCAGATCTTGAGCTTTTGTGCCGTGAAGCGGCAATGTTTGCTATGCGTGATGGTTCTGCCTCGATTTCAGAAGTACATTTCAATAAAGCTCTTAAAAAAGTTCATCCAATGATGAATGAAAGGCTGAGGGAGCAGTATTCAAGAATAAAACAGCATTTCAAAGGCGGACTCCCTGCTCAGGTTCAGCCTGTTGAATACCAATAATAATTTTTTAGTATTTATCCTGAGCAGTATTTTCTTATTTTGGATAATAATTTTATTTCTGATTGCAGTTTTTCTTTTTGTGTAAAAACTTATCACAATTATTATGCTGTAATGGACAAAAAAATACATTGAAGATCTGTAATTCGTATATGATGCAGATAAATACGGAGGATAAAAATATTGTCAAACTGTACAACATTTCTCGATAATAACTCTAAAATATACAATAAGGATGCATTGATCTTTCCATCGGAAAACAGGATTTATACATATGCGGGTATTCTTGATACTGTAAACCGTTATGCAAATATTCTGTCATCTTACGGGGTAAAAAAAGGTGACCGGGTATGCATCTATCTTCCTGCAATACCTGAATATCTATTGTTTTACTTTGCAATATGGAGAATAGGAGCTATATCAGTTCCATTAAATATTGTGTTAAAAGAGTCAGAGGTTTCTTACATGCTTAAAGACTCTGATTCATGTGCAATAATAACTGACACTAACTCCGGAGATGTTGCAGAAAGGGCATCAGCGGAAATATCATCTGATATTTTGGTTCTAACAATTGGAAACAATGAATGGAATGATATCGTTTCTTCAGCCTCTAATGAATTCAGGGCAGTTTATTGTGATTCAGATGATCTATGCCAGCTTCAGTACACGTCCGGCACTACCGGGAAGCAAAAAGGGGCAATGCTTACTCATGGAAACTGGATTGCTGCAATGGATGCGGAAAAAGAGCTTTTGGGTTTTAATTCTGAAGATATTTACCTTGGAATCTATCCGATGGCCCATGTTGGTGTTTCATGGGGTATTTCGGCTCTTAAGTCCGGTGCAACATGGATAATTCTGGAGAGATTTGAACTTGAAAAATACATCTCTTATATTGCTGAATATAAGGCAACCGTTGTTGCAGCAATGCCTCCTGTCATACATTCATTGTTGAAAACATCTCCCGGTACTGAATCTGTTTTTGCTTGTGTAAGAGAGATGATAAGCGGGGGAGGTCCTCTTCACCCAAGTATCTGGAAAGAATTTTACAGTCGTTTTGGTGTTCCTGTCGTAAATGCATACGGATTATCAGAAACAATTGTTGTAGGAACAGGCACTGCAATCAGACCATGTGACTATGAAAGAGCTGATGAATTTCGAAGTGTTGGCAGACCTGTCGGGTATTCTGAGGTAAAAATTGTTGATGTAAATGATGCTTTGGAAGAACTGTCCGTTGGAGAGATTGGGGAGATTGCCCTTCGCGGTCCGGCAGTTGCAAAAGGCTACTGGAAAATGGAAGAAGAAACCAGAAGTGTCTTTTTGCCTGAAGGATGGTTTTTAACAGGAGATATTGGATATATTGATGATAGTGGCATGGTTGCAATAACAGATCGCAAAAAAGACATGATTGTAATGTCAGGCTGGAAAATTTATCCGACCGAGGTTGAAAAAGCAATGATAGAACACCCTGATATTGATGATATTGCAATTTTCGGCTGTCCTGACTCACACAGAGGTGAAATCCCTGTTGCAGCGGTTGTTCTAAGGACTGGCAAAAAACCTGATAAGGAGGCATTGAAAAATTTTGCAAAGGAAAGACTTGCAGGCTACAAAGTCCCGAGAGAATATATTTTTGTAGATATTCTTCCCCGTGTAAACCAGTGGAAACTTCTGCGTCGTCAACTAAGGGATGATTATTGCAGAGATTGTAATTAAACACTTTTTTATAAAAAAATCCTTTAATTTACGGATATCTATTTATTTGAATAAATCTCATTTATTAACCAGATGGTAGCAGAAATCGAAGTGATAACTTCCATTGGTGATCATAAGAGATCTACAGGAGTTGTCGGTCTTGATTTTCAACTGGGAGGAGGCATTCCAAAAGGAAAAACAGTAATAATATACGGCGACGCTCTCTCAGGTTGTGATCGCTTTGCCCACCAGTTCTGGCTTGCTGATAAATCAGGTGAAAGTACATATTTTATGATTGATGGAAAGTGCGAAGAGGGAATGATTCCGGCCGGTGATTTATCAATAGAAGAGATACAGTCCGGGATGAAAGGAAACTGGGTTGTGGTGGATTCACTGTCTTCAATTATTGAAAAATATGGCATTAAAGAAGCAGTTTCCATTTTAACAAAAGGATCTGAGGCCATACTAAATTCCGGCGGAAATATTATGATGACATTGTACAGGGGTATTCATTCTCCGCAGGATGAAACAAAAATAATGCGTTCTGCGGATATTTTTATATCACTCACAGATTTGATGCACGGAAGTGAGATCGAAAGAACTCTTGCAATAAATAAAATACCGGGTGAAGATGTACCGAGAAGGGCATACCCGTATAATATAATGGCAGACGGAATTGAACTTTCAACAACAGCAAGGGTCGTTTGAATTCTTAAAAAAATAAAAAAATTATATATTTTGTTTTTCTATTGATTTATTCACGAAAAAATCTGTATTTTTTAGTGTTAAAACTCTTTTTTCAACGAGATGCCATGAAAGGATTGAAACAGGTATTATAATAAGAAATGAAAGTCCGATCAATGCACCTATGCCGATTCCCGGGAAAAAGTGAATAATGGTCTGCTGCAGAGGATATCCAAAAATATACATGCCGAATGAAAAATCCCCGAATTTTCCAAAACTGTTGAGTTTCTTTGACGGTATATTTGCGATGTACAAAACGGTATATGGTATTGCAAAGAATGCAAAGAAGAACATAAATATTGTCCCGTATGAGAGAATTGCCGGTATCCATAATGCTGCCAGAATCCACCATTTAAACCCGATTGTTTCTCTTTTTGTGTAGAGATAAGCTCCGATAAGGAAGTAGAGGACGAATCTTATTTTGTTGAGTGCAGGGTTTTCATACCACATAAGCCAGAGGAGCAGAACTGAAAACATGAAGGGGAAAAGACATTTCCTTCTCATCAAAAGTCCCGTAATTCCCAAAAACACTATTAGTATGTAGAGGATGAATTCCACGGGAATTGTCCAGAACGGGGCGTTTACATAAGTTACAGGATTGTCAGTAAAAATTCCCAGTATGGCCCCGTTTGTATAGAAAGGAATTGCTGCCCAAGTTGACGGATTAAAAAGTGATTCAAAGTACTGGTTTATACTCATGTTTGTCACAAGCGGGCCAATTAGAAACATTACAAAAACAATTGATAATATCATTCCCGGAAAAATTCTCAGACTTCTTTTCCAGAAAAATCTTTTCAAATCCGGTTTTCTCTCCCAGCTCTGGGTAATAAGATAACCGCTTATTACAAGTAGTGTTGCAAGTCCCAACTGTCCTATTAAAAGATGCCAGTCAAACAGGAATACATTTGAATAACCAAGAATCAGTGCAAAAGAGTGCGAAAAAATAATTGTTGCCGCTGCAAAAAATCTTAAAATGTCAAAATTGTTTGTAAAACGTTCATCCATTTAAATGACTCACATTTTTTATAATTCAGATCGGACTTTGTCTGTTGCAGATACCATATTTTTTAGTTTGGCAAAAGCAACTTCCCTTGTGTGCATCCTCAGTCCGCAGTCAGGATCGATTAAAAGTTTTTCAGGTCCGAATATATCAACACCTTTTTCGATGCGTTTAACAATTGTTTCCATACTGTCTATTTCAGTATCAGAGGAGTCAACTGCACCAAAACCGATCTGCTTGTCTGCAATTTCTTTTTTAGAGACGGCTTCGAGATTATCTTTGTTGCATGAAAATTCAAAGTCAAGAATGTCTACCGGGAATTTTAACACATCATCAAGTACGTTTTCAATATTTCCACAGATGTGAAGGCATGTCGGGACACGCAGAACTCCGGTAATTGCGTTAACTGCCTCATAAGCTGTATTCATATTGGCAATGCCTGTTGATAATATGGGTTCATCAATCTGGAATATTGTTATTCCTAGTGATTCGAGCTTTGATGCTTCTGATGCAATAACCTGGGCGAGATCAAGTACAAGTTCATCACGGTTTCGATAATTTGGTGTTTCAATTTTAAGAGCATGAGAAATTGTAGATGGTCCTGCAAGCATGGCTTTTACTTTAGGATGTCTGGATAAGGCATATCTGGTGTCATCTGCTGTAATTGCCTTTGGAGATGGCAATACCGGACCTGACACTGTCTGATTTTTAATGCCAGGTATCTGGGATGTAAATGATGTAATCATATCTCCACGGATCTGTCCGCTGGATATAATGTCAATTCCTGCATTGATCTGATCAGAAACAGCTGTTTCGAGAGCTCCTGCAAAAGGGTTTATGATTGATTTTAAACCCTTTCCTCTAACTGCCGGATAACTTCCGACAACGGTTGTCGGAAGAAGTTTTCTAACTATCGTCATGGTGTAACTCTGTGACGGTCACGCGGGAAGAGAACAGCTTCTCTGATGTTTGGAAGGTCGAGCATAGTCATAATTAAACGCTCCATTCCCATTCCCCATCCTGCGTGAGGCGGCATGCCGTATTTAAACGGCTTTAAGTAAAATTCAAAGCTTTCAGGAGATAAACCTTTGCTCTGAATCTGTTCAACAAGGAGATCATGCTGATGAACACGCTGTGCACCGCTTGAAAGTTCCATTCTTGGATGCATCATATCAAATGCCTTGCAGATTTCAGGTTCGTCTTCGTATGGCATTGCGTAATATGGTTTTATTGCCGTTGGCCAGTCGGTGATGAAGTAGTGGACACCCATTTCCTCTCCGATTGCACGCTCTGCAGCGGTTGAGAGGTCATCTCCGTATCCTATGTCTTCTTCAATTCTTGCTGCTGCAATATCTATTGCCTCGGCATATGATATTCTGGGGAATGACTTTTTTGGAATCTCAAAATCAATTCCGAGTGTTGCAATTTCATCACTGCAGTTTTTCTCAACATTTTCATATGCTGCAATTACAACATCTTCCAAAAGATCCATTGCATCATTATGATCTGCAAAAGAGAATTCAACATCAATAGATGTGGCTTCGTTTAAGTGTCTTGTAGTGTTGTGTTCTTCTGCCCTGAATATTGGAGCAATCTCAAACACTTTTTCAAAACCTGCTGCCATCATCATCTGTTTATAGAGCTGTGGACTCTGGTTTAAGAAAGCCTCTTTTTCAAAGTATGCAATAGGGAATAATTCTGTTCCTCCTTCGGTCGCTGCAGCAACAATCTTTGACGTATTGATGTTTATGAAACCGTTGTTGAAGAAATAATCATTAATTCCGTGTGTTACAGCACTTCTTATCTGAAATATTGCCCCTACCTTTGGTCTTCTTGCATCAAGGTAGCGGTTGTCAAGTCTTGTTTCTACTTCAGCAAGAACTTTTTCCGAAACATCAAGCGGAAGGGGTGTTTCTGCTTTGCTGATGATCTCAAAAGAATCCGGAATTAGTTCTCTTCCGCCCGGAGCTTTTTCGGTTGGTTTTACTGTACCGGAGATTTTTACAACAGATTCGCGTGAAACTTCCTTTGCAGCTTCTAAGACTGCTTCAGGTGCTTTTTTCTTAACGACAGTTGCCTGTAAAAATCCTGTTCTGTCTCTTAATATATAAAAAGAGAGTCCGCCAAGGTCACGTACTTCATGTACCCATCCTATGACCTCTGCAGTCTCAGTTTCTGCTGTTACTTCTTTCAGTGAAATTCTCATAAAATATCTGCAATAGTGTGTGTTCTAAACTCTTATTTTTGTTTTGCACTGCATCCGATTAATCATGAAAACAATTTACCAAAAATTGGGTATTCTTAATTTATATTTGATGAATTTTTTTGGAAAATATTTTGATAATCTTTAGTATTTTTTCTTTGGTTTCATCGTAATCATAAAATATAATCCTGATGAATATACTTTTTATATAATATATGCTAGGGATGTATTCGTTATGATAAAGAAAATAATGGTTGCTCTTGATGGCTCTGCACAGTCTGAAAAAGCTTTGCAGGTTGCAGTTCAGGAAACAAAACTCAGGGGAGGAGAGCTTCATGCAGTATATGTGGTACAGCATATAATTACACACCAGATGATGTTTGATTCAGGAACCAAAACTCCCCAGATCGCAGGTTTTGATCTTGCAAATGAAATTCTTGTAAAAGAGGCCGAAAGAGTACTTACTTCTGCTGAGGAGACGGCCCGTGATAGTGAAGTGAATTTTATTGCGCACAGATTGTTTGGAGATCCAAGAGATGAGATCATCTCGTTTGCAGAGGAAAAGGGTATTGATCTTATAATTCTGGGAACCAAGGGCAAAAGCAATCTTGAAAGAATGGTTCTTGGAAGTGTAAGTTCGGCGGTTGTTAAGAACAGCGGAAAAACAACTCTTCTTGTGAGGTAAGACTGACAAACCCTTTATATTTTCAAAAAGAACAATTAAAATTTAATAATGAGCTGCTTAAAACCGGAAACTGTAATAATTTTTTTATCAATATTCTTTGCACTTTTAATTTTGCCATTTGTCGTCTCTGCAGGAGATGGAACACAAATATGGGGTTATGTAAATCCTGAAGGTGATCTTGCACCAGGACAGGAAACCTTTGTTCATTATACTGTGCAGTATGATTTTGATTCTGATGCAGAATCTCTTCAGTTATATACAGATCTTCTAAGTCCAAAATGGCAGTTTGCAACAGTAATTGATGGTGCCAGACAGGAGATGCCAAAAAGATTTGGCAGGTATGAAACAATATCAGGATTTCAGCTTTATTATCCACGTACTTATCAGACACAGGTGGAGGTTAACCTGACCGGAACAGTTCCGGAGGTATCAGGGACTGCAAATTATAGTGTTTTGGAAGTTATTCACTACAATGCAGTGGGAGAGGAGGTCTCAAAAAATAGTGTTGAGAAAATATTTATCAACCCCGGTGATCTTGATATCCTTCAAAACAGGTTAGAAAACGATCTTGAATCTCTAAGGAAAGAAATCGATATTTTGCGTGAAACAGGGGCTGATGTTAAATCTGCCAAAATAAAATATTTGGATGCATTAAATGCAATATCAGCTGCAAAATATTCTGAAACCTCTCAAAAAAGCAGTTATCTTTCTTTGGGGCATGCCCGTATTGATGAAGCAAAAAGTATTTTGGATGTGGAATCTGCAAAAAATTCAATAGATAAAGTGAAAAGAAAGGTAGAATCTGTTGATTCAATGGTTGATTATTTTGAGAACAATAAGGGACTTTTAAAAGATTCACGCGTTTGGGTTATAAAATCATACAATGATAATGCAAGAACTATTCTGGTTCTTGCTGAAGATAAGTTTCTAATAAAGAATTATGATCAGACGAGAATTTACGCAGATCAGGCCGCAAAAAAAGCGGATGAGGCTTATAGTTATGCTATAAGTCTTAATAACAAACTTGGTCTTGACGTCCCAACACCTGATAATTCAAATTTGATACCTGCGGCAACCAAAAATCATGATACTCAAAATCCTTCTAATTCTGTGTCCATAACAAACACGGGGGAATTAGATGATATTGATGAAATCCTCCATTCCGATGTCAATGTGGAAAGTTTCCTGAAGATTCTTGGTAAAACAAAAGATATGATTTTTGATGTTATGGATTTCCTGAATGATTTAATGGCTCTGGCTTCTGATAACTGAAAGAAGATCCCATGCCAGAGATTCTGCCCTGTTTCTGGAGGAAAGGGTTGTATCAAGATAAATAACATCCTTTTCCGTTTTGTCTTCCCTGATGTTTTTCACAGAAATGTCTGAGAAGGAATTGTATTTCTCTGTTATTTTTAGAAGTGACGGGTATTTATCAGTACAAAAATCTTCAGGCAAATCCGGAGGAAATGCGATCGTAAAACTATTCTTTAGTGCTTTAATCATTCCTTCACATGCGAGAATGGGGGATATTGTAGTATTAAATCTGCCGGGTCCTACGATGACAGCATCACTTTGTTTAATAATATCTGATACATCTTTTGTTATTATGGGTTTTTTGAAAAAATCCAGATTAACAGATGCCCTGTTTTCCATGTCCCTGTCTTCTTTAAATCTTTGCCTGAATTCAAGGACATGCATTGTTTCCTCATCAACAGATACATATGATGAATAGCGTGAATTTGAAACAGGCAGGATTTTTGATGTTATTTTTAAATTCTGACAGAGTATTTCACTGGCCTGCGTAAGATTCTTTTTATCCCTTAAGAGATCGCTTATCGCGATATGTAATGATCTTTCCTTATCCCCGACAGGATAGAATTCATCTCTGTGAATTTTGGTCAAAAAGTTTCCTGTTGAATAAGTGTCTCCCTTTATTCCTGACCACTTTGCTGTATTCAGGATGCCTGAAAAAAGAAAGATTAAATCATACAGATCAGGAGATACAAGATTTCCACTCATCCAGATATTGTCTGATGTATTGGCGATAACGGATATTTCATTATCATAATGGATTGTTCTAAAAGCTCTTATTAATTTTAAGGATTCGGGACCGCCGGAGATGAATGTAATCATTTTTGTATAAATATCTGGTTATACAGAGATAAATTCATTTGAAACCGATATTTCGGAATTTGGAAAAGAGGGTGAAATTATGATATGATTGTTTTGGTTTAAAAAATTGTTTTTATTCTATCATTTTATAATTTGGTTCCATTTTCCCAAGAACATCAAGGCTGTAATATTTCAGAAATGTTGCAAAAGGCACACTCATTAATAGTGCGACCGGAATTAAAAGTATTATAAATACAATCAAAAGGAGAACAAATGCAGCCTCACCTGCAGCAAAACCCAAAGCCAAAAGCGCCAGTATGAAGAATGGTATAGCGATAATCAGGGCGGCGATCATTATTGCAATGAACATAAGGAGCATTACAACAATTGAGAGGATAATTTTCATAACCAGATAGACAATCGTCTGCCACCAGTCTTTTTTCATAACACTCCAGCAGTGCTTCCAGCCTTCTATTATCCCGCAGTTTTCCCTGATCATAATAGGAACAACAAAGTCGATTGTGAATAATGTTACAATAAGAACCGGGATTGATAAAAGAAATACCAATAAGAATACCGATATAATCGCTCCCAATATTGCTGTGTTTGGTATATCACCAAAGCCTGAGATTCCTGCAAACATCAGCAGACCGGCTATTATGATTATTGCAACAAAGGCGATTGCAAGCAAAATCTGAAATGCAAAAAGTCTTGCTCCTCTTCCAAGCTCCTGCCTGAAGAATTTTCTTAATGTGAATTCTTCTTTGGAAAGACAATCTACAAATACAAACTGGAATACGCTTGAAAGATAACCAAATATCAGGGCAAGGAAGATTATCAGTGCAGTTATGGCAATAATAATCGGCATTATATTCATTATTTCATTAATGCCTGCACTATCTATGGAACCGTTTCCTGAGGGACTGGTAAACTGGAATGGATTTATTCCGGATATCCCCCCAACAAAAAATGATATTATTGCAATCCTTAACCATATGCTCCAGTTAAATGGCCACAATAATGCTTTTGTTTTTGATATTGCATCATCTATGCTTGAAAATGCAAAGTAATCTGACATCTTAAATAAACTGTGAAGAGGATGGTAATAAATATAGAGGTCAGATCTTTTCCCTGAATACTTTTAGAATATCCTCTGCAAGTCTGCTGCTTACTTCCTCATTTATCATAAGTGTATCAAATTTAATGGCGTTTTTGATTATTTCACTGTCTCTTACGTCCTGAATAAAAAGATCAATGAAATCTTTGTATAATTCAAAAGTTCCTTTTGAAGTGGGAGGTAAATTCCATGCCTCCATAAGTTCTTTTGCAGGTCCGCTTATAGGTTCGTTTCCAATAAAAGGACTTATCGCAATGACATATTTTTCTTTCAGTGCTTCTTTAATTCCTTTGCATTCAAGTATTGGCGATATGCTTGTAACAGGATTTGATGGCCCGATTATTACAAGATCAGCCTCTTTGATTGCTGAGACTGCCTCTTTAGTGGCAACAGGTTCGGTCTTGTAGTATCTTACAATTTCTTTAATTGGAATTTTTCCTCTGTGTTTAACCCAGAATTCCTGAAAGTGAATTAAGCCGGAATTGGTTTTTATGTTTGTTGTTATTTCTGAATCAGCCATAGGGATGATATTGGCTGAAATATTAAGACTCCTGCAGATCTGTTTTGTGGACTTTGTTAGAGAAATACCTGATTTTAACATTCTTCCTCTTGCAATATTTATCGCACGATCGCGATCACCCATTGTCAGATAGGTGTCTTCCCCGATTTCTTTAAGAAAGTCATTTGTTATTGTGGTGTCTCCCTTAATGCCCCACCATGTATCTGTATTCAAAAGTCCTGCAAAAAGATACATAACAGTGTCAATATCAGGTGAAAGGTGACTTCCGTATATCCACATATCCTCTGCAGTGTTTACAATAACGGAAATTTCATCATCCTGAAGATGATTTCTAAAGCCACGGATTAGTTTTGGTGTGCCTGTACCCCCGGAAAGGAAAGTAATCTTCATTATAATTCTGGTTATGAAAGTAATACTTAATATATCCTGCAGAATCAGTGTTTTGTTAAATAATTCCTTTTCTGTAAGAAAAATAATAATATTTTGAAGGGACAGGATTGTCCTTGTTTATTGATGATTATCTAAATATAATTCATAAACTTTTTTTACAGATATTCATGCAATACATTTATCATAATGTATATTTGATTGATAAATGAATTAACTAATGAACATTTTTGTTCATTGGACAAAAATTTAAGGCGGGTCGGCTTTTCAGATGAAAATAATAAAAGATCCTGTTCATGGTTATGTTGAAGTGGATGAAAGAATTCTTCCACTTCTTGATTCAGTACCTGTTCAGAGATTAAGGTATATCAAGCAGCTTGGTTTTTCCCACATGGTATATCCGGGTGCAAACCATACCCGATTTGAGCATTCTCTTGGTACAATGCACCTTGCACGTCTTATGAGTCAGAGTCTGAATCTATCTTCTGAAGATGTAATGCTTGTTACAGTCTCGGCACTTTTGCATGATATAGGACATGGGCCATATTCCCACGCAACAGAAGGGATTATGGAGAAATATACAAAA